>NZ_JAUPEW010000003.1:0-289493 GCF_033052775.1 Idiomarina sp. Sol25
ACAAATATTTCTGTTTGCTTAACTTCTGCAAGTGCCCACACAGTTTGCTTGGCTTGATATAATTGTTAAAGAGCGTTTCTCAGCAACCTTGGCTGCGAGAGGTGCGTATTCTACACACCGTGTGTTTTCCGTCAATACTTTTTTGAAAAAAGATTTTTTAGAAAACTTAGGTTTTCGGCGGCTTCGTTGCCTGCCTTGAACGTGGAGCGCATTTTAGAGATTTAACTCGTCCCGTCAAGCGCTTTTATCACCTTTCTAACTGTTTTTTTACTGACTGCGTAAAGTTTCAGCAAATGTGATCAGATCCAACATGAATAAAGGGCGTTGGCAGATAAAGGCATTGATGCGTAAAATAGAAGCCTGACTAATTACTGGCAAATATGGCGTAACCTTATAATGACTTACAAACGAATCGATACATCTGAATACCCACAACAACTCGCACAGAAGGCAGATCGGGTTAGAGAGATGTTTCGTCCATTTCACATTAATGATGTGGAAGTGTTTGAATCGCCTGCCAGTCATTACCGGATGCGTGCTGAGTTTCGGGTTTGGCACGAAGGTGACGACTTGTACTACATTATGTTTAACCCTGAAACGCGTGAAAAAATCCGCATGGATGAATTCATACCAGGGAGCCTGCTTATTAATGAACTAATGAAAGAGCTTATTAGTTTATTAAAGCCGAATGAGGTTTTACGTAGAAAACTGTTTCAAGTGGATTTCCTGACGACCACCACCGGCGAAGCCATTATCTCTTTACTCTACCATCGTCCTTTAGATGACCAATGGGAACAGGAAGCTATTCAACTTCGCGAGGCGCTGAGCGCTATAGCTAAGGTTGAAGTTATAGGAAGAGCTCGTAAGCAAAAACGCGTGTTATATAAAGAAAGCGTCATGGAAGAAGTTAAGGTTGATGGGAAAAGCTATCTGTCTCTACAAACCGAGAACAGTTTTACTCAGCCAAATGCCATTATTAATCAGCAAATGATCAGTTGGGCTAAACGTCACGCTGGCAAAAAGTCACATGACTTACTTGAGCTCTATTGCGGTAACGGCAATTTTACCTTACCGCTGGCTGAAAACTTTAACCGCGTTTTAGCTACAGAAATTAGCAAAAGTTCTGTAGCGGCAGCTCGCGAAAACGCAGAATTGAACAACATTGAAAATGTCACCGTTGTTCGTATGTCTGCCGAAGAGTTTAGCGCAGCATTAAGTGGTGAACTGGAATCTAAACGAGCGGCTGATGCCGACATTCACAGTTTTGATTGTAAAACCGTATTAGTTGATCCACCCAGAGCAGGCTTAGATGAAGACACACTGAAGCTGGTGTCTCAGTACCAAAGGATAATTTATATTTCCTGTAACCCAGACACTTTGACAGAGAACATTCATGATTTATCCAGTAGTCATAAAGTGACTGCAGCTGCAATGTTTGATCAGTTTCCCTATACAGACCACATTGAAACAGGCGTTGTTATGGAAAGGAAGAGTTAACCTTGAACGGGCTCTTCAGCAACTGGAGCAAAATTAAGCTTACGGTTTAGACGAAGATTCGAGACATGGGCATAAATAATAAGACCAGCACCAAATAAAATAATAACAGGTTCACCCCAGTGACCTAGAATATCGCGTTGGGAGTAAATAAATGCACCTAACAGCAATAATGACAACAGATGCCATTTACCGTGCTTCCGGGCACCGCTAACAAGAGATAGAAGTCCGATAACGACACTCAGGCCTAAAATAGCATTTTCCAGAAAATCTTCGCCGATAAAAGCGAGGCCGGCCATAGCTAACAACGGCAGAATCACAGGCAGCAATAAGCAATGAATCGCACACAGAGTGGTGACCCAAATTCCTGCTTTATCTAAATTTTTAGATGCTGCTGACATACTAGAAACTACCTTCTGCGCGAACCTAAGATGTAATATTATAACATACGAAAAAAATAACCAAGGGAGATCAGAAAAAAATTGTTTTTTCTGGTAATTCTAATTAAGCAGTTTGGATAGAAAAAGGCAGCACTTCGGTTATTGATTTCGCCCCACAGGCAATCATTAGCAGCCGATCGAAGCCTAGTGCTACGCCGGAACACGCGGGAAATCCTGACTCTAACGCCGCCAATAAGCGAGTATCTTCGGGTTGTGTGGGCAAATTAAGCTGTTTGCGTCGTTGGTTATCCTGGTCAAAACGCAGGCGTTGCTCTGCTGGATCCGCCAGTTCATTATAACCATTGGCCAATTCCACTCCCTGATAATAAAATTCGAACCGTCTGGAGACACGCGGATTATGCGGGTCAATTTTGGCCAGAGCAGCTTGCGATTTTGGAAACTCGGTGATGCAAACCGGTATCTCCGCAGGAAACTGCCCTTCTATTAATTCCGAAAAAGCGACTTGAAGAATGGTATTTTCGTCGGCTTCTTTGGACATCCAGTCCATTAAAGCGGGTTGTTCAATAAGCTGCTGCCTGATGCTTTCAACACCGGAGGCCGTCAAAGGGTCTTCGCCCAGATAATCAACAAAACACTGCTGGTAAGTGATGACTTTCGTTTCTGGAGCGTCACACATTTCAGTCAACAGTTCTGAAACTTCTGCAATTAATTGAATGTCGTTGTATCCCACCCGATACCACTCAAGTAAAGTAAATTCAGGGTTATGAAAACGTCCTATTTCGTCGTCGCGAACCACATGGCTCAATTGATAAATATCTTTTCCATAAGCTGCAAGAATTCGCTTCATTGCGTATTCGGGAGAAGTCTGCAAATAGAGTGTTCTATTTCCTGAAGTCAGCGGGTACTTGAATTCCGTGGTGAGATTATTCAGGTGGCAATCTGTTACTCCAAACTGAGACAACAAATGCGTATCGACTTCGGTGACCTTTCTTTCATAAAAAAACTGGCGGACTTGCCGCATGCAATCAGCGCGTTTAACAAGCACTGACCAATCTGCTGCTGGCCGCCAGTCGGTCGTCATATCTATTTACTTTTGAACGCGGGAAACGTATTCGCCCGAGCGAGTATCAACTTTGATCACTTCACCAATTTGTACGAATAACGGAACACGAACAACCGCGCCTGTACTCAGCGTGGCAGGTTTTCCACCAGTACCGGCGGTATCACCTTTAAGCCCGGGGTCAGTTTCAGTAATTTCCAATTCAACAAAGTTTGGCGGCTGCACATTAATCGGCTTCCCTTCCCATAGGGTCAGAGTACAAACATCCTGCTCGACTAACCATTTCTCAGCATCGGCAACAGCTTTAGCGTCTGCCGGAACTTGCTCAAAGGTTTCATTATTCATGAAGTGCCAGAACTCACCATCGTTATAAAGATAAGACAGTTCCAACTCAATAACATCAGCGCCTTCAACGGATTCGCCCGACTTGAAAGTTTTTTCGACAACTTTCCCGCTGATTAATTTGCGAATTTTAACTCGGTTAAAAGCCTGACCTTTACCGGGTTTAACCATTTCATTTTCAACGATCGAGCATGGCTCGCCGTCCTGCATGATTTTCAAACCACCTTTAAATTCACTCGTACTATAATTCGCCATAACAAGACTTTCCTTTGTAAATGCCTGATCATTTGCGCGCAATAATAAAACAAATAGCGACTTTTTTCAGGTAAAATATGGAGTATTTGCAGCAGTCGCGGAGGCGTAGTGTCTGAGCCAGCGTATCCTATCTCTATAAATGATCGTCCTGACTGGCAGTTCGAGCTGAAACAAGCCTATACCCAGCCAGAGGAACTGCTACGTGCACTCAAACTCGATCCCGCATTATTTAGTGACGATATCAAAGCTCGTAAGCTTTTTGCTATGCGAGTACCAAGGCCTTTTGTTGCACAAATGAAAGTACAGGACAGTAACGACCCATTATTACGTCAGGTTCTTCCTTTACACAACGAATTTGATTCGGCTCCCGGTTACAGCACCGACCCCCTGCAAGAGCAGAAAGGCCCCGTAAATGGACTTCTGCACAAGTATAAAAGCCGAGTATTGTTGATACTGCAAGGCGGCTGTGCGGTTAATTGTCGTTATTGCTTCCGGCGTCACTTTCCTTACGATGAATTAACCTTCAGTAAACGCCAGCTAACGGAGACACTGGAGTACATCCGGCAACACCCGGAAATTAATGAGGTGATTCTGAGCGGCGGCGACCCTCTGATGGCGAAGGACGAGCGGCTTAAGAGTTTAATTAACGAATTTGAATTATTGCCTCAACTCACCCGTTTACGTATTCATAGCCGGCTGCCAGTCGTGATACCCTCCCGCCTGACGCATAAGCTTAAAGAAGTGCTCAGCAACAGCCGCTTGCAAAGTGTTCTGGTGCTTCACGCGAATCATGCAAATGAGATTTCTCCTGAGTTAGCCGAAGCACTCGATGACTGGCACCAGGCGGGTATCCATTTACTGAACCAGAGCGTTTTACTTAGCGGAGTAAATGATAATTTAGCCGCGCTTACCGAGCTTAGTGAAACGTTATTTAGTGCCCGGGTTATGCCTTACTATTTGCATCAGCTGGACAAAGTTGAGGGCGCGAGCCATTTCGCGGTTAGCGACGAGAAAGCGCAAGCCTTGTGGCAAAAAATGACTCATGAATTACCTGGGTTTCTGGTTCCTCGTCTTGTTAGAGAGGAAGCTGGCGAGCTCAGTAAAACCGCTATCATGCCGGACGGCACTAATACATTAACAGAGGAAAAACTATGAGCGATAACCTGGAAAGTGTAGAAAGCAAACTGCAGGATCATCTTCAGCAACTGTATCGTCAAGTTATTGATGCAGACCAGTACCTTGATGACCTGCGTCAACAAGGCAAAGCCAAGTTCCAGGGCGTTTTCGCTGAGCAAACTGTCTTTGAAAGCACGGGTAACCGTTTTCAGCCCTACCTTAATGAAATTGCTGCCAACTTTGAAAAATGGCAGCAGGACAAAGAAAACGAGCAGCAGCTGCAGTTACTGGTACAACAATTACAGTTAATGACCGAAACTCTTGCTCGTCTTAAAGCTATTCGTCAGGCTGGCTAATAAGCGTTTCTTCAAACCAGTGAGTTAACATTTCTTCTTCAAAATATAAGTCGTTTCGACGCACCCGTGATGCCAGGCTGTCGTAATTGAATCTCATGTTTTTTACGTGAGCCTGGCCTTCTTTTATAGCCTCACCCGACTTATCAGCTAAGCGATAATCAAACTCCATTCGCGGGAAATCAATTTCCCGAACAATGCGCACGTAATTTGAGCTCGAACGCCCAAATGTCGGCTCCAGTCGACCGGTTAAATCAACATCCGTCACGGTAATTTCCAACTTCTGATCTTCCGGAAGCTTTGCCGCCAACTCCTGAAAATGCTCGGTCAGTTTATCCATGATCTTTTGTTCATAATCCTCTCTTGAACCGCTAGCTGGATGAATATCTGTGTAACTATCAACATCTTTCCAAGAAACCTCAGCCGTACCAGCTAATGCTGTAAAGCTAAAGGCTAATAAAGCCGTTCCTACTATACCTTGAACACGCATGCTATCTTCCTCCCATACAATCGCCAAGGATGTCATCTTGATGTTAGAACACAAATAATGAAAAAAATTCCATAAAAAAAGGGAGCCATCAAGGCTCCCTTCTTCAAAAGTGCGTTAGGAGGCTTACATCATGCCGCCCATACCGCCCATTCCACCCATGTCGCCGCCTGGCATACCGCCTGCGTTGTCATCTTGTGGAATATCAGCAATCATTGCTTCGGTCGTGATCATCAGTGCGCCAACAGATGCGGCGAACTGAAGCGCCGAACGGGTGACTTTGGTTGGATCCAGAATACCCATTTCCAGCATATCGCCGTAGGTGTCGTTACCAGCGTTGTAACCATAGTTACCTTCGCCACCACGAACATTGTTAGCAACCACTGACCCTTCAGCGCCAGCGTTCATTGCGATTTGACGCAACGGTGCTTCCATCGCACGCAGGGCTAAACGAATACCAACGTTCTGCTCTTCGTTATCACCACGCAGTTCTGCCAGTTGGCTTGCCGCGCGAACCAGAGCAACACCACCACCAGGCACCACGCCTTCTTCAACAGCTGCACGAGTTGCATGCAACGCATCTTCCACGCGTGCTTTTTTCTCTTTCATTTCCATTTCAGTAGCAGCGCCGACTTTAATTACCGCAACACCGCCAGCTAACTTAGCCAGACGCTCTTGCAGTTTTTCACGGTCGTAGTCAGACGTCGTGTCTTCCATCTGCTGCTTGATTTGGTTAACGCGACCGTCGATAGCGGTATCGTCGCCATTACCGCCAACAACAGTAGTATTGTCTTTAGTAATCACAACGCGCTTCGCTGTACCTAAGTCTTCCAGCTGAGTTTTTTCCAGCTCCATACCAATTTCTTCAGAAACCACAGTACCGCCAGTCAGAACAGCAATGTCCTGCAGCATCGCTTTACGACGGTCACCAAAGCCTGGTGCTTTAACCGCTGCAACTTTAACGATGCCACGCATGTTGTTCACAACCAGAGTTGCCAGCGCTTCGCCTTCAACGTCTTCAGCAATGATCAGCAGAGGTTTACCGGCTTTAGACACACCTTCTAATACCGGCAGTAACTCGCGGATATTAGAGATTTTCTTATCAATCAGAAGAATGAACGGGTTGTCTAATTCAACCGAACCGCTTTCCTGATTGTTAATGAAGTAAGGAGACAAGTAACCACGGTCGAACTGCATACCTTCAACAACGTCCAGCTCGTCAGTCAGTGCCTGACCTTCTTCAACGGTGATAACACCTTCCTGACCGACTTTGTCCATAGCCTGAGCAATGATTTCACCAATAGTGTGATCAGCGTTTGCAGAAATAGTCGCTACCTGAGCGATTGCTTTGCTGTCGGCACAAGGCTGAGAAATTTTCTTCAGCTCTTCAACTGCAGCGATAACCGCTTTGTCGATACCGCGTTTAAGATCCATTGGGTTCATGCCTGCGGCGACTGACTTCAAGCCTTCGTTAACAATAGCTTGAGCCAGAACGGTTGCAGTTGTTGTACCGTCACCTGCTTCGTCATTTGCTTTAGACGCGACTTCTTTAACCATCTGCGCGCCCATGTTCTCGAACTTGTCTTCCAGCTCGATTTCTTTCGCAACAGAAACACCGTCTTTAGTAATAACTGGCGAACCGAATGATTTGTCTAATACAACGTTGCGACCTTTTGGACCCAGAGTCACTTTTACTGAATCAGCAAGAATATTAACGCCTTTCAGCATTTGTTGACGCGCTGTGTTACCAAACTTGACTTCTTTAGCTGCCATTTTTGCTTTCCTCTTAAATTCGTTTAGTCGGTTGTGCTAGTAAGCGTTTCTGACGTCTTATTCTTCAACAGCCAGAATGTCGCTTTCGCTCATGATTAAGTACTCTTCACCGTCAATTTTCTCGGTTTTAACACCGTAACCTTCATTGAACAGCACTTTGTCACCAGCTTTTACATCTAGTGCACGTACCTCACCGTTATCCAGAATGCGGCCTTTGCCTACTGCTACGATTTCGCCGCGAGTAGATTTTTCTGCCGCAGAACCAGTCAGAACAATTCCGCCAGCCGATTTTGCTTCGACTTCGGTGCGTTTAATAATGACTCGATCGTGTAAAGGACGAAGTTTCATTGTTGATAACTCCTCAACCTATTGTTGTTAGTGGTTAATACCCCTAAGGGGCGTGTAAAAATCATCGTGCTCATTAAATGGGGGAGGAATTTTTGTTATCAAGGGGGAAGCACAAAAATTTTTATGCTAATTTGCAAAACTGACAGGCGCTATAGGGAGGTTTTATGACACAGCAACCACAATTAATTTTATGTACCACAGACAGTCAGGACTCGGCTAAACAACTGGCTCGTTCTTTGCTCGAAAAAAAACTCGTGGCCTGCGTCAATATAGTGCCGAATATAACCTCCATGTATTCGTGGCAGGACGAATTGTATGAAGACCAGGAATGGCTTTTGCTGATAAAATCGACTGCGGAACGTTTCAGTGACATAAAAAGTACCATCAGTGCGATTCACCCTTACGATTCCCCAGAATTAATAAGCATCAATATTGAAGATGGCTTACCCGATTATCTGACGTGGATACAGGACTCAGTTAAATGATACAAAGATTCATCACATGTCTCGCAGCCTTAACCCTGGTTTTTGCCGTCGTTGCGCCAGCACATAGTGTGCAGTCGAATCCATTTCAGCAGAACAATCAGTTTTTGTCGGTAGATCAGGCTTTCGATTTCGACAGCGAAGTTAACGGCAACAGAGTGACTGTCAGTTGGGTTGTCGCTCCCGAGTACTATTTGTATCAACACCGTTTTAAGGTGGTTCCCGAAAATGCGTTAGCAGCAGAACCTGAACTCCCGCAAGGCGAGTCTCACAGCGATGAGTTTTTTGGTGAATCGATTGTGTATCGCGACTACGTTGAGTGGTCTTTTACACTTAATCCGGACTTTTCCGGCAACACCATTACCGTTCAGTATCAGGGCTGTGCAGATGCGGGTTTATGTTACCCGCCCACTGAAAAGCAGATCAAACTCTCCAGTATTAGTGAGACTGGCTCAGGCTCCACCACCGCACCGCCAAACACCGACAGCAGCCTGTTCGGTATAGGTGAACAACATTTAATCATTACATTGTTACTCTTTTTTGCTTTGGGTATTGGTTTAGCTTTTACCCCCTGCGTGTTTCCTATGTACCCCATTTTATCCGGCGTTGTGCTGGGCAACCGTGAACGTAACTGGAAAAACACACTTTGGCTTTCCTTTATATACGTTCAGGGTATGGCCATTACCTATTCTTTATTAGGTCTGGTTGTGGCGTCGGCGGGTATGCAGTATCAGGCTTATTTTCAGCATCCGGTGGTGTTAATTGTTCTGGCTGTATTGTTCGCCCTTTTTGCTTTAAGTATGTTCGGGGCTTATACGCTACAACTTCCTATTAGCTGGCAGTCGAAACTGCAAAGCTTTAGCGGCCAACAAAGCGGTGGCAATGTCGTTGGCGTCTTTACTATCGGCGCTATTTCCGGCCTGGTCGCATCGCCGTGTACCACAGCCCCCTTATCAGGAGCGTTACTCTTTATTGCGCAATCGGGCGATATGGTAAGCGGCGCCGCTATTCTTTACGCATTAAGCCTGGGGATGGGCGTGCCGCTTATTTTATTCGGCTTAAGTGGCGGCAAGCTTCTGCCCAAAGCCGGCGCGTGGATGAACGTGGTTAAGCAGTTCTTCGGTTGGCTGTTATTGGCGGTTACCTTATTCTTAATTGAGCGCCTTATTCCGACCAGTATCAGCATGTGGCTATGGATTTTTTACTTTATTCTTGCCGCCGTATCTCTGGCTGTTTCGATAAGCCAGCCGCTTCGCATCACCACAAAAGTTATCACTATTGTACTTCTGGCAGCGGCGGCTACCACAGGAAGTTACTGGCAGGTGAATAAAGCGCAATTGGAACAAAAAAGTCACGGCCTTTTTACTGTTGTTAGTAATGTAAGCGACGTACAGCAACAAATAGCAGAGAGTGACCGCTGGGTAATGCTAGACCTTTATGCTGACTGGTGCGTGGCCTGCAAAGAATTCGATCAGTACACCTTTTCAAATGAACAGGTTCAGGCGCAGTTTCAGGAGTTTAAACTCATTCAGGCCGATGTTACCCGCAATAATGCGCAAGACGTAGAAGTTCTGAGTCGCTACAAGGTGCTGGGCCTGCCCACTATTCTGTTCTTTGACCCGGAAGGCAACGAACGCCCTGAATACCGGGTTACTGGTTATATGAACGCTGAAGATTTCAAAAAGCATCTGGAAAAGATAGTTTCCGAGTAAACTTGTGCCTAAATGCGCTGATAAGACCAGTAAAGTGCTGCAATCTTGCTTTTTTTCCCTATAATACTGTTGTTATAGGAACCCAAACTGAAAGTTGTGGTCACTTTTAATAGTTTTCGTAACTTCACAGCAAATGGCGGCACAATGGCAGAACGTTTTAAAATATTAGTGCTCAATGGCCCGAATCTCAATTTACTGGGGCAGCGTGAACCAGAGCTTTATGGTAAGCAAAGCCTAGATGATATCGCTGATTCGCTGGGGGTCATTGCTAAACAACACGCAACAGCATTAGATTTCCGTCAGTCCAATGCTGAACACCAGTTAATTGACTGGATTCAGCAAGCCGCCAAAGACTCTGTCGATTATATTGTGATTAACCCGGCAGCCTACGCACACACCAGTGTGGCCTTACGCGATGCGTTATTGGCTGTGAAAATCCCTTTCATTGAAGTACACCTTTCTAATATTTATCGCCGTGAGAGCTTCCGCCACCATTCGTATTTAGCGGACGTGGCCGACGGCGTTATCTGCGGGCTTGGCGCCCGTGGTTATGAATACGCTTTACAAGCAGCTTTAACTACATTGAACAACACAGATAACTAAAGGTAGACGTTAGCATGGATATCCGAAAAATTAAGAAACTGATCGAGCTCGTTGAAGAATCTGGCGTAGCAGAACTGGAAATTACTGAGGGCGAAGAGTCAGTTCGGATTAATCGTTACAGTGCGCAGCCTGCACCTATGCAATACGCGCCACAACCGCAGCAAGCGCCTCAACAAGCCCCACAATCTGCTCCGGCAAACCAACCGGCGGCTGAACCAGCCAGTGAAGAAATTAGCGGCCACGTTGTTCGCTCGCCTATGGTCGGAACCTTCTACGAAGCGCCATCGCCTGATGCAAAACCTTTCGTTACTGTTGGCTCGCGCGTTAATGCCGGCGAAACACTGTGCATTATTGAAGCCATGAAAATGATGAACCAGATTGAAGCAGACAAATCCGGTGTCGTTAAACAGATTTTAGTAGATAACGAAGAGCCGGTTGAATTTGATCAACCACTGTTTATCATCGAATAAAGTAACCGCAGGTATTTGTCATGTTAGATAAAGTGGTCATTGCCAACCGTGGCGAAATTGCACTGCGCATACTGCGAGCCTGTAAAGAGCTCGGCATTAAAACAGTGGCAGTTCATTCAACGGTTGATAGAAACCTTAAACACGTTTTACTTGCAGACGAAGCAATTTGCATAGGTAAAGCGCCAGCGAACGAGAGCTACCTGAACATTCCCCGTATTATCAGCGCGGCTGAAATTACGGATGCAGCAGCTATTCACCCGGGTTACGGCTTTCTGGCCGAAAACGCCGATTTTGCTGAGCAAGTTGAGCAGTCTGGCTTCATTTTTGTCGGACCAACACCGGATCTTATCCGTCTTATGGGCGACAAAGTGTCAGCTATAAAAGCAATGAAGAAAACCGGTGTTCCTTGCGTGCCGGGGTCAGATGGCCCTCTGGATGACGACGACGAGCGTAATAAGAAACTTGCCAAGCGCATTGGTTACCCAATTATCATTAAAGCAGCAGGCGGCGGTGGTGGCCGTGGTATGCGGGTTGTACGCGAGGAGAGCGAATTACTCAGCTCTATCACTATGACTCAGAACGAAGCTCGCGCAGCCTTCGGCAACCCTGTTGTTTATATGGAAAAATTCCTTGAAAACCCTCGCCATGTGGAAATTCAGGTTCTGGCCGATGGACAAGGCAATGCCATTCATTTAGGTGAACGTGACTGCTCGATGCAGCGCCGTCACCAGAAAGTGGTTGAAGAGGCACCTGCGCCGGGTATTACCCCTGAGATGCGCAAATTTATTGGTGAACGTTGTGCAAAAGCTTGTGTAGAGCTGGGCTACCGCGGTGCTGGTACATTTGAGTTCTTGTACGAAAATGGCGAATTCTACTTCATAGAAATGAACACCCGTATTCAGGTTGAGCATCCGGTTACGGAAATGGTCACAGGTATCGACTTGATTAAAGAGCAGCTGCGCATTGCAGCCGGTCGTCAGCTTTCGGTCAGCCAGGAAGACGTTGTCATTCGTGGTCATGCAATTGAATGCCGGATTAACGCCGAAGACCCGGACACTTTTACACCTTCGCCGGGCACTATTACCCGTTTCCACTCTCCTGGTGGCTTTGGTGTACGTTGGGACTCACACGTTTATGCAGATTACAAAGTACCGCCTAACTATGACTCAATGATAGGTAAGCTGATTACTTATGGCGAAAACCGTGATATTGCTATTGCCCGTATGCGTAATGCCTTAAATGAGTTGATCATCGAAGACATTAAAACCAATATTCCTCTGCAAAAGTCGATTATGGCAGATGAAAACTTCCAGCACGGTGGCACCAATATTCACTACCTTGAGAAAAAACTCGGCATAGGCGGGCATTAATTAATGCCCTGGATACAACTCACACTTTCCTGTAGTGAAGAGCATGCGCCCCAAGTAGGTGACATGCTCATGGCAAACGGCGCTCAGGCGGTAACTTACCGCGACGGCGCCGACACGCCCATTTTTGAGCCTCGCCCCGGCGACGTTATATTGTGGGAACACACTCTGGCCACCGGCTTATTTGATGCCGACGCGGACATCAAAGCCACTATTGCTAACCTGAAACAGTCCAACATTTTCGGCAGCGACTTGCAGTACAAAGTCGATGCACTGGAAGACAAAGACTGGGAACGCGAATGGATGGATAATTTTCATCCGATTCAGTTTGGCGAGAACTTATGGATTTGCCCCAGCTGGCGGGAGATACCAAAACCTGAAGCGGTTAATATTTTGCTCGACCCCGGCATGGCTTTTGGTACCGGAACACACCCAACAACCGCTATGTGTCTGCGCTGGATAGACGCCAACCCACCAACCGGAAAAACCGTGGTGGATTTCGGTTGTGGTTCAGGGATATTAGGCATTGCCGCGTTATTGTTTGACGCTGAGCACGTTGTTGGCATTGATATTGACCAACAAGCGCTGATTGCGACGAAAGATAACGCTAAGCGTAATAAGGTGGGGGATAAATTTAGCCTTTATCTGCCCAGCCAGCAACCTGAAACGCAGGTTGACCTGGTGCTAGCCAATGTCCTTGCCGGCCCTTTACGAGAACTCGCTGATACCATACTGGCTTTTGTCGCCCCCGGAGGACAACTGATTTTATCCGGTATACTGGAACGGCAAATAGAGGGGGTTATTGAGGCTTACCAACCGCACATTCAATTCGATACCCCGACTATAGACGGCGACTGGGCAATGCTCAGTGGCACTCGTATTGCTTAACAAGCGTACGCTTTGTCAATAGTGAAAAATGAAAAAAAGACTCAAATTGCGTAATAAATAGCCTTTTCTTTATTGCGCAAATTCCCTAAAATTCCTCACCCTTTCGCTGAGTAGTTTTTAACCGATGCGGATTGGTCCATATCAACTCGACAATCAGGTCATATTAGCTCCCATGGCTGGAGTTACTGATCAGCCGTTCCGTCAGCTGTGTTACAGCACGGGGGCTGGGCTTACAGTATCAGAGATGCTGTCCAGTAACCCCAAAGTATGGCAGACCGATAAATCCAGGCAACGCATGGATCATTCGGGAGAGCTAGGCATTCGTGCTGTGCAGATAGCGGGCTCCGAACCGGCGTTAATGGCTGAGGCTGCGCGCGTGAATGTGAGCATGGGTGCGCAGATTATTGACGTTAATATGGGCTGCCCGGCGAAAAAGGTAAACAAGAAAATGGCTGGCTCGGCGCTTATGCAGCACCCCGAGTTAGTAGAAAAGATATTAACAGCTGTGGTTGCAGCTGTTGACGTTCCGGTAACGCTGAAAACCAGAACTGGTTGGGATCCTGAACACAGAAACGGTATTGATATAGCGCAGCTGGCAGAACGTTGCGGTATTCAGTCTCTTGCCATTCATGGTCGTACTCGTGCCTGTATGTACAAAGGCATTGCCGAATACGACACCATAAAGGCAATTAAGAGCGCCGTTTCTATCCCGGTAGTGGCTAACGGCGATATCCGTACACCATTGCAGGCTCAACAGGTTTTAAAGCACACCGGGGCCGACGCCATTATGATTGGTCGCGGCGCGCAGGGTAACCCCTGGCTGTTTCGGGAAATTGCTCATTTTCTTGAAACAGGACAGGAGCTAAGCCCGCCGTCCTTAACCGAAGTGGCTGAGACCGTTATTCATCACGTTGGCAAACTGCACGAATTTTACGGCAGTTACCAGGGTGTCAGAATCGCCCGGAAACACGTTGGTTGGTATTTAAAAGAAAAAGCCAGCAATGATGAATTCAGGCAAACATTTAATCGTCTTGAGGATGCCAGCAAGCAACTTAAGGCACTTGAAGATTATTTTGTCACTGTAGAGAAGAGATAAGCGCATTATGTTTGATCAAAACCCTAGTCGTGAGAACGTATCTCCCCTAACCACTATCGGCAATAACGCACAGCCAAAGCCACTGCGTGATTCCGTAAAACAAGCATTGAACAGTTTTCTGCGTCAGCTTGATGGTCAGGATCCTGAAGAACTTTACGAGTTAGTGCTATCTGAAGTAGAAGCACCGTTACTTGAAGAAGTCATGACTTACACCCGGGGTAATCAAACCCGCGCCGCAACCATGTTAGGCATTAACCGCGGCACTTTACGCAAGAAGCTGAAAAAATACGGCATGAATTAAGACGTTTTTTGGGCGCCTTTTGGCGCCCTTTTTTTATTAACCTTCCCGTAAGTTAACTCAGTATAGAAAGGCAAAACAATGGAAACCCGTCCAATCCAACGCGCTTTAATCAGTGTTTCTGATAAAACCGGTATTGTTGAATTCGCTCAAGCTTTGGCTAAAAAGAACATTGAAATTCTCTCTACAGGCGGTACAGCCAAACTGCTTCGTGACTCAGGCATTGCCGTTATTGATGTCTCTGAACATACCGGCCAGGAAGAGATTATGGGCGGACGGGTAAAGACACTGCACCCTAAGGTTCATGGTGGTATTTTAGGCCGCCGCGACGTCGACCAAAATGTTATGCAGGAGCAAAATATTGCGCCTATCGATATGGTTGTAGTGAACCTGTACCCCTTCGCTGAAACGGTTGCTAAAGAAGGCTGTTCTCTCGAAGACGCTATTGAGAATATCGATATTGGCGGTCCGACTATGGTTCGTGCGGCTGCTAAAAACCACAAAGACGTGACCATTGTTGTCAATGCCAACGACTACCAACGCGTGCTTGCTGAACTTGAAGAGCAGGGTGGCGTCAGTCACAGCACTCGGTTTGATCTGGCGGTTGCGGCATTCGAACACACAGCTCAGTACGACGGCATGATTGCCAACTACCTTGGTAAGCAGCTTAGCGAAAACGACTTTGCGCGTACGTTGAACCTGCAGGTATCGAAAAAGCAGGACTTACGCTACGGCGAAAACTCGCATCAGTCGGCGGCATTTTATACTGAGCGCAATGCACCAAAAGGGACCGTTTCCAGCGCCACTCAAATTCAGGGCAAGGCGTTGTCTTTTAACAATATTGCCGACACAGACGCGGCACTTGAGTGCGTAAAGAGCTTTGTTGAACCAGCGTGCGTTATTGTTAAACACGCAAACCCTTGCGGTGTTGCAATAGGTGAATCTATTACCGACGCATATGACCGCGCCTTTAAAACCGACCCAACCTCCGCATTTGGTGGCATTATTGCTTTTAACCGCGAGCTGGATGAAGCAACCGCAACCGCTATTGTTGAGCGTCAGTTTGTGGAAGTTATTATCGCTCCAAGCGTCAGTGAAAGCGCCAAGGCAGCTGTTGCCGGCAAAAAGAACGTTCGCTTACTGGAATGTGGTGAGTGGTCGGACTCTGTTGAACAACTGGACTACAAGCGCGTCAACGGCGGCTTACTGGTACAAAACACCGATAACCAGGATTTCATTCAGGACAACCTGAAAGTCGTCACCGAAAAACAGCCAACCGAAGCCCAAATGACCGACTTATTGTTCTGCTGGAAAGTCGCTAAGTTTGTTAAGTCTAATGCCATTGTTTATGCCAAAGACGGCATGACCATAGGTGTTGGTGCAGGCCAGATGAGCCGGGTTTACAGTGCCAAAATTGCAGGAATTAAAGCCGCGGACGAGAACCTCAGCGTACCGGGTTCGGTCATGGCGTCGGATGCTTTCTTTCCGTTCCGCGATGGCATTGACGCCGCAGCTGAAGCAGGTATAACCGCTATTATTCAGCCAGGCGGTTCTATCCGCGACGAAGAGATCATTGCTGCTGCCAATGAACACGGTATTGCGATGGTCTTTACCGGCATGAGACATTTCCGTCACTAAGCACCTTTGCTGATAATTGCAGCATTGCGTCAGTAACGTTTGGGGGCTAGTCTTATAGGCTAGTTCTCAACTCTACAGGTGATAGTATGAAAAAAATAATAACTTCTGTTTCCGCCATTGCACTAGCAAGCGTCCTTGGCGCCTGTTCGCCGGCTCCTGAAGCCGACTCTTTGCAAGCCGCTGTTGACCATGAATCACGTACTGACAAGTATCAGGCTCGTGACGAATTTCGTCATCCCAAAGAAACTTTAGAGTTCTTTGAATTAGAGCCAAGCATGACGGTCGTCGAAATTTGGCCGGGCGGCGGTTGGTACACTGAAATACTGGCACCTTACCTTGCCGACGAGGGGCAGCTATACGCAGCTCACTTCCCGGAAAATTCAGACAGTGACTATTACCAGCGTTCACTGGAAAACTTTAAAGAAAAACTCACCACGAACCCGATTTACGGGAACGTCGAATTAACCGAATTCTCGCCAGGTGAAGATACCGATATAGCGCCACCCAGAAGTGCGGATCGTATATTAACCTTCCGTAACCTGCATAACTGGTACATGCAGGAAGGTGAAGAAGGCGTGCTGCAAGCTTTCCGTCATTTTCATCAAACATTAAAGCCTAACGGCATGCTGGGTATCGTTGATCACCGCTTGCCCGAGTCAGCAGATGCAGAAGCTTTTAAAGACTCAGGTTATGTGAAAGAAAGCTGGGTTATAGACTTAGCCGAACAAGCCGGTTTTGAGTTTGTCGCCAGCAGTGAAATTAACGCAAACCCGAAAGATACAGCCGATCACTCTAAAGGCGTCTGGACTTTACCGCCAACCCTTGCTCTGGGTGATGAAGACAAAGAAATATATGAAGCCATTGGTGAAAGTGATCGCTTCACTTTAAAATTTCAAAAACCCGTTACAGACTAACAGGATACAACTAACCTTATGAAAGTATTGGTCGTTGGCGGCGGAGGCCGTGAACACGCTCTGGCGTGGAAAGCAGCACAATCAAACCAAGTTGACTGTGTTTATGTTGCACCCGGTAATGCAGGTACAGAGCGTGAGCCAAACCTGACAAATGTTGCCATTGGTGCCGAAGATATCGACGGTCTTCTTAACTTTGCCAAAAAGGAAGGTATAGAGCTGACTATCGTCGGGCCGGAAGCGCCATTAGTTGCCGGTATTGTGGACCGCTTTAACGAAGCCGGACTCGCGGCCTTTGGCCCAACGGCAAAGGCCGCGCAGTTAGAGGGCTCTAAAGCCTTCAGTAAGGACTTTTTACAGCGTCACAACATACCCACCGCCGACTACCAAAACTTTACCGAGGTTGAGCCCGCTAAAGCTTATGTCGCTGAAAAAGGTCTTCCTATTGTCATTAAGGCAGACGGACTGGCCGCTGGCAAAGGCGTTATTATTGCCGAAAGTCAGGAACAAGCAGATGCCGCTATTGACGACATGCTGGCCGGTAACCGTTTTGGCGATGCCGGTCACCGCGTGGTTATCGAAGAATTTTTACGTGGCGAAGAAGCGTCTTTCATTGTTATGGTTGACGGTAAACATGCCATACCTTTTGCCTCAAGCCAGGACCATAAGGCTCGCGACAACGGTGACAACGGTCCAAATACTGGTGGTATGGGCGCTTACTCGCCGGCTCCAGTGGTTTCTCCTGCCATCCACGACTGGGTTATGCGTCATGTTATTAAGCCCACAGTAGACGGAATGGCTGCAGAAGGTGCGCCTTATAAAGGCTTTCTGTACGCAGGCTTAATGATAGCCGAAGACGGCACCTCCAAAGTACTGGAGTACAACTGTCGCTTTGGTGACCCGGAAACTCAGCCCATTATGATGCGTCTGAAGTCTGACCTGGTAGAACTTTGCCAGCAGGCAATTGATGGTAAGCTCAACCAAGCGCCTATCGACTTCGACGAGCGCGCCGCAGTTGGCGTGGTTATGGCCGCGGGTGGATACCCTGAAAGCTATGCAAAAGGTGACGTCATTCACGGTTTGCCGGATCACGCACCTGAGAACCAGAAAGTATTCCACGCCGGGACTAAAATGGATAATGGTGAAGTGGTTACCAGTGGTGGTCGAGTTTTGTGTTGTACGGCTTTGGGTGACACTGTTACAGAAGCACAAAAACTCGCGTATCAACTGGTTGATCAAGTAAGCTGGAATAACGTCTATTACCGTACCGATATTGCTCACCGCGCTATAAAGCGCGAGGGCTAAATACTTACCTCCTGTCATAGCACTGTCATAAAATAAAACTAAGCTTTTATGTCGTGCTGTAACAGGAGGTTCCATGTCAGGGTCTGAGTTAACTAAAGAACTCTTAAGTCTTATTCAGAAAAAGCAGCTCTATCCTCTATTCCAGCCCGTTATAGACACTTCCCGCGGAATTGTTATTGGCCACGAAGCTCTTATTCGCGGGCCTAAAGGCCACCCGCTTGAATTCCCGGATCGCCTGTTTTCTCTCGCCAGCCAGGTACAGTTGCTATCTGAACTGGAGCTGGCCTGCCGATCTGCAGCAATGGAAGCGTTTCAAAAAAACGCGATGCAGGGAAAACTTTTTCTTAACGTAAACCCTAACGTTTTGCAGGACGACAGCCACCCTCATGGCTCAACGCTGCGCTTGTCTCAGCAATTCGGCATAGCGCCGGAGCAAATCGTTATCGAAATTTCAGAGCGCTACCCAATTGAAGATACTGAGAACCTAAAACACGCCATTATTCATTATCAGAAGCTGGGGTTTATGATAGCAATTGATGACTTAGGAGCCGGTTACTCAGGGTTGAAACTCTGGTCAGAATTACGTCCTGATTATGTGAAAATTGATCGATACTTTATTCATTCTATTGAAACGTCCTCTGTAGAAAGGGAATTTGTACAAAGTATCTTATCGCTGGCCACCAGTCTGCGCACAAAAGTGATAGTGGAAGGCATTGAAACCCCAGATGAGCTTGAGCAACTGCAGGCTATGGGAATTAATTATTGTCAGGGGTTCCTGCTTGGCAGACCCGCACCTTATCCGGTGCTGGAGGTTCCGTCCTCACTGCTGCTGCCACATCATCATGTTGCATTAAACTACCAAAGTACTATCGCCAGTGTGGTCGACACCATTCATTGCGTATCAGCTCGTACGCGTTCATCTGAGGTACTTGATACCTTTACACAGGACAAAACTTTATCTTCCCTGCCCGTTATTCATGAGAAGAAAGTCGCCGGAATTATTCGCAGAGAAAAAATTATGGAGTTCTTTTCCGGTTCTTACGGGCATGCACTTTATGCTAACAAACCGGTTTCTTACATAATGGACGAACACCCTCTTTCCGTTGACTGGCAAACGTCGCTGGAAGACGTAAGCCAGCTTATTACCGATAACGACGAAGTCGATATCTATCAGCACATTATTGTAACTAAAAACGATGTTTACTACGGTGTGGCATCCATTAAAAACCTACTGCGCAGAATAACCGAATTAAAAGTTAACAATGCACGCCATGCGAACCCCTTGACCCAACTGCCGGGTAACGTGGCCATTAACCAGATTATTGAGGAACAACTTTCCCGCGCGCGCCCATTTCACGTAGCCTATTTCGATCTGAACCATTTTAAGCCCTACAACGACATTTATGGGTACGAACAAGGCGATCAAATTATTAAATGGCTGGCACAGATTCTGCAAAAGCAACTATTCAGACATGGTCATTTCATTGGTCACATTGGCGGGGACGACTTTGTCGCCATTTTCAAAGACACAGATAAAGAACAAGCCGAACAACAGTGTAATAAAATTATCAGGGATTTTGAGCAGGATATCATCCGCTTTTATCATCAGGAGCACATTAATTTAGGCGGAATAAAAGCGCTGTCCCGAAACGGCACGCCGGTTTTCTATCCTTTACTGGGCCTTGCTATAGGGGTTGTCCAGCCCGATCCTTCGGAGTGTTTATCGCATCACGATGTCGCACTGCTGGCCAGTGAAGCAAAAAAAGAAGCGAAACAATCTGACGGTAGCCGTTGCTACATGTGCCACCGCCAGAAACCCAGACGTTTACGCCAAATCAGTCCTCAACAATAAGATCGTCTTCCGTGTCCGAGGCTGAACTGAAGGTATCATCAGCAAATTTCCCCCGACCATACATGCTGGCAACCTTAGGCCGGTGAATTCGCGCCTGATACTTCGCCCAAACTTTTTCTACAGTACTTACCGGAGCTTGCTCACCTTTGCACGCAGCCAGTAATTCAATGTCCTCTTTTAACGTCGGCTTAAACTCACCGTTCAACATAGCTGTAATCAAACAACCATAATGAGTCAATGCATCGCTTTCACGAATTGAAAAGTCGCCGGAGCGTGAAAAGCCATAAGGGTAGTTGCGGAAATCGTTAAACGGTTTCTTTAACAGTAATTCACGGGTCATCTTGGTCATGGGTAAGCCCTTCCTACAGACTAAAAACCGAACAAAAGCCTGTCGTTGTGTACGACAAAGACGATATAGAGCTAACTCAGAATTTTGTCAATGAAAATTTCTGTAAAATGCCTTTTAACAAATTGTCACAGCATCTATACATTAGCCTCACGTAATCAAATATGTCACTTTGTTTCAAAGTGTTTCACGAGTAAAAGGAAGAGCACTATGAATAAGTTAATGTTAACAACGCTGGTCGCCGCTACATTAAGTCTGGCTGCATGCGGAGGATCAAATAGTAACGACACTAACGATCTCGCTCAGTTTTCTTTAGGTATCAGTGACGCACCGGTCGACAATGCTGAATCTGTTGTCGCTTGCTTTAATGCCATTGAGCTTAGAGGAAATGGCAGCTCTCCGCGGACTTTCACCGTTGGTGAAGATATCGAGGTTCCTGAAGAAAATGATCTTTGTACTAATGAGGAAGGCCAGCCCATAACTAACACCATAGGTATTAATCTATTAGAGTTCACTGGCAACGAGTCCATGATGTTTCTCGAAGATGCTGAAATAGAAGCCGGACAATACGGTCAACTGAGGTTGGTTATGGCCGACGGGTCATACGTTATGACCGACACAAATAGTGACGGCGAGGCCGAGAAGGTGAGCATTCAGGTTCCTTCTAATGAACTTAAATTGGATGGCTTTATTGCCGATGCCGGTGGCAACCTTAACTTTACCGTCGAGTTTGACTTACGCAACTCAATGACAAATCCGGTAGGTCAAAGCCACTATATTCTGAAGCCTCGAGGCGTTCGCTTAGTCGATAACTCTGCAGTTGGCCACTTGAAAGGCTCGGTAGCAGAAGGAGCTCTGCTGTTTAATGAAACCTGCACTGTCGCGCCTGACGATGAGTCACAACCGGTTGCTTACGTTTACCTTTATGAAGGCAGCGACTTAGAAGCTTCAGCGTTAGCCGACAACGGCGGTAACGAAGAGAATGAGCCGTACGCGAGTACAGCGGTCTATTTTGACGGGGTTGATACCTATGACTTCGCTATGGGTTTCATTGCGACCGGCGACTACACCGCTGCTTTAACTTGTAATGATTCGGATAACCCGGAAGCAGATGATGACATAGAGTTTTTCTTAACTGAGAATATTACCATTGAAGCATCAAGTGAGCCGATAGAACTCGAATTCGTTGGTGCAGCAAGCGAGTAACTCGTTTCATCGCTATAGGCAGCATGGACACTGCCTTCTTCTTATTTTAGAGAGCTAAAAAGCTCCAAACGCTGAGCCTAAACTTCTAGCACTCAATGCAACTGAAATAATGAAGACCATTGCAGCTAACAAGTTTTGCCACCAAGAATTGCGATTCTGACCCAACAAATTTCCGCAGCTCAACCACCATAAAAAGCCCACAATAACAGGCAGCAAAACCCCATTAGCTACCTGCGCAAACCAAATAACGGTGACAGGCTCTATACCAAGACTGGAAATAGCTACGCCCAACACCAAAATAGTCAACCATACAGCTCTAAAGGCGCGGCTCTTCAAATTCACTGACCACCCCATAATACCATTTAGTGCGTAGGCACTTGCTAAAGGAGCCGTTGTTGCTGAGGAGATCCCTGCAGCAAACAGACCAATTGCCATTAAATAAGTTGCGGCATCACCAAACAGGGGCTCTAAAGAGACGGCTAAGTCGGCAGCACTGGAGATTGTAATTTGATGGCCAAAAAATGCCGATGCGGCAGTCGCCACAATTGCCATTGATATTAAGCCACCCAACGGAATTGACACAAATAGATCTCGGCGAACAGCCGGCAAATCACTGGTTGACTGCCACTTTTTAGAAATACTGGAGGCATGAAGAAAGATATTATAAGGCACAACTGTTGTGCCAATGAGCGCAACCACGGTAAGCGTCGCGCCCGAAGGCATACTGGGCACGAAAATACCGTTAAATACGTCAGCCCAGTCAGCATCAGTCAAAAAGAACGTACCTAAAAATGCGACACTCATGAGGAGCACCATGGCGATTAGCGACTTTTCAATAACTCGAGCATTGCCTGACCAAAGCACAAGGAAAGCCACAACACCAATAACCACCGCCCAAGCATTGCTTAACCATTTATCAACTAATGGCACAGGCCCCAGTAGTTCGTAAGCCCCTAAACTCGCTCCGGACAAGTTTCCGCCTTGGTAAACGCTATTGCCAATGGCTATCGCACTGAAAATAAGCAAAAGAGCTAAGCACCGCAGCCAGCCAGAGGTCAGGTTATTTCGGATATTTTCGCCCAATCCGGCCTGCGTTACTAAACCAATACGAGCGGACATTTCTTGCAAGATAAGACAAGCGAAAACAGAGAAAACTAATGCCCATAACAAGGCATAGCCATAATCAGCACCAGCCAACGATGCCGTAACAACGGTACCCGGACCAATAAAAGCCGCAGCGACCAGTGCGCCAGGACCAAACTGAGAGAGCTTCATAATGGCTCTTGAGGCGCTTCAGGACCCTCTATGGTTTCCATAGAGATCCATTTATTACTTAATGCCTCAGATAAATCAGTTTCGAGTATTGCCTGGGCTTCTTCATACGACACATGCAATTGAGTAACCCCACAAGCACGGTTACGCCCGTGTGCTTTGCCCATATATAATGCCATATCAGCAACCTGAAGTACTTTTTCCCAATCCATTTGTTTCTCTGAAACACCCGAGAAAGGTAAGCGAATAAAACCAATAGTGGTTGTCACTCGAATTTCATAACCTTCAAACCTAACAGGCTTATTAGCCAGCTCATTCAGTATTCGCTCACTCAGTTCTTTTAAGTTCTCATCATCGACGTTGCGAACCAGAAAGAGAAACTCTTCCCCGCCCCAGCGTATCAGCTTGTCGCTGTCTCGGCATATCATCTGCAGACGTCGGCTAACCTCCGCTAACACTTCATCCCCCGCCGCATGCCCGAATTGATCGTTTATGCGTTTGAAAAAGTCGAGGTCAAGCAGAATCAAGCCATCCGACTGAGTAGCGGCATCACGACGCTCGCCATGTTTCTTGCGCTCATCCATTTCTTTTTGTAGTGCACGCCGATTCCACAAGCCTGTAAGCGGGTCTTTTAACGACTGATCAGCCAACATGCTGTTCGCCGCTTTTAAGCGTAAATTCGCTTTCTGTGCTTTACGGTACATAAAAAACACACAGACAACTGAGGATACGGCAAAGATCCCCAACAGCAACCAAATCATATTGCGTTGTTTGTTAATTTTCAGTACTTGTTCTTTTAAGTGATTTTGGCGTTCCAGCAACTCTATTTGCTGCTCTTTGTCTTTGCTTTCATAAAGCTGCTGCAAATTAGCCAGGTTCTGCTGCTGGTCACTCTGGTAAAGCTCCTCCATCAGTTCCATTTGTTGCTTCAGAGTTTCAGCCTGATTCTGATGTTGTCCGGCAAACTCATAGGCTTCGGCAAGCTCACCAAGTAAGCCTTCAACCTCTGTCTTTATGCCTTCTTCACGGTAAAACTCAACCGCTTCACGCATTTCTTTAAAGCCCGCCTCGGTATTCCCCTGATGCACATCAATAAAACCCAAATTAAAATAGATAGTCTGTGCCATCCAGATATCTTCGACTTCTTCGGCCAGCTCCAGGGCTTCTCGTAAATGGCTGCGAGCTTCTTCCCACTGTTCTTCATACATGTAGTGGTCGCCATAATTATTGAGAATAACGGGTAGTAAATACGTACGATTGTCTTTAATCGCAGCGTCATACGCTTTTTTAAGTGAATCCAGAGAGGAGTCGCGATCACCCATTCCAGCTTCAACGTAAGACTTATGCAGATAAAAATCAGGCAAGTCGTATTCCAGCTCGTTTTTCTTAGCGCTTTGAATTGCCTTATTAATTGTTTTTAGCGACCCTTCCCAGTTTTTCAACTCAGACTGAATAATCGCGATTGAGTAGTCCAAATATTGTTGACGGATGGGCGTTCTTTCGTTGTTTGTTTCGTTCACTGCATCCTGAGCCAGCAGCAAGTGGCGCAAGGCATCATCGTAACGGTTCCAGTCAGCATAGACTCTCGAAATGAGGTTATGACCGTAATAACGAACCCGTGGCATACGTGAGTTTGAAAGGGGAATTTCAACATCGTTGAGCAGCAAAAACGCTTCGCCGTATTTACCTTCCATTTGAAGTATCTCAACTCGAGTCGCCTGAGCTTCGGCTTTTACATCAGCAATTTCACTTTCTCTGGCAAGTGCTAACAGTTCATCCAGCTTTTCAAAGGCTAACTCTGTTTCACTTTCATAGTAATACCAGGAAACTTCGTAACTTTTAGCTCTGGCCCGGGTCGCTATGGCCGTTTTCGCTGACATATTCTCCAGCACATTAAACAAAATGGCTTTGGAGTCTTCATCTTCACCCAGGGAATTAAGATAATCATCCAACTGCTCCTCCATGGCCATATTAACCGGAACACCGTTAATATTTTCTGCCGAAGGCTGAGCTGATACGGACCCAAAACTTACCAACAGATAAAACGCTGAAGCGGCTAAGCAATAGTGAACCCATTTCTTGTTTTTATTATTCATGGCAGCGAGTCCGTTCAATGATTAATTAACGACCAAGTTTATCTCAATTTGAATGATTGCACAAAGCTAATCACTAAGGTAAAACAGCAGTATGACAACGACAAAATTAGATTGGTCAAAGATACTGAAATCGGGGCAGAGGATCTTTATAGGCTCCCACGCGGCGGTGCCTACGGCTCTTATTGATGACCTGATAGAAAATGCGAAAAACCTGCACGATATTGAAATTGTGCAGTTAATGACGCTGTCCGATAACAAGTGGGCAGGCCCGCAGTATCAGCAACTCTTTAAGGTAAATACCTTTTTTATTGGGGGCGATACGGTACGAACGGCAGTTAACGAAGGACGCGCAGATTACACCCCCAGCTTTATTTCCGATATTCCGAATTTGTTCAGTAACGGAATTCTGCCGCTGGATGCGGCCTTAATTATGGTCAGCCCCGCCGACAAGTACGGCTACCATTCTATGGGCGTGTCGGTTGATGTGGTTGCGGCGGCAGCTAAGTCTGCCAATACAGTAATAGCTCAGGTTAACCCGAATATGCCGGTTACCTATGGTCAGTCATTTTTGCACACGAATCAGATTAACCATTTTTGGGAACATGCGGCGCCACTACCGGAGCTGCCACCGCCAAGCCTGGAAAACAATAAAATCATCGAACGTATAGGCCAGTACATTGCGTTGCTGGTTGAAAATGGCGCGACTCTGCAAATTGGCGTAGGCACTATTTGCGCGGCGGCACTGCGTTACCTGAGCAATCATAAAGATCTTGGCATTCACAGTGAGCTTATCACTGACGATGTCATGCACCTTATGCTCAAAGGGGTTATCAACAACCGTAAAAAAACCTTTCACCCAAACAAAATCGTCACCAGCTTCTGTATGGGTTCTAAAGCGTTGTATGACTTTGTTGATCACAACCCCCACGTTGGCTTTTACCCCAGCGAGTACGTTAACTCGCCAGCCAATGTCGCCCGTAACGACAAACTCGTGGCTATTAACAGCGCCATTGAAGTGGACTTAACCGGACAGATTGTTTCCGACTCCATAGGACATCAGTTTTACAGTGGTATTGGCGGGCAAGTTGACTTCAGTCGTGGCGCGTCTTTAAGTAAAGGTGGTAAGCCTGTAATAGCTCTGCCATCGACTACCGAAGACGGTAAGGTGTCACGGATTGTGCCTTTTATTCGTGAAGGAGCCGGAGTGGTCACCACACGAGGGCACGTGCACTATGTCGTAACTGAGTTTGGAGTGGCGTCGCTGCGCGGAAAAAGTATCCGCGAACGCGCATTAGAGCTGATTCGGGTTGCCCACCCTAAATTCCGTAGCCACCTGTTGCAGGAAGTACGCAAACATTACTGGGTGCCCAACTACCAGCAACAAACGCCTGTCGATGTGCCTGAACTTGGTGACATCGGCTTTAAAAAGCTAAAAATTAATAACGAGTCTTTTGACTTAAGACCGCTGTATCCATCAGATGAACGACGATTGCAGGAGTTTTTCTATTCTCATACCAAAGAAACTCTGCAGCTACGATACAACGCAGTCCCCACCAACATGACCCGGGAAAAATCCTGTAATTTGGTCAGCGTTGATCAGTCCAAAGACCTGGCCCTGTGTATTGTTCGGCAAAAGGGCTCAGCGGTTCAAATTCAGGCCGTAGGACGTTACTACTTCATTGAGTCTCAAAATAGCTGTGAAGTGGCTTTTGTTACCCGTGAGAAGTACCAGGGACGCGGCATGGCGGGGATGTTACTGGATGAAATGATCCGCATTGCCAAAGAGCGCAAGCTGGACAGTATGCAGGCCTATGTTCTGGCAGCTAATAAGCCCATGCTCAGCGTGTTCGAGCGCGGAGGCTTTAAGCGCTTACCCAGTGAAGAGCCCGGAGAAGTGCTGCTGAAACTCGAGCTGAACGAGGACGCAGACTAGCTATGTCTATCGTTGTTTTTAGTCACTCAGATTGCCTGGATCATATTCCTGATGAACAACACCCGGAGTGCCCGGCGCGCATAGCGGCCATTAACGATCAACTGATTCGCTCCGGAATGGACTTTGTGCTGGTCAGAAAAGACGCCTCCGACGCGCCTCTGGAGGCTATTTATAGAGCTCACACCAAAGAGCATGTCGACTTTGTTTTCGCGCAAATTCCGGAGTACGACCACGAGTGGATTGATCCGGACACCTTAGTAACCGCAGGCAGTAAAAGCGCCGCCCTGAAGGCTGCCGGAGCCACCATCAACGCGGTGGATGATGTGCTGACCACCTACAATAAACAAGCTTTTTGCGCCGTTCGGCCTCCCGGACACCACGCCACTCGCGATAAAGCGATGGGCTTCTGCCTGTTTAATAATGTTGCTATTGCCGCTTATCATGCTCTGGAAACGCACGGGCTTGAACGCGTTGCCATTGTCGACTTTGACGTACATCACGGTAACGGAACAGAAGACATTGTTCAAAACGACGAACGCATTTTATTTTGTTCTTCTTTTCAGCAGGCGTTCTACCCATTTACCGGGGAGGACACCAGCGCAGACAATATCCACAATGTTCCCTTACCCGCAGGATGCAAAGGCCCACAATGGCAAGAAGCCGTTAGCCAACAGTGGTTTCAGGCGTTAGATGACTTTGCACCACAACTCATACTTATTTCAGCAGGCTTCGATGGTCACGCCGAAGACGATATGTCGCAGTTCTTACTGAAAGAAGAAGACTATCACTGGATAAGCGTTAAGCTGAAAGAAATTGCCGACAAACATTGTGACGGTCGTATCGTATCTACGCTCGAAGGCGGGTATAATCTCAGCGCTTTAGGCCGTAGTGTTGTTGCGCATTTAAAAGGTTTACTCTAATTGGTTAACGCCTGTAAATAAGGCCTGCAACAACACGCCTCCATTCGTAAAACATTCATAAAAAGAGTCGAATATTATGGGATTAGTTCTTAAGCTTGTGGCGGGTATAGTCGCCGGCATTCTCATTGGATTATACATGCCGGAGTGGGTCAGTCAGGTATTGTTGACTTTTAAAGCTCTGTTCGGTCAGCTGTTATTCTTTACCATCCCATTGCTTATTTTGTTCTTCATTACCAGCGGTATTGCCAGCTTACCGAGCAACTCCGGAAAAATGCTGGGGAAAACCTTAGGTATTGCTTATGCCTCTACCGTTATTGCAGGTATTGTTGCGTTTTTTGCTGCCAGCATTGTCGTGCCCTGGCTTACCACCGATGCTCAGAGCGTTTCTACCGAAGCCAAAGCCACTATCGAACCATTTATTGAGCTGTCGGTTCCACCACTAATGGAAGTGATGTCAGCACTGGTTTTAGCCTTTATCTTCGGGCTGGGCATTGCCAGTACCAAAGCAGAAAGTTTGAAAAAGTTGTCGGATCAAGGCCGTGACATTATCGAACTGCTACTGGTTAAAGTTATTATTCCATTACTACCGCTGTATATTGCCGGTATCTTTGCTGAAATGGCTGTTGCAGGTACAGTATTTGACACCCTGAAAACCTTTGGTGTAATACTGATACTCGCCGTTGCCCTGCACTGGATTTACATTACCTCCATGTACATTATGGCGGGTATAAAAACCGGTCGTTCACCACTGTTTTTAATCAAAAATATGCTACCGGCGTATTTTACTGCACTAGGTACTATGTCCAGCGCAGCCACTATTCCGGTTACCCTGCAAAGCGTGCGTAAAAACAAAGTCGATAACGACGTAGCCAACTTTACCGTGCCACTTTGCGCCACCGTTCACTTAGCCGGCTCCACCATTACCATTGTCAGTTGTGCGGTCGCGGTTATGGTACTGCACAGTTCACTGGCCATTCCCGGCTTCTTTACCATGCTGCCGTTTATTTTAATGTTAGGTATTGTCATGTTAGCCGCACCCGGGGTACCTGGCGGTGCCGTTATGTCGGCAGTTGGCCTGTTAGGTTCCATGCTGGGCTTCGGCGAAACCGCAGTTGCCTTAATGATAGCCCTGTATATGGCACAAGACAGCTTTGGTACCGCCTGTAATATTACGGGTGATGGTGCTATCGCTATGTTTGTGGACAGTTCGAAGAAGAGTTAGTAAACGAAGGTTCAGAACATCTAGTCGCTGGTGCGTATTAAATTCAATTGAAACGTACTAGCGATTAAAACTTGGAGCGGGAAACGAGATTCGAACTCGCGACCCCAACCTTGGCAAGGTTGTGCTCTACCAGCTGAGCTATTCCCGCGTATTGCTACTTCTGGTGGAAAGACTGACGTTGGAGCGGGAAACGAGATTCGAACTCGCGACCCCAACCTTGGCAAGGTTGTGCTCTACCAGCTGAGCT
This sequence comes from Idiomarina sp. Sol25, assembly GCF_033052775.1. Classification (NCBI taxonomy): domain Bacteria; kingdom Pseudomonadati; phylum Pseudomonadota; class Gammaproteobacteria; order Alteromonadales; family Idiomarinaceae; genus Idiomarina; species Idiomarina sp. Sol25. The sequence goes on from NZ_JAUPEW010000003.1 coordinate 29,494, forward strand.
ATTCCCGCTTCGTCAGTGCGGCGTGTATTCTACCCATTACGCCGCATTCGTCAATATTTTTTCGGAAAAACATCTCTATTTGTAGAACATTTAGTCAGATGTTCCCTGGGACTGTTCCTCATACATAGCTTTCGCAGTCTGAGGCCCGGTCCACAAAGTGGGCAATATTACTAACGACACCGGCAATGCCGTAATAACAATAAACTGCTGTAGGACACTAATTTGCCCAGCTCCCATATACAGTAAAACGGCCGCCATAACCGCCATAGCCCCACCCCAAAAAACACGAACCCAAGGCTGAGGTTCATCATGGCCGGCGCCAACCATAGCAATAGAGTAACTCATAGAATCACCAGTAGTTGCTACAAATATTGTTGTTAACAGCAAAATAGCCGTAGCCATTAGCTTACCGCCAGGTAATGCCTGTGCCACGGTCAACGTCGCTACATCAAACTGAAAGTTGGTCAAAGGCTCCGTTAAGTCGAACACGCCTTCAAGCTGATAGAAAATGCCTGAACCACCGAGCAAGGTAAACCAAAGTGTTGTCGCAATCGGCGCAATAACCGCTACTGATAAAACCATTTGTCTAATCGTTCGGCCCTGAGAGATTCGCGCCACAAATACAGCCATCAACGGCGTGTAACCAATAAACCAGGCAAAAAAGAAGACTGTCCACCATTTCATCCACCAGTCGGGTGCGGTATTCGTCGTCATTGTTGCCATTTCGAAAAATGAACCAATATACTGCCCCATTCCCTGCAAGTAGCTATTGGCCAAAAATAGCGTTGGTCCGAATATTACGATAACAGCAGCTATGGCTATAGCCAGAAATACGTTCATTCGGCTAAGAAACTGAATTCCCTTGTGTAGCCCCGTAAGTGCGGAAATCATGTAAATTGCAGCCAGGCACAAAAGAATAACAAGCTGCAACGCAAAGCCATCTGTCGCGCCGAACAGCTCACTCAGCCCGAAGCTCACTTGCGTCGCTAAAAAGCCAATTGGTCCTACAGTGCCTGCAACAACGGCAATGACACAGCATGAGTCTATAACACTCCCGAAAACGCCTTTCAGTGCTCTTTCACCAAAAACAGGGTAAAGCAAGGTTCGGGGTTGCAAGGGCTTGCCTTTAACATAATGGGAGTAGGACAACACAATTGCAGAGAGTGACCCTAAAACCGCCCATGCTAAAAACCCCCAATGCATAAAGCTTTGAGCCAAAGCTGGTGCAATCGCATTTTGTGTGCCGGCTTCCGCAGGGCTAACAGGTGGAGTCACCAGAAAGTGATAGACAGGCTCTCCCGCCGCGAAAAAAACACCGCCGCCTGCAAGCAAGGTACAAAGAATCATTGAAAGCCATCGGAAAGTGCTAATTTCAGGTGTAGACCTTGCTCCAATTCTGGCTTTTCCATAACGACTAAGCGCAATACCTAAGGCTATGAAAAATGTGAGTATTAGCAAAGTCTGAAAGAACGAACCAAAGTATTTGGCCGTCCAGGCGAATCCCGTTTCTATGGAAGCTGCCGTAAGCTCAATATTCCAAAGTGACAAGCCCAAAAACAGGATAATAAACCCCATTGTCAGAACCAGTACGACTTTATCGCCTACACTTTTTGCTTTCGACATTTCATTTGGTTTCATATTTCTTCCAGCCTGGTTGAGCAATAAATTCTAGTACCGATTAAAGTCGTAAAAAGTTTTCCCGGTAATGTTTCAGTTCACCAATAGACTCCCGAATATCCGCTAAAGCCTCATGCGCTCCTGACTTTTTAAAGCTATTGGCAACTTCCGGGTTCCAGCGTTTAGCCAGCTCTTTTAACGTGCTGACGTCTAAATTCCGGTAGTGGAAAAAGGCTTCCAGCTCAGGCATATGCTTTGCCAGAAAACGGCGATCCTGACAGATACTATTACCGCACATTGGCGATACGCCGGCATCAATGTACTGCTTTAAAAACTCAATGGTCTCTGCAGCCGCTTTTCGCTCGTCGTGCTGACTTTGCTTTACCCGCTCAACCAGACCGGAGCCGGTGTGCGTTTTCACATTCCAGTCATCCATTCTGTCCAGGTACTTTTGTGGCTGATGAACCGCAATGACAGGCCCTTCGGCCAGAGTGTTTAACTGGGCATCGGTGACTATAGTAGCCACTTCAATAATGTGATGTTCATCAGGCTCCAGTCCTGTCATTTCAAGGTCAATCCAAATTAAGCGTTGTTTCTTATTGTCCTCGGTCATTACCCTGCTCTCTCAATACAATTTGTTGTATGATAGCGTCATTTCTAGCACGACAACAGGTTAACGGGCTTGGTAAAACGCAGACGTCTTAACAAAGGTCAGCAACGGCAAGTATCAGTCAATCAGAAAAAACGACTGAAAAATACCGATATAGAGTGGACCAACAGCCAGCTTAATGCACCGGAGCCCGGTCGCGTTATAAGCCGCTTTGGCCAACATGCCGATATCCGTGACGAGCAGGGAAATACCTATCGCTGCCATATTCGCCGAGTCATCAGCAGCCTGGTGTGCGGCGACAGCGTTTTATGGTCCAGATCGTCGGTTGAGCAACAAGGAATGCAGGGTGTGGTGGTTGCCGTTCAGGAACGTGACAGCTTGCTTTCACGCCCCGACTACTACGACGGTCTTAAACCGGTTGCCGCTAATATTGATCAAATCTTTATTATCTCGAGCGTATTGCCAAGCTTCTCCTCCCCGATTATCGATCGCTACTTAGTCGCCTGCGAAGACATTGGTATAGAGCCGATTATTGTCCTGAATAAAGCCGACTTACTGCCGGAAATAGACGAAGATGAGCGCAACCATATCCAGCAGCGCTTAGAAGACTACGAGAGCATTGGCTATAAAGTCCTTAACGTCAGCAGCGCGACTCAGGATGGTCTCGATACCTTGCAGGATATGCTGAAAGACAGTATTTCTATTGTGGTTGGACAGTCGGGAGTGGGCAAATCCTCGTTGGTCAATCAACTGCTACCTGACGTGAACGCAGAAACAAATTTAGTGTCCGATAATTCAGGATTAGGCCAGCACACAACCACAGTCGCGACTTGGTATGACTTAAAGCAAGGCGGCGCATTGATTGACTCCCCCGGGATTCGGGAATTTTCATTGTGGCATCTGGAACCCGAGCGAATCGCTCGTTGCTATGTGGATTTTCGCGACTATTTAGGTGGCTGTAAATTCCGTGACTGCAAACACGCAGACGACCCGGGTTGTGCATTACAGGAAGCTGTCAGCAACAATCAATTGCATGACTGGCGTCTTTCTAATTATCATCGCATTATTGAGACTATGAAAACACAAAAGCCCAGTCGGGCAATTCGAGGTAAATAACTGTGGCTAAGACCGATAAAGTCAAAATTTTCTTCCAGCATGTCATGCCTAAGCATTTGATTTCCCGCTTAATGGGAAAGTTTGCTGCAGCGCGTGCCGGATGGTTTACTCAGCTGTTTATCCGTTGGTTTATCCGGCAGTATAAAATTGATATGAGTGAAGCCATTGAAGAATCGCCAAAAGCTTATAAAACCTTTAATGCGTTTTTTACCCGCCATTTAAAACCTGAGCTCAGACCCTTAGAAGCCAGCGAAAACGAACTGGCTCATCCGGTCGATGGTGCCGTCAGCCAATTGGGCGACATTGAAAAAGGACGTATTTTTCAGGCCAAAGGCCACGATTATTCGTTACAGGAATTACTGGGAGGCAACGAAGAAGATGCGAAACCTTTCGTTGACGGTAAATTTGCGACCATTTATTTAGCGCCAAAAGACTACCATCGCATTCATATGCCCTGCGACGGCGTGCTGAAAAAAATGATTTATGTACCTGGTGACTTGTACTCCGTTAACCCGTTAACGGCGGCTAATGTCCCTAACCTTTTTGCCCGAAATGAACGCGTAGTTGCCATTTTTGATACCGAAGTTGGCCCCATGTCATTGGTATTGGTTGGTGCGACAATCGTTGCCAGTATCGGTACTGTATGGTCCGGTACCATAACGCCTCCTACCGGCGGCCGTATTCAAAGCTGGTCATATCCAACCTCGGGACACTGTGCTATACATCTTAAAAAGGGCGAGGAAATGGGGCACTTTAAACTGGGCTCAACCGTTGTGTTGACCTTTGCTAAAGACGCCATTGAGTTTGACGATGAACTTAAACCTCAGTCAGTGACCCGCATGGGTGAGGTGATGGCAGAAATAAAAGAGAGCGACGATTGATTTTATGGGCTCACCGAGGAGCCAGTTATGAGGCTCCGGAGAATACGCTCGCCGCGTTCTCGCGCGCAATGGACAGCGGAGTGCATGGCATAGAGCTGGATGTTTACGCCATTGACGGTGAGCGTTTTGTCTTTCACGACCGGTATTTAGAACGCCTGACAGCCACTCCGGGCAGGTTAAAAGATTTGACCGCAGAGCAAATTCGACGCCTGAAAGTCTTCGGTCAGCAGTCCATACCCACACTGCGTGAAGCTTTAGCCCATATTAACGGATATTGTCATGTCAACATCGAGCTCAAAGGCGACGTACCCACTAAAGAACTCCTGCTGGATGTTGACTACGCCCTGGAGAACGCCAATTTTAAGCACGAGCAATTGCTGGTTTCGTCTTTTAATCATCATTGGCTACAACGTCTTAAAAAGCGTCGTCCTGAAATTAAAATTGGCGCTTTAAGTGCCAGTTGCCCATTGAGCTATTGTCAGTTCGCAGAGGAGCTACAGGCTTTCTCTGCTCACTTTGCTGTCGACTTTGTCACTCCGGAACTGGTGGCAGATGGTCATCGCAGAGGCTTACAAGTTTATGTCTACACTGTGGATGGACAACACGATATTGAAGAACTGCACGCAATGGCCGTCGACGGTATATTTACCAATCACCCAAGTTATGCGCAAAACGTTGTTGCCGGCCTGACCACTGCCGGCAACGAACCTATTCTGCACTACTAGCACTTTAAATATGCTTTAAATAACGCCGCAGACCATCAACTATGATGGTCCGGGTACTCTTCCTGTAAAGATTCCAGTTTACGTGTAATAGCCATTGGTGAGCTGGTATTTTTCGCTAGTGCAATATACAGAGCAGGAATCACAAATAACGTCAAAAACGCTGACACGGCAACTCCGGCAAAAATAACCGTACCAATAACCATACGACTTTCTGCCCCCGGACCAGAGCCCAGAATCAACGGCATGGCGCTCATTAAGGTCGTGAAGGCTGTCATCACAATAGGCCGTAGACGCTGCTGTGCGGCCTTAAGCACCGCCTCTTTGAACTCCATACCAGAGTCACGCAACTGGTTCGCAAACTCAACGATGAGAATACCGTTCTTCGCGGCCAGACCTATAAGCATCACAATACCTATCTGACTGTATATATTAATGCTCATTCCGGCTACATACAGGGCCAGTAAAGCCCCAACTATCGCCATAGGCACCGCCAGCATAATGACCAAGGGGTGAATAAAGCTTTCAAACTGAGCAGCCAGAACCAGGAAGGTAATGACCAATGCCAACCCGAAAACAAAGACGATTGAACTGCCACTCTCTTTGTACAGTTGAGACTCACCTTTATAATCAATCGAAACGTCTTCCGGCAGTTTTTCCTGCACCACGCCTTCCAGGTAACTTAAGGCTTCACCCAGTGAATAGCCTTCAGCCAGATTCGCCTCAATGGTGACACTGCGCATACGGTTGTAACGGTTCAGCCGGGCTGACGTTGCCTGCTCAGTGATGGTTACGAGGTTAGAAAGCGGAATCAATTCATCACTTTTGCGAGAGCGAACATAGATATTATCGATAGCGCCGGGACTACGGTAATCCGCTTTCTCGCCTTCCAGCATCACGTCATACTCTTCGCCCCGATCAAGGTAGGTTGTTACTCGTCTCTGACCTAACACAGACTGCAAGGTAATACCGATGTCCTGCACCGAAACACCCAGGTCGGCAGCACTCGCTTCATCGACCTGAATCAGTAACTGTGGCAGCGTTTCCTTGTAATCACTGTCGAGATTTTGTAACCCAGGATTTGTCGATGCCTCTTCAATCACAATGTCTCTGAATTCCGCTAAGCGCTCATAGGTGTTCCCCTGCAGCACGAACTCGACCGGTCGGCCGCCTCCGCCGCTAATACCACTGCGCATAAAAGCGAACGCCTGAACGCCGACAACTGAGTTCAATTGAGAGCGCATTTCTTCCATAAGCTCAAAACTTGACCAGTCACGCTCGTCAAAAGGAACAGCGCCAACAATGGCGATACCGGCACTACCGCCCCAACCGGGCGCACGAACAATTAAGCGGTCAATCTTGCCTTCATCAATGTAAGGCAAAAGAATCTGCTCTATTTCGTCCATATGTCTGGAGCTGGACTCAAAACTCGCTCCTTCAGCACTGCGCACCTGAATGTAGAAAGTTCCCCTATCTTCAGGTGGCGCGAATTCTTGTGGAATAAAGCTGAATAAACCGAACGCGACAACGCCCGACATCACTACAAGCACTATCGCCATCATGGGACGCTTCACGCTTTTCTCAAGCACACGTCGATAGCCGTGTTCCAGCCAATTGAAAGTTGCATCAAAAGCCTGGCCGAATTTGCTGGTACGTTCCTTTTTACTGAGTATTTTAGAGCTCAGCATTGGTGTTAACGTCAGTGCGGCAATACTCGAGAAAGCAACTGCGGCGGCTATGGCAAGAGCAAACTCAGTAAAAAGCTTACCGATATTCCCGTCTAAGAAAGCCAGGGGTACAAATACCGAAATCAGTACCAGGGTCGTCGCAATAACCGCAAAGCCCACCTCCCGGGCCCCGCGGTAAGCGGCCAGGATAGGAGGTTCTCCCTCCTCTATGCGGCGGTATATGTTTTCCAAAACCACAATGGAGTCATCAACCACCAAACCAATAGCCAGTACCAGCGCCAGCAGGGTCAGTAAGTTGATGGAAAAGCCCAAAGCAAACAAAACCATATAGGAAGCAATAATAGCCACAGGTACCGTCAACGCAGGCACTATGGTTGCCCTTATATTCCCTAAAAACAGGTAAATAACCACAATAACCAGCGCCATCGCCACGGCCAGCGTGTTGTAAACCTCATCAACGGAACCCTGAATGAATATCGATGAATCGTAACTGGGTGCCAGATACATGGTTTCCGGCAATGTTTGCTGAATTTTTTTCATTTCCCGGTGAACGTTCTTCACTACGTCCAGAGTGTTGCCTTTCGACTGCTTAATGACACCGACACCAACCATGTTAACGCCGTTTCCACGGAAGTCGGTTTTGTCGTCTTCTGCACCCAGTTCTACCCGGGCAACCTCCGCCAGACGCACTAAATAGCCATCGTCACCTTGTCTTATCACCAGATTTTTAAAGTCTTCCGGTGACAAATAAGCGCGTGCCATACGAACCGAGAACTCCCTGTCGGTTGACTCGACTTCTCCCGCCGGAAGCTCAACATTTTCTTCACGTAAACGGCTGACGATATCGGTCACCGTCACCTGTCGTGCCGCCATGGCATCACGATCCAGCCAAACACGCATCGCATAGCGTCGGTCGCCACCAATGACAACTCGTGCAACCCCGTCGGCAACTGACAGACGATCGACGATGTACCGCTCCGCATAGTCAGTCAGCTCCAGAATCGACATGCTCTCGCTGCGCAGGTTATACCAGACAATGGTGCTTTCATCGCTGGAAGCTTTTGAGACTTCGGGTGGGTCGGCTTCTTCAGGCAGGTTATCAAGTACCCGGGACACTCGTTCACGAACATCATTTGAGGCTGCATCAATGTCGCGGGTCAGATTAAACTCAATGCTAATACTGGAGCGGCCGTTGCGGCTGCTAGAACTAATGTTTTTAATGCCTTCTATACCGCTAATGCGGTCTTCGACCAGCTGTGTGACCTGAGTTTCCACCACTTCGGCAGAGGCGCCGGGGTAGTCTGTATTAATAGACACTATGGGCCGGTCAATATCCGGGTATTCGCGCAACGGCAGCATGGTAAAAGCCACAATACCGAAAACCACCAACAGAATATTCAGTACGGTTGCAAAAACCGGACGTTTTACAGAAAGGTCAGACAACAACATAACTTAACCTCCCTGCACAGAAACAGGTACACCGTCGCGAAGGCGAACAATGCCTTCTATAATGACTTTTTCTCCCGGCTTAAGACCGTCAGTAATCTCTACAATACCGGGCTTACGGCGACCTATGGTGACTTCTTTTTGGCGAGCTCTATTATCCGGAGTTAACACATATACGTATTGTCTGTTCTGAATCGGAATAAGGGCTTTTTCGGGCAATAATAAGGCTTCGTCAATGCTGCGTAGCAAGGTAATTTGCAAAAGCATTCCCGGACGCAGGCGCTCATCATCATTATCAATTTTAGCGCGCACTTTCACGGAACGAGTCACGGGGTCAACGCGCGAATCAATACTGGAAATACGCCCGACAAACTGTTCGCCAGGATAAGCACGGCTGCGGGCAATCACTTCCTGGTCTACAGCAATACTGGCGAAGTAACGTTCAGGAACGCTAAAATCCACTTTAATCGGCTTAATATCATCAAGGGTCGTAAACACATCCCCCGGACTCACCAGAGAGCCTGCACTAATTTCACGAATACCGACTCTCCCTGAAAAAGGTGCATAGATTTTCATTTCCTGCAAATTAGCTTCTGCGACTTCTAAATCGGCTTGTAACCCGTTAACACGAACTTCCTGTTCATTAAATTGCTGCTGAGAGGCCGCGTTCCCCCGACGTAGTTCGGTTATTCTGTCCAACTGGCGTTTGGCTTCGTCCAAGCTGAATTTTAACTGTTGCACGCGCGCAACTTCTGTACGTGCATTGAGCTCTGCCAGAAGTTGCCCCTGTTCAACTAAGTCACCGCTTTCAAAATAGATTTTTTCGACAACGTCCTGCGTTTGCGTAGTAATACGAACCGTTTCATTGGCCATGGCGGTGCCGAGTGCTTCAATAGTGTCGCGGAACTCACTGATTTCAGCGGTCTGGATTTTCACCGGAACCGATTGCTCCTTTCCTTCCTGGACTTTCGATTCGGGCGGAAACCCAAACAGGTATATAGCTGCCGCAATCAGGACAATGACAACAATCGTAATCGGGTTAATCCAGGAACGCTTCGCCATGCTTACCTCTAGGTTCTTTGTAAAACGGTTTTAACATGGGCTATTTTACGCAAAACACCGCCTAAAGGCGGTGCACTTAACGAGTATTCTGGCGGTTTAGTCGCAAATTCAATCGTTTGAGTGAAATGCCGGGCTGTATTTATGAATAGCCTCAATAAAAGCACCTGCATGTTCAGGGTCAACTTCCGGGTGAATTCCATGCCCCAAATTGAACACATGCCCCGTACCTGAACCATAGCTTTGTAATATGCTTTGTACTTCTTGTTCAATCCTTTGAGGTTTAGCATACAGTACGCTAGGGTCCATATTCCCCTGCAGCGCGACTTGCCCCCCAACACGAGCTCTGGCATCGGATAAATCTGTGGTCCAGTCCACTCCTAGCGCATCGGCACCGCTGGCAGCCATAGTTTCCAACCATTGCCCACCATTTTTGGTAAATAAAGTAACCGGCACTTTGCGTCCGTCGGCTTCCCGAGTAAGACCCGCGACAATTTTTTCCATGTAAGCCAACGAGAATGCCTTGTAGTCACGAGGTGACAAAACACCGCCCCAGGTATCAAATATCATCACCGACTGCGCACCTGCGGCAATCTGTGCATTCAGATACTGAGTAACGGAGTCAGCCAGAACATTCAACAAGGTATGCATAGCTTCAGGATCAGCAAACATCAGCTGCTTCACCTTGGAAAAGTTTTTGGTGCTTCCGCCCTCAACCATATAGGTAGCCAGTGTCCACGGGCTACCAGAGAAACCAATCAGCGGTACACTGCCATTCAACTCACGACGAATAGCGCGCACAGCATCCATCACGTAACCTAACTCATCTTCCATATCGGGTACGGCCAGGTTTTTTATGGCGGCCATGCTGCGTACCGGATCCTTAAACTTCGGCCCCTCACCGGCTTCAAAATATAAGCCCAGACCCATAGCGTCGGGAATCGTTAGAATATCGCTAAAGAGTATGGCAGCATCCAGGTCGAACCGACGCAACGGTTGCATGGTCACTTCACAAGCAAGCTCAGTGTTTCGGCATAATGACATAAAGTCGCCAGCCTCCGCGCGTACTTCTTTATACTCAGGTAAATAGCGTCCAGCCTGACGCATCATCCAGACGGGAGTGCGATCAACGGGTTGTTTTGCCAGTGCACGGAGGTAACGATCATTTTTAAGCGCCGGAGCGGTCATAGCGAATCCAATTATTTATCAACATCAATGCCAGGCATTTTATCAGTCCGCAGGCATTGGCTCCATGAAAACTTGTGCTTACCTCTTTTGAGATAGATCAATCAAAGTTCTTGCTATGGTCCCTTCGGGCGGAATATCCGGCAGGTCGTCAAAAGCAAACCAGTCGCCTGTCACCAGTTCGTACGGGTCGATATGCAATTCACCCTCTGCCCAGTCTGCCGTGTAACCCATCATTAGCGAATGAGGAAAAGACCAGGGCTGGCTTAAATGATACTGAATGTTCTTAACGCGAATGCCGGCCTCTTCATAAACTTCACGCTCTAATGCCTGCTCCAGACTCTCGCCGGCTTCAACAAAGCCTGCCAATATAGAGTGTAAGCCGGGCTTATGGCGCTTGCCTTGAGCCAGCAGAATTTTATCATCTTTGCGGATAGCCACAATAACGCATGGCGACACGCGCGGGTAACAACGGTGCTGGCACTGATTACAATGCATCGCCAGCTCCCATTCTATGGTTTGCATGCGAGCACCGCAGCGGCCGCAAAAACGATGAGTATTCAGAAAGTCGCTGAATTGCCGGGCTCTGCCTGCCATAGCAAACTTTTCCATGTCGTCCACGGTAAGTAATTGGCGTAAAGGTGCAAACTCACCACCAATGAACTGTTCGTCCATATAGTCGGCCATAACCAAATAACAGCTACGCTCCCGCAGCTCGCCTATTTCCACTACCCGGTAGTCATTTAAGTCTGGAAAGCCTAGATCTTGCAGGCAGCCAAAAGGGACTTCTCCGCTTTCATCCAGAAAGAGATGGTCAGAGCTCACCACAAACCACCAGGCAGGTTCATCAGCCGCCGGTTTTGAATACAAAGTCGCCATATTAATCCCGCGTATCAAATGCGTTTGATTTTCTGTAAAATCAGTTGAGTTCTAATGCTTATGAATTTACATTAGGTACTGAAACTATAGACGGAGAGTATCATGTTAAGCCGTAATGAGCAGGCAAAAAAGCGCTGGGCCGGCGCTCATAAAAGTATCGACCTATGGCTATCCGAGCGCCAGAACTTACTGGTAAATTATTTTAAACTTGCCGCGCTCCCGCCTTATGAAAGCATTCGCTCGGGCTTACCCAACGTCACTGATATCCGCGATTTTTGCGGTCAATTAGTCGACTACGTCTCAAGTGGTCATTTTGAAATTTATGATCAAATTGTGCGCGAAGCTTCATCTCAGGGAAACTCAGTTGATGATTTAGCTGACGAATTATTCCCTTTAATTTCTGACACCACTGAAATTGCGTTAGATTTTAATGATAGATATGGTGAGATAAGCTCAACTGATCACTGTGAAACCTTCGATAGAGATTTATCGGCACTGGGTGAAGCACTGGAATTAAGAATGGAGTTTGAAGACAAACTTCTCAATCATTTAGACGAGCATAATTTAATAACAGCATAAGCTGAGTTTTATTGAATTTATAAAAACGCCGGCATTTCGCCGGCGTTTTTGTATACATGAAAGCGCAACGGAACCTATTCGGTATCCAGTTCGTCTTTTTGTACGTTAAGCAGCTCAACAGTAAAAATCAGCGTTGAATTTGGTGGGATTTGACCATCACCCAATTCACGATCACCGTACGCCAGTTCAGACGGGATCACGAAACGGTATTTAGCGCCTTCTTTCATCAATTGCAGACCTTCAGTCCAGCCAGGGATAACGCGGTTTAGCGGAAATGATGTTGGTTCGCCACGCTCATATGAGCTGTCAAACACTTCGCCATCAACCAGCGTACCTTCGTAATGAACTTCTACCATGTCGGTTTCTGATGGGCTAACACCGTCACCTTCTTCAAGAACCTCATACTGAAGACCCGAGTCAGTTGATTGCACACCCTCTTTTTTCGCGTTTTCCGCTAAATAGGCTTTCCCTTCTTCAGCAGCTTTTTTACCTAAAACGTTCTGACGATGTTCCATGACCTCTTCGCGCATAGCGTTCAGAATTTTTTCAGCTTCTTCTTCACCCAGTTGAGGGTCACCTTTAACCGCATCGACAAAGCCGGCAATAACAATGTCACGTTCCAGCATATAGTCCGCTTCTTCCTGACGATCCAGGTTACGCGCAATGAACCCACCAACAGAAGAGCCTAACGCGTAAGCCTGCTTATCTTTGTCTGTTTTTAATTCCGTATCATTAGCCGGAAATTTTTCTTGCGAGCAGGCCGTCAGTGCCAGCGCGATGGCTGAAATAGCTAACGGCTTTATCAGTTGTTTCATCGTTTTCTCCAATTATCGTCTTGCATCCTTTCGGACTATGCCATAATAGTGTTATCTAACAGAACCATACTACACAACCACAAGGAACTTGCCTATGCCTTTTCTCAAGCTGTGCGGTGCGTTTATTTTGCTGGTTGTACTCACCGGTTGCCAACCTGCACCGGAAAAGATCAATAAAACAATTCACGCTGACAACGGTACCTACGCCGCTGATATTTCGGACGACGGGAACTTTAGTCTGGTCTCTACAGACGAAGCTGGCTTGCTGTTGTGGCCTCGTTATGCCACCAATGCAAAGTACCAATGGCAGCATAATGAAAACGCCGTCTCTCAAATAATCGACGTAGATATTAGCGCCGACGGAGAAGTCGCGGTTGCCGCATCGCGTAAAGAGTTTTCCATGTGGGATATTAATAGCGGTGAAAACCTGGGTTTCTGGAAAATAGGTTCAGGGGGTATACAGAAGCTGGTCGTCAGTAAAAAAGGCGGAACTGTGGTACTGGGTAAGCGAGACGGCACGCAAGTTGCTTTTAATCCTGCCTCAGGACGGCGTATTGAATTTTATGGCCATACCGAAAACATTAATGCTCTCGATATTTCTCCCAACGGTTTTTATGTGCTCAGTGGTTCTAATGATCATTCAGCCATACTATGGGATACCCGCAGCGGGCAAATTGTGCACCGTTGGCCTCTTGATGGGCGGATCACACAGGTTGCTTTGCACCCTGATGGCCATTTTGCGTTTATCTCAGATGCAATCGATAATGCCATTATCCGTTCGCTACCAAAGGGTGAAGTTGTTTCAAAACTTAAGTTCATAGAACGCCATAAAATTTTTAGTGCGGCGCGCTTTAGTGCCTCTGGTGATTACCTCATTACCGGATCGCCCTCGCGTCAAATTGCAATCTGGGACACCTCGACCGGAGAAGAGCTCACGCACTGGCGAGTTGATTTACGCGACGGAGGTCATCCGAGCAACGCTTCCATATTGGCCGTCGTGTTTGATGAAAAACAACAACAGGTCATTAGCGAGAGTTCTGCGGGTCTCGCTGAGTGGTGGAGTATTGATTTAACAGGTATTAAAGAATGACAGTAGAAAAAATAGAAGCGCAATTAACTAACCTTGAAATGCAATTAACCTTTCAGGAAGACACCATTGATTCATTGAATAAACGGGTTACTGAGCAAACTCAGCAAATGAGTGAAATGCAAAAACAAATTCGCTGGTTAGGAAAGCGGCTGAAACAAATGCAGGAGAATCAGTCGACTGACTCAGATCCGGCAGATGAACCACCCCCTCCTCATTATTAAAGCGTTGGGTTTACCTTGACCTTAGTAAATCAGGTCAGTATAACAACTGTTCTTATTTAGTTTGCGAGAATGTTATGTCATCAAAGCACCCGATTATTGCCGTTACCGGTTCATCAGGAGCAGGAACAACTACCACAGGACAAGCCGTACGCCATATCTTTCGTTCGTTAGATGTGAGTGCAGCATTTGTAGAAGGTGACAGCTTTCATCGCTACTCCCGCCCTGAAATGGACTTGGCTATTCGCAAAGCTCAGGAACAGGGTCGTCATATCAGTTATTTTGGTGCCGAAGCCAATGACTTTGACCGGTTAGAATCCTTATTCCGTTCTTATTCACAAACCGGCAACGGCAAAGTGCGTCGCTATTTACACAGCTTTGATGATGCCGTGCCTTATAACCAAATGCCCGGGACTTTTACGCCCTGGGAAGAGCTCCCCGAAAATACCGATGCGCTTTTCTATGAAGGCCTGCATGGCGGTGTTTGCGGTGACGGGTACGATGTCACTCAGTATGTCGATTTATTAATCGGCATGGTGCCCATTGTTAACCTTGAGTGGATCCAGAAGTTGATTCGCGATACATCAGAGCGGGGCCATTCACGTGAAGCGGTTACCACCAGCATTATTCGTGGCATGGAAGATTACATTCACCATATTGTTCCCCAGTTTTCGCGTACTCATATCAACTTCCAGCGAGTGCCTACGGTTGATACGTCCAACCCTTTCAGTGCCAAGGATATTCCGTCACTGGACGAGAGCTTTGTTGTTATTCGTTTTCGGGGTATTAAGAATGTCGACTTCCCCTATTACCTGCAGATGATAGACGGCTCTTTCATGTCGCGTACCAGTACCCTGGTTGTGCCCGGCGGGAAAATGGCTTTAGCCATGGAGCTTATTCTGACACCGCTGATAGAACAAATTATGGAAAGGAAAAACCAGGTTCGCCGACAGGTTGACTGGATATCAAGTAAATAAGTAACTACTCACTAACTAACCATCTACTGTGAAAGTTGGCACCTTTATCCTGAGCGAGAGTTTTGCACAAGACGGGTAACAGATGCTCGCTGTCCTGCACCACGCCATAAGGCGGATTGATCCAGAGAAAGCCACAGCCGTGAAGCCCTTTACGCTCATCATTGGTGCGTATATTCAGTTCCATAATCAGAGTCTTAGGCAGACCTGGCAAAGCACCAACATCACGGTGAAAAGCAGCCGTTTTCAACTCATCTTTAATAGGGTACCAAACCGCAAAGCTACCGCTTTGCCAGCGTTTTAAGCCCTGTTCCAACGCGCTGACCACATCGTCAAACTCCGTGGTGTTTTCAAAAGGCGGGTCAATAAGTACCAACCCACGCTTTTCAGCAGGGGGCAGTTGCGCACGCACAGCCTGATAACCGTCCATGGGAGCCAGTATTTGCACTTGTTTGTGCCGACCCAAAGGGGTGTTTTTAAGGGTCTCTGCGTCTTCTTTATGCAGTTCACAAACAACTAACCGGTCATTTTCGCGTAAAAATTCAGAGGTTATGACTGGTGAACCAGGGTAATACCTAAGCTTACCTTGCTCTTCGTTTAATTGACGCACGGTGTTTAAATAAGCGCCGGCTAAGGGTTCTTCGGATGAGTATTGAGCAAAACGGACAATACCCTGTTCGGCTTCGGCAGTTCTTACGGCCTGATCACCTTGCAAATCGTAGTAACCGATACCACCGTGAGTATCGAGTACAAAATAGGGCTTACTCTTTTGCTGAAAATACTCCAGCGCTCGCGCCAGAAGCAAATGCTTAAAAACATCGGCAAAATTGCCGGCATGAAAAATGTGTCGATAATTCAAAGATCAGTCGTCTTGTTGAGGAGGTTCAATACGGTAACTGTGGGTAATATTAACCGACGCTTCCAGCATTTTAGCCACCGAACAGTACTTATCGGCTGACAGTTTCACCGCACGCTCCACGTGCTTTTCGTTAATATCCGTGCCCACAATCACGAACTCCAGATGAATGTCAGTAAAAACCTTTGGTACTGAATCGGCACGGGTTCCTGACAACTCACAATAGCAGCGCTGAAGGTTCTGCTTAGCTTTTTGCAATATACTGACCACGTCAACAGACGCGCAGCTTCCTGCGGACATGAGTACCATTTCCATAGGACTCGGGGCTTTGCCGGGGTTGTCACCATCCATAACCACTTGATGACCACTACCTGAGGTAGCCACAAAAGTCATGCCGTCTAACCAGGCAACCTTTGCATTCATGCTATTTGCTGACATTGAATATCCTTGCTGAAATCGATAAAAGACTACAGTCGGTAACTTTGCAGGCGCTCATCGAAAAGGTTTTTTACCAGACCAACAAACTCATTAATGAAGGCTTCCTGCTGCGGAGTCGGGTGTGTATCCAAAACTTTGGATAACACTTCTTCCAAATCGTAAACAATAGCATCCGTTTCCCGGACAATATTCAGCCGCAAAGCTTCATCGAGCTCGTTCTGCTCAAACACTGCCATCATGCTTTCTGACAAACGCTCTTCCATAAAATCACGCAAAGTATAGTCTGCAGTTTTTGCGCTGCTACTTTGCTCAGTGAAGACCGGTAACTGACCTGTCAGGTACTGGATTAGCTCAATGTATCCGTCTGTTTCAACTATCATCTGTTTCTCTTTGTCTCGCGGCCAGGCAACCCATACGTTGCCCAGCCACTAAGCTAGCACAGATTGCGATTAAAATTTAAGCCCTGGAGCTAAACTCTCAGGTAAGCTCATGCTGTCAGCTTCCACAGAGGCAACCGGGTACGCGCAATAGTCCGCCGCATAATACGCACTAGCACGGTGATTACCGCTTGCGCCAATGCCTCCAAAAGGTGCGGAACTGCTGGCACCAGTAATCGGCTTATTCCAATTCACAATACCTGCACGAATGTGTTTAAAGAAGTAACGATAGGTTTGCTCATCATCACACAAAACACCAGCAGACAGACCATAACGCGTATTGTTCGCTTCTTTGATAGCCGCATCAATATCTTTAAAACGATACACTTTCAATAATGGTCCAAAATGCTCGTCGTCCGGTAAATTTTCAACTCCAGTTACATCCACAATACCCGGAGTGACAAACCCTTTCTTCGAGTCAGCCTGCTTCATACGAACTAATGACTTAGCTCCTTTGTGCAACAGCTCATTCTGTGCATCGACCATTTCGCCCGCAGCTTTAGCAGAAATCATAGCACCCATGAATGGCTGTGGATCAGCTTCGTAATCGTCGACCAGAATATTCTCAGTGACTTCAATGAGACGTTCCAGTACAGCACGGCCTTGCTCAGAATCTTCGATGAACAAGCGACGTGCGCAAGTGCAGCGCTGGCCAGAAGTGATGAAAGCTGAGTGCACAATATTGTGTACCGCTGCATCAATATCAGCCACATTCGTCACCAACAATGGGTTGTTACCGCCCATTTCCAGTGCCAGAATCTTATCAGGACGACCGCCAAATTGTTTGTGTAACAAATGCCCAGTGTTTGATGAGCCGGTGAAATACAGACCATCAATTTGTGGGTGTGCTGACAATGCCTTACCCGTGTCAACTTCGCCCTGAACCAGGTTAAGAACCCCCGCCGGGATGCCTGCTTTTTCCCATAACTTAACGGTTTCCTGGGCCACCATAGGAGTCAGTTCGCTTGGTTTGAACACCACGGTATTACCCGCAATAAGCGCCGGAACAATGTGCCCGTTAGGCAGATGCCCCGGAAAGTTATAAGGGCCATAAACAGCGACCACGCCGTGCGGCTTGTGGCGAATAAAGGCTTTTGCGCCCGGCATATCGTTTTCAACCGTACCGGTGCGTTCATGGTAGGCTCGTTCTGAAATCGCCACCTTACCCATCATAGCGCCAACTTCGGTACGTGTTTCCCAAACCGGTTTGCCAGTTTCTTTAGCCATAGTACGAGCCAGATGCTCTTTATTTTCTTCCAGTAACTCTGAAAATTTCTTACAAACAGCTAAGCGCTCTTCCACGCTGCGACCGGACCAATCCGGAAATGCCGCCCGTGCTGCCAGAATGGCCTTTTCAACCTGGGGTTCACTGGCAGCTTCGCCACTCCAGATAACTTCGTTTCGTGCCGGATCAATCGATTTGAACAGCTGACCTTCACCAGCTTCCCAACAACCATCAATAAATTGAATACTGTTCGTCATACAAATACTCCTGCTTAGAGTGCAACAATGCGGGCTTCATCGCCGCTTTCTAAATGCATTGCCTGGGCTTGTTCTGTCGTCAATACGAGTTCGTCTGCACCTGCCGGTAAAGACAGTTTGGTCGCACGGAAGTTCTTCAGTTGCGTATTGCAGACAATATGAGGAATGCCTTCATCTTCCGCTTTAGATTCGCTTACCGTTACCGTCACTAAACGACTGTTACGGACACTGTTAAGATTACACACTTCGGCTTCAACCGTTGGCCCTGCATCAAATATATCGACGAACCCGCGAAAACGAAAGCCTTCGGATTCCAGCAGTTTCAGTGCCGGCCGGGTATTGTCGTGAACTTTACCGACAACCGCCTGTGCTTCTTTACTCAACAAATTAGTATAAATAGGGAAGCGTGGCATCAGTTCAGAAATAAAGACTTTATCGCCAATGCCACTTAAGTAGTCGGCTTTAGGAAAGTCCATTGAGAAAAAGTTCTCTTCCAGCCAATTCCAGAATGGCGAATCACCATTTTCATCTGAAACACCACGCATTTCGGCTATTACCCAGTCGCTGAAACGCTGTTTAAATTGCGCTAAAAACAGCATACGGAAACGTGACAATGTACGTCCGTTCATATTGTGCCGGTAAGGTTCACGCAAGAACAGTGTGCATAGCTCGGAAACACCGGTGTAGTCATTACACAAGGTTAAGGTTTCCAGTGCATTATAAATATTGAGCTTCTCTGAATGATGCACAACTTTACCTAAACGGTAATGCCAGAAGGCTTCATTCAAACCCACCGCGGCTTCAATACCACTGACACCTGCAATAGTACCGGTTTCGGTATCTTCCATAACAAACAGATAGCTTTCATCGCCCGGTGTTTCAACGGTATCTTTAGCGAATGCTTTTTGCGCCGCGTTAATGCGGCGCTCCAGCAGCGACTGGTCTACCGGTAAAGAAGTAAAACCATGACCGGACTCAATCGCACACTGGTATAACGCTTCGTAATCTGACGGCTTAATGGGTCTGATTAGCAACATAAAACAGCCTCAGTTATTGACCAACGACCTGGGCAACGGCTTTTTCAAAGCGCTGCAGGCCTTCTTTAATGTCTTCTTCAGAAATAACCAGCGACGGGGTAAAGCGCACCACATTAGCACCGGCAATCAGTACCATAACGCCATGCTCCTGGCCGGCCAGCAAGAAGTCGCGCGCACGCCCTTCGTACTCTTCATTCATTGCCGCACCAAGCAATAAGCCCTGACCGCGAATTTCGCTGAACACGTTATATTTTTCATTAATTGCTGTTAGTTGTTCTTTGAACCACTGCTCACGTTGCTTCACGCCGTCCAGCGTTTCTTTCGTATTTACAACATCAAATACCGCTTCTGATACCGCGCAGGCCAGTGGATTACCGCCATATGTACTGCCGTGTGTACCCGGTTTAAGGTGCTCAGCAATTTCCGTCGTTGTTAGCATAGCGCCAATAGGAAAACCGCCGCCCAATGCTTTTGCTGAAGTCAGAATGTCCGGCGTCACGCCCAGCTGCTCGTACGCATAAAGGCTACCGGTACGACCAAAACCTGTTTGTACTTCGTCAAAAATCAATAACGCGTCGTTTTCGTTACACAGCTCACGTACCGCTTTAACAAACTCTACGTCTGGAGTAACTACACCGCCTTCACCTTGCAATGGTTCCATCATTACAGCGCAAGTTTTGTCGGAAATCAGTTCTTTTAGCGCGTCAATATTGTTGTAGTCCACATGCTCAATCGCACCAGGTTTTGGGCCAAAGCCGTCAGAGTATGCTGGCTGACCACCCACGGTTACGGTAAAGAAGGTACGCCCATGGAAGCCTTTAGTGAAAGCAATAATTTGTTGCTTATGCTCGCCATGCTTTTCAATTGCCCAGCGACGTGCCAGCTTTAATGCTGCTTCGTTAGCTTCAGCACCAGAGTTAGCGTAGTAAACACGATCGGCAAAGGTGGCTTCAGTTAATTTCTTCGCCAGGCGAATTGCCGGTTCGTTAGTAAAAACATTACTTAAATGCCACAGCTTCTGGCTCTGCTCCTGCAGGGCAGACACCATCGCCGGATGGCAATGACCAAGACAGTTCACAGCGATGCCGCCGGCAAAGTCGACATACTCGCGACCTTCCTGATCCCAAACACGAGCACCTTCTCCTTTAACGGGAACCATTGATGCCGGGTTATAGTTCGGAACCATTACATCATTAAACATTTCACGGTTTACTGTCTTATTGTCTGTCATTACTCTCGTCCTTATCGCCTTAGCGAGTTAACAAAGGTGTCAACAAATTCATCTCTAAAAGTAGCCCGCTATTATGCCAAAATTTGTGCAGTTTGTCTGTGATAATTCAGTTATAAATCCCTAAAACCGAGGGTTTACGCTTTTCTTGCATAAGATACGAATAGTTATGCTAATGCATGCTGAAACGATGAATCTTTAGTCATTATTTTTTAGGCCAGAAAAAATGAACCTACTGAGTTAACATTTAACTACGCAGAATTACATTGATTTTTAACTGGCGTTAATTTAGCCTGAATTATTGAATAAATGTTCGGCTGGAAAAGACGTTATGGAAAATCAGACTCCGCCCCTGAACGCCTCATCTCAACCCCACTTAAAGCTGACCTACTTACGCCCGGGCGACGTAATTGATGTTGAGTTTTCTTCGGCGACCAAGGTACGCACCAAGCTTCAGGTTGTGGGCTTTGACACCGGTAACTATTTATTGTTGAAGCAGCCTAACCCGCGCACTGATGGCAGCTACGCCGATGTTTTATATGAAGGTAACCCGGTTATTGTTCGCTTGGTTTTAGAGGGAGAAGCGGGTGAATGCCTGGCTTTTAAAACAAAGATCCGGGCCGTCTCTAATATTCCTTTCCGGTTGCTGTATCTGGATTATCCGAAACAAATAGAGAATCGCGCATTGCGGGCACAACGGCGTGTACGAACTCATATTCCAGTTGATGTTACTGCTGATGGCACTCAGACCAAAAACAAAAAGAAGTTAGCCAGTGGCGTTATTGTCGATATTTCTTCTGCCGGTTGCCAAATTGTGTTTAAGGCGCAGAGCCAGACGGGTAATGTCACTCACATGAATATAAAGATCAGTATAGGTTCAGGTTCTCAGAGAGACCCTCTGACTCTTTCAGGTCAAATTATGAACCAACGCAAAGACTATGGAATGATAAGTGTTGGCGTGCGCTTCACTGACGAGGAAGCGCATATCAATAAGGTATTCGATCATTTATTAATCGACACCGAGTTTGAATGTTGAAGCTTCTATTCAGGCACCACAATTGGCGGGCGTTTTAAACTCACATTGTGCAAACGAGCGACAGTTTCTGACTTTATTGAATGCTTGTTTAACAGGTGTTTACCCTCTTCCAGACTGGCAAGGTCTACTTCCCGCAGCATTCTGAATTCGCAATAAGCATTGGCCTGAGCTAACGCTTCAGCATATTCAGATTCATATCCTTGCTCTTTCGTTTTACTTTGTGTAAAAGCTAGTAAGTGTTCGCTTACCGGAACTCGCTTTAATCCCCAGCCTTCAGCAACCAGGTAACTTACGTCCTTATCCTTTTCCAACATTAAATCGCGCAGAAAGCGCTCGTCCGGAGTTAAGGTGACAATAGTATTGTGACGCTCAGGTGACTTATCGTTAACGCTTTGCATAGCGAATTCGCGCTGTACCTCATCAAATAAACGCAAATACAGCTTGGTTAAGGCAATTTTTCCCAGCTCATGGAACATACCAATGGTATAAGCTAAAACAGGATCTCGCAGGTTACGCTCTACCGCAATATTGTGCGCGGCAATAGCCGTACCCAGCGAATGCTCCCAAATTTTCCGGCGGAATAAGGTGAACGGTTGCGTAGCCGGCGGCAACCAGTTTTGCATAATGTAGGCAGGGGCCAGCAGGCGCAAATTTTCGGTACCCACGAAGCTCATGGCCACCCGCAGATTATCAATTTTTACCTGCTTATTCCGGTCAATAAATGGTGGTTGATTGACCGTACGGATTAGTCCCGTATGGAACCAGTCCATGCCTTGCACAACAGACTCAATCCGGCGCATAGACGCGGCTTTCATGCTAAGCGTATCGAGTAATTCAGGTAGTTTCTCAGGCAGTGGGATCAAGCGCTCGCTGATGTAGTCGCCATCTTCTATGGCTTTCAACGCACGATGATAAATCTCTTCATGCAATTCATCAGAAATACGATCGGCATAACGCTGACGCGCCTGCGCTTTGCGATCCCGCTCTTCATAGTTCAGACGCTCAACTTCTAAAAGCTTACGTCGCTGCTCATGCACTTCATTGTCGGTACCATCTTCTTTTGAACGAGTTTTACGCGCAAACGGAAAGCTTATGAGATAGTTAATAAAGCGTTTTTCTAAGCGCAAAGCGGGATCGTTACTACCACCTTCTGTGGTACCCGCAAAAAAGTGGAACATGTTACCTCGGTATTAGCTGAACTGCGGCTGTATTATGTTGAATAAGCAGAGAAAATACTACTTACTGATTATCGTATATAACGTAAAAAATTCGCTAACAGACTATGTCCTTGTGCCGTCATAACAGATTCAGGATGAAACTGGACACCAAACAGTGGTAAATTTCGGTGTCTTATCGACATAATCTCAAATTGCCCATTTTTGCTTAACGTATCGGCATCAATAATAAAATCTGTAGATAAGCTCTCAGGAGAAACAACCAACGAATGATAGCGGGTCACTTCTAAGGGGTTATTCAGCTGCCGGAAAAGCCTTTCCCCTGAGTGTCTTATCACACTGGTTTTTCCGTGCATAACATTTTCTGCCCGAACAACGCTTGCACCAAAAACTTGTGCCAATGCCTGATGACCAAGGCACACACCTAATATTGGTAACTTTGTATGAAAGTGCTCAATGGCCGCCAAAGATATCCCTGACTCGTTGGGAGTACAAGGGCCCGGCGATACAACGAGCGCTTGCGGTTCTAGTTGCTCTATATCAGTAAGGGTTAATTCGTTATTTCTGAAAACACTAACGTCTACACCTAATTCCCGAAAGTAGCGGGCCAGATTGTGAGTAAATGAGTCAAAGTTATCAATTAATACAATCATACTGCTAAGTCAGTCGGCCACTCAGCCAGTCTTGAAAATGGGCTGGCCGCGCAAAATAGAACCCCTGCAATAAATCAGCACCATTTTCTTTCAGTAATTTAACCTGAGCTTCAGTTTCTACGCCTTCGGCTACTGAAGAAACCGATAGGGATTTAGTCATATTCAGCATAGCCAACAATAATCCTCTATGTTTATCGTTCTCTTCTGCAAGTTGGACAAACTGTCTGTCTATTTTTAACTCGCCTATCGGCAGCTGCTGAATACGAATAAAATTAGAGTAGCCCGTTCCAAAATCATCTATGGAAAATAAGACACCCAGCTTGGCTAGTCGGGACATCCTTTGTTGAACTATTTCAGGGTCAGCCAGTAATAAATTTTCTGTAATTTCAATAGTTAACTGGTTTAGCGGTGCCCCGTGTTCAGCGAACATATTCTCTACCGTATCCGCATAGTCTGCTTGTAAAAATTCAATTGGGCTGACATTAACCGCAATACGATCGTTGAGACCTTTATCGCTCAGTTGCCGCACGACAAAAGCCACCTGACTCAACAATTCTTTAGCCATAGGGATAATTAACTTAAAGCGTTCTGCGACCGGAATAAATTGATCTGGAGGAATAATTTCTCCTGCTTTATTACGCCAACGCATTAAAGCCTCCGCACCACACACAACACCATCAGTATCGACTTTAGATTGAAGCCAGCACTCGAACTGTCCCTGACCCAAAGCCCCTCGTAAAGCCAACTCTGTTTTAGCGTCAGTTACAACGGACTCGGATATTTCAGTTCTGTAAACTGCAATTTTATCCCGGCCGCTATGCCGAGCATTAGACGTGGCCGTATCAGCCTGTGACAGCAGTCCGGAAGCATTTTCATCTTTATCACTTAAACTGACCCCAATGCTTGCGGTTAAGTAATGCGTCTGAAATGCCGTTTTGAAAGGTTCGCGTAATACGCTATGTAGCTCCTCAATAATGCTCAAGCTGTTATCAGTAGAATCCAGCATGACCCCCACCCAAAATCGGTCACCGAGATCTCTCGCTATCCAGCCTGAATCACCAATGGTTTTTCTCAGACGCTGCGCAATTAGCTGAATAACACGGTCACCTTCCTCGTGTCCGTGAATCGTATTCACGCGATTAAAGAAATCGATATTAATGGCTGCCACAACAATGGGGAGCTGGCTTTCAATACGTTTCTCAACAAGGTCAAGAAATCGGTGTCGGTTTGGGAGTCCGGTTTGTTCATCAAAATTGGCTAAATACTCGAGCTTACGGGCATTTTCCTTTTGTTCGGTAATATCCCGTATAACGCCAATATATTGCGTTTCACCCGAGTGCGTGACCTCGGTTACCGCTAAGTCAATAGGGAACACTTCTCCAGTTTTACGCTTAGCCTGTACCTCACGACCAATACCGATAATGCGTGCACGGCCAGTTTTTTGGTATGCATCAAGATAATGATCATGTTCACGGGCATACGGTTCGGGCATTAATACATTGACGTTCTTACCTTTAACTTCAGTGGCGCTGTAACCGAACATGCGCTCAGCCGGCGCGCTAAAGTTAATAATAATGCCATTGCTGTCGATGGTGATAACAGCATCCAGTAAGTTATCCAGCGTGCTTCTTAAAGTGTTAGTTTGCTCTTGTAACTGCTGCAAACGGTACTTTTTAACCGTTATGTCCTGAATTGCACCAAACAGCGCCACGTCGCCATTTTTTAACGTTCGGGTAATGCCTGTAATAGCAACCCAATGAATTAATCCGCTTCTGTCTTTAAGGCAACTTTCTGCCGACCAGCTATGACAGTGCTGAAAACTCTGTTCGACTAAGTGCTCTATATTTTCACGGTACTCAGGCAAATGAAACGCCATAGCCTGTTCATAGGTGATAGGCTCATCCTGCCCTACTCCATGAATCTCTCTTAACTGAGGGCTCCAATATAAATCTCCAGACGCAGGTTCGTACCAAAAGCTGCCAATGTTTGCCATGGTTTCAACACTGTTCAGCAACTCTTTTTCGCGCTGTTCCGAAGATCTCTCTAGCATAATTAAATTTATCCTGGGTAGGGTACAAAGCCTACCGCTTTATAAACATCTGACAACGTTTTTGCTGAGGCTTCACGTGCCTTATCAGCGCCTTGTTTCATAACCTGTTGCAAAAATGCCTGGTCATTACGCATGTCGTGGTACCGCTGTTGAATAGGTTCCAGCATGGCCACCACAGACTCTGCCACATCTACTTTTAAATGCCCGTACATTTTGTCTTCATAGTCCGGTACCAGCTCGTCTATCGACTTACCCGTCGCAGCAGACATAATGCTCAGTAAATTCGATACACCCGGCTTTTCTTCCTGATTAAAGTAAATGCGCGCCTGCTCGTCGGAGTCGGTAACGGCTTTCTTAATTTTCTTCAGAATCTTCTTCGGTTCTTCCAATAAACCTACAAAGTTATTCGGGTTATCGTCCGACTTTGACATTTTCTTAGTCGGCTCCTGCAATGACATGACCCGCGCACCGACTTTTGGAATCATTGGCTCCGGAATCGTAAAAATATCGCCATACAAGTTATTAAAACGCTCAGCAACATTACGGGTCATTTCCAGGTGCTGCTTCTGGTCATCGCCCACCGGCACTTCATTCGCCTGGTACAACAGAATGTCTGCCGCCATTAGCGCCGGGTAAGTAAACAAACCCGCGTTAATATTACTGGCGTGACGCTGAGACTTATCCTTAAACTGCGTCATGCGGTTTAGCTCACCCATTTGAGTGTAGCAGTTCAAAACCCAGGCAAGTTGAGTATGTTCGGGTACATGCGACTGAATAAACACAGTGCTTTTCGCTGGGTCAAGGCCACAAGCCAGGTACAAAGCCAGCCCGTCCAGGGTTGCCTGCTGCAATTTTTCCGGCTCCTGACGTACAGTAATGGCGTGCTGATCAACCAGCATAAATTTACACTCGTGAGTGTCTTGCATATTAACCCACTGACGTAGTGCGCCAATGTAATTACCAATAGACAATTGCCCCGACGGCTGACAACCACTTAACACAATTGGTTTCGACATTCCTGTTTCCTCTAAGAACCTGTTACCGCGCCGATTTCATCGCGCATTGTCTGGATGACACTGGCGTAATCATCCGCATTAAAAATAGCTGAACCGGCAACGAACATGTCCGCGCCCGCTTTCGCAATTTCACCAATATTTGACACCTTAACACCGCCATCCACTTCCAACCGAATATCTCGTCCACTGTTATCTATCAGCTTGCGCACCGCTCGGAGCTTATCAAGCGTTGACGAAATAAAAGACTGTCCACCAAATCCCGGGTTAACTGACATCAGTAAAATGACATCCACTTTATCCATAACATGATCAAGATAATGCAGCGGTGTTGCAGGGTTTAGAACCAACCCCGCCTGGCAGCCATGTTCGTGAATAAGCTGCAAAGTCCGGTCAACATGGTCGGAGGCTTCCGGATGGAAGGTAATGATAGAAGCCCCTGCCTCTGCAAAGTCAGGAATAATACGGTCAACGGGCTTAACCATTAAATGCACGTCAATTGGTGCTTCAACTCCATAATCACGCAACGCTTTGCAAACCATAGGACCTATTGTCAGGTTAGGCACATAGTGGTTATCCATTACGTCAAAATGCACGACATCGGCGCCGGCGCTCAATACCGCGTCAACTTCCTCCCCTAAACGGGCAAAGTCCGCAGACAGTATTGACGGTGCAATTAATGGTTTCATCGTTCGTTTTCCTGACCTATTTCAAAATGATGCTTATTGTAGCAGTTAACCCCTGACAAAAAAATTCGCAGTGATGACTAGAATTTTTACAAAATCGCTGATAAATTAGTCAATCAAGACTTGAGAGGGAATTTCATGCGATTACTCACAATAATAACATCACTGGCATTAGCTGCGTTTGCTATTGTGAGTCCTTCCTCGCTCGTTGCTCAGCAAAACGCCACTCAACGCTGCCAACAACTTGTTACTGAAAAAGATCAAAGTAACACCTCTGTCGAGTGTCAATTAGCTGCAGATCAAGTGACATGGTTTAGCTGGTTAAAAGGCGACAGCCGTTCCGTACAATTTCACTTCTTCGATTTGATTGAGTTAATCTCAAGTTCAAGCGACACCAAAAACACACGTTACCAAAACGAATACACCGATTAATGTCTGAATCTACCGAAAACAAAACCTCGAAACCAGGTTTCTTCAATATGGTTATGAGTGTGTTGGCGGCTTTTTTGGGTGTGCAAACAGAAAAAAACCGCCAACGAGACTTCCAGCATGGGAGCCCGAAAGCCTACATCATCATAGGCATCATACTCACTATCCTGTTCGTGTTTGGTTTAGTTGGTCTCGTCAACTTGGTTATGGCTATCGCAGCCTGATGCTTACATCAGGCTACTATGCCGCTATGACGTAACAAAGCTTCGGCACTCGGTTCACGCCCACGAAACTCCTGGAATAAATCTGCAGCTTTACGGCTGCCACCGCGTTCCAGAATGACATGTAAAAAGTCTCGCCCGGTTGTGGCGTTAAATATGCCTTCCTCTTCAAAGCGTGCAAATGCATCAGACGACAGCACTTCAGCCCATTTATAACTGTAATAACCTGCCGCATAACCGCCAGCAAAGATATGACCAAAACTGTGCTGAAAACGGTTGTATTCCGGTGGAATACGTACTGAAGTTTGCTGACGCACGTCATCTAAAATTTCGCTAATTCGCGCACCCGTGTTTGCGTCAAATTCATGATGAATACGCATATCAAACAACGAAAACTCCAACTGTCGCATCATTTGCATAGCCGACTGGTAATTGCGTGCAGCCAGCATTTTTTCCAGCAGCTCTTGTGGCAACGGCTCACCGGTTTCATAGTGTCCGGATATTAATGCCAGTGCTTCAGGTTCCCAGCACCAGTTTTCCAGAAATTGACTGGGCAGCTCAACTGCGTCCCATTCGACACCGTTAATACCAGACAAACCAGCGGTGTCGACCTGAGTTAACATATGATGCAAACCATGACCAAACTCATGGAATAATGTCAGCACTTCATCGTGAGTAAAGAGTGCAGGCTTACCACCCACCGGCTTGCTAAAGTTACAGGTTAAAAAGGCCACCGGGTTTTGCAATTCGCCGTCGGCATGCACTCTGCGGCCAACAAAGTCTGCCATCCAGGCACCACCTCGCTTGCCTGAACGCGCATAGAGATCCAGGTAGAAGCTGCCACGCAAATGTCCGTCCGCATCGTGAATGCGGAAAAAGCGCACATTCTCATGCCAGGTTTTTACGTCTTTTTGCTCGCTAACCGTCATACCAAACAAGCGCTTAACCACCTCAAACAAACCGTTTAGCACTTGTTGCTCTGGAAAGTACGGGCGTAACAGTTCATCAGAAATAGAGTAGCGCTGCTGTTTTAACTGCTCACTAAAATAAGGAACATCCCAGGCTTCCATTTTCTCCACACCTTGCTCTATCGCAAAGGTTTCAATTTCAGCATACTCGGCTTTCGCCTGTGCTTTGGACTTGTTAGCAAGATCCTGCACAAAATCTAACACCTGCTCCGGTGACTCGGCCATTTTCGTCGCCAGCGACATTTCAGCAAAGTCGTTAAAACCTAACAGCTCCGCCATTTCATGACGCAAAGCCAGAGTTTCGTTCATAACCTCAGAGTTATCGAACTCTCCGCCATTAGGCCCAGTTTCCGACGCGCGAGTCACAAAAGCCTGATACATTTCTTTGCGCAGTTCCCGGTCTTCGGCGTACAGCATGACCGGCAGATAACTTGGAATATCTAAAGTGAACAGCCAACCCTCTTTTTCCTGATCTGCTGCCGTTTCTTTTGCTGCTTCTTTAATGCTTTCCGGCAAACCCGCAAGCCGGCTTTCATCGTTAATCAGGCAAGTCCATGCGTGGGTGGCATCCAGCAAGTTGTTGCTGAAGGTTGAAGACAAGTCAGACAGCCGCGATGAAATTTCGGCATAACGTTTCTTTTTATCTTCAGGTAAGTCCACACCCGACAAACGAAAGTCACGCAAAGTGTCGTTAATGAGCTTTTGCTGAGCTTCGGTCAAGGTATCGAACTCGTCACTTTCACGCAGTGCCTGATAAGCGTCAAACAAGCCTTTGTGCTGTCCTACATAGGTCGCATAGTCCGACAACAATGGCAGGCAGCTGTCATGCGCATCACGCAGTTCCTGCGTGCTTACTACCGAGTTCAAATGCGACACCGGCGCCCAGACATGCTCAAGCTTTTCATCTGCATCGGTCAAAGGCTCAATCAAACCATTCCAGCTAAAATCACCACGTTCCAGTACTTCATCGATGGTTTTTCGAGCGTGTTTTATGCACTCTTCAACAGCGGGTTGAATATGTTCGGGTTTAATTTGCTCAAAGTCCGGAAGCTGGCTCTGTTCCAATAGCGGGTTATGGCTCATTTTTACCTCAATTTTTCAAAATGCTTACAATGGATATTGGGGCTTTGCGCTAGTCTTCAACCACGCTTATGTGGTTTCCTGCGTTTTTTGCGGTATTATCCAGTTCGTTAATAAATCAGAATAAAGGTAAATGTCATGTCTGACACTTCTTTTCGATCTTTGCGTTTATTGGTCGGATTAACGGCCATTATCACCTTAAGTGCCTGTAGTAACCTGGGTGGACAATCCACTGCGGACTCCAATGAAGCTGAAATAACAGGTGTTAGCCAGCTGACAGCGGAAAAAATATTCGCCAGCGATACCTTCAGTATTGATCGCCCGGCCCCAACTCGCTGGCTGGAAGACGGTTCAGGTTACACGACTTTAGAGCAATCCAATTCGGCAGATGGCCGCGATATTGTTCGTTATCACCCGGAAACCAACGAGCGCACGGTTTTAGTCAGTGCTGAACAGCTTACCCCGAAAGGTAAGGACAAAGCGCTGGATATTGCCAATTACGTCTGGTCCGACAATGGCGATAAAGTGCTTATTTTCACCAATACCAAGCGTTCGTGGCGTACCCATACTCTGGGCGATTACTGGGTGCTAAACCGCAACAACAACGAATTACGCCAACTGGGCGGGAATGCACCCGAATCGACTCTGCAGTTTGCTAAGTTTAATCCGCAAGGCACAAAAGTCGCGTTTGTTATGCAGAACAACATTTACGTGCAGGACCTTAGCAGCTTCACTGTCAGCGCGCTGACCAGCGACGGCAGCGACACTATCGTTAACGGTACCTTCGACTGGGTTAACGAAGAAGAGTTTTTCCTGCGCGACGGTTTTCGCTGGAGCCCGGATGGCCAGCACATTGCGTACTGGCAGCTGGACACCGAAGGCACACCAATATTCACTATGATCAACAACACCGACGAACTCTATCCAACGTTAAAAGAGTTCCCCTACCCGAAAGTGGGTGAAACTAATGCCGCTATGCGCATTGGGGTAATGCCGGCCAGTGGCGGTCAAACAAAATGGATGAATATTCCCGGTGACCCTCGCCAGCATTACCTGGTGCGCATGAACTGGGCAGGCAACAGCGAAAAACTGTTAATTCAACAACTGACCCGCAAGCAGCACATTAACCGCGCTTTTATCAGTGATATTGAAACCGGTCGTAGTCAGGAGTTGTTACGCGAAAGCACCGACTCGTGGGCTGAGTATGTCGACGACATTCACTTTTTAAATGACGGTCGCGAATTTACCTGGTTAAGCGAGCGCAGCGGTTATCGCCATATTTACCGAGTGCAACGCGACTCAGGCAGAACCACCGCCATTACCCGCGGTAACTGGGACGTAGTTGAAGTACTGCGTGTGAACGAAGAAAACGGCTGGGTCTATTTTATTGCCTCACCGGAAACACCTCTGGAGCGTTACCTGTTCCGCGCCAGCTTAGACGGTAGCGGTCGCTTAGAGCGCCTTACACCGGACATGGACGGCACCCACAGTTACAGCATTTCACAAGACGCCAAATACGCTGAACATACCTTTAGTTCGGTCAACCAGGTTCCGGTTACTAATATGATTTCACTGCCGGATCACGAAGTTATTCGTACTGTGGTTGACAATAATGAAGCACAGCAAGCGGTTGAACAGGTGCAGAAACAACCGGTTGAGTTTTTCCGGGTGGAAGCTCGCGACGGTTTAGAGCTGGACGGCTACATTATGAAGCCGACTGACTTCGACCCCAGTAAAGAGTACCCCATTTTGTTCTACGTTTACGGTGAACCCTGGGGGCAAACCGTTGCGAATAAATGGGGCGGCTCATTGTATTTATGGCATACCATGCTGACACAGCAGGGCTATATTGTTGCGTCTATTGATAACCGCGGCACCAAGTCTCCACGCGGCTTTGACTGGCGCCGCTCTATTTACAAGAACCTGGGCGTCGTTACTGTACGCGACCAATACGATGCGCTGCAACAAATGCTGGAACGCTGGGACTTCATTGATGAAAACCGTGTAGGCATTTGGGGACACAGCGGTGGTGGTTCACAAACCCTGAATGCGCTGTTCCGTTACCCGGACAGCTACCACATGGGTATGGCGCTGGCACCAGTACCCGATCTAACGCTGTACGACACCATTTATCAGGAGCGGTACTCTGGTTTACTGCCTGAGTCTGCCGAGCGTTATAAAGAAACCTCAGCCATTACTCACGCTGAAAACCTGGAAGGCGACTTACTGTTAGTGCATGGTACGGGCGACGACAACGTTCACTTTCAGGGCAGCGAGCGCCTGGTCAATGAGCTCATTAAACACGGTAAGCAGTTTGAGTTTTTTGCCTACCCGAACCGCTCTCATGGTATTTACGAAGGTGAAGGTACAACCCTTCATTTACGCACCATGATGACCGAGTTTGTGAAAGAGAACTTACCAGCCGGCGAGCGCTCGTCATCTGAGTAATGAACTGATCTATCGATTACCGCTATCGGTATAAAAAGCATGACAACCCCGTGTCTTTATTTGCAAGATACGGGGTTTTTATTCAAGATATCCGCAGTTTTTGAATTGAGTACAGGAGTTAAGCAATATGACCAGACATTATGACTATCTTGCGATAGGCGCAGGTAGCGGCGGCATAGCCTCAGCCAACCGCGCAGCGATACGTGGCGCAAAAGCCGCGGTTATTGAAGCAAAAGCCGTTGGCGGCACCTGCGTAAACGTGGGTTGTGTGCCCAAGAAAGTCATGTGGTACGGCGCTCATATTGCTGAAGCCATAAAATATTCGCCTTCATACGGCTTCGAACTTGAACAAAAAGGTTTTGACTGGGCCACTATGGTTAAAAATCGCGAAGCGTATATTGAGCGCATTCACGGTGGGTACCATCGAGGCTTTCAGGGCAATGGCGTTGAGTTTATAGAAGGCTTTGCTAAATTCGTTGACCACAAAACAGTAGAAGTTAACGGCGAGAAAATTACCGCTGACCATATTACCATTGCCACCGGTGGACGCCCCATGATCCCCGAAATTCCGGGTGCTGAACATGGTATCGACTCCGACGGCTTCTTTGCTCTGACTGAACAACCTAAGAAGGCGGCAGTTATCGGCGCCGGTTATATCGCCGTTGAAATTGCCGGTGTCTTCCATGCCCTCGGCACTGACACTCATTTAATGGTGCGTCGCGACCGTCCATTACGCACCTTTGATAAAGATATTACCGATGGTTTGCTGGAGCGAATGAAACAGGACGGTCCTGAACTTCACACCGAAACCACCGTTCGCGAAGTGGTTAAGCAAGACGACGGTACATTAACTTTGCACTTTGAAGGTGGTCAGACAATGGACGGCGTCGATTGTTTAGTCTGGGCGATAGGCCGCGTGCCATCCACCGACAAAATCAACCTGGAATGCACCGGCGTAGAACTGGACAACGACGGTTATATCAACGTCGATAAATTCCAGAATACCAACGTACAAGGTATTTACGCTGTAGGCGATAATACGGGTGCCGCAGCACTAACACCGGTTGCTATCAAGGCAGGGCGCTTACTTGCGGAGCGCTTGTTTAACAACATGCCAAACGCACACATGGACTTTGAGAACATTCCAACCGTTGTATTCAGCCATCCGACCATTGGTACCGTTGGTCTGAGCGAGGAAGACGCTAAGCTGAAATTCGGTGAAGACAATATTACCGTGTACAAATCATCGTTTGCGGCCATGTACAACGCCGTTACCCCACACCGCGCCCTTAGCTATTTCAAGCTGGTATGCCAGGGCAAAGAAGAGAAGGTTGTCGGCATTCACGGTATTGGCGAAGGTATGGATGAAATTTTACAAGGCTTTGCTGTTGCTCTCAAAATGGGGGCTACTAAAGCGGATTTAGATTCTACGGTTGCGTTGCATCCGACCAGTGCTGAGGAGTTTGTTACTCTGAAATAGGAAACTTCAAATTAATTGCAAACTAGGCTCTTAAATTAAGCCCTCTGCCGTCAGAGGGCTTTTTCACAGACTCCAGACTTTTCAACTCTCACATTACTAATAACGACCTTCCTTAACTCCGCCCTGTACCAAAAGTATGCTTTAACTCTCACAATCTGTTACAAATTAGTCAACAAATAATTAAAGATTACCCTCAACAGGAAGAGTAGTCCTAGTTATTATATAGCGGTCATTTTTTAAGGGATATTTTTATGAAAAAGTTATTACTCGCAAGTGCTATTAGTTCTGCTCTTCTAGCCGCAGGCTGCAGTCAGCCCGTTACCGAAACCAGCACCTCACAAAACGCTGTTGCCGGCGAAGTTATTAAAAGCCCCAACGATGAACGCCAGTATCGCGTCGTGACTTTGGATAACAACATTGAAATTATGTTGGTTTCTGATCCTAATACAGATAAGTCCGCTACCGCTTTAAGCGTTGGCGTTGGTTTATTGCAGGATCCCGAAGCTCAGCAAGGGATGGCACATTACCTGGAACATATGTTGTTTCTGGGAACCGAAAAGTATCCCGATACCAACGAATACAGCGAGTTTATGAGTAATAACGGTGGTAGCCAGAACGCCTCGACCTGGCTGGACGTTACCAACTACATGTTTAAAATTAATAACAGCGCCTATGATGAAGCTTTAGATCGCTTTTCTGACTTTTTCAAAGCGCCAAAGCTGTACCCCGAGTACGCTGACAAAGAGCGCAATGCAGTGAATGCCGAATGGTCAATGCGCCGTGAAATGGACTTTTTTGGGCAGTTTAAATTAGGCCGCTTATTGTTGGGTGAGCACCCTTCTAACCGTTTCCTGATTGGGAATCTCGACAGCCTGAGTGACAAAGAGAACAGCGAACTGCATAAAGAAACCGTCGATTTCTACAACCGTTTCTACTCTGCCAACATTATGAAAGTTGCCATGATAAGCAACCGCTCGTTAGAAGAGATGGAAACCTTAGCTCGCAAACACTTTGCCAGCATTGAAGACGACGGTATTGAAGAGCCTGAAGTCGCGGCTCAAATTAACTTCGACGACGTTGGCAAGAAGCGTATTCACTACGTGCCAAATGAAGACGTTAAGCAACTGAAACTGGAATTCATTATCAATGACAATCAGGATCAGTTTGCGGTTAAACCCAACCGTTATGTCAGTTACCTGCTTGGTTCAGAAATGCCAGGAACGCCAGCGCAACAACTTAAAGACGCCGGCCTTATTGCTAGCTTAAACGCATCAGCACAACCCACTTTTTATGGCAACTACGGCGTAATGGCAATTGATGTTGAGCTCACTAATGCCGGCATGCAACAGCGTGAAGAAATTGTTGCGCTTATTATGCAGTACATCGATAAAGTCCGCGCTGAGGGCGTTGATGAAAGTTACTTTAAAGAAATAAAAACTAGCCTGAACAACCGTTTTCGCTTCTTAGAAAAAAGCGATGAGTTCAGCTACGTTTCATCTCTGGCTCAGACAATGCAAAACTTCCCGGCTGAGTACGCTATCAGCGCACCTTATGAATACCAGAAGTTTGATCCTGAAGCAATCCGCTCGGTATTGTCGCAACTAACACCGGAAAGACTGCGCGTTTGGTACATTAGTCAGGACGAGCCACACGACAGCGAACTCGATTTCTACGAAGGCAAATACAAAGTTGTTGATATTCCGCAAGAAGAAATAGCAAGCTGGGATAACGAACCTAAGATGGCAATTAATTTGCCTAAAGTGAATACCCTGTTGCCAGAAAGTTTTGCTATTAAGCAGAACGACGCTTTCGATAAACCCAAAGTAGTTATCGAAGAAGAAGGCATTCAGGTCTGGCAGTATCCGAGCCAGTTATACAGCGACCAGCCGCGCGGCGTTTTTTATATTCAAATAAACAACGAGGCACCTATTAAAAGTATAAAAGCGGACGTTTTAACCGCTTTATGGCGCGATTTATACAATATGAATGTTAGCGCTCTGGATACCGAGGCGAATATTGCGGGTATGAACCTGAACCTTAATGACGGCACAGGCCTGTCACTAACGGTGTCTGGCTTTACCGATAAGCAGCCTCAGTTGCTTGAACGAGCTATCGAGAATTTGAGCTTCGACGTAGAAAAGCAAGCCTTTAAGCAGGCGGTGGATCGTTATATCAGAGATCTGCAAAATAAAGGGCAGCAATTTCCAATTTACCAGAGCTTTGACGCATACGGGCAGTTGATTCGTGAAGGTGGGTTTAACCAAACGGACTTAATTGAAACAGCGCAAAGCCTAACTCCAGCCGATTTGGCTAACTTTATCGACACCTTAATGGGTAATAACGCTATTCGCGTGTTTGCTTTTGGTAATTACGATAAGGCAAATCTGGAGGAGTCTGTAGAGCGTATTCAAGCCAGCTTACCCGAAGACCGTAAGGTTACTGACTTTAAAATGGCTCAATTCTGGAAACCTGAAACTGGCAAGTCCATTGTATTGCGTCGTGACCTGGACGTGGCTGACGTAGCGGTGGTTGATGCGCACATCCACCCTCAACCGAGTTTTGCCACGCTAGCGGCAGGAACGGTTCTGCAAAGTCACTTCCGTACCGTGGCCTTTGATACCCTGCGTACAGAAGAGCAACTGGCCTATGCTGTGGGCTCTTTCGCACCGAGCCTGGATAATTACGCAGGTTTTGGTCTGTATATTCAGACGCCGGTTAAAAGCGTTGCCGATATGCAGGAGCGCTTTGATAGCTTCAAGGAAGAATATTGGGAAGACTTACAGAAAATGACGCCAGAAGAGTTCAATCAAATCAAACAGAGTACCTTGATTACATTGAACGAAAAGCCTAAGAACTTGATGGAAGAAGTTTCTCCATTCCTGGCTGATTTGAGTTTGCAGCGCTTCGAATTCGACAGCAAAGAGCAGTTAATTGATGCTGTTGAAAACGTAAGCCTTGCGGACGCCAAAGCGTTTTACCAGCAAACCATGTTAAATCCCGATGCGGCGCGTATTTCGGTGCAACTGCGTGGTACCAAGTTTGCTGAACAACCCTACGCGGAATTGCCAAACCAGAAAGTTATTTCCGATTTGGCAGAATTTCATCAGGAGATGGAAAAGCAGCAGTAACGCCCAGTATTGAGCAACCTCATTATTGAGGTTGCTCTTTCGCGTAAGCATCTAAATAATCTTCCTGCTTCAAAATCTTATGCAACGGGTCTAATACATAATGTGCATCGGTTGTAGGTAACGCAACCTGAACAGGAGTCTTTCCCACAACAACTGTCGATATGGTGTCACCAACTTGCACTTCTACAGGTAATTTAAAGGCTGCTTCGTTAAAAGTCTGCCAATGCAGGCTTAACTTATTCCCTTCTTGCTCGGCAACCAGCTCTGGTAACTTCGCTGTATAAAGGTAGTGTTCAAAAAACCATGTAAAGTCCTCGCCTGTTTGCTCATTAACAGCATCAATGAAGTCTTGTGAGTCCGCAAAATGCGGTTCAAAGTTTCCAGGTTTCGGGTCAGTAGTTTGGTAAACCAGTTTTCTCGTTGCTGCAAAAAAATCATCGTCGCCAATCAAGTTTCTTAAAGTATGCAATATCCATGC
This sequence comes from Idiomarina sp. Sol25, assembly GCF_033052775.1. NCBI lineage: Bacteria > Pseudomonadati > Pseudomonadota > Gammaproteobacteria > Alteromonadales > Idiomarinaceae > Idiomarina > Idiomarina sp. Sol25. The sequence goes on from NZ_JAUPEW010000003.1 coordinate 66,696, forward strand.
GCCTTTTTGATAGATATCGCTACCCGGCCCTCTGTCAGCTTTATAAACATCATCTTCTGACATCGGTTTATTCGATACAACCGGATGCTCGTTTCGTATACCTATGCGTGAGTCATACATCATACTGTGATAGGCAAAGTCTCCATGCAAATATTGCCCATATAATGGTTGCATATAAGCGCCGAAACCTTCATGCAGCCACATGTGGTCCCAGTCGGTGTTAGTAACTTGATTTCCAAACCACTCATGAGCCAACTCATGATGAAGTAACCAGTCGAAATTGTATTTTCCAGCTTTGTATTCTTGCCCATACGCATTAATGGTTTGATGTTCCATCCCCAAATGCGGAGTTTCCACGACACCCATTTTTTCAGCGTAGAATGGATAGGGGCCAATGACGTCTTCGTAGAAGTCTAACTGCTCAGAGAACTCATTGAACAATTTTTCCGCTTCAGCTTTTTTACCTTCCAAATAGTAAAAAACCAACGGATACTCATGTCCATAACGACTTTGGTATGTGTCCTTAAGAACCTCATAAGGGCCAACATTTAACGCAATACCATAGTTATTCTGTGGCTGCTCACTACGCCAGTGGTACTGCGACCAGCCCTCACCCTCACTGCTTTCAATTAACTTTCCGTTACTGGCGGCAACCAGGCCTTTCGGCACCCGAATAACAATATCGGTTTGCTTAGCCTCGAACGTTGGGTGGTCAATACAGGGCCAAATCAAATCACAGCCTTCTCCCTGCACAGCAGTGGCTATCCAGGGTTTACCATTTTCAGTTTCGTCCCAAACGTAGCCGCCATCCCAGGGAGGGTTTATTGCGACATGAGGTTGTCCTTTATATTCAATAGTGACTCTTAACTTATCACCAGCAGCTATTGGTTGCTCAAGGCTAAAGCGAATTTCACCGAGTTCGTGAGTGTAGTCATTTGTTTTAAGACTATTAATAGAGAGTGCTGAGATTTGGTAGTTATTGTCAAAATCGATAAGGAAGTCTGACTGTCTCTCAGTAACAGAGAGCACCAGTTCAGTTTTGCCTTTAACTTCACGTTTTTCCGGATTTATATCGAAAAATAAATGCGCTTTTTCAAGGTTAATATGTTGATGTTCTGGTTTTAGTGCCCCACCCGTTTCCAACGTTTCAGTCAGAGTATCCTTAGGTTCAACGCCGGCGCACCCGCCGACAATTAATGGGACAAAGGCCGTCGCCAAAAGTGCTTTTTTCATATTTTTCTCCCCAGTTGTTTATTAACTGAGCATGCCTTTATTATTAAAAACACTAAAGCACTTTTGCGACCAATGGTTTGTTTCAAACGATTGTCTGAATTTAAAGGAAAAAACGAGCTTAATTAAATCAAACCACACCTTGTTCCAACATGGCATCGGCTACCTTGCGGAACCCGGCAATGTTTGCTCCAAGAACTAAGTTATTAGGGTGCCCGAACTCTTCAGCGGTACGTTTTGCATCTTGGTAAATGCTCAGCATAATATCCTTAAGCTTTTCATCCACTTCCTCAAAGTCCCAGCACAACATGCTGGCATTCTGAGCCATCTCTAACTGGCTCGTGGCAACACCGCCCGCGTTTGATGCTTTGCCCGGACCATAACCCACGCCACTTTCAATGAAAAGATCGACTGCAGCCTGGGTGGTAGGCATATTTGCACCTTCCACTATGTACTTACAACCGTTTTCCAGAAGCGTCTGCGCGTCTTTTTCCGTCAATTCATTTTGAGTCGCACAAGGAAAAGCAATATCGGCTTTGTATCGCCAAACGCTGTGACCTTCGTCGGGGTAATCGTCTTTGGCCGTATATTCCGCATTATCGTGAGTTTCAAGATACTCTTTGAGTCGCCCGCCCTGTTCTTCTTTTATCCGTTTAACCAAATCTAAATCAATGCCCTGCTCGTGATAGATAGCTCCACTGGAGTCACTGCAACTAACAGGCGTGGCCCCTAGCTCATAAAGCTTTTCCATAGCATAAATAGCAACGTTACCTGAACCAGAAACCAAACAACGCTTTCCGTCCAGCGAGTCATCCTGGTCATCCATCATGCATTGCGCAAAATAGACAGCCCCATATCCTGTCGCCTCTTTTCTAACTTGCGAGCCACCCCATAATTTACTTTTGCCGGTTAAAACACCGTCAAAACGGTTGGCCAGGCGTTTATATTGACCAAACAGATAGCCAATTTCCCTTGAGCCCACACCGATATCTCCCGCAGGAACATCGGTATGAGGACCAATGTGGCGATACAGTTCACTCATAAACGACTGGCAGAAACGCATAATCTCCGCGTCCGACTTGCCTTTAGGATCGAAGTTGGCGCCACCTTTGCCACCGCCAATGGGTAAACCGGTCAGAGCATTCTTAAATATTTGCTCGAAACCAAGAAACTTAACGATACCGGCATTTACACTTGGGTGAAAACGCAGCCCGCCTTTATAAGGCCCCAAAGCCGAGTTAAACTCTATTCTGTAGCCTTTATTGACCTGAATTTTACCGTCATCGTCCATCCAGGGGACACGAAACATGATTTGTCGCTCAGGCTCAAGCAGCCGCTCAATAATAGAGTGCTCCCGATATTTAGGACGTTCTTCCAGTAAAGGTTCTATCGATTCAAGTACATCCTCTACCGCTTGATAGAACTCGACTTGCGCCGGACTGGTCTGCTTTAGCTTTTCGATGGTTTCTTTTATATAGCTCATTAACGTGCCCACGATTTAAAACAATATAACTATTAACGTATGTCGTTGGTTTTAGATCGCTTCTATTTCAGTACCGCTCTATTACGCCCAGCCTTTTTCGCAGAATAAAGGTTCTCATCTGCACGTTTCAAAATGCTATCCGCAGTATCATCAGGTTCCTTTAAAGTCGCACCTAAACTGATAGTGACTTTGACGGTTTTACTTTGCTCTTTTTTCCCTCGCGCTTCTTTGCCTTTTGTCTTACTCTCCGGCCGCGAAGGCTCTCTCAATTTAAGCGGGTAATTAGCAACCTGGCTACGAACGCTTTCCAGCGTACTTTTCAACTTTTCTTCATCGTTGTGGAAAAACACTAAGGTAAATTCCTCTCCGCCATAGCGGTAAGCCTTAAACCCCCCGTGTTCTTTTAAAATACGGCCTAACAGCCGAAGCACCTGATCACCAACCTCGTGCCCGTAGCGGTCATTAAACTTTTTGAAATAGTCAACGTCGAGCATACAAACGGCACTGCGTTTGCGTAAGTGTTGCAACTGACTCATCAACGCACGCCGTTGCGGCAACCCGGTTAGTTCATCAATGTAGGCCAGCTTCAACATTTGGTCGGCCAACGCCAGCAATAAGCCTGCGCTGGCTGCCAAAGCGGCCCAGGTGGAGGCTTGCTGGTACTGCACGGCCAACAAAAAGACCATAAGAGAAAGCCAGGCCGCCCAATGACTCCAGGCAAAAGCGGAGGCACTTTTATAAAGCAAGTAAGTTGCCCAGACTCCCCCCATGGCGACTGTCCAAATAAGTAGCCCAATAGCAAACGAACTTTGTTGCCAGTCAGGTAACGTCAAAATCTCCACGGGGCTCAATAACGCGAAAGCCTGAGCAACAGGCGCCAGCAATAGCGATAAAGGCAGTATTGCCAACGCAACAAATATCAGTATGCCTTTTCCAGTGAGTAGTACTGGTTTTTTCAGGAAGGTCAGGAGCAAGGCACTAATCGATAGCCACACAGGCAGGGCATCGTACAGTTGGGAAACGTCTTTTTGCGCCAGTGGTTGCTGTAAACCGAGCTGAACCGTTGCGTAAATACCACCAACCCAGGCGCACCAATAAAACCATTGCCATTGCCGAAAAAAAGCGGCAACCAAAAACACTGCCCCTAATGCGGCTGAGACCGTTCCGGGGACTGAAAACGAGACAGACGTCAATAACTCAGGAACAAACCAAACGACCACAGCCCAGATAATTGCCGGTAACGCCGCAAAAAAAGTCAAGTTCAACTCCCGGCTAATAAACGGTCTAAATGATCCGCAAAATTTTTGCGATCCACATTCGACAACGGCGGTGGACCACCAGATTGGATACCACTACTGCGCATGGTGTCCATAAAATCTCTTATGTTCAGACGCTGGCGAATATTATCGGGGGTGAAGAGCTCCCCCCGGGGGCTTAATGCCTTAGCGCCTTTATCTATCACTTCAGACGCCAGCGGAATGTCACTGGTGATGATTAAGTCGCCTGCTTCACAGCGCCGGACTATTTCATGGTCCGCTACGTCAAAACCGCTGCCTACCTGCACCATATGAATAAATTTAGATTTAGGTGTTTGAATGCGTTGATTAGCCACTAAGTAGAGGTGCAGCTGTTTACGCTGTGCCGCACGAAAAAGAATTTCCCGTATTGCCACAGGGCAGGCATCGGCATCAATAAATAAAATCATGCTTGGGCTTCCGGTTTAAAAACACAAACTCGATTTCTTCCGGTTTGCTTCCCTTTATATAAAGCTTTATCTGCTCGGCGGAGCAAAGTTTCTGCAGATTCATTTTCGAAGTAGGTACTGGTTACTCCCACCGTCACTGTTACCATAATCGATTCGCTTTCTGTTTTAGTTACCAATGCTTGTATTGCCGCTCGTAACGTCTCGGCTAACATCTGAGCATCGTCTTCCGGAGTATCGGGTAAAATTATGGCAAACTCTTCGCCACCTATTCGGGCAAAAACATCGCTGTCGCGTAGCCTACTTTTAACCGTATTTACAATGGACTTTAAAACATCATCGCCAGCTGAGTGGCCGTAATTGTCATTTACGTGCTTAAAGTGGTCGAGATCGAAGCTCAACAAACTTAAAGGCGATTGGTTCCTTTGACTTCTCTTTACTTCTTCTTTCAAGCGAAAATCAAAGTGTCGTCGATTAAATGCGCCAGTTAGAGAGTCGGTTATTGACTGCTGTAGCAGGCTATTTTCCAACTCTTTTTCTTTTGTAATATCTCTCAATGTACCCAGTAATATCACACCGTCTTTTTTAAATTCGGCTAATTCATGTACCCAAATATAATGTCCGTCCGCGTGCTTCATTCTATGCTGGACGTCATGGACACCTGTTTTTCCAGCAATTTTTTCGCTTTCATCAATTAATGCTATGTCATCAGGGTGAACCAGTTCGCGGAATTTTTCTATACTTGGCTTTACATTCTTGTGAGCAAACCCCAATATTTCATATACCATATCCGACCAATATAACTCGCCAGTTTCCTGGTTCATTTCCCAATGTCCAATTCGAGCTATTTTTTGGGCTTGCTTTAAATTAAAACGGCTCTCCTCCAACTCTATTTCAAGCTTTTTTCGTTCCGTGATATCGATGATCATTCCGGTCCAGAGTGTTCCACCGGCAGGTAGCTTAGAGGGCTTTGCATGCCCAAAGACCCAACGTACGTCATTGCCAAATGTAACTCTGTACTCACAAACCCAGGCAGACATATAGCGCTTTGACTCGGAGATAGTTCTAACGACATGGTCTAAATCATCTTTGTGAATGACTTCAAAAACAGGGCTGGCATCTTGCTTCACTTCTTCTGGACGCACTCCATAAACTGAAATCAAGCCCTCGGTGGCAAAAGGAAAACGGCTAGTTCCATCTGCATCCACTTGATATTGATACACAACTCCCGGCAATAGGGTTGAAATGGTTTCAAACTTCTGCTGCAAATGGAGAAGGGGTGTAATATCAATATGAGTTCCAAGCACCCATTCAGGCTTTCCATCATTAGTGCGGGTAATAAGTTTTCCGTAATCCCGCAGCCAAACCCAATGACCTAGCTTATGCTTAGCCCTAATTCGACACTCATAATAGGAGCTAGCTCCGTTAAAGTGTTCTTCCAATAACCGCGTGGACGCCTTTAAATCTTCAGGCTCTGCCAAAGACCGCCACGTTTCAACAGTTAGAGGCTTAAGTTCATCCAGCGTGTACCCTAGCATTTCAGCCCATCGCTCGTTAAAAACTACGGCTCCTGTCTGGACATTCCATTCCCAGGAACCAGCCTGGGTTGCTTCTATCATTATCCGTAACTTTTGAGCTTCGCTCATAGCTTCGAATTGTGTGTGTTCGCTCATAATGTGTTCACTGTCACCACTGTTTCCCCTGACCCTTAGGCCACGTGCCAATACCATATATCTAAACATTCTAAATTAGAAGAAGCTTGTTCTTCGTAAAACTCGAATAAGCACTATAATACTCAGTAACTAAACAGAGGAGGCTTTATATGACATTACGTATTGGCGATACCGCACCAAATTTTACCATCGATACCACACAGGGTTCGATAGATTTTCATGACTGGGCAAAAGGCTCGTGGGTATTTTTCTTTAGTCACCCGGCAGATTATACACCGGTATGCACCACAGAAATGGGCCGCACAGCACAGCTTGCCCCAGAGTTTGAAAAACGCAACGTGAAACCTTTAGGGTTATCGACCGATACCGTAGAGGCTCACAAAGGCTGGATTAATGATGTTAACGACACTCAGAGTACTGTACTTGAGTTCCCTATCGTTGCCGACAAAGATTTAGAAGTAGCGCAGCTTTACGACATGATCCATCCAAACGAAAGTGCCACGGCTACAGTACGCTCTGTTTTTATTATCGATCCGAATCAAAAAGTTCGTTTAATCATGACTTATCCCATGACTGTAGGCCGTAATTTCAATGAGATTTTACGCGTTATTGATGCTCTGCAAACGACTGACCGTGACGAAGTGGCCTGCCCGGCTGACTGGCTGCCAGGAGACTCTGTCATTATTCGCCCGACGGTCAGCGATGAAGACGCAAAAGAGAAGTTTCCACAGGGCTGGAAAACCTTACGCCCGTATTTGCGGCTGACCGATATTAAATAAATCTACTATTCATTTTCAAAAGATTGCTGGCGTTCTGCCCATTGCAGCAGTTCGCCCAGCGGCTTCGGCTTACTGAATAAGAACCCCTGCATAAAGTGGCAGCCATGTTCTACTAAATAAGCACACTCTTCCTCCTTCTCTACACCTTCAGCCACAGTTTCAATGCCTATATCCGCGACCATATTCAAAATTCCGCAGGTAATAGCGGCGTTATGCGAGTTCTCATGAATATTTTCAATAAAGCTGCGATCAATTTTGAGCTTATTCACCGGCAGCATATTCAGATAACGCAAGCTTGCGAAGCCGCTGCCAAAATCATCAATAGCCACGTCTAGTCCCATATCTCGTAACTGTTGAAGTAAGTCAGCAATACGCTGTGTGTCGTTAACTAATACGTTTTCTGTTATTTCGACGGTGATCTCGCCGGGTTTTATATCAAACTTCTCAAGTATCGCTTTCGTTTTACTGACAAAGTCTTCACGATAAAACTGGATAGGCGAAAAATTAACCGAAACAGATTTTATGCCGCACCGCTTCAGCTGTTGCAGGTCGTGACAAGCTTGTTTTAGAACCCATTCGCTTATTGGAATGATTTGCCCTGTGCGCTCAGAAACCGGAATAAAATCGGCAGGGGAAACATAGCCTTTAGTTGGATGTTGCCAGCGAATCAGTGCTTCAGCTCCGGCAACTTTACCTTTGTCGGTCATAATGGGTTGATAAAACAGTTCAAACTGCTCTTGCGCAAGCGCCTCCTGAATTTTGGTGCGCAACGCCACTTTGTAGCCCAAGTCTTCATCAAGGTTGGCTGAATACCAGTAAATCGAGTTCCCTCCGCGCTTTTTCGCTTCGTACATCGCTATGTCGGCCCGTTGGGTAAGCTCCATAGGATGTTTAAACTCAATATCATTTGCTGCTACACCAATTGCTGCGGACAATGAAACTTCAACTTCACCAATGCGAAAGGGCTGTTCAAGTACCGCTAAAACTTCAGCGCATAACGCATTCACTTGCTCAAACGCATTCATATTCTGAATAATGGCAACAAACTCATCACCACCAAAACGGCAAAGTAAGTTGGGTTCCAAAATTACCTGCTGCAGGCGTTGTGCCGTCTCAATTAAAACCTCGTCGCCAAGCTGGTGTCCCAGGCTATCATTTATAGGCTTGAAACCATCTAAATCAATAAAGATGACGAATATTGCCGTTTCGCTCTTAGTTTCCTGTAACTGCTGTAGTCGCTGCTCCATTGCGCTTCGGTTTACTAGGCGCGTTAAGCTGTCGTGAGAGCTAAGAAATTCTAAAGCCTCTTCACGCTGAATTCGTTCAGTAATGTCCTTAGCAATACCATGCACGCCGTTTATCTGGCCATTGGTAATAATAGGAATATTGGTTATTGCTAAGTTATGAAGCTGCCCTGCCTGGTCTTTTGCTTTTATTTCGTAGGACTGTGGAATACCAGCTTTAGCTGCTTCAAAATGCTCTGATGTTCGTTTTCGATCACACTCAGATACTGCCAGTTCGTAATGTTTACCCAGCAGTTCCTCTTCTTTAAGCGATAAAAGCTCACAAACTGCGCGGTTGACACTCGTGAAATTACCATCTGAATCGAGCATAAATACAGCATCAGGGTTGTGAGTAAATAGTGAGCGTTGACTCTGCTCAAAACGAGCTTGCTTCCTTCTTTGCTCTTCCTGCTCAATAATAAGAGCCACCAGATCACGGTTGCGGACAATAACTTCCAGCTCAGGCCCCAGCGGGATCCTGGGTTCTGAAAAATAAACAGCGAAGGTTCCGATGACGTCACTATTAATAATAGAGAAAATAGGATGAGACCAGCACGCGACTAGACCTTGCTGGTCAATTAACGATCTAAATTTACTGAAACGTTCATCCTTTCTCATATCAGCAATGAGTACGGGTTCACCGAGCGATGCCGCTGTACCACAGGCACCAACACCGTCGGCTATAGCTAAGCCATCTAAGGCGCGATTATAGGATTTGGGTAGGGAAATCGAAGCAGCGGTTGATAAGGTTTGTCTTTTTTTATCGGCTACCATAATGGAACACATGGCACCATCAATTTGAGACTCAATAAGCTGGCAGATACCCTGCAAACGCTTTTCAATATCCCGATGCCGGGCTAAAGAATTAAACGCCTCATAATGCGACTGAATTAAATAATTTGTGCCTTGATATCTTTTTTCCGCTCTTTTACCGATCACTACGACAAAAACTGTCGCGGTAATCAGTATAAGGACTATACCTGTTGCCAGAAGGCTAAATTCTAATACGCTACCCTGCATTGATTCGCTGCATATTTATCGCTTGTTTTATTTAACCCGCTGCACTCGCATACGGCGATTTGAACCTTCACGACCAAAGAAAAATGAATTTAATGCGCCGCGTTCAATATAATATGTATCATCGTCATTCCAGGGAAAATAACCACCGCTATCGGTCTGTTTCCACATCTGGCCATTGCTAAGTTCAATACGCCACTTGTCATAAGGCCCCTGTTCTGTCGATGCAACTTCAACCTCAATTCGGTCAAGCTGGCCTTCCTCTTTTTCTTTATGCTCCATACCAAAAGTTCGCTCTAAAGAAGACTTACCACGGTGCCCCGCCTTGGACTTTTGTTTTTCAGCCTGCGTTTTTCCTCTGGCTTTTCCTTCTGCTTGCTTCGACTCACCCTGAGGCTGCTCAGCGATATTGTCATAACATACCAGTCGTTCCAGCGAGTCTTCAATCCCTGCACAGTGCTCTAACGCTTTTTGTTGTGCATTAACACTGCCGGCTACCAACAATAAGGTTGCCCCTAGTAATGTTTTGTACATACATCGTTCCTGTTTTGTTTTATTTAATAACGTAATGTAAGAGTATCGCCTTTTTGCGTTAACTCAAATTCCTTCAACGCACTCATGCCCAAAAGTATGACATCGCCGTCCATTCCGGGAGTGATAGACGCCGCAACATTTGTTAGCTGAATTTCACCTAGTTCTAATCTGTCAATTTCTGTTCTATAAGTTATAACACGTCCGTTCGCTGTTTGAGACATACCTTGGCGGCCTTTACGCAAGCCCAGTTTTTTAGCCAAGTTTTCAGGAACAGCAACCAGTGTCGCTCCGGTATCTAGCAAAAAGGTCACAGGCTGACCATTCACTTTGCCCTGAGCCACATAGTGACCCATACGGTTTTGCTCCAGCACAACGGTGACCTGCCCGTTATCGACGTGGCTTTGCACCTGAGAGTTCGGATTAAACTGTTGCTGCAACTGATCTTCAAAAAACCAGACCAACATAACGAGGGCCAGCCCCCAGGCAATAAACATAAAAGGCTTGCCGAATGAAGTCGTACGCGCCAAGTTAATCTCCTTTAATCATCATAGGGCAAACTTTGCTTTTTTACCTGATCGGCTCGTTGCTGCCGCTGTTCAGTTACTTCTTCAACTGACCAGCCTTGCAAATTATTTTCAATCAGTTGGCTTAACGCATCAATATGCCCGCTCTCAGCATTCAGAGCTGAAATGTATTCGTACCGCTCGCCGCCACTTTCCATAAAGTATTCACGGTTTTCTTCACCAATTTCCTCTACGGTTTCTAAGCAGTCAGAAGAAAACCCCGGGCAAAAGACCTGAACCGACTTTACTCCTTTGCCAGGAAGCGCTTTCATTGTCATATCGGTGTAGGGCTGCAACCATTCTTCGCGGCCAAAACGTGACTGAAACGTCGTCAGGTACTCGTCCTTTCCAAGCCCCAATCGTTCTGCCAGTAAGCGCGATGTTTTGTAGCATTCGCAGTGGTAAGGGTCACCGTTTTTCAGGTAGCGCAATGGAATGCCGTGGTAAGAGAACAGCAACTTATCAGCGCGCCCATGAGCATCCCAGTGTCGTTCGATACGCTGCGCGGCTGCCTCAATAAAAGGTGAAAAATCGTGATAGTGGGTAATAAAACGAAGTTCAGGTAACCAGCGGCGTTTGGTAAAGTCTTTGGCCAGCGCATCAAAGGTTGAAGCCGTAGTCGATGCCGAATATTGCGGATACAAAGGCAATACCAACAGTTTTCGAACGCCTTTTTGCATCATTTTCTCAACGACATCGCCAAGAGCCGGGTTCCCGTAGCGCATGGCAAAATCTACCACAATTTTGTCACCCCAAGTTTGCTTCAGTTTTGCTTCAATAGCCGATGCCTGGTCTTGCGTATGAAATAACAAAGGTGAGCCGCGGTCAGTCCAGACGGTCTTATAAGCCTCGGCTGAGCGCTTAGGTCGAAAGCGCAAAATAACCCCGTTCAAAATTAAGAACCAAAGTAAGCGCGGCACTTCAACCACTCGAGGGTCGGATAAAAACTCTTTTAGATAAGGCTTGAGTGCTTTTTTTGTTGGAGCCTGGGGAGTTCCCAGATTAGTGACCAAGACACCAATTTTGTCCGCTTGACCATGGGAAAAGCCAGGGCTTCCTTGATATTTCATTTTAAGTTACCTTTTAACAACGCGATTAAGTGCAAAATTTACGTAAGTTTTAACGGCTTTGATCCCTATTTGCAAAAAAATCACGCTTCACTCAACCGATGGATGCTATCGAAAACACTATGTTGACGCGCCAATGACAAAAAATTCGAAGACGCAGCAATGGTACCAGAAACTGGCGAGCTCCCCCCATGCATTGATACTCCTATTTTTTCTCTCTGCTCTGGAAGCAACTGTGCTTCCCATAGCCTTAGAGTTAATTTTAATACCGTACATGGTACTCGAGCGCAAACGCATATGGCTGGTTTCGACCGTTGCTTTAGCGGGATTTTTAGCCGGGGCTATTGGTGGTTATTACATTGGCTTTGCCTTATTTGATACCGCTGGAGAATGGTTCATCAACTACCTTTCCCTTCAGGATTATTATAAAGAATTCCAGGAAAATCTGAGCGAAGACGGTTTTCTCGCTATTTTCCTGGTAGGTGTTACTCCTGTTCCTTTCCAGGTGGCCATGCTGGCCGCAGGCGCTGGCGACTACCCGCTCTGGTTATTTCTTTTAGCCGCAGGTGCAGCGCGGGCTTTACGTTATTATGCATTAGCACTTATCGTTTTATGGTTAGGGCCTTATACTGAACGTCTATGGGGTAAATACGCAGGTCCTGTCGGTTGGTCTATCCTCATCGTCGCGGGAACTGTGTTATTACTAATGCAGCTTTTTTAAGTATTTAAGGTACCAATGTTTCTACTCATTCTTTTTGCCATTATCGCTATTGGCGTTTCATTTATTTGCTCAGTTTTAGAAGCCGCTATTCTATCTGTTACGCCCAGTTACGTTGCGCAGCTGAAAGAGACCAAGCCTAAAACCCATAGGCAGTTACGCAAGCTAAAAGACTCTATCGATAAGCCCCTTGCAGCAATATTAACACTCAACACAATAGCCCATACAGCAGGCGCAGCGGGTGTTGGCGCTCAGGTTGGAGTTGTTTTCGGCGACGGCTACCTGGGTGTCGCTTCAGCCCTTATGACTCTGCTTATTCTGGTACTTTCGGAAATCATACCTAAAACGATTGGTGCCAAGTTCTGGCGACCCATTGCACCTTCGCTTCCCCCAATACTTAACTTTATGATTTTATCCCTGAAGCCGTTTATCTGGCTTTCCGATCAAATCACCAAACGTATTGGCAGCGGAGAAGCAGACATTGACGTTCGCTCTGAAATTAAAGCCATGGCTACTATAGGCCACGAGGAAAACGCACTGGATGATGACGAGCGCCGAGTCATTCTAAACATTCTCGACTTACATGAAATTCGGGTACGTGAAGTTATGACCCCCCGTACTGTGTGTGAATCTATTCGACCGGATTTAAGTATGGCGGAAGTCGGTGAAAGAATAAGAGAATTACCTTTTTCCCGATACCCGGTTATTGATAATGACGAGGAGCCACAAGGTATCGTTTTTCGCAGTGACGTCCTTGACGCTGACGAATCAGATACGCTGAAAGACATTGTACGATCAGTTGAGGTAGTTACAGAAACTGTCAGTGTCGAGGCTTTAATGAGTCATCTGCTCAAAGAGCGTCAGCATATGGCATTAGTGTACGACGAACACGGCAGCTGGCTGGGACTCATTACCCTGGAAGATATTATCGAAACCATACTGGGTACCCCCATTATGGATGAAACCGATAACATAGCGAGTTTACGACGTTATGCTCGTCAACGCTGGGACAAACGGCTCAAGCGCGACCCAAATCAAACGCAAAGCCAGTAAGGTAATGATTAAGCGAAACAGTTGGTTAAAGCGCTGGTCAGTAATTTTTTTTAGCCAGTGCAGGCCAACCCAGGTGCCGGCAAAGCCTGCCGCTATCATTGCTAATACCAGCGGTAACCAGTCCCGAAAGACAAATCCAGCCATGCCGAACACCAGCGCTTTGGGCGCGTGTTGCATGGCCATTACAGCGGAAAAAGTCGCGACCGTTTGCATTCGCTGGCTAAATCGAGCTTTTACAAAAGCGGCAACCAGAGGCCCTGAAGCACCAACAAAAAGAGAAATAAAGCCGGTAACCAGGCCACCACCGACCAAGCCAGCCCGACCGCGAAAGCTCTGTGGCAACTTAGGCCCCCAGGTTAGCCACATTAAAAACAATGCGATGGTAACTTGCAGAAAATGTGTCGGAAGCTGAACCAATAATAAGCTGCCAATAAAAGTGCCTAATAAACCAAAAGGCACAAACCAGCCAACGGTTGGCCAATGAATGTGTTTCCAGGCCAACCCGGTTCGGCCCACATTAGACCCCATTTGCACCAGTCCATGTACCGGAATAACCGCACTACCAGGTAACACCAAAGCCATCACACCAATCAGTACCGCGCCTCCGCCTGCGCCGGCCACGGCTGTTAATAACGAGGTTGCGGCTGATAAAAGTACCAGGCCATAAAACAAGGCTTCGTTAATCATGCTTTCTTACTGCTCCCTGAGTCCCTGATTTGCGCTGATCGGGATCAAAACGGTATACTCCGCGCGATTTTTACGCGAATTGCTACGGCGATTTAAATAAAGGCTCCGGATTTACGTTTCGGACCGCTGAAAAAGGTAACATGATATGTATATTTGTGCGGCATTGTATAAATTTGTTGAGTTAAATGACTATAAAGAGCTCCGCGAACCTCTGTATCAAACGCTTATTGCAAACGATGTAAAAGGCACCCTGCTGTTAGCCCGTGAAGGTATTAACGGCACTATTTGCGGTACCCGAGCAGCTATTGACAACGTGTTGAGTTACTTACGTTCCGACGAACGTTTTGCTGACATTGAACACAAAGAATCCCCCAGTGACGAGCAAGCGTTTTACCGGACGAAGGTTAAGCTCAAAAAAGAAATTGTCACTCTGGGTGTCGACTGGGTTGACCCTAAGAGTTCTGTCGGTACTTATGTTGACCCCGAAAAATGGAACGATCTTATTGCCGATCCGGAAGTTTTGGTTATTGATACCCGCAACGAGTACGAATACGCCGTAGGAACCTTTGAAGGTGCCATTAACCCTAAAACCGACACATTTCGCGAGTTCCCCGAATACGTTAAGCAACACCTGGACCCGGAAAAACATAAGAAAGTGGCGATGTTCTGCACCGGCGGTATTCGCTGCGAAAAATCGACTGCTTATTTAAAAGAGCAAGGCTTTGATGAGGTTTACCACTTAAAAGGCGGAATTCTTAAATATCTGGAGATGATGCCGGAAGACAACAGCCGCTGGAATGGTGAATGCTTTGTGTTTGACCAGCGAGTTACGGTTAAGCATGGCCTCGAACAGGGTGACTACGACCAGTGTTATGCTTGCCGCATGCCCATTACCACGGAAGAAATGCAGTCAGAACATTACCAAAAAGGTGTCAGCTGTCCGCATTGCTACGACAAAACCTCGTCCGAACAAAAAGAACGATTTGCTGAGCGTGAGCGTCAAATTCAATTGGCTAAAGCCCGCGGTGAAAAGCACATCCGCGACGGTAAACTTGAAAGCCTGAGTTGATTTAACTCACAGCGACCCCACATTGTTTATGTAAGCATAAGCTGACAGTTATTCAATTTAACTGTCAGCGTTATCGATTTTCATCGCTTTCTTTAACCCTATGATTCAACTATGGTTAGGATATAACGATGATAAAGGAGGGTTTTATGAAACAATTAAGCGTTATTGGTTTAGACCAGAAGAAAGCCGAACAACTCGGCGACAAGCTCAATGAGCTACTTTCAAATTACCAAGTTTTTTACATGAATGTTCGTGGTTTTCACTGGAACATCAAAGGCGAGCGTTTTTTTGAGCTGCACGCTAAGTTCGAAGAAACCTACGACGATTTGCTGCTGAAAATTGATGAGATTGCGGAACGTATTTTAACCTTGGGTCAGCGCCCTCAGCATGCTTACTCGACCTACATCAAGAACAGCGAAATTGAGGAAGTTAAAGACGTACATGACGGTAGAGCCTGTGTAGCTAATATTTTGGATAGCTATCAGACGACCATCCGTCTACAGCGTGAAATTCTCGAAATTTCTGACGAAGCTGGAGATGAAGGTACCAATGCACTGATGAGCGACTACATCAAAGAGCAGGAAAAAACAGCCTGGATGCTGACGTCTTACATGGGCAATTAATTGTCCCGAAAAGTAACGTTGAAAAACGCCCCAGTATTTGGGGCGTTTTTGTGTCAGTAACGATTAGAAAGTGTAATTCAGCCGAGCGTAGTAGTAACCACCATTAATACCGAACGGGAAGGTTTCCCAACCATATTTAAAGCCCGCATCGGAAAAGGGTGATCCAGCACTGCCCCATTCATCCGGGTAAGTATCAAACAGGTTGTTCGCACCTATACGAATATTTAAGTCACTGGTAAAGTCGTAACCAACAGAAAGATCGGTTAACCACTTACCGCCCCACTCATGACGGACCCCAGTAAAAGCCTGACCTTCAACAGCACCAAAGTAATTTAGGGCTAAGTTGACGTTCCACGCGTCACGAGTCCAGTCACCGCTTAATGTGGCTTTCTCACTGGGCTGACCCTCTTCAAGGCGCAGAACTTGAGTGTCGTTAAATATTTGCTCTCCCGGAATTAATGAAGAGACCGAATTCACCTGCTCTACGTCGGTATTCATAAAGCTCATTGCGGCAGTTAAGTTTAAATTGCCATCCATGAACTCAGTCGGGTAAGACACAATCACATCCAGACCCATGGTTTTCGTATCAACAGAGTTAGTGAAGAATTGAGCAGCTCCCAGGTTATTATCTTCCAGAATTTGACCAAACTCTGCACCTACATCAGCCGTCAGTGATTCCGACAACACAATGCGATCATCAATATTGATTTGATAAAAGTCCATGGTCAAATCGAAACCGTTATCGAAGCGCTTAATAAGGCCCAAGCTTACGCTTTCAGACGTTTCTTCTTCTAACTCGTTGATACCAAACTGCCGTGCGACTTCATCATCGTTGGCGATGGTACCGGTTTCAACCAACGTACCATTAACAATATTAGTTGATACCTGGCTGTAATAAATTTGCTGTACGCCCGGAGCTCGAAATCCGGTCGATACCGTACCACGCAAAGAAAAATCACTGTCGATATCATAGCGGGCAGACAGTTTACCGGAAATATTATCACCGGCTATGTCATAATCTTCGTAACGTAAAGCGCCTGCTAACAAGAAGTCCGGTGTTACATAGTATTCCGCATCGACATAAGCGCCATAACTGTCACGATCGGCATCTACCGCCTGACTAGGGCTAAAACCCGGGAAGCCTTGTATTCCAGCTTCTGCAGGATCGCCAGATGGCGTTAAAATTTCAACGCTTGGGTCGTTAGCTCTCCCATAAGCCCAGGATACCGGGTCACCCGGGTTGATTTGATAACCATCGCGGCGCATTTCTAACCCCACCGCGAGATAAAGCAGCTCGTTTGCGATATCGACCGTACCATTAAAATCTAAATTGAATGTCGTCTGCTCAAAGACCAGTTCGCCATCAAAAGCTTCCGTCGGTGTTTCACCATAAATACCGCCGTCCGGGCTAGGCTCGTAGTACCAACTTACGTTCGCTGAGTTTGACGAATTAAAACCAAATTCATTTTTACCGTAAACCACACTGGCATCCCACAGCCAGGCATTAGGCAGGTCACCGCGAATACCAACAGCCAAGGACTGGTCATCCGCCTCGGTCTCTAATTTTGGCAAGAACCCATCGGGGTAAATTGCCTCGATGGTTCTAGGGTGTTCACGCCCCCGAAAAAAGCCAGAAGATCCACCATCGCGAGTTGAAACACCACCGAATGCATATAATTCCTTATTGTTGCCCAAGTTATAGCCAGAGTTAAACCATGCATACAAATTTTCAGAATTTGCGTCACCAATATGAAGGCGAACCACTGGTTCCCCGCCGGGCGAAAGCCAGTCACCTATCAGCGATGCTTCGGCTGGAGATGCCCGGTTCGTCATTCCCCGGTCACGGTACTCCAGAGTGCCGTTAAAATAGCCATTTTTTGACGTAGTACCAAAGTTAACGCCAACCGTATTAACTTCGCCATCGCCCTCGTAAGTTTGACCTATTTCAGCGGAGACACTGCCGCCGTCAGAACTTTTCAGAGTAATATTAATAACCCCGGCAATAGCATCCGAGCCGTATTGAGCTGCGGCTCCGTCGCGCAGGATTTCGACACGTGCGACAGCGGTAATGGGAATGGCGTTGATGTCATAGCCTGCTGAGCCTTTACCAATGGTTTCTTGAACGTTTACAAGAGCTTGTTGATGCCGGCGTTTACCATTGACCAGAACCAAAACCTGATCCGGATTGAGCCCGCGCAGTGTTGCAGGGCGAATTATGTCAGAACCGTCAGAAATGGTGGTGCTGGAAAAGTTAAAAGAAGGCGCACTCATTTGCAGAGCTTTACCGAGTTCGGTCGCTCCTGTATTTACCAGTTGCTCTGCAGAAATAATATCAATTGGCGATGCCGACTCTGTTGCCGTTCTGCCATTGACTCGGGAACCCAGAGTGACAATGCGCTCCATCGATTCATCAGACTCTGCATTAGCATCTGCTTGTTGCGCAAGACCGGTACCCGGAATTGCTAACGCTGCTGACATAGAAATGGCCAAATACCCAAGTTTAAAAGATGCTCTTCTCATAGTTCCGCCTTACTTTTGTTATTTTACTGTTTTAAACACAACCAGCTTATTAACAATTACAGACATTTCATCAGTCTGGAAATATACCAGATGTCATAAATCCTTATTTATAAGGAAACTTGCGGATCTGACAGAGTGCTTTATATTGGTAAGTTGTAAACACAACAAAAGGAAGACTTTATGACTCGTATCGTAGGTATTGTTCTATTAGTTGTTGGCGCTATTTTATTGTATTTCTCGTATGAGGCCTCACAATCAATTGCCTCTAGCGTGTCAGAAATGGCGACAAATGAGCCAACTGACAACACCATTTGGTATTTAATTGGTGGTGTTGCCGCAGTCATTGTTGGTCTTTACGCGGTTATTCGTGGAAAATAACCTGGTAAACGTGGTTAGCCAGACGTATTACCTGATACGTCTGGCAATCTTAAAGCTGTGAAAGTCGCTAGTACGCCAATAGCTCCTAGTACCCATAAAACAGCAGCAACGCCATAAGCAGCATCGACCCACCCCAGTAACAAACCAGCTAAAAGTACAACTCCCATCACTGTATTAGACACCGCGGTAAGTTGCGCCCGATTATCTTGCGTTGCCATATCAACCAGATAGGTTTTCCTGCCAACTCGTGCTCCATGATGCGCAACCGCCGAACTGAATAAAAGTAATGCCGCGATCCACTGCGCGCCCAAGGCTCCCGGTATCCAGTAGTAAAGCGCCAGCGCAACGGATATGACCAGAGTCGACATAACGGAAGCTGCCGCCATCACATGGTGACTGGCAGAATCGGACCAACGACCCCAAAAGCGCCCAGCCAATAAGCCGGCAAGTCCACTCGCAAGCATTAAACTGCCCAGGCTGGTCAGTTCAGACTCACCTTCACGCTGAATTAAAACCACAATATATGGAATAGCAAAAGCGGCGGCGACCAGTAATGCCCGTGAAATGACAAAGTGTCCAAACTGACTATCCTGCCACAGCAAAGACATCGATTTGAGCGCTTCGGTCAGCGCGTTACCGCCACCCTCGGTTGCACCGGCAACCTCAGGAATGCCCGCATAAAGTAAAGCCGCAGCAAACCAAAGCACAACACCGGCCCCCAGTAGCCCAACAAATAGCGAGCGCTGACCTTCCATATCAGGTGCAAATATAATAATCATTGCGCTTAGCAGCGTGAGTAATCCGGCAGCAGAAGCCGCGACACCGGACATTCGCCCACGGCGCGTTTTAGACACCGTTTTGCCGGTCACATCTTTATTCGCGACAGAACAGATGCCCCGCGACAAACTGAATATTGCCAGTAAAACAACCACGGACCAGCCCAGTGCAGATCCATCTAAAGTTGCTACCGCAAACAGCATAGCCAACAACGAGACGGCCTGACCAATACTGCCAGCAACCCAGAACCATTTACGTACCGGTTGCTCTCGTAGCTTTTGAGCAACGAAAAGTTGCGGCAATAAAGCCAGAGACTCCCGTAAAGGCACTAAAGCACTAATAAACATTGCCGGGGCACCTAACGAGCTCAACATCCACGGCAACACAAGGCGCGCACTGACTAAGCTATCACCCAGTTTAGTCAAAGTTAACGATAACAACATCAAAACGAATGAACGCGGTTGCTCTTTACAGGCGGACTCAGGAATATCTTTACAGACGCGAGCGTCTTCGTCTTCAGCTAAGTAGCCGTAAACGCGTTCAGTCAATTTTTTATCAGTCATGGCAATGTGTTCGCTTTAAGAAAAGTGTCGAAATAGATGCTGCCATACTTTATTCAGCCATTCCACAAACTCACACCATTGTGCCAAACGTTGCCGGTCAATTTGATAATGGGCTACTCTTTCGTACTCGGCTATTAACTGAACGGCCACATCGTCACTGAGTTCGTTCACAACAATTGCACTGGCAATATCAAACAAGGGGTGACCAATACCCGCGTATTCCCAGTCAATAACCCGGACAGGCTCAGTCATTAAAATATGATTCATCGATAAATCGTTATGGCATAACACCGGATAACTGAGCCAGTCTTCTAACAAGGGTTGCATCGGTGCCAATTTTTGGCTCATTTGCCCGGCAACTGCCGAATTGACCGAACGCAGCTGTTGCAAATAATGCTCTACCCGCTCAGTCATAGACCAGGCCGGGATATCGACTCGTGTATTGTGGATTTTTGACAGTGTTTCAGCCAGTACGGTGGCTTTACTCAAAGGCGACAGCGTCATTTGCTGTAAAGACGGAGCCTGATAGTAAGGTTGTAAAAGCCAGCCTTGCTCAACATCGTAATCAAAAACGTCGGGGGCAAGAGTCTGCTGCGCCAGCTCTTTTTGTATGGATACTTCAAGTTCACGATCAACCGCGAACACCTGTTCATAGCGCCAACGTTTTAATACATAATCTTCAGTCTTTGTGCGCAACCATAACGTTTGGTTGGACTGCCCTGAAGCCAGCTCCTGTATTTCGCGGGGCCGACGAATCACCCCGCTTCACTCGCAGATTTCAGCGAAATGTCATGACGCCAACGCCACATGGCATAAATTACCAGTATCAGATAAACCACAAACAGCAAGGCAGTGGCAACAAAGCCTTTGCTGGCGTATAAATAAACGTAAACACTGTCTATAACCAGCCAGTACCACCAGGTTTCATACGCTTTTTTGGTAACCAGCCAGGTGGCCAGCAAACTGAATACAGTGGTGTAAGTATCGAGCCATACCGCGTCTGCGTCGGTATAAGTCGAAAGTAAATAAGCAATAGCTGCAGCCAGAGGAACCAGCCACGCCCATTGCAGCAGGTGCCAGCGAAGCGGGTATTTGGCGCCATCAGGACTCTCTTTTGCAGCGCTTTGCTGACGCTGCCATTGCCACCAGCCATAGCCGGCTAACGCAATGTAGATTGTTTGCAGCAAAGACTCCATATACAACTTACCTTGCCAGAACAAGACAGCGTAAATAGTACAGCTAACCGCCGCCGCAGCCCAGCACCACTGGCGCTGATGCGCCGCCAGCACTAAATATCCCAAAGCCATGACTAAAGCCGTCAGCTCCCAAGGGGAGCTGACCATCAACTGCTCAAGCCAGGACTCGAGCAAAGATTCAGACATTATCCGGCCTCAGGTCTTTATTAATAAACTTACAAACCAGAACATTTGAAGGGACATTCTGAAAAAGCAGCTCCATTTCGTCACTCAGAATCCGCATAACATCCTGCATTTCACCAAAAATTTGCGTACTCATGGTATTGGTCAGCACCGTTAGTTCTGAATGCTGATTCAAACGCGAAATGAAGTCTGTAATCGTATCCAGATAATTTTCAGCCAGTGGATACAGTGACATTTCTACTGAGATTTGCATACTTATCCCCTTTAAAACGATTTACTCACAGTGATACCAAAACGACGTGGCTCACCGTATTGAACGTAAGTTTCTTCATTTTCATAACCAGTTCGGGGGTCGTTGGCAAAGTAAAAACCTCGAACCTCGTAGTCTTCATCCGTTAAATTACGCCCCCACACGCTAAAGTGCCAATCCTGGTAATGATAGTTCAGCGCAAGGTGCAGCACTGCCATGCTGTCCGCTTTCTGGTTATGCGAGTCGGAGAAGTAGAACTCGTCTTTCGCATCGGCCTGAATCACCCACTGGAAGTTTTCGCCCAACCAGCCCTCGAAGCCAATATTCAACTGGTAATTAGGCGCTTGCGCTTGCTCCCGCCCGGTCATATCGGTGCCATCTTCAGTGACAAAGCCTTCAATTTCGGTTTGTAACCAACTGGCCGAAGCAAAAATCGCCAACCAGTCCGTAAACTGATTACGAATTTCCGCTTCCAGACCATAGCCTGTGCCTTCAGCGGCGTTCTCAATATAACCAACGAAAGACTTATTGCGATTAACCCAACTCTTTAACTGAACGTCGTCTCGCCAGTGATAGAATGCACTTACTCTCGATGTTAGCAGTCCATCTGCACTCCGCCCTTTTACACCAAACTCGGTACTCCAGAGGACTTCAGGAGAATAGGTTGAGCGGTCTAATAAATAATTTTCTACTTCTTCCAGCTCCTGATCTTTGGCCTTACCTAAAGCTTCGCCGTTAACGCCGCCAGCTTTGTAACCGCGTGCGAGTGTCGCGTACAGATAACTGTCGTTAGACGCCTGGTAACGAACACTGAAATTACCTCCCACCATGGTATCTTCAGGCTCCGCAGTAATACCACGACTGTCGAGGTAGTCGTTGTCATAACGCTCTACCCGCAAGCCAGTGATGGTACTAACGCGGTCACTCCAATGCTGAGTCAACTCACCGTAGATAGCCGCATTTTTACTGTCATAGTCGCTGTTGAAAATACTTGGCTGGCCTAAATCCCAGTTAAAATAGTCGCGCGTCAGTTGTACCGACTTATCGTAATAGTACAAACCTAAAACCCATTCGCTATCAACACCAAACAGATTTTCGGGTTCGTCGGATACCCAGCGAACTTCCGCGGTTTTGTCGTCACGGTCGCGGAGGTACGCGTCAAAAGCCGAGTATTCCCAGCCCGGTGCGATACCTTTATAAGTCCAGTCTTCGTCGTAAGCGTAGCCGGTGTCTGCATCCAGGTAGTTAACAGACATTTCCAGACGGCTATTGTCAAAACCCAGGTAACTGAGCTGCAGGCGCAACGCCTGACTTTCTAAACGATCATAACCCGGCTCGTCGGACAAAGTTTCGCGAGTATTGTCGAGACTAAACGCATCGTAGCCATTGTCGACATCGTTATAATGCAGAACCGTTTGCAGCAGCCAGTCTTTACTGAGCTCGGTATCCAATTTGAAGCGCGCAGTCAGTTCATCTCGCTGTTCCGTGTCGTCGCGTTCAAGGTAGGTGTTTTCAATGTAGCCGTCTTGCTGAAACTGACTGACCGAGAAACGCGCATTACCTAATGCCCCTAGGCTACCGCCCATAGCCAGGCCGCCCATCGCTTCGGAATAGTTGCCTGCTGATAACTGAAACTGGCCATTAAAATCGCTGCTCGGTGCGGTGCTGTCCAGAAGCAATAAACCCGCCATAGCGTTTACACCAAAGCGTCCACTTTGCGGACCGCGAAAAACTTCCACCTGATTAATATCAAACAAAGACGCAGCACTGCCTAAACCACTGTAGTCAATACCATCTATTAGCAAGCCCACAGAAGGAGTGACCGGATCAACAAACTGAGAGCGTTCGCCAATACCACGAATTTGAATAAAGCGAGCGGTAGAAGTACCACCAGAAAAATTCACGTTCGCAAAGCTGTTCAGCGTGTCTTGTAAATGCTGCGAGTGACGCTGTTGCATCGCATCTTCATCAATAATTGAAACACTACTGGTGGTTTCGTTTAAGGTGCGGCGATGAAAGTCACCACTCACTTCAATAATCTCGATGTCTTTTGTATCTTGTGTGTCTTCTGCTGCAAAGGCAAAAGCGGGAACGCTGGATAACGCAGCGGCGATGCTGGCTGCTAAATATGAATTGATTATTTTCATGGATCATTTCCTCAAAACAACAGAGTCAGAAACGATCCGGTAAGGCTGTAATTAGACGGGTTTTCTACCATCCCTACGCCAGTATTAACCGGATCAGGTTTTAAGGGTTCGCTAATGCATCTCAGCCGTTGCCGGCACCCCTTGGTAAAGCGGCGTCAGTATAACGCAGCTTGTTAGTTAAACAAATTTACTTTCAGTGCAATTAAATAAAGGACAGAGCGTCGCCGTAAAGGTTTTCTAACGGTACGTCTTTAGCGACAAAATCGTCGCGAATAACGCGTATCATTTCAAAGCGGCCAGCCATATAAATTTCACATTCAGGCAGACTTTGCTCACGAGCCATAACCGCGTGATGCACCAAACCTATAGAATAAGCCCAGTTATTATCCGCGTCTTCGACGACCGGGTGGTAATCAAAGTGCTCGTACTGGCCTGCTAAGCGTTCCAGTTCGTCATGCAAATACAGATCGCTTAAGCTTTTTGCACCCCAGTAAAGTGTCAGAGGCCGCTCTGGCGACAAACGTAAATGTTGCTGCAAGATAGAATAGGTGTAAGAGAAACCGGTGCCACCAGCAATTAACACTGCCGGCTTAGTGTTTTCCTGACGGTAAAAAGCCACACCATCTGGCGCGTCAATTTCTAATTCCCCATCGGCACGCACTTTATCCAAGACTTCCATTGCATAGCTGTTGTCCGGCGTGGCGCCTATATGAAGTAACCACTCACTTTTTATGGACGGGCACGACGCAATACTAAAAGGCCGCTTATCGCGTTCGCCCATCATCACCATAAGGTACTGGCCTGCTTTAAACTCAACCGGTTGCGGCAGTTGCAAACGCACTTCCCACACAGCATCGGCCAACTGGCGCGAAATTTCAGCTTTACAGGTCATTTGTTGACTCATTCACGACTCCATAATGTTCAGTTCGTCCCACAGCTCGTCAACACGCTGTTTTACCTCGTCGCTCATGACTATTGGCTCGCCCCACTCACGGTCGGTTTCACCCGGCCATTTATTGGTGGCGTCCATTCCCATCTTCGAGCCCAGTCCCGAAACCGGTGAAGCGAAATCGAGATAATCTATAGGCGTATTTTCGACCAGGGTCGTATCGCGTGCCGGATCCATCCGGGTTGTCATAGCCCAGATAACATCTTTCCAGTCACGCGCATTCACGTCGTCGTCGCACACAATTACGAATTTGGTGTACATAAACTGACGTAAGAAAGACCAGACACCCATCATCACGCGCTTCGCATGACCCGGGTACTGCTTCTTCATAGTGACTACGGCCAAACGGTACGAACAGCCTTCCGGTGGCAAATAAAAATCGACAATTTCAGGGAATTGTTTTTGCAGTAACGGAATAAACACTTCATTTAAAGCAACGCCCAGCACGGCAGGTTCGTCCGGTGGACGTCCGGTATAGGTGCTGTGGTAAATCGGATCTTTACGATGGGTAACATGAGTCACGGTAAACACCGGAAACTCATCCACTTCGTTGTAGTAGCCGGTATGATCGCCATAAGGGCCTTCCGGCGCCATTTCGCCCGGCTCTATGTAACCTTCCAGAATAATTTCAGCGTGCGCCGGTACTTGTAAATCATTACTGAGGCACTGTGTTACTTCGGTTTTGCTGTCGCGCAACAATCCGGCAAAGGCGTATTCCGACAAGCTATCGGGCACCGGTGTTACCGCGCCCAAAATAGTTGCAGGATCAGCACCCAAAGCAACTGACACCGGGAACTTTTCGCCCGGATGCTGCTGGCACCAATCCTGGAAATCCAGTGCGCCACCGCGATGCGACAACCAGCGCATAATGAGCTTATTCGGACCCAAGAGTTGCTGGCGATAAATACCTAAGTTCTGGCGTTCTTTATGCGGACCACGAGTGACCGTAAGCCCCCAGGTAACCAACGGTGCAACGTCGCCCGGCCAGCAATGCTGAATCGGCAACTTTGTTAAGTCAACATCATCGCCGCTCATAACCACTTGCTGACATGGCGCCTTTTTAATGCTTTTTGGCGACATGCTCAGCACTTTTTTGTACTTAGGCAGTAAATTCAACGCGTCGCGAAAGCCTTTAGGAGGCTCCGGCTCTTTTAAAAAGGCCAGCAATTTCCCCACATCCCGTAAGGCGGTCACCGACTCCTGACCCATACCTAAAGCCACCCGGTCTGGGGTGCCGAATAAATTAGCTAAAACCGGCATATCATGGCCTTTCACGTTTTCAAACAATAAGGCCGGACCTTGTGCTTTTAACGTACGGTCTGATATTTCAGTAATTTCGAGGTAGGGGTCTATTTCTTGTTGGATGCGTTTCAGTTCACCGCGCTCCTCGAGGAGCGCGATGAAATCACGCAGATCTTGATATTTCATACGCCACTTAACTGTTGCGTTGACGTTTCATCGATTCGAAGAATTCGTCATTGGTTTTGGTCATCTGCAAACGGTCAATCAAAAATTCCATGGCCTCAACTTCGCCCATGGGATGCATGATTTTACGCAGGATCCACATTTTTTGCAGCTCGTCCGGCGTGGTCAGCAACTCTTCACGACGCGTACCTGAACGGTTGAAATCAATTGCAGGGAACACACGGCGTTCGGCCAACTTACGGTTCAGGTGCAGCTCCATGTTGCCGGTACCTTTAAACTCTTCGTAGATGACTTCATCCATTTTCGAGCCGGTATCAATAAGCGCGGTTGCAATAATGGTTAAACTACCACCTTCTTCTACATTACGCGCAGCACCAAAGAAACGCTTAGGTTTGTGCAATGCGTTGGCATCCACACCACCGGTTAAGACTTTTCCGGAGCTTGGAATAACGGTGTTATAAGCACGGGCTAAACGAGTAATGGAGTCGAGCAAAATCACCACGTCTTTCTTATGCTCAACCAGACGTTTGGCTTTTTCGATAACCATTTCCGCTACCTGAACGTGGCGGCTGGCTGGTTCATCAAAGGTGGAAGCAACGACTTCACCATGCACCAGACGGTGCATTTCGGTGACTTCTTCCGGACGCTCATCAATCAATAGTACAATCAGTTCTGCATCGGGATGATTCGCTGCAATAGAAGTCGCTATATTCTGCAGCAATAAGGTTTTACCCGCTTTAGGTGGCGCGACAATAAGACCACGTTGACCTTTACCAATTGGCGCTGATAAATCCAGTACTCGTGCAGTGATATCTTCTTTGCTGCCATTACCGCGCTCTAAATGAAAACGCTCTTCCGCGTGTAGCGGCGTTAAGTTTTCAAATAAGATTTTATTGCGGGAGTTTTCAGGCTTGTCGAAGTTCACTTCACGAATTTTCAGCAGGGCAAAATAACGTTCGCTGTCTTTCGGTGGGCGAATTTTCCCGCCAATTGTGTCACCCGTACGCAGGTTAAAGCGACGAATCTGACTTGGCGAGACGTAGATATCGTCTGGTCCAGCCAGGTAGGACGAGTCGGCTGAACGCAAGAAGCCAAAGCCATCCTGCAAAATTTCCAGCACACCGCCGCCGTGAATGTCTTCACCACTTTTAGCATGCGCTTTTAAAATAGCGAAAATGATGTCTTGCTTGCGCAAGCGGGCCATATTTTCAAGACCCATTGAGTCCGCGAGCTGAACTAGCTCGTTTACGGGTTTATCTTTAAGTTCTGTTAGATTCATAGGAGGGTTTTCGAGTTATCGATTGAACACAAAGCCTTTTTTAATTTGACTCTAGAAAGTAAAACAATTGGAACTTTCGGAATTCGCGAAGTGCGAAACCAGAAACAGACGTTTCATTTAAAAACAGGCTAACCGGTGGAGTTGGTGAACCCGAATGAACAGTTAATGAGCAGAAGTTATCACCAAAAAAGCGATTCGTCCAGTTTTCTCAACAAAAACGGCGCTTAACACGCCGTTTTTTGACAATCATTAAATGTGCTGGTCTAAAAACTCAGTCAGTTGAGCACGTGATAATGCGCCCACTTTCGTTCCGACAACTTCGCCGCCTTTAAACAACAGTAACGTTGGAATGCCACGAATATTGTATTTAGGTGGGGTTTGTTCATTGTGGTCGACGTTCAGCTTACCAATAACTAATTTATCAGCGTACTCGCTGGCAATGTCATCAAGAATAGGTGCTACCATTTTACATGGCCCACACCACTCAGCCCAAAAGTCGACTAATACGGGTTTATCGGAATTTATGACATCAGCATCAAAACTGTCATCACTTAGCTGAACTATTACGTCACTCATGGTACTCTCCGCTACTTTCTTCGCGTGGAAATATTAGAATAGTATTATTTCTGTTTTTGAATACAAGCGCAAACTGATATGCTTATAACTTATGACTAAAAAACATCTTACAGAAACTCGCTTTGCTGATTTGGCGCTTCACCCCAAAATCCAGCAAGCAATATCCAGTGCCGGATTTGAGTATTGTACTCCAATTCAGGCGTTAAGTCTGCCCGTTGCTCTGTCTAACCGCGATGTTGCTGGTCAGGCTCAGACAGGTACAGGCAAAACCTTGGCATTTCTGCTGGCTACTTTCAACCGCTTAATGCAGAACGAATCGTCCGAAAAAACCGAATCGGGCCCACGCGCACTGATTATGGCACCGACTCGGGAACTCGCTATTCAAATAGCGCACGATGCTAATGCCCTTATTGAGCATTGCGGCTTGAAAATGGGCGTGATTTACGGCGGCGAAGGCTACGAAGGTCAAAAAGAACAACTAGCGGCACAACCAGACATACTGGTCGGTACCACTGGTCGCCTTATCGACTTTTATAAGCAGGGTCTATTCAGTCTTAAAGACATTGAAGTTGTGGTGCTGGACGAAGCCGACCGCATGTTCGATCTTGGCTTTATTGATGACATTCGCTATTTATTGCAAAAAATGCCGGATCCATCCAAGCGGCTGAATCTGCTGTTCTCTGCAACATTGTCTTATCGTGTGCAGGAACTGGCTTACGAGCATATGAATGCACCGACTAAACTCGAAGTGGAGCCGTTACAAAAAACGGCGACAAGGGTAACTGAAGAACTGTTTTATCCTTCTAAGCCAGAAAAGTTTCCGCTATTACTTACGCTGATTGAGGAAGACTGGCCGGATAAAGCCATTGTTTTCGCCAACACCAAGCACGGTTGCGAAAAGGTACATGGCTGGTTAGTCGCAAACGAACACCGCGCAGGTCTGTTAACTGGCGATGTTCCGCAGAAAAAGCGCTTACGCATTCTGGAAGACTTCGCCGAAGGAAAGCTCGACTTTCTAGTCGCTACCGATGTCGCCGCACGTGGCCTGCATATTCCTGAAGTGACTCATGTGTATAACTTCGACTTACCGGATGACTGCGAAGATTATGTTCACCGTATAGGCCGCACAGGTCGTGCAGGAGAGAGTGGCGCCGCAATAAGCCTGGCGTGTGAAGAGTACGTATACAATTTACCGGCTATTGAAGACTACATTGGTCACACCATTCCGGTCACCAAATACGATGGCGATGCTCTGCTGTCTGATTTGCGACGTCCACGTCCAATTCAGCGCCGTCGTCGCCATAACTCAGGCGGAGGAGGCAAGGGCAAACCTCGCGGCCGTCGCTCAGGGCCTCCGCGCAACGCGTCGTAATATGCCAGCCAAAAAGCGCAAACTTGCTGCCATCGACATGGGATCCAACAGTTTCCACCTGTTGATGGCAGAAGTTTCAATGACGGGCTTCTTTCCTAAGCCCCGGATTCTTTCCCAGCGTAAACAGAAAGTTCGTCTAGCCGACGGCTTGGGCGACAATGACAGCATAGACGACGCTGCCATTTCCCGTGGCATAGATTGTCTTACTCTGTTTGCCAAAGAGCTGAAACGCTTCCAGCCCTTTGCAGTAAAAGCGGTAGCAACTGCAGCGCTGCGCAAAGCCAGTAATCAGAAAGAACTTCTTGCGCGCTTTGAGTCGACATTAGGCTTCCCTATTGAAGTTATTACCGGCGAGCGTGAAGCTGAATTCATTTATGCGGGAGTTTGTAGTGCGTCGCAATGCCGGGATAACGTTCTGGTTATTGATATTGGCGGTGCAAGTACAGAGGTTGTCGCCGGTAATGGAACCCAGGCTAATGTGCTTAACAGTCTGGATATGGGCTGTGTGGTGTTTCAAAACCGTTTCTTTAAAGATGGACAAATTACCCCGGATAACGTAGAGCTAGCTATTCAGGCCGCTACGAAGCTTATTACGCTCTACGCCGCTGATTATAAGCAACATGGTTGGCTGCGGGTTCTTGGCGCATCAGGTACTTTTCGTGCACTTACCGAAATAGCGGCGGCGGAAAAACAGCCAGGGCTTAGTCAAAGCTGGTTAAGTGAACTGATTCAGCGTTGTATCCGGCAGGGGCAAATTGAGCGTCTGAATTTTGCCGGATTACGTGATGACCGCCGCGCTGTTCTAATGGGCGGAATCACCATACTTTTGGCTGTGCTGAAGGTACTTAGTGTGAGCGATTTTGAAGTGACTTCCGGCGCGTTACGCGAGGGTTTACTCGCGCAACTTGCCAATGAAATTACGGCTTAGCGTTTATTCGTTGTAAGACGTTCAGCTACCGATTTTGCAAAATACGTTAAAATACCGTCAGCACCGGCTCGTTTGAAACCCAGCAAACTTTCTTCAATAACGTCCTGACCCAGCCAGCCATTTTTAATGGCAGCCTGGAGCATGGCGTATTCACCACTGACCTGGTACGCAAAAGTCGGCACGCCAAAAGTGTCTTTTGCACGGCGTACAATGTCCAAATAAGGCATGCCCGGCTTCACCATCACCATGTCAGCGCCTTCCTGTATATCCAGTCCAATTTCCTGCAGGGCTTCGTCTGAATTAGCCGGGTCCATCTGATAGGTCTTTTTGTCAGCCCCTTTCAGGTTTCCGGCAGAGCCGACCGCGTCGCGGAATGGGCCGTAAAACGCGCTGGCATATTTAGCCGAATACGCCATAATTTGAGTGTTGATAAAGCCTTCAGCTTCCAGTGCTGAACGAATAGCGCCAATGCGCCCGTCCATCATGTCCGACGGAGCTACAACATCTACTCCGGCTCGCGCGTGAGACACTGCCTGCTTTACCAAAACCTCAGTGGTAACGTCATTGATCACGTAACCGCTGCCATCAAGAATGCCGTCTTGCCCGTGAGTTGTAAAAGGATCCAAAGCCACATCGGTCATTACGCCTAGCTCCGGAAACTTGGCTTTTATGGCTTTGACCGCACGCTGAGCCAGACCGTTCTCATCATAAG
The DNA here is from genome assembly GCF_033052775.1 of Idiomarina sp. Sol25. NCBI lineage: Bacteria > Pseudomonadati > Pseudomonadota > Gammaproteobacteria > Alteromonadales > Idiomarinaceae > Idiomarina > Idiomarina sp. Sol25. The sequence continues at coordinate 97,432 of NZ_JAUPEW010000003.1, forward strand.
CCGCTTCAGCCATCTCCGACTTAGCTGAAGCAGGCGTTACCGGGAATAAAGCAACCATAGGAATACCGAATTCAACCAACTGAGCGCATTCTTGCAACAACAGATCGATACTCACACGGTCAACGCCAGGCATTGAACTGACCTGCTCACGCTGGTTCTCACCTTCGAGAACAAACATAGGGTAAATTAAATCGTCCACGCTCAACTGGTTTTCTGCCACCAGCCGCCGGCTAAAATCGTGGCGGCGTAAACGTCTTAGGCGTCTGCCCGGAAAAGCACCTTGATTTGTCATTCTTCACTCCTGATGGGTTACTGCACCGCTAATCTGTCGCGGCCTTTATGTTTGGCGGCATATAGCGCATCGTCTGCGGCTTTAAAAATTTCATCCACATTATCAAAAATACGCACGCTGGTGGAGATCACACCAATACTCAGCGTGATCTTAAGCAAGCCGGCATCGGTTTTAAACTCGGTATTACGAACCTTTTCCAGCAACTGACTGGCAAAAGTTTCCGCCTCCTGAAGGTCGGTTTCCGGCAAGATAATGGCAAACTCTTCACCACCATAACGACAGACAATATCCCCGGCTCGCTTAGCGTGTTGCTGCATTAATTTTGCCAGCTGTTGCAAAATCTGGTCTCCAGCAAGGTGACCATAGGTATCGTTCACGGGTTTAAAGTGGTCGACGTCAATCATTAATAACGCAAGCGGTAACTCGCGCCGCAGTGTGCGCCGCAGCTCACGTTCCAGGTGCTGCTGAAAATAACGGCGGTTATGCAAGCCAGTCAAAGGATCTTCGATGCTCTTCTGCTCCAGTTCAGTATTAACGTCCTGAAGTTCGCGTAACGCAATTTGTAGCTCAAAAGTGCGTTCATCGACACTCTCTTCCAGCTCGCGGTTATGACGTTGCTCAGCCTGTAGGCGCTCTTTACGTTGTTCGCTGTAGCGTACGGCCAGAACCCAGGAGAGCAGCAAAATTTCAATGCCTGACCCTATCATGATGGCATGACGCTGAATAAACATGCTGTCGATAATTCCAAGATAACCCAACGAGTTAGCGACCACAGAAATTAGCAAACTGCACCAGGCAAGAGTGAAGATACGCGCATATAAAAAGCCCTTACGCCAAAGATACACGCCAACCAGCAGCAAAAATAGACAACCAGGAATAGCCAGGCTCAGCAGGATGTGAATACTGACCCGATAACTGGCAAAAATAGCAATTAATAGGCTGACGGCTGAGAGGAAGGCCATCACCATTAGCCCGCGACCCCAGGTGTATCGGTAACGTTTTAGTTCGAGGAGCTGATAAGCAAAAAAGGCAGCGGTTAGAAAGGTGAGACTGCCAAATATTGGAATTCCTTTATCCTGTAAATACAGGGAGTTAGGCCATAAGTAATGAAAGCCAAGCCCCTCTAATGACAACATCAAGCCGGCAAAAAATAGCGTGTAAAGCGAATACACACCAAATTCAGGCTCGCGCGACGCAATAAAACCGAAAAGGTTATAAACCGCCATACAAAGCAGTACACCAAAGTAAATTCCTTCGGCAATACGACGGTTCATTTGCGTCTCAAAAAAATCAGCTTCGGTACGTACAGCGATAGGCAGGCGCATTGAGCTTTGCGTATTAGTTTTAATATAAATTTCACCGCCGATGTCGGTGGGTAAAGGAACCGCAAATTCTGACGTTGGTATTGGACGCTCATTGAACGGCAAAGTGTCACCCATCCGATAAGTTCTTACCCCCTCCGGGCTCATGATATAAACGGTCAGTTCATCGAGCAAAGGGTAGGCAATATGCAAAATACGGTCATAAGGTTTAGCATCGAGTTTAAAACGAAACCAATATTCATCACTGGTGTAACCAAAGGATGCCCGGTCTGTATCGAGTTTGCGCCAATCAGTTGAAGGTAAGTTTTTTGCGGTTTCTAAGTCCAGATTTTGCTGGCTGTTAGTGTATTCAATTGCCAGCTCTGACTGGCTTTCGGGAAGTATTTGCGCCACAGCAGCGGATGCAGAAAAAAGCAGAGCCACGAGAACCAAAAATAGCCACTGCAATGCACTTACTCCGGAAGCTTTAGTCACTGTTCTCTCCCAGCCCGAAAAACCGTTCCGTATTCGCATAGGTCAGCTCGGCTAAATGCTGTACCGACACCTCAAGATAGTTGGCCAGAGCCTCCCCAACTACCGGCAAAAGCGCAGGCTCATTCATTTTAGGTCGCGGCTTCAGCCCCCGCGGTAATAAAAACGGCGCATCCGTTTCAAGTACCAGCCTGTTCAGAGGCAGGTAAGGCAAAGCTGACACCAGTTCTTGGTTACGTCGCTCATCACACACCCAGCCGGTAATGCCAAACCAATGGCCTCGCTCAGCATAACGGTTCAGCGCTTCGGCGCCACCGGTAAAGCAGTGAGTTAAGCAGGGCGTTGAGTCATCACAATACTGGTTTAACAGCTCTATTTGGCGGTCAATTGCATCGCGTTCGTGCAAATACAGTGGAAGATTTAACTCATTAGCCAGCTCAATTTGAGCAACGAATACCTTTTCCTGTGCATCGCGGGGAGAAAAATTCCGGTTAAAATCCAGACCGCATTCACCAATAGCGACAACACAGGGCTGTCCGGCCAATTCCCGTAACTGTTTTTTGTAATTCGCTGACACCTCGCCGGCGTCGTGAGGGTGAATACCCACGGTCATCAGCAACTTGTCAGGAAACTGCTGGCACAATTTAACGGCTTGCTCCGCCTCTTCAATAGAGGTTGATATAATCAACTGCTTTTGCACATTAGCCTGCTCGGCACGAGCCATCACTCCGTCCAGATCGCTCAACAACCGTTTGTTGGTTAAATTGACACCGGCATCAAACCACATCGTCGTCTTCCTGTTGGGTGGGTGTATACCAACGGCTAACTTGTAAACCTAACTCAAACAACAACCACATAGGTATTGCCAGTAACGTTTGGGAAATAACATCGGGAGGGGTTAGCAACATACCAATAGCGAACGCACCAACAATAATATAAGGCCGTTTTTTTGCCAATGATTCGCGGGTGCAGGTGCCGGTCCAGATCAGCAGCATAATGGCAACCGGCGTTTCAAAGGCAATACCAAAGGCAACGAAAATCGCCAGAATAAAGTCCAGATAGCGGGAAATGTCGGTAGCAACAGTGACCCCCTCCGGCGCAGCACTACTGAAAAATGCCATGGCAAGAGGCAGAACCACAAAATAGGCAAAGGCAATACCGGCATAAAACAACAACGTGCTGGTAGCCAGCAGCGGAATGACCAGGCGCTTCTCGCGACCATACAAGCCCGGTGCGATAAAACCCCATATTTGCCACAGTAAATAGGGAACGCTAAGCGCCAGCGCCACAACCAGCGTTAACTTAAAAGGGGTGAAAAAAGGTGCGGCAACGTCTGTGGCGATCATTTGCGAGCCCACCGGCATGTTCATCAGTAGCGGCTGGGCGACAAAATGGTAAATGTCATTGGCAAAGTAAGCGAGCGCTGCGAACACAACCAGAATAACCAACACCGAGCGTAATAGCCGGTTTCTGAGCTCCAGCAAGTGATTTAATAAAGGGGAGTCACTCATTACCTTTACCCACATCGGTTCCGGTTTTTTCTTTGGGTTTCGAATCTGGCTTAGAATAGGGTCGCTGAACCTCTTCTGCCGCACTTCTTAATTCGACTAGCGAGCGTTGCAGTTCCGGACTTAAATTTTCAAGGTCCTGACTCTCGGCTTGTTTCAAATGTTCGTGCAGCTCTTTAATCCGCAATTCGTGGTCAAGCTCGTTTTGTACTTTTTGAGAATACTGTTTAATACTCGACAGGGTTCTCTGAAAGCCGCGAATAGCCGAAGGCAGGCGCTCGGGACCAAGCACCAGCAGACCGACTATCGCAATAAGTAATAACTCCCAGAAACCAATATCGAACATTTAAGATTTCCCGGATTTGTCCGAATTCGATTTATTGTCATGTTCTTCTTTGTGCTGCAAAGAGTCGTCTTTCTCTTTGCTGTCATCTTCGTCGCCCATAGACTTTTTAAAGCCTTTTACCGCATTACCTAAGTCTGAACCCAGGCCACGCAGACGCTTGGTGCCAAACAGCAATACAACAATGACCAACAAGATGAGTAACTGCCAAGGTGATACACCCATGTTATTTCCTACCGTTTAAGTTAAACAAATTCACTATTCTTTGTTTTCGGACGAGTCCGCCAGGCCATAAGGCCCAAAAGAACCGTGACAATACCCGCTCCAATAGTCACGTCTGAAAGCTCAGTCTGATTCCAGAGCAATGTCGTACAAATTAAGCCGCTGCCCGTTAACACTGTCCAGAAAAGCGACGTCGATGCTTGTCTTTGAGTTAGCAATTGCTGCTTACGTAACTCTCGCTCGCGCTCATCAATATTATGTTGTTGGCGAAGGTTTTCATACAGCATCATTGGCATTTCCGGCAATTTTTCCGCCCAGTACGGCGCGTTTTCTTTTACCGACCGCACAATTGCACGCCAACCTAACTGCTCCTTCATCCAGCGCTCAAGGAAAGGTTTGGCCGTTTTCCATAAGTCCAGTTCCGGGTACAACTGACGCCCCAAACCTTCAATGTACAAAAGGGTTTTCTGTAGCAAAACCAACTGCGGCTGTACTTCCATCTCGAAGCGTCGAGCTGTATTGAATAAGTTAACCAACACATGTCCGAACGAGATATCCGCTAACGGTTTCTCAAAAATAGGTTCACAAACCGTTCTTATGGCCGACTCAAACTCTTCAATATTGGTGTGTTTGGGTACCCAGCCTGAATCAACGTGTAGTTCTGCCACTTTTCGGTAATCGCGGTTAAAAAATGCCAAAAAGTTTTCAGCTAAATAACGTTTGTCGTCGCGGTTTAAAGTTCCGACAATACCAAAATCAATACCGATGTAGCGCGGGTTCAATGGATCATCTTTCGCCACAAAAATGTTGCCAGGGTGCATGTCGGCATGAAAAAAGCTGTCGCGGAACACTTGAGTGAAAAAGACTTCAACACCCCGCTCTGCCAGTTTTTTCATATCTACGCCGCGGGCTTTCAGTGTAGCAATATCGCTCACCGGAATGCCGTCAATACGCTCCATGACCATCACGTTGTGGCGACTGTAGTCACTGTAAACCACCGGAATATAAAGCAAGTCTGAGTTTTCAAAGTTGCGTTTGAGCTGTATCGCGTTCCCGGCTTCGCGCATTAAGTCCAGCTCATCCAGCAAGGTTTTGCGGTACTCTTTCACTACTTCTTTAGGCTTTAAGCGCCGCCCGTCCGGCAAATGGTGCGCAGCTACCGACGCCAGGGTTTCCATCAACTGCAGGTCGGCGTTAATCGTTTCACGAATATCCGGACGAATAACTTTTATGACAATATCCGTTAGCTCACCGTCTCTGGTTTTCAGTTTCCCAGTGTGCACCTGAGCAATTGACGCCGAGGCTAAAGGCGTTGTGTCAAAATCTGTGAAACAGTCGTTAATGCTCTGCAAACCTAAGGACTTTTCGATAATACGCTGTGCGGCATGACCGTCGAAAGGAGGCACTTTGTCCTGCAGGCGTGCCAGCTCAATTGCAATATCAGGCGGTAATAAGTCGCGGCGGGTTGAGAGCATTTGGCCGAACTTGACCCAGACCGGGCCAAGCTCTTCCAGTGCCAGTCTTAAACGCACACCGGCAGGTTTGTCTTTATGCTTATTGGGTAACCAGAAAAAAGCATGGCGGCCTAAACGAATCGTCCAGGGCAACCAACGCGCAGGGATGAGATCATCTAGCCCGTAACTCAGTAGTGTTTTGGTAATTTTGTAAAAGCGACGCGTCCGCATCATTAACCCTTCTTATCACGACACTGGCGTTCAAGGCGCTCGATTTGAGCCCGCAGCTGTTGTAAATCGGTTTTAAACTGGTCAAATTCAGCTCTTACCGGTAATAATTTCTTCTCTTCGGTCAACACACCATGCACCCAGCGCTGCTGCTGTTGCCAGTGTGTTTTCACCTGCTCGCGGCTGCGTCGCCACAGCTTACCCAGCCAGTAGGCAGGCGCATCACCAACGGATTTCGCGAGCTCGGCTTCCCAGTCAACATTTAACGACTTAAACAAACTGACCACTTGTTGCGCCAGCATGGGGTCACCATCAATATCCAGTAAGTCTGCTTTTATCAGGCGCGTGAGGTTAGCGGTATCCTGCAGCTCCGGTATGACACCCATTTCTGTTGCGATACGGCAGTCTACGTCGCTGTCATCGGAGGTACTGAGCTGAACACCGTGGGCATCGACACTCACAGTGACTTCAAAGGGCAGCTCCTTCAGATGAAAGCGCAGGCGCTTGCCGTCTAACCGCTGCAAACGTTCCGCCGATTCCGGGTCCCGGTGCAGCACATTGTTTGCTAACTTCTCGACCAACAAAATTGGAATAAGCGGTAATAACGTCATCAGAACTTATACCCTCGGTGTAGTGCGACCACGCCACCAGTCATGTTCTGGTAGTCGACTTTTTCGTAGCCAGCAGCTTCCATCATTGACTTCAGTGTTTCCTGGTCCGGGTGCATACGAATAGACTCCGCCAAATACTGGTAGCTGTCAGAGTCGTTAGCAACAACCTGGCCCATTTTTGGCAAAATATTGAACGAATAAAAGTCATACACCTGATTCAAGGTAGCCGATACCGGCTTAGAAAACTCAAGTATCAGTAGCCGACCGCCAGGTTTCAGTACCCGCAGCATAGAGCGTAAAGCTTTGTCTTTGTCGGTCACATTGCGCAAACCAAAAGCAATGGTAATAACGTCGAACGTATTGTCATCAAAAGGCAACTCTTCGGCATCAGCCTGCACATAACGAACATTACCGATAACACCAATGTCACGCAGCTTGTCACGACCCACTTTCAGCATGGCGTCGTTAATATCGGCCAGCACAACCTCGCCCTCAGCACCGACACGGCGTGAGAACTGTGCCGTTAAATCGCCGGTTCCGCCGGCAATATCCAATACTTTCATACCACGGCGAGCACCACTGCAATCAATGGTATAACGCTTCCATAAACGATGAATACCCAACGACATTAAGTCGTTCATAACATCGTATTTTGCCGCTACCGATTGAAAGACATCAGCAACCAAGTTTTTTTTCTGATTACGGGCGACTTTTTGGTACCCAAAATCAATGGATTCTTCGTTTTTATCGTTCATTTAACTATCCCGAACTGATTTTGTACTAGTGTACTTGATGATCACACCTGAGCATAGTGATCACGACGCGGTAACCAACGTTCAATTAGCGCTTCTGCGCTTTGCGGATAATACTCTAATACGTGCTGAGCAATATTTTGGGCTTCTGGTATTAACGCTTCATCGCGCTCTAAGTCGGCCACTTTTAATTCCGCTAACCCGGTCTGCCGATGACCCAGCAATTCACCCGGCCCACGAATTTCCAGATCGCGCTGCGCAATCACGAAACCGTCGTTACTTTCGCGTAAAACACCCAGACGCTGTTGCGCTGTTTGCGATAACGGACTGTGATACAACAGCACGCAATGGCTGGCTACCGAGCCCCGGCCAACCCGGCCTCGCAACTGGTGTAACTGAGCTAAGCCCAGCCGCTCCGGATTTTCAATGATCATAAGTGACGCGTTGGGAACATCCACTCCAACCTCTATGACCGTCGTTGCGACTAATAGGTCAATATCACCCGCTTTAAACGCCTGCATGACCTGTTCTTTCTGTTCGTGCTTGAGCCGGCCATGCACCAATCCAATACTTAAGCCCGGTAGCTGCTCCTGCAAGTCATTGGCGGTGTCTTCTGCCGCCTGACATTCAAGTACATCGGACTCTTCAATAAGTGTACAGACCCAATACGCCTGACGGCCTTCAGTTGCACAGATCTCTCGCACACGCTCGACAATTTGCTCCCTTCGGGTATCCGGAATGGCGACCGTGGTAACGGGTGTGCGACCGGGTGGTAGTTCATCAATTACCGAGGTGGCAAGATCGGCATAGGCCGTCATAGCCAAAGTTCTCGGGATGGGTGTTGCGGTCATAATCAACTGATGAGGGTGCACACCCGCCTGAACGCCTTTTTCGCGTAATTGTAGCCGTTGGTGCACACCAAAACGGTGCTGTTCGTCAATAATAACCAATGCCAGACGCTGATATTCAACATCCGCCTGAAACAACGCATGGGTGCCAACCAGTAAGTGGATATCCCCTTGTTTTAACTGAGTCAGTAGCTCCCGACGGGCCTTACCTTTCGACTTGCCGCTCAACCAACCGATATTAATGCCCAGCGGCATCAGCCACTGGCTAAAAGTAATGGCGTGCTGCTCAGACAGAAGCTCGGTCGGCGCCATTAAAGCCACCTGATATCCAGCTTCAATGGCTGCCAGAGCACTCAGTGCTGCGACCAGAGTTTTTCCTGAACCGACATCGCCCTGCACTAACCGCATCATTGGCTGGCCTAGTGACATATCGCTGGTAATTTCTTTCACCACTCTTGCCTGCGCGCCAGTGGGTGAAAACGGCAACTGTTTTAAAAATGCCTCTTGTAAAGCACCATTGCCTTTTATAGTAAAGCCCGCCTGAGCCTGCCGGGACTGTCTCAATTGCAATAAACTTAACTGATGCGCAATCAGTTCTTCCGATGCCAGCCGCTGCTGCGCCGGATGCTCCCCTTGCTCCAGTAGGGCCAGAGGAACATCTATCGGTGGCCGGTGCAGAGTCAGAATGGCCTGCTCCAGAGAAAGTTGATGAGGCCTTAAGTTTTCCGGCAAAAGCTCGGGTACAGAGCCGGGCTGAAGGTAAGTTAGTGCCTGCTCGATGATTTTACGCAATAACCCTTGAGTCACACCTTCTGTCATTGGGTAGACCGGCGTCAGGGTCTCCTGCATAGTCAATGGCTCCCCCGCTTTGACCACTCGGTATTCCGGGTGGATCATCTCCCAGCCCGTCATGCCACGGCGCACTTCACCAAAAGCTAATAAATGGGTGCCCTGAGAAAATTGTTTTAACTGAGCGGCGCTGAATTGAAAAAAGCGCAGACTGATACTGCCCGTTTCGTCACTGGCCTGACAAATCAGCATGCGCTTACGACCGTACTTGATGTCAGCGTGCCGTACAGTCACCAGAACATTGGTCGCCACACCCGCACGCAAATTTGCAACGTCACTGACCTGGGTACGGTCCTCGTACCGAAGCGGCAGATGCAAAAGTGCATCACTGATAGAGGCTAAGCCCAGCTTGCGCAGCTTAATCGCAACCTTTTCGCCCACGCCTTTCAGTACCGTCAGTGGAATGTGCTGCAGCCCTTTTACCGCCACCTTTGCTCCTTATCTTGCGCGCATCGCCAGCCACCAGGCTTCATCAGCGACAATTTGTCCGTTTTCATCCAGCTCCGGGTAAGGCATATTCTTACGTTTACACGCCTTAGCATAAATCGGATGACCACCTTCAAACAGTATCCGGTGTCGTTCTTCGGCACTCACATGCGCTTTATCGTACAACCCGGCCAGTTCACGCTGACGCTGCGCTTCATACAACATCACCGCGCCAGCCACAGAGACATTCAGTGACTGTACCATGCCTACCATAGGAATCATTACGTGATGATCAGCAATATCCAAAGCTTCGTCGGTGACCCCGTATTTTTCCTGCCCCAGCAGAATAGCGGTTGGTTTGGTGTAGTCCACTTCACGAAAATCCACCGAATGTTCCGAAAGGTGAGTCACTACAACTTGCATGCCTTGTCCATGAGTTGCCTCAAGCGCTTCACCAACGGATTTATGATTGTGGATTTTCACCCAGTTTTGGCTGCCCAGTGCGGTACCACCCGACAAACGCGCCTTTTTGGTCAGCCATATCGCGTGCATTTCATGTACGCCTATCGCGTCTGCTGAGCGAACAACCGCAGATAAATTATGGTTTTTATGCACGTTTTCCATGACAACTGTCAGATCTGGCTGACGTTTGTCTAACATTTGGTTAATTCGTTGATATCGTTCAGGACTCATTGCTTTTTTATGAAAATAGGACTAGATATAAGCAGTATACCCGAGAGAATCGGCCAGAACTAACCCTATGCGCCATCAAGGAAGACAAGAGTAACAATGTCGTACTCCTACATTGCACGACAACCTATTTTAACCAGAGACCAAAAGGTTTTTGGTTACGAACTGCTATTCCGCAACAGCACTGAAAACAGCTTCCCGAATATTGATCCTAACGAAGCCACTTCTAAACTGCTTTTGCAGCAGCATTTACTGGGCAATATTCAAACGCTTTGTATGGGAAAGCAGGCGTTTATCAATTTTCATGCTCGTACCTTGCTAAATGACTTCCCTTCCTTTCTCAACGCCCGCACCGTTTGGGTAGAGCTGCTGGAAACCGTAGGCGTTGATGCGCCTTTACTGGAAGCATGCAATGCCACTCGCGCAAAAGGTTACCGAATTGCATTGGATGATCATGATTTTGCCGGGCAATGGGAGCCTCTCATTCCCATGATCAACATGGTGAAAGTTGATATCCAGGAGCAAGGTTTAGAGCTTGACGAAAAAATTCGCTTCTTTAAGCAAAAGGGCGTTCCACTGCTCGCGGAGCGGGTTGAAACCCGTGACGAGTTCGAACGTTGCCTGGAGTTAGGCTTTGATTATTTTCAGGGTTTTTTCTTCGAGAAACCCCAAATAGTCCGGCAAAAATCTCTTTCGCCTAACCACATTAGTATGCTGTCATTGTTATCTGAAGCGCATAAGAAAGAGCTCGACTTAGATGCCATACGACAAGCGATTGAGCATGACCTATCACTCACTTATAGCTTACTTAAACTGGTGAACAGCGCTCTCCACGGCGGGCGCAAAAAGATTGAGAATATTCAGCATGCCCTGGTCTATTTGGGTACTACCGAAATTCGTCGTTTTGTTACGCTTGTGGTGTTAGCCAACGTAGCTGCAGGGCAACCCGAAGAACTCACTATAAAATCGGTTACCCGCGCCCGATTCATGGAGTTAGTCACCGTTGAAGTTCTGAGTGAGAAACATCATTCCAGTGCCTTTTTAACGGGTATGCTGTCTTTATTGGATATTATACTGGGACTGTCGATGAACGATGTGCTTAAACAGCTTCCGCTTTCTAAAGACATTACCAAAGCGTTGAAAGCCCGCGAGGGTGTGTGGGGGTATCTGCTGCAAATGACAGAGCTTTATGAGCGCGGCGAGTGGGACGCTCTGGATAAACACCCGCTAAAACAAAAACTGAACGGCACGGACATTGGCCAGCTTTATATCGATGCCAGCCAATGGTGCCGTTTAGCCTTGTTCTAAATGCCCTAGCTCATCCGTTTACGTGACACTTCGTAGATATCCGTACGACGATCTTTTTTATTCGTCACCGAGCCTTCATGGTGCAAATAACGCAGCTCATCCAGATTTAAGTCTGAGAACATTAGCATTTCCGTGTTTGGCGTGGTTTCCGACATGATTGCGTCGTGCGGGAAAGCAAAGTCCGACGGAGAAAATACTGCCGATTGCGCATATTGCACATCCAGACTTTCCACTTCAGGCAAGTTACCGACACTGCCGCAAATCACGACATAACACTCGTTTTCTACCGCACGAGCCTGGGCGCAATGTCGTACACGCAGATAGGCATTACGCGTATCTGTCCAGAACGGTACAAACAGAATTTCTAATCCTTCGTCTGCCATTATGCGACCCAATTCAGGGAACTCCACGTCATAGCAAATTAAAATACCAATGCGTCCGGCATCAGTATCGAACACTTTGACTTCGTTGCCGCCTTCAATAACCCAATCACGCTTTTCGTGCGGGGTAATATGGAGTTTGTACTGCTCTTCTACAGAACCATCGCGACGACACAAATACGAGACGTTATAAATACTATCTCCGTCCTGCACCGGCATCGATCCAGTAATAATATTGACGTTATAGCTAACTGCCATTTGCGACATTTCACGCTTAAACAAATCGGTGTACCCAGCCAGAAAGCGAATCGCATCCATTTGCTGGCTCTGGTCAGTGAGTCCCATTAACGGCGCATTGAAAAACTCAGGAAACACGGCAAAATCACTTTGGTAACCCGACAGAGCATCAACAAAGTATTCCACTTGCTTCAGCAGTTCTTCTACCGACGTCACCGAGCGCATTTGCCACTGCACAGCGCCCACACGAACATTTTGAATACGGGTTGTCAGAATGTTGTCTGAAGGCTCGTACAAAAAGTTATTCCACTCCAGTAAAGTCGCAAAGCCGCGAGATTTCTTATCTTCCGGGAGATACTTGCCCAACAGGCGTTTTACACTAAAGTCATTCGCCAGTTGAAAGGTCAGAATGGGGTCATAAATCTCACGCCGCTGCACTTTATCCAGATACTGACTTGGCGTCAGTTCATTTGCATATTTGTGGTAATTGACAATACGACCACCAGCCAGAATAGCGCGCAGGTTCGCCTGCCGACACAATTCTTTACGTGCATCGTACAAGCGGCGTCCCAGACGGTAACCGCGATACTCCGGGTGAATTAATACATCCAGCCCATAGAGCGCGTCACCTTTTTTATTATTAAGAATCGCCTCTCTGTGACCAATTAAGTCGTCATAGGCGTGAGGATTAGAAAACTTGGTGTAGGCCACCTTAACCGTTAAGGCCACACCGACAATGCGACCATTATCCTCCAGACAAAACTGACCTTCGGAAAAATCTTTTATCAACTTTTCTATGGTGAATTGGCTCCAGGAACCGCCTATGTCTGTGTAGACAGCATCCATTAATTCTTTTAACTGTTCGTAATCTTCCAGCCGCAAATTTCGTATTTGCAAATGCAGTTCATCGGGGCTCATTATCTCTATCCTGATCTAAAGCAACTTTGCCGACAGTTTACACGTAATTGGAATAAGGTTGCATCAGGATAATTAGCTGTATAAACTTCTGGACGTCCAAATAAAAATAAGAAGGCTGACACATGACTAATGCTTCGCCACAACCGGCTAGCGCTAAAGCGCTGTTACCTCTGGCTTTATTCTTGATCCTGTTCTTAGGAACCGGATTGTATTTTCAAAGCGAAGGGGTTGAGTACGCGTTTTACCAATTACCCAGCCCGGTTGCAATTCTGCCGGCAATAGTACTTGGCATTTTGCTGAGTAAGCAGGCATTTGAAGAGCGCATTGACACCTTCGTTGGTGGTGTTGGCGACAATAACATCATAACCATGTGCCTTATTTACTTGCTGGCGGGTGCGTTTTCGACGGTGGCAGAAGCAACCGGCGGCGTCGATGCTATGGTGGCACTGGGACTAAATGTTATTCCGGCTTCTTTCCTGCTGCCCGGCTTGTTTATTATTGCCGGGGTTATCTCTACCGCCATGGGCACCTCTATGGGAACACTGGCAGCGCTTGCTCCAGTGGTTCTGGGCATTGGTGAAGCAACCGATATTAGCTTACCGCTGCTGGCCGGGGTACTTGTTAGTGGTGCCATGTTTGGTGATAACTTGTCCATCATTTCAGACACCACCATTGCCGCAACTCGTACACAAGGCTGTACCATGCGGGACAAATTTCGTGCGAACTTAAAAATTGCGATACCCGCCGCTATCTTTACCGTCATTTGGTTAGTGACATACGATACCAGCCAGGTGCCTTTAGAAATTCCGGAGGCCAATCTATGGCTGTCACTGCCTTATTTCATCATTATTGTTTTAGCCGTTATGGGGCTTAATGTTTTCGCCGTACTCGGACTTGGAATAGTCTTAGCCGCCGCTTTTGGTATGTTCACTGTCGACTACGAATGGGTAGCTTTTAGTCAGGATATCTACGAAGGTTTTGGCAGTATGCAGGAAATCTTCCTGCTGTCGCTGCTCATTGGTGGCTTGTCGGCGTTAATTCGCCAGCAAGGGGGGCTGGCCTTCTTAGCAGGCTTTGTCGAAAGCGCAGCGAATAAAGTCAGCAAACACAAGCAGCGGGCATCAGCTATTGGCGTTGCTGCACTGACCGCTCTAACCAATTTCTGCGTTGCCAACAACACCGTCAGCATTTTATTGGCTGGCGAAGTCAGTAAGCGCCTGGCCAAAGTGGGCAATTTAGCACCACGCCAGAGCGCCAGCTTATTGGATATTTTTGCCTGCGTCGTTCAGGGAGCCTTGCCTTACGGGGCGCAGGCATTGTTGATGGGAGCCAGTTTTAAAATCTCGCCGCTATCGGTCAGTTTGCATACGGGGTATTGCTTTATTCTGGCAGCCGTGGCTATTGCCATTATCATCTGGCGCCGCCCTCTGGAAGACAGAGAGCCGACACCGGAAACCGCCTAATTAGTTGGTACTCGGCAGCTCCATAATACCGTCAATTTCAATTTGCGCGCCTTTCGGTAATTGTTTTACGCCGATAGCCGCGCGAGCCGGATACGGCTGTCTGAAGTGCTTAGCCATCACTTCATTCACAATAGCGAACTGCCCCAGATCGGTCAGGTAAATCTGTACCTTTATCATGTCTTGCAGTTCGCCGCCGGATGCCTCACAAACAGCCGTCAGGTTTTTAAACACCTGCTCGGCCTGAGCAGTAAAGTCTTCACTAACAAGCTCCATACTTTCAGGAACCAGAGGAATCTGTCCGGAAAGATAAACGGTAGTACCAATTTTTACCGCTTGTGAATAAGTGCCAATAGCAGCGGGCGCTTTATCCGTTGAAATAATCACTTTAGACATATTACTTCCTTAAGCGCGTCACGCGCTGAACATCCGGCATTTTACGAATATGACGGATCACATCCGCTAAATGCTTACGGTTTTTTATGGTTAAAGCCACATCAATGAAATAGATGTTGGCGTCAATTTCTTCGGTCTGCAGACCATCAATATTACAGCCAGTAGTGGCTATAGCCGATGTTAATTTAGCCAGAACACCCTGGTTATTGACAATTTCGATACGAATTTCAGAAATAAACTCAGCTTCAGGTTTGTTATCCCACTCGACCGGGAAGTAGCGCCCCGGGTCATCTTCGTGGCCGCGAACGTTTTTACACTCACGACGATGAATGACCAAACCTTTACCCGGACTCACGTGGGCAATGATGTCGTCACCCGGGATAGGCCGGCAGCATTTGGCAAAACTGACGAGTAGACCTTCGGCGCCTTTAATTGAAAGGCTTTTCTGTGAGGCGTTGTCATCTTTTATCGGCTGTAAGTCGCCTAATAGACGCTTCGCAATGGCCACCGACATCATATTGCCCAGGCCAATTTGTTTCAGCAAACTTCCGCGACTATCAATTTTCGTTTCGCGCAGCACCCGGTTAAATTCCGACTCTGGAATTTCGTCATAACTGACTTGCCCGAGCGCTGACCGAAGTAAGCGCTCACCTAATTGTTGCGCTTCGTCAGCTTCCTGACTTTTCAGGTACTGGCGAATTTTCGCCCGGGCTTTACCCGTTACCACAAAGTTTAGCCAGGCAATGTTCGGCCGCGAGTTAGGTGCTGTTTTTATCTCAACCGTTTGCCCGGTTTCCAGCGGTTTACTCAATGAATAGGTACGATGGTTAACTCTTGCACCAATACAGGTGTTACCAACGTCGGTATGAACCGCGTAAGCAAAATCTACTGCCGTAGCGCCTTGAGGCAATTCGGTAATTCGGCCATCCGGACTGAAAACGTATATTTCATCGGGGAATAAATCGGACTTTACGCTTTCAATAAATTCAAAGGAGTTACCGGCACTTTGTTGCAACTCTAACAAGCTTTGCATCCACTTACGTGCACGCACCTGAGCCGTGGTACTGGAGTCGTCCGATTGTTTGTACATCCAATGCGCGGCGACACCGCGGTCGGCCATCAAATCCATCTCTTCGGTACGAATCTGAATTTCTACCGGCACCCCATGCGGACCTTTTAAAGAGGTATGCAAAGACTGGTAACCGTTCGACTTCGGAATAGCAATGTAGTCTTTAAACCGCGTTTCAATGGGTTTATACAAATTGTGCAACGCACCAAGAACCCGATAACAGGTATCGACACTGTCCACAATGACGCGGAAAGCGTAGATGTCCATGACCTGTTCAAACTTCACTTCTTTAGCCTGCATTTTGCGGTAAATACTGTGCAAATGCTTTTCACGGCCGGATACCCGCGCCTGAATATTGTTACCGTCCAGGCGCGAACTGATTTCGCTTTGCACACGCTCTGTAAACTCGCGACGGTTACCGCGGGCACGTCTTACTTCTGACTCAAGCAACTTTCCACGCCAGGGGTACAGCGCCCAGAAGCCCAGTTGCTCCAGTTCATTTTTAATATCGTGCATACCCAGCCGGTGTGCCAACGGAGCATAAATTTCTAAAGTTTCACGGGCAATACGGCGGCGTTTATCGGGGCGCAGATGCTGAATGGTGCGCATATTATGAGTACGATCAGCCAGTTTAATCAGAATAACCCGAATATCCTGCACCATCGCCATAATCATCTTGCGATAGTTTTCGGCCTGGGCTTCTTCTTTAGAGTTAAACTGCAATTTATCCAGTTTAGACACGCCCTCCACTAAACTGGCAACGGTTGCCCCAAAACGCTCGGCCAGATCTTCCCGGCTGGTTTCAGTATCTTCAATAACGTCATGGAGTAAAGCCGCCATTAAGGTTTCGCAATCCAGTCTCATGTCGGCAAGCAGGCTTGCAACCGCAACCGGGTGCGTAATGTAAGGCTCACCGCTGCTGCGTTTTTGCGAACTGTGGGCTTCGTTTGCTACAACAAAGGCATCACGAATACGTTCCACCTGCTCGGACGGAAGATACTCACTAACCTGAGCCTTTAAGCCTTCAAATAAGTACACCAGTTAACTCCCCGGGTAATACCGGACTATGAATATACTTTCAGAATAAGGGGATTTGACGGAATTGCCAACGGCATTGATGCCGTTGGCGAACAGAAACTTTTATTCAATACCGCGCAGCGCATCTACCGCACGCAGTTCTTCAGCATCTTGCTGCTTTTGAGCCGCCTGATCTTCAATATCAAGGCGTTCGTTGTCGATAAGGCCTTGCTCTATTTCACGCAAAGCAATAACAGTTGGTTTTTCGTTTTTTGTTTCTACTAATGGCTCTTTACCATTGGCCAACTGACGCGCGCGGCGTGAGGCTAACAAAATCAAATCAAAACGGTTACCAACACGGTCTACAGCATCTTCTACAGTTACGCGAGCCATTGTTTACTCCCAATAAAGCGTGAGTCGTATTTTTCGAAAGGCTAAGAATTATACGGAATTAAGGCCTATTATCCAAGCAATTCCTTCAATACGCTTGAATATCTTATTTGCTGATGCGGCATTTTTTGTCGCTGAGCTAAAACGATATGCTCCAGCGATGCCAGGCTGTTGTCAAAATCATCATTTACCAATAGGTAGTCAAACTCATGATAATGCGACATTTCTGCCTGAGCTTTTGCCATGCGCTCGGCAATAACTTCGTCGGAATCCTGTCCGCGAAAACGCAAACGTTCCTCCAGAATTTCCAGGCTGGGCGGAACAATAAAAACCGAACGCACTTCCGGGTGATGCTCACGAACTTGCTGAGCGCCCTGCCAGTCAATATCCAGGAAGACGTCTTTGCCTTTTGCTAACAAAGACTCTACGACTTTGCGGGAGGTACCATAGTAATTACCAAACACACACGCCCACTCGTAAAACTCACCGGCATCAATACGTTGTTCAAATTCTTCAGTACTGAGGAAGTGGTAATGGACACCCTGAACTTCTCCCGGGCGCGGAGCACGCGTGGTGGATGACACAGACACCTGCATGGACTGATCAGGATGCTTTTCCAACAAAGCCCGAATCAGGCTCGACTTCCCTGCGCCACTAGGGGCCGCAATGATAAACAAATTCCCTAACACCGGAGACGCGGTCATAACGGGTTCTCTTTTTAAGAAACGGACGATCACTGTTGGCGCGAAATAATAACACGGTTTCACACCGCGATGAAAATTGAGTAAAGTATGGCTTTTAAGGACTCGTGGTATTACTTTGCAGACTCAATCGGCGCCTGTCGCCAAACCGTCTAAATTCTCCCTACTGTTCGGCTTGCTCGTACTGGTATTACTGGGGCTTAATCTGCGCCCTTTGCTGACATCCGTAGGGCCACTGACCGATGAGCTACAAACCATTACAGGTCTGTCTTTCAGTCAGGTATCGCTGTTAACCACATTACCCATTCTAATGATTGGTTTAATGGCCTTATTTGCCGGACGGGTGACAACCGCTCTGGGCTACAGACAAGGTATTGGACTGGGCTTACTGATTCTTTGCGCAGGCTTTACCGCACGCCTGTTTGAGCCGACCAGCACCAGCATGATCACCAGTGCTTTAGTCGGCGGCGTTGGCATTGCGTTACTGCATATCGTTATTCCGGAGCTGACCAAACAACAGTATTTGAATCGTTTAGGTATGGTCACTGGCCTTTGGTCTGCAGCGCTCATGGGCGGCGCGGCACTAGGTGCTGTCGCTACTCCATGGGCGGCAAACTTATTACCAGAACGCTTTCAGGCATTAGGCAGCTGGTCTCTTTTAGCGGCGATAGTGCTGATTATTTGGTACTTACCATTTAACCGCACACCGGTTGCCAGCATTCCTCCCCGGCACCTATTACTGCGGGCTCACCGTTATCCCAGGGCTTGGCTTCTAGGTATTTATTTCGCCCTGGTGAATGCCGGTTATGCCGGATTTATTGCGTGGATAGCGCCATTTTATGGTGAATTCGGTTGGCCGGCACAAAAAGCAGGGAATTTACTGGCGCTGTTTTCTCTGGTTCAGGTTATCGGCGCCCTGCTGCTGCCGGCTTTATCACGCACACAAGACCGACGGTTATGGCTAACAATCGCAGTACTTATTCAAATGACAGGCTTTGCGGGGTTAAGCTGGTTTCCGACCGAAGCTCCGTGGCTGTGGTCGGCACTTTGCGGCTTTGGCTTAGGTGGTGCCTTCCCGCTATGCATTGTCATGGCGTTGGACCATATCGATAACCCTGTGCAGGCAGGGCGTCTGGTTTCTTTTATGCAGGGTATTGGCTTTATGTTTGCCAGCCTGATGCCGCTGTTAACCGGATGGTTCAGAGACGTTTCCGGTAATTACAGTTTAGGCTGGCAGTTACATATTATTGTCGGCATTCTTATTGTGCTGATAACCAGGCAGTTTAATCCAAGCAGTTACCGAGACTTGTTTAACTTGCGGGAATAATTCTCGCAATTATATCATCGGCTAAACTTTCCAGCTGCTGCCGGGGAACTTCTCTCCGAGCCATAGTGCGCAAACCGATAATATTGGTTTGTAACAATAACCCGAGCCGTTCTGGAGACTGCGAAACACCGATTTCCCCACGCTGCTGTGCCTGCTGAAATGCTTCTGTAAACAGCTGTTCAAATTTATCAAGATAACTTTGCGCCGGCTCGCTGAAGGCTTTGTCTTCAGGTGTAAATTCCAGCAAGGTTTTTACCAGCATACAGGCCTGAGTTGGTGCACAGGTCGCTGTCATTACCGCAATGTTACGAAGGTACAAACTTATTCCCTGCAGCACCGAAGATTTTTGCGCTAAGGTTTGCTTAAACTCTTCCTCTGCCAGAGAGGAGTATTTTTCAAGGGTCTCTTTAAACAAGGTTTCTTTATTGCCAAATGCAGCATAAATGCTTCCTGGCCTCATATCCATTTCTTCCTCTATGTCCTTCATAGAGGTTGCGTGGTATCCCTTGCGCCAGAATAGCTTCAGCGCATTATTGAGCGCTGTTTCCCGATGAAATTTAGGCGTCCTGGGCATTGTTTTTATCCTTAATTATTTACCTGAGAGCAAGTATAGACCTGCTTGCTTTTAATTTCACTTTAAGAAGTGTTAAGAGAACATGATCTAAATGCCTCGGGGTCCACTACTAATCTATATATTTCATATCGAACTTAGAGGTAACACAATGGAAATTGTTCAATTTGGTTCTGATGATATCGAAAACACCTTAGCTAAAATGTCGGACGACAAGTTAAACGACATTGCCTTTGGTGCCATTCAGTTAGACGCCAGCGGTAAAATCATTCAATACAATGCCGCCGAGGGCGACATTACCGGTCGCGACCCGGGCGCTGTCGTTGGCAAAAACTTCTTTAACGAAGTTGCACCGTGCACCAACAGCCCAGAGTTTAAAGGACGCTTCGACGAAGGCGTTAAAAGCGGCAATTTAAACACCATGTTTGAATATGTTTTTGACTACGAAATGCAACCGACCAAAGTTAAAGTTCATATGAAGCAAGCCTTAACCGGCGACACCTACTGGGTATTCGTTAAGCGACTATAAAGTGACAGACTCACTTCAGCAGCACCTTGTTGTTACTGTCATCGGCGATATTATCGCCGATGAACTTGCGCGGATGCGTCCGGCTGAAAGTGAGCACTGGAAACGTCGTCAATGGCATGACGACGACACCTTAGTAGCAAAACACAAGTCAACCAAAGACAGTGGCGAAGACGAAGTTGCTGTTGATTCGCTGGAACGGCTTGCATTAGCTGGCCGGGTAGTTCAGTTCTTTCATATGGGCGACAGTGGAGTAGAAGATTACCTTCTGCGCCGCAACACTCTGTCCGAGTGGGCTGAAGTTATTCTGAAATCGAGGCAAGTTCACACCCAAAACTTAACAGTTACCACTTCCGGCAGCACCGGCCAACCCAAAGCCTGCGAGCACTCATGGAGTGCGTTAGTCGAGGAAGTGAAGGACTTTGTGCGCATTTTTGAAAACGATTATGAGTTATCTCCAGCTCGTGTTGTCGCTTTAGTGCCCAGCCACCATATTTATGGCTTTCTGTTTACAGTATTGTTGCCTCATCTTATTGATGCCCCGGTGCTGCGAGGCTTTAAAGCTTATAGCCATGTTCGCAACGGCGGCTTACGTGCCGGCGATGTTGTTGTCGGTTTCCCTGAGTTGCTCACTCAATTATCATCAGAGATGCTGCCACTACCGCCCGGAGTACTTTTTATTAGCTCTGCCGGAGCGTGCCCTGCCAGCACCTTCCACCAGTTATATTCTATAGGCGCAGCTCGCGTTGTCGAAATTTACGGCAGTTCCGAGACTGCAGGTATCGGTTACCGAAGTAAACCAGAAAGCAATTACCGTTTGTTATCCCGCTGGCGCAGGAATACTGAAAACTCTCAGCAGCTAATTGATAGACAAACAAAGGGTATTTTCGAAATACCCGATAATACCCAGTGGCACGCAGAGTGTGAGTTTCACGTTGCCGGACGAGTCGACAAGGCGGTCTCAGTACGTGGAATCAATGTGTTCCCGAATCATATTGCTAAATATCTGCGTCAACATCCGGCAATTGCTGATGCGACAGTGCGTCCGATGAGGCCCGACGAAGGCCATGGGCTCAAAGCCTTTGTTGTATTGCACGAGAGTCTTAGCGAAACGATAACCGAACAAAGTGTTCAGACCTGGTTAAGCAGCAACCTCTCCACTGCGGAAATACCTGAACGCATTAACTTTGGGAACCAGCTACCCAGAAACTCTATGGGTAAGGCGCAAGACTGGAACCTCGATAACTCGCCAACCGGTAAACCATTAAGTTAACTCAACGCCCGTAGCAACACATCGTCAAACCTCGAGTCGGTTATCTGTGCACGTTCTAACGCTATTTTATGCTCAATTTCGTGCTGCTCTAACAATTGTCGGGTGGCCTGTAAGCAATTCTTATTTTGCTCTGCCGACAGCGTTGACATGAGTACAACGATAATTCCGTTTCCCAAACAGCCTGGGGTATCGTAATCCTGAATGTTCTGGCGGACAATTTTGCTAACGGATTTTAAGGTTTCTGCGTTGCTCGCAACGCGCACGAGCATCACGTAATACTGATGCTCGGAGTGAGCCTGATATAAGCTAAAACGTCGCTGCAGAGACTGCAACATAAGCCGGCGATTATAAAACCCGGTGTGTTCGTCATTACCACCGGTTTCCCTGAGCTTGAGCTCCAGCTCTTTATAATCGGTAATATCCTGCGTAGTACCAAAAATAATTCCATGCCCTGCTTCGTCAATACGATAAATTCCCGATTGCCGTAACCACCGAATTTCACCGTCACCCAACATAATACGATGTTCGACATCTCTCGCCCCAGACTGCTTAACGGCATTAGTTGCGCCGGTTACGGCTTGCCTGTCTTCAGGGTGAGTTCTTTCTAAAGTCAGAGCTAAGGATGGGGTAACTTTGGCTTTCTCCAGCCCGTGTAAATGGTACATGGTATCGGACCACTGCGACTGCCCGGTCTCTAAATCGAGCTGCCAATGGCCTAGCCCGGCAACGCGTTCAGCAAGCATTAGATTTCGCTGGTTCTCTTCAACTTTCAGCTCCAGCATCTTCCTCTCAGTAATGTCCAGCATTTGTCCATTCCAGAGTGTGCTGCCGTCGGCCTGTTGACTGGTCACTGCGTGCCCGTATATCCAGCTTACCCGGCCATTTTTAATCACCCGGTATTCTTTCACCCACAAATATTGATAGCGGGCAGAATTGTGCATACTGCTCAATACAGATTGTAAGTCGTCGGGGTGAATAATTTCACTCAGCAATGTCACGTCATTTGCCAGTGACTCAGCCGAACACCCAAAAATAGCTTCAACGCCCTGACTGACATAATTAAATTTCAATTGCCCGTCCGGTGAGCGTTCAAGCTGGTATAGCGCACCCGGCACCGAGTTTGCTAAATGTTCAAGATTAACCAAGCTTTTTTCAAAATCCATAAACTGCAAAATAACTCTTTATCAACAACCATCACAGTCATAATATTAACTTACCGACTGGGAACTAAACAGCAAATAAATGAAAGTGACCCATTACAAATCTTTTTTAGTAGTCTATATATAAATAAATCATAATAAAAACAGGAGTTTTTATGTCAGCCGATAAGCAGAAATGGCATTCTGCAATTTTACTGCCAGTATTCCTTCCTGCGGTTATCGTTATAGCCTTACTGGTTATAGGCACGTTAAGTGCGCCGGAAAAAGCCGGCGAACTGTTTGACTGGACCCTTGCTGGCATTACCGATAATTTCGGTTGGTTTTATATGTTAGCAGTCGCACTTTTTCTCATTTTTATTATTGGTGTGGCCGTCTCAAGTTGGGGCAAAATTAAATTAGGGCCCGATCATTGCGAACCGGAGTACAGTTTTACTTCCTGGTTCGCCATGTTATTTTCCGCCGGATACGGTATTGCCCTGCTGTTCTTTGGTGTATCCGAGCCCATACTGCATTACGCCGAACCACCCGCAGGCGCAGCAGAAACCGTGAGTTCAGCTAAGCAGGCCATGCAAATCGCCTATTTCCATTGGGGCTTTCATATCTGGGCAATATACGGCTTAGTTGGCTTAGTACTGGCTTACTTTTCGTTTCGCCACGGCTTACCACTTTCTATGCGTTCAACGCTTTACCCGCTTATTGGCGACAGAATCAACGGCCCTATTGGACATACAGTCGACACTTTCGCCATCCTCGGCACCATGTTTGGTATTGCGACGACCCTTGGCCTTTCGGTTATTCAAATTAATGCCGGCCTCAATTACTTATGGGAAGACATTCCTGTTGGAACAACGGTTCAGGTTATCGCTATTGGAATCATCACACTAGCAGCCATAGCATCAGTTGTTGCTGGCATGGACAAAGGTATTAAGCGACTGTCCTTGATTAACATTACCTTAGTCATATTCCTGCTGTTGTTTGTTTTCGCGGTTGGGCCGACTATCCATATCCTGGAAACTTTCTTGCAAAATACCGGCGCCTACATAAGTGGCATTGTGGAGCGTACCTTTAATTTACAGGCCTATGAGCGCAGTGACTGGATTGGTAACTGGACACTATTTATCTTCGGCTGGACGATAGCCTGGGCACCTTTTGTCGGGCTGTTTATTGCCAAAATTAGCCGCGGCCGTACCATACGCCAGTTTGTTTTTGGCGTTATGCTGGTGCCAACCATATTCACTTTCTTCTGGTTTGCCGTGTTCGGTGATACAGCATTGAATATGATCATGAACGAAGGTTACACAACCTTAATTTCGGAAGTTCAGGATAACCAGGCGGTAGCGCTGTTTAAACTCTACGAAAACCTGCCTATGACCAGTGTCCTAAGCTTCCTGACAGTACTATTAATTATCACCTTCTTTGTAACGTCATCGGATTCTGGCTCACTGGTTATTGATTCATTGTCCTCTGGCGGCATGATGGAAACACCCGTCTGGCAACGTGTTTTCTGGGCGAGTACTGAAGGCATTGTTGCATCCGTTTTGCTCGTAGCGGGAGGGTTAGGCGCTCTGCAAACCGCCGCTATCACCAGTGCATTACCCTTTGCTGTCATTATTTTAATATCGGCGGCAGGCATGTGGCGCGCACTTATAATTGAAGGACATCAGTCTAATAGTCTTCAAAGTCACCGCCACTCTCACCGCCGGGGAGTCAATGAAGGCGCCGATTACTGGAAAAAACGTCTGGCTGGTCTAGTCGACTTTCCAAATAAAGAGTCGGTGCTGGAATTTATTAACGGACCAGCTACAGAAAGCATGAAAAAAGTCCGGGACGAGTTAAAAGATCAGGACTGGCCGGCGGAATTCCGAGCTGACGAAGACCATAACCGCATTATTCTTAGCGTTGAGCGAAAAGGTGACTTAGAGTTTGCTTACGAAATTCGCTTAAAAGACTACCTGCTACCAGAGTACGCTTTAACCAACGATGAAGGCAGAGAAATTTACTATCGAGCTGAAGTATTTCTCAGACAAGGTGGGCAGTCTTATAATTTATATGGTTATGAGCAGACTGATATCATCAACGATGTCATTAATCAGTTTGAAAACTATTTGCACTTTCGTCATCACAGCCCTGGTGTTCTCCCATGGGACTTGGAAAAACATGACGAAGACCTCAATGAAAACCTTGAGTCGCAGAAATAAAAAAGCGTAAAGAAGCCGCTCTTCGGAGCGGCTTTTTAGTGGTCGGACTGTTGATAGCAGGAGACATGTGAGAGAATAGCCATATTGTCAGTATGGAGTTTAACTATCACTATGGAACGTGTTGATACAAGCCCGCAAAAGCTAAGCCCGATGCCCAGCATGTTATTGCGCTCTCTGTTGACGTTACAACGCAGCGATGAATCAGCAGCAGAATCTGAAACTTTGCTCAAAGAGTACTCAATTCCTGCGCCAACAGCTAAGCATTTGAGCCGTTATCAACAGTCATTCGGTGGTTTCGTCAGTGACGTCCCTCTGGCCATGCTGTACTGCATCGCGCAAAGAGCTCATTTATCGCAAATGCTCGATGACAGCTTTCCCTGGCCTGCGCCTGGTTTAGTTCATGTCAGCAATAAAATTGAGCGTCATCAGGTCATTTCTGCGCAAGCGCCTTTTCAGCTGGTATCCAGAGTAAAAGTACCTAAGCGCGGCCCTGATGTTTCTCCGCGTCGCCTGCGCCCCCAGTTCGTGGTTGAGTTCTGGCAAAATAATGAGAAAGTGGCAACTTGCTCCAGCGTTTATCAGGTAATGAGCGGACAAAATACTGGAACAACGAAAAAATCGATGCCTCCGATAAAAACATTTGAGCCGGAAGCTGGCTGGGAAAATCTCAGTCACTGGCAATTAGGCAGTGGCATGGGCCGACGCTATGCACGCATTTCCGGCGACTTTAACCCAATTCACTTGCATCCACTGGTCTCACGCTGGTTTGGCTTTGAAAAACCAATTATTCACGGCATGTATATGATGGCAAGAGCTCAGGCTGAGCTCGAGCAGCGTCAGCAAAAACCAGTAACTTATATCGACGTTACCTTTAAGCGCCCCGTTATTCTTCCCGCACGGGTGCAACTATGGGCATCAAAGCAAGATGATAAAACCAAATACGAAGTGCGCAGTGCTGATCACAGCTCACTGAAGCTGGAAGGGTCAGTTCGTTTCGACTAACCCTTCCTGGTGCCTTACTGATGCTTATACACCTTGCCGTCTTTCATCACGAAGCTCACACTTTGTAATACCGTGATGTCTTCCAGCGGATTTCCTTTTACAGCGACAATATCGGCCAATTTACCTTCTTCAAGATGCCCAATATTGTCATTCTTAAGTATTTTCGCTGCCGTTTTAGTCGCTGACTGAATTGCCTCAGCTTCTGATACACCGGCCTCTACCATGTACTGGAATTCAAGCGCATTATCACCATGCGCTGAAACACCACTATCGGTGCCAAAAGCGAAATTCACTCCAGCTTTGTACGCTTTTACAAAAGTATTCTGAATTTTAGGTCCTATGGCACGGGCTTTGGGTCTGACCACATCCGGAAAATAGCCGTCGATCTCAGCTTTCTCCGCAACAAACTTACCTGCCAGAATTGTCGGAACCAAATAAGTACCATGTTCTTTCATAGCGGCAATGACTTCGTCATCCATGTAAGTGCCATGTTCCACCGAGGTGATACCCGCTTTTACAGCACGTAACATACCGGCTTTGCCGTGAGCATGGGCTGCAACGTGAAAATTATAATCGCTGGCAATATCCACCAGAGCTTTTAATTCATCTTCGGTAAACTGTGGGTTATCACCGCTGCTGGCCATACTTAAAACACCACCGGTCGCGGTTATTTTGATGAAGTCAGCCCCATCTTTATAATGCTGGCGTACTGCCTCGCGGGCACCCGCCGCACTATTAATGACACCGTCTTTTGGCGTGGGACGCCCCATAAGTTCTTCTTTCCAACCATTAGTAGGGTCAGCATGCCCCCCTGTCGTTGCCAGCGACTTGCCCGCAGAGTAAATTCTGGGACCATCAACGACACCGGAGTTGACGGCATCGCGCAGAGCAATAGTCACGTTGTGGGAGTCACCCGGGTTTCTTACGGTGGTAAAGCCGGCATGCAAAGTTTTCATCCCATAATGTTGAGCCGTTAAAGCGAGATCGGCCGGATTTTCAGTAAACTGTTTTATGTATGAGTTCGGCCCCGACTGACCGTCAAGGTGTACGTGTAAGTCAATAAGACCAGGCAAACAGGTATGAGAGCTTAAGTCTGTAACTGACGAAGCACCACCAGGGCTGTTCACTCTTATAGCGGTGATTTTATTATCCGTGACTTCAATATACCGCTCTCCGGCCAGACGGCCACTTTCACTATCAAAAACGTTTCCGCAATGCAGCCATTCATCGGCTTGAGCAGAATGCCCGGCTAAGGCAACAGTCAATCCGATAGCTATCTTTTTCAACATGGTTTCCCCTTATATTCATTCTAGTTATTGTTCTTCTTTGATACTCCGAACCCTACCCAAATGCAACGATAGCGGCTGACATTGAGACCAAAAGTCAGTCTTTGTCGATAGTTACCGGAATAGCGGCCCCCCAAAACTCTCGAATTTGTGCATCATTACTCACTAATGACGCAAGAGTGTAGCCTGACAGAGAATTGTAGAAAGTTTCTTTCCCTTGGTTAATTACATTTTTCAGCTCACAAACAGGGAAAATAGCACACTCGGGTTTATGGCAGTCGACCCAGTACTCATCACCCTCCAGCCGGCGTATGACTCTATCCAGCCGAATATCGGCCGGTTCAACCGCTAACAGGAAACCACCGTTTTTACCACGACGCGTTTCAATTAGACCTTCTTTGCCCAATTGATGGACGACCTTATTTAAATGATTGCGGGGAACATTGAATATGCCGCTCAGCTCATCAATAGTGGCAAGCTTCGTATCCTCTTTTGCGGCAAGATACATAAGAACCCGCAGGCCGTAATCTGTGTACTTTTTCAATTGCATGCTGGCGCCCTTTTACCTTTATTCGCTCTGCTGCTTAAATGTCATTTGACGGCCCCCGCGAGTGCTCAGTATCAAGCGTCCTTTATCATCAATGTTCACTTGATAAACTCGCTCCAGAGCACTTCTGAACTCTTGCGAGAGTTCGTTAGCCTCGCCACTGCATGCCATTTTCGTGCTTCCGGTAATACGAATTTGAGCAAGTTCGCCACCCATGTTGTAGTTCCCGAAATAACGATTACAACCATTAAAACCGACAAGCTGGCTGTCTTTTAAAAACTGAATGGTTGCTGGCCTAGAGTTAATCGCATGCCCTTCAAACTTGGAGAGCTCCCAGGTAGCCCCCTGGAGCAACCATTCACTGTCACCACCGCAGCCAGAGTACATACGATCAGATTCCTGCAAATCGACCTGATAAGGATATAAACGCCCACTCATCGAATCCCGACATAGCCTGTCAATAACAATAAGATGTTTATCGCTCGTCGACTCAATACGCCATTCATAAGGTTGTTCAGAAACAACCTGCGCTGCGGCTAAGTCAATAATTGCTTCGCTTTCAGGAGTCGTCAGCGCCATATGCTGTGGATTTACCGCCGCTTGCCAGAAAGGTTCATTGCCCCTCGCCGTAAAGTGTTTAGGTAAAGTGCCTTGCTCGACACAAAGCGGCATTTCCTGGCCGCGCCAGATAATATCGGCTTCATTACCTTTACTCCAAAACTGTGTTAACGGCTCTTTATTATTTGAGTAACGGGCTCCAGAACCACTAACGGTCTGCAGTAAATCCTCCTGCTGTGACCCATAACTTAACAGCACACCTTGATCTTTTGGCAGTACGCTAAGTTCACTTGCACCACACTGATAATATGTCGGCACTTGCTCTTCCGAAGTTAACAGAGTGCAACCTGACAGCAGCATTACAACGAGAACAGAGACACTTCCTTTCATATGTATCGCAAGCATTCTTGCCATCCTTATATTTTTTACCATTAAGTTAGAATTCTATAGATCGCACGGGTAATTGCATTAATTCTTCCAAGTCTTTTTCAAATCTTCCGGAGGAACACCAGAGTAAAGAGCTGGATCAAAAATCTTAAAAAGATTATTGCGAATCATTCTTATTTTAATTACTATTCCCATCGAATTTAATTAATCTAAAATAACTTTTCAAAAAAGGTGAAGTGAATACGTTATGAAAAAGACGATCTTAGCCAGCACCATACTGACCGCTCTCGCAGCTCCCGCTATGGCCAATAACGCTAGCGGCGATACTGATATCGAGCAAATCAAAATTATTGGCAGTAAAACAGACGCCCGCAATGTTGCCGGCTCCAGCGCCGTTATTGACGAAGAACAGATGCGTATTGAGGTGCCGAGCGATATCAACCAGTTAATGAAAACCATCCCGGGTGTTTATGTTCGTGAAGAGGACGGCCAGGGTCTGCGCCCTAACATCGGCATTCGTGCTGCTTCAGCCGGACGTGTCAGCAAGGTCACACTGATGGAAGACGGCGTCATGATAGCACCGGCTCCCTATTCAAACCCGGCCGCCTACTACTTCCCGACTACGTTCCGTATGTCATCGGTTGAAGTGTTAAAAGGTGCGCCTTTGCTACGTTACGGCCCACAAACAACCGGCGGCGTTTTAAACCTGGTGACAACACCTATTCCGGAAGACTTTGGTGGCCAGGTTCTGACTCAGTTTGGTGAGAACAGCAGCCGTGATATTCACGCTCATGTGGGCGGCACTGAAGGTCCATGGGGCTTTTTATTAGAAACAGTGCAACGCAGCAGCGACGGTTTCAAAGAAATTGATCGAAGCAGTCGCGATGCCGGTTTTGATATTGAAGACTACGTTGCAAAACTGCAGTGGACTGGCGAGCGCCAGAGCCTGTTGGCCAAAGTTCAATATTCAGAAGAAATCTCAAATGAAACCTATCTTGGCCTGACTGACACCGATTTTGCTGAAAATGAAAATCGTCGTTATGGACTTTCTGAAATTGATCAGATGGATAACTCGCACAAGGGCTACAGCTTAAACTATGTATTTGAAGCCACTGATAATCTGACTTTAAATATTTTAGGCTACTACAACGACTATGCCCGTAACTGGTTCAAACTGGATGGCGGCAATGCATACGTCAGTGCGGCTAACAACGGTGACGCCGAGGCATTAGCTATTTTGCGAGGCACTCAGGACGAAGCCGGGTTAAACTACAAAAACAACAACCGTGCTTATGAATCTAAAGGCATTGAAGCCAATGCTCAGTTTGCTTTAGGGGCTCATGACCTGGAAGTGGGTGTTCGCGATCACAGCGACGAGATGGATCGTTTCCAGCCAGTTGAAATTTATGATCAGGTTAACGGTAGCCTCGTTTACCAAGGCGAAATTATGCCTACCGGCGGTAATAACCGTCTAGAAGGCGCAGACGCAATCAGTTTCTGGTTAACGGATCAATGGCAGGCAACCGAGAATCTGAACGTACACTTAGCGCTGCGTTATGAAGACGTAGAGTCTTACCGTAACCAGTTTGCGGATACAGCACGCGAACAGTTGGACAGCGCGCGTTCAAACGACAGCAACGAATGGTTGCCGGGCGTATCCTTCACGTATGACGTGAACGAAAACTGGCAGGTACTGGCTGGTGCACATAAAGGCTTTTCTCCTTTAGGCGGCGGTGCGAAAAGCTTCCAGGAGCCAGAAACCAGTAATAACTACGAAGCCGGTGTTCGTTTTAACCAAGGTTCATTCTTTGCAGAAGCCATTGGTTTCTATAGCGACTTTAGCGACACCACACAACAATGTTCAATTGCTAACCCATGTGACAACGGCGCTGAATCAGGCAACTACGTATTGGGTGAATCAGTCGTTCGCGGTTTGGAATTCCAGGCGAGCAATACCTTTGAAGCAGGAAGTTTCTTAATACCTATTGATGTTACTTACACCTATACCAAGGGTGAAATTAGCGAAGACAACCTCGATAACCTTGACGGCGACGAGTTAGCTGACATTCCACAAAACATGTTCAGTATGCGTATTGCGCTCGATAACCAGCAAGGATGGGTAAATTATGTTGTCGCCAAATACGCTGACGAAATGTGCGTCAGCACCGGCTGTAACCGAAGCAACAGCCGCTTTGACAAAACGGAGTCTGTTTTTGTCACCGACTTTGTCAGCCGCTACGAAATGAACAACAACATGGCGGTTTATTTCAAAGTTGAGAACCTGTTCGATCAGCAGAAGATTATTGCTCGTTCACCACATGGTGCACGTCCGAACAAACCTCAAACCGCTTCTTTCGGTGTGGAATACACTTTCTAAAAATTAATCCCTCCCTGGATTTGTTATGGCCCCATTTTTATGGGGCCATTTTTTTTGAGTCACCTTATTGGGCTAAGCTAATCAGGTAATCCGCTAACGCGCCCATGCCTGTTTTCTTAACACCCGCTTCACGCTCCGCACTTTGATTATAATTGGTGTTGGTGTTCACATCGTAAACGTACAACTCGCCTTTTTCGTCCTCAATAAATTCAATGCCGGCCACATCGATATCATTGGCTTTCAAAAAGGCTTCCAGCGCAAAAATAATTTCATGGTCATTAAAACGCTGCGTAATAGTGAATTTATTGGGTTGATTTCCATCAGCAGACGCTTCAGTGGTTGGGCAAAATGCATCATCCACGCTGCACACATCGGCAGGGCATAACTCAAAGCCTTGCTCAGTATTAACGTTAACCGCGTAAACAAATTTCTGCCCGACAAACTCACTGCGGGTAATATGCGGCTGCTTTGGCTGAATGTATTCCTGTAACAGCCAGATACCGTCTAACGGCTCTTCATAATCGTCGCTGTTTAGGTAGTTCTCCAAGCCAGCGACATCATCAAACTTCATGACGCCTAAACCTTTACCTCCACGATTAGGCTTTAAAATCAGTGGCCACTCAGCAAACTTCTCAGCGGCCTCTGTCAGCAGATTTTTCCCCACCACAGCTTGTGTTTTAGGTACATTAAGCCCCGCTTTTTGCAGCGCCGCATATTGCGACAGCTTACACACTTCCAGCGCCAGCACCCGGGTGCCATTAACCACGGTTCTATTACTATTTTCCAACCAGGTTAACGCCATGCGAGTCAGTTCCGGTGCAAACCGATGGCCCCGCGTGTGCGAGGAAGCACTCATACGGTTGTAATAAACCGCATCTTCCGGAAGCTCGGAAAAAGGTATAACTCCCTTATCCAGAAACCATTCTTTGGCTTCTACGCCGCGCTTTTCAAACTCTGCTCTTAGCGGCACCAGCCACTCTTCATTCTCGTGCAGAATAACAATATCTCGCATGGTTACCTCTTAGCGTCTCAGCTGATGTATCAGCAGAACTACGACAATAAAAATAAGCCCTGACAACAACACTTGCCAGGGAACAAAAACGGCCAACCCAAGGCAGCTGACTAAACCTAGTATGGATACCCACTTGGGTAAAAAACGATCACTTTTTGCAACTTTCAGCGCCGCTAAATTCGTGATGCCATAATACACTAAAACCGTAAAGGCGCTGAACGACCATGCGGTCTTTATATCACCAATTGCGACCAGCACCAGCATGACAATAGAAGTTAGCCAGGTTGCCGGGGGCGCCGATGTTTGCTGGTCGTTTAAGTTAGCAAAGCGCATCGGCAAATCGGCCCTGCGCCCCATGGCCAAAACCACCCGCGATACGCCCAAAATTAAGTTCAGGATAACTCCGCCCATAGCAGCCACCGCGCCAAGGGTTACCAACCATTGTATTGGTCCGCTCGGCAGCAAACGTGCCAGGGAGAAATGCTCCGCCTGAAAGTCCGCTATGCTGGGAAAGTGCAATAGAGCGCTACCAACCCCTAAATACAGAAGCGTCACAACCGCCAGAGTTAAAACAACGGCCAGAGGAATAACCCGGCGCGGGTTTTGTACTTCTTCACCCATGGTGGCAATACGTCCGTAGCCTGTGTAGGCAACAAAAAGCAGAGCTGCCGCCTGCAAAACGTGCCACCATTCTACCGAAGCCCGCTCAACAACAAGGGAAGTTTGTTGATGTCCGTTAATAATGAAAGCCAACAGAGCCACGATGCTCACCGTAACAATGACTGCATTAACCCGGTTTGTGCGCTTAACGCCACCCAATACTAATAACGTAAATAGTACCAACACCGCAGCCGCTATCCATTGTGCAAAATATGACGGTATTGCCGAGGTGTTCGTCACATACCAACCTACCGCCAGCGCGGCTGTTGCCGCTGATGCACTTTTTGCTACTACAAATAAACTGCCGGCCGTTACGCCATAAGCCGGAGTCAGGAACCGATAGCCGTATTCATAGGTTCCGCCGCTTACTGAGTGTGCTGAAGCTAACTGAGCCGAAGACAAGCCATTACATAAGGCCGTTACCGCCGCAATAAGAATTGCCCATACAACAGCGCCACCGGCAATGTCGGCACCAATACCGACACTAACGAAAGCGCCCGTGCCTAAAATGGAACCCAGCCCTAAAACAATAGCGCCCGCCAGCGAGGTAGAACGCGCAAGTTGTTGATTCATAGACTGCCTTTTATTCTTTCGTTGGTGATTCAGCCACTTCTCTATTATCTTACAGGGTAAAAGATGAAAAGGATGTGACAACCGCTTAATGAAACATTTAGCACTGGGCCCAATAACCGCCCTTATTGTATTACTCACAACACAGCTGGCAAACATGCCGTTACCCGCCGCGCTAACCTTGAGCACTGTGGTCTGGGTGGCCTGGTGGTGGGTAACCGAATGCATTCCTTTACCTGTCACCTCGTTACTGCCTTTTGTATTGCTTCCAACGTTTGGGGTTATCGACACACAAACCGCCGCAGGCGCTTTAGGTGACAACATCATTTTGTTGTTTATGGGGGCGTTCATGCTGGCCAAAGCCGTTGAAGCCAGCGGTGTTCATAAACGCATGGCTCTGTCTTTGATTGCCAGAATTGGTGCAGACAATGGTCGCAAAGTAGTTATTTCCTTCATGGCTGCAACCGCTTTTCTCTCTATGTGGATATCGAACACCGCCGGTGTGCTGGCACTTTTACCCGTTGCATTGGCACTTGCCGATGCCAGTGACGACAAGGACTTTCAACGAGCTCTGCTGTTGGGTTTGGCCTATGCCGGGTCGCTAGGCGGCGTCGCGACTTTAGTAGGAACACCACCGAATCTGATTTTCGCATCTATTTACCAAAATATTACCGGCGCGGAATTCAGTTTTACCCGGTGGCTGGGCATTGGTTTACCCATGGTTCTGCTAGGCTTACCTATTATCGCACTTTGGCTAACGCGTAACGTCAAACTGTCAAAGCCACTTGAGTTGCCAACCACCAGTGAAATGACAACTTACGAAAAACGCGTATTGATAGTATTCGGTATTGTTGTCTTTTTATGGATAACACGTACCGCTCCCTTTGGCGGCTGGACTGGCGTACTTGGTACTGGCAGCCTCAATGACGCGACCGTCGCTCTGGCCGGAGTTGTCGCTATGTTCGTTATCTCATCCGGGAATGCTAAAAACGAAAAATTGTTAAACTGGCCGTTGGCGAGAGATATTCCCTGGGGCATTTTGCTACTGTTTGCCGGTGGTATCTGCTTAGCCCGCGGCGTTATGGAAAGTGGGCTTGGCGAACTTATTGGTCAGTCTCTCACTGCGTTAGACGCCCTGCCATTGTGGTTACTGATTTTTGTTTTGAGCCTGACCGTATCCTTCGTTACAGAAGTAACCTCCAATACAGCAACGGCTACCTTACTTATGCCCATTCTGGCAGCCACGGCAACGGCACTTGAGTTACCTATCGAGTTACTCATGATACCTGCGGTTATTGCCTGCAGTTGTGCCTTTTGCATGCCGGTCGCCACACCGCCAAACTCTATTGTTTTTGCGTCTAATCGAGTCACTATAAAAGCCATGGCAAAAGAAGGTTTGGTACTGAATATTTTGCTGGCCATTGTCACAACGCTAGTGGTACTAATTTTTGTCTAGTGCACCAACAGCTCTGACAGGCTATAATCGCCTGCTTTCATCTCCTCAAAAGGATCTGACATGAGCGATTTTCCAGCCTGTCCTGAGTGCAACTCAAGTTTCACCTACCACGATGGCACCTTATTAATTTGTCCTGAATGCGGACACGAATGGTCTGAAAACGAGCCAGAAGTAGCTGACGATGCACCAACTTATCGCGATGCCAATGGTGCGCCACTGGAAGACGGCGATACTGTCACTGTCATTAAGGATCTTAAAATTAAAGGTTCATCTTCGGTGGTTAAAGTCGGTACCAAAGTTAAAAATATCCGCTTAATTGATGGTGACCATGACATCGACTGTAAAATTGACGGTATTGGTGCAATGAAACTGAAATCTGAATTTGTTAAAAAGGTCTAAAGTCGGATACCGGAAATTACTATGAGAACGCTTTTAGCTGTCTGCCTTGTTCTTTTTTCGTCATTTACTTTCGGAAAAAGTAATGAGCAAACTGTGGTACTTATCTCAATTGATGGCTTTCGCCACGATTATATTGAAAAACATAATGCCAAAAACATTGCAGAATTAGCTAAAAGCGGCGTGCGCAGTAAAGGACTTATTCCTGTTTATCCGTCAAAGACGTTCCCAAATCACCTGTCTATTATCACCGGCCGTTATCCTACTCATCACGGCCTGGTCGATAATAACTTTTACGATACCGAGCGCCAGCAAAAATACAGCATGGGCGATGGCTTAAAGGACAGTAGCTGGATAACCGCTTTGCCATTGTGGAACCTTGCCGAATTTCAGGGCGTAAAAGCAGCGACTTTTTTCTGGCCTGAGTCCGATGCGCGAATTAATGGCCGGACACCCAGTTATTTTTATCATTACAGCCACCCGGTTCCTAACCGCCAGAGAGTTGAGCAAATCATCGACTGGTTAAAGTTACCGGAGAAAGCTCGTCCACGCCTTGTTACCGGCTATTTTTCTGTCGTTGACACCATGGGGCACCGTTTTGGCCCGGACGCTAAACAAGTGAAAGGGGCAGTTCAGCACGTTGATAAGCTTATTGGCAAGTTATGGCAGCGAATGCAAACGGAAGTGGATGCGCCGGTTAACCTGGTTCTGGTTTCTGATCACGGCATGGCACCCATTAAAGCCGATAAGATGATTGACGTTAGTGAGCTGACTATTGATGAAGAGCTGTTTAACGTTGTGAATGCACAAACTCGACTGCTCATTTACGCAAATGAGGGAACTTCGGACGAGCAAGTAGACTCACTCCGACAGCGCCTGAACCAAATGGCTGATGGTCCCTTTTATACTGAGTCGGAAGAAGCGTTGGCTCAGCGACACTTCGTGAATAGCCCACGGGTGCCTTCCATCGTGTTAGCGACAGATGCCCCTGTCACTTTCGCTACACGCCCGCGAGAGCAATGGTCAGACGGCGGCACCCACGGGTATTACGGCACCCGCGATATGGACGGCCTGTTTGTTGCAGCCGGAACCGGCTTCAATAGTAACCAGCAAGTTGAGCGGTTTGAGAACATTCATATTTACCCAATGCTGGCAGAGTTACTCAATTTAGAGCTGCTCACCGACATTGATGGCCGGGCTGACGTGCTCCGGCCAATCTTAAAAACGAATTAATGATCATCAAGTTGCGGTGTTTTTATAAATACCGCAACTAATGCGGCCGTAATGGTGCCGATAACAAGAGCAAAGAGCATCGACTGAATAATATAGCTACCTAAAGTAAAGTAAATCTCCGCTTGCTCAGCATCCATTCCACCTTCACTGACAGCAAAATTGCTAATATTTTCAAAATAATTGGGTGAAATAATAACGTGCGTTATCCACTGACTAACGGGCGTTAAAATCGCCACTATAATGGCTACAATCAGGCCACTGATAAACCCCTGCATCCAGGTCATTGATCCATTAAGATCTTTTTCTCGCTTTTCTCGAAGTGCTAATACAAAAATGGCGATAGCAATAAGCGCAAAGAAGTTCGAGTAAGTTGAATGGTAAGCAATGTAATTGTCATGAAGACCAACCAGCCTTGCTATTAATACCCACAACATACTCACTACAATAAAAATAATGCCCCATTTTATTTCTGTTGTTCGTGTTTTAAGCATCCTGAATTGCCCTTTTGTAAAGATCCCTAAAAACAATAGCACTATTAAGGGGGACTCTGTAATGATAGTCCCGTTTTAAACGAATTATTTCAGGAGGATTCCCGTGGAAATACCCAGCATGCTCGCTATTGTAGCTGCACTGTGGGTTGTTCTGGTTATAGCCGGCGTTTTTGAGGCCGTTCGCCATTGGGCACTTGTCCGTAAAATTCCCGTTCGAGTTCATGTAAATGGTACCCGGGGAAAAACCAGCGTTACCCGATTAATTGCGGCAGGGTTACGCAGCGGTGGCAAACGTATCTGTGCTAAAACAACTGGTTCTGCAGCAGCTATTACTGACCCGGATGGTCGCGAATTTCCTATTTACCGAATAAGCGGTGCGAATATTATTGAGCAAATGCGTACGCTCAAAAGAATGGCAGCGTTAAAGCCTGAAATTGTGGTTATGGAATGTATGGCCCTGCAGCCACAGTACCAGTCTTTGAGTGAATTGCGAATGGTTCGCTCAACCGTTGGCGTTATTACCAATGCCCGTGCCGACCATTTAGATGTTATGGGCCCGGGTGAAAACGACGTAGCCTTAGCTCTGGCAGGCAGCACCCCCGTTAAAGGTGACTTATTCACCGCCGAACGCGACTTACTCGATGTATTTAAACATTCATGTAATGACCGTAAAAGTGAACTGCATGGTGTAACCGAAGAAGAAGTTAACGCCATTACCGACGACACCATGAAGCGTTTCCGTTACGCAGAGCACGCCGAAAATGTTGCTTTAGCTCTGAATGTCTGTGAGCACCTTGGCGTTGAACGGGAGAAAGCGTTGGGCGGCATGGTTGCATTAGAGCCAGAAGCCGGAGCCATGCAGGTTCTTCACGTTAACTACTTCAAACGCGAAATTATATTCGTTAACGCCTTTGCAGCCAATGACCCTGAGTCTACAGGCCGCATTTGGGAAAATATGCTGGAGAAACACGGCGAAGACCGCCGTAAGATTGTTTTGATCAACTGCCGGGCAGACCGTCCGCACCGCTCTCAGCAAATGGCCGAAGACGCCGTTAATTGGAGTCAGGCAGATAAGTATCTGCTGATGGGGTCAGGTACATTTATCTTTGTTCGGAATGCCGTCAAATACGGCCTCGACCCAGAAAAATTATTAGTCATGGAAAATGCTCATATGACCGAAATTACTGAAACAATTTTAGAAGAGTCCGGCAGCAGCGCATTAGTTGTCGGCATGTGTAATATTCACGGTGGTGGCGAAGAAGTTGCTCGTTTCTTCCAGAACCGAGCAATTAAGGAGGAAGATCTATGATTGCATTAAACATTCTTGCCGTCGCCATTGGGGTTGGTCTATTTTTCACCTTATTACTGACTCAAACCTTGGGCTTGGCCGCTGGCGGCTTGGTTGTCCCTGGTTATGTTGCGTTACAGCTGACTGACCCTCTAAGCTTGGCTATCACGCTTGTTGCTGCGCTAATCACCTATCTCATTGTCAGAATTATTGCCAGCTTCGCTATTATCTATGGCCGTCGCCAAACCATTATTATGATTCTTACTGGGTATCTCATTGCCGGCTTGATGGATTTATTCCTTGGCAACCTCGTTAATTGGGTAGATTTGCAAATGATTGCAGGCGGCGATGATGCTCAGGCTCAAATAGCCACGCTTGAGTCGAGCTTTATGATGTCAATTATGGAAAGCAGCATCATTGGTTACATTATTCCCGGGCTTATTGCCATTTGGTTTGACCGGCAAGGTGTACTGCAAACTTTGTGTGGACTTGCGGTCACAGCGGTACTGGTCCGTCTGGCCCTTATCATTATTATGCCGGAATCATTACAAATGTACGAAGCAAGCCAAGCATTTCAGATGCCAGGCTGGTAACAGGAGGACGAATCATGAGTAGTTTTACAAAGATTTATTGGCGTTCGTCAGGCGTACCAACCTGGGGACTTCTTTTTCTTATCGTGCTGTCAGTTATCGTTATGGTTGCAGCAGAAAATGTTAAGCAGCGTGACCCCGTTGTTGATGACAATTACGCCACCATGGTCAATGCGTCAAAAATAATGCGCGAAGGTATGCAGGTACTTAAACCACTGCGCGCGCAACTGGCGCCAATTAACCCGGAATTCGATCCCCAACGTTCTGGCCTGGTTGGCTTAGAAAACAGCATTGTAACCACTAACCATGGTGGGCGTGAATCGAAGCAAACAACAGTTAATCCTAACTGGGCTGCAGTTGCGGTTAAGTTAATGGCGGATGCTGGTGTGCAAGAAGGAGACTTGGTTGCAGTTACAGTATCAGGCTCATTCCCGGCACTGAACCTCGCTGTGTACTCAGCCATTGAAGCTATGGGGGCTGAAGCAGTAATTATCGCATCTGCGTCATCGTCACAATGGGGTGGAAACGTGCCTAATTTCCTGTGGCTTGATATGGAACGCGAGCTTCGCGAAGCCGGCGTACTCAGTTCAAAACCCGTTTACGCTTCTATCGGAGGTATTGAGGATCGGGGTATCGGTATTGCAGAAGAAGGTATTACCTCAATACGAAATACCATAAAAAGAGCAGACATCAATTTTATTGACCCTGCCAGCTATCAGGAAGCCGTTGCTGATCGTATTGCAATATTTCGTGAATATTCAACTGACCGTCAATACAAAGCCTTCATTAACGTCGGTGGTGGCGCGACTATCGTTGGACCTCCGGGAATTGACGATATGTTTAAATCTGGGCTTCAAGAGGATGCTCCGGCTCGCGCCTTCGCAGTAGATACCGTAATGGGTTACTTCTTACAAGAAGACATTCCTGGTATCCACTTCATTGGTATTAAAGATATGGCCACGCGATACGGCCTTCCGTTAATGCCACAACAAGTCGTGCCAGTTGGCAATGGCGGTATTTATTCAGCAACAATTTATAACCGCTGGTTAGCACTTGGTTTAGGCCTTGGCCTATTCGCTATGACCTGGCTTATCGTTCGCTCTGCGCGCATTACCAGCTTGTGGCGCCGAACAGGCGAAAGTGGTAAGAGCACAAAACCGATGGTTTAATAGCGCCAAGCGCAACGGGAGCAAGTTAACCTTTGCTCCCGTTCTTTAAATCATAACAATGACAAATAGCCTTCCACGCGTCTTCTGCACTATCCACAATCTGGAACAAATCTAAGTCGTATTCTGCAATAGCGCCTTCTTCTACCAGCAAATCAAAGTCGATTGCACGCCGCCAAAACTCAGAACCAACCAAAACGATAGGTACTGGCCCGGACTTTTTCGTTTGTACCAGGGTTAAGGTTTCGAATAACTCATCGAGTGTTCCAAAGCCACCGGGAAAAGCAACCAACGCACGGGCTCGTTGCAGAAAGTGCATTTTGCGAATAGCAAAATAATGAAATTGAAAGCAATATTCAGGCGTTATATATGGGTTCGGGCGTTGCTCATGGGGCAGTACTATATTCAGCCCAATACTTTCGCCTCCGGCCTCCATTGCCCCCCGGTTCGCAGCTTCCATAATACCGGGGCCACCGCCACTAACAATCATCAGATTTTCTTCATCGTGCCTCAGGTTATGTTCAGTCGCAATACGCGAAAAATCCATTGCCTGCTGATAATAGGCGCTATTTTTTAATGCCCGCTGGGCGCGCTTTAAATTACCTCTTAAACTATCGTTATCCGGATCTTCTGCTAATGCCTGCTCGGCCACACGAGCATCGTGCCGCGCCTGTTCAGGGGATAAAAAGCGGGCGCTGCCAAAAACGACAATGGTTGAATCTATCTGATGCTTCTCTAACGTTAACTGAGGTTTTAAATATTCCAGTTGCAAGCGTACCGCGCGCAAATTGTCCTGCAGTAAAAATTCATGGTCAGCGAATGCCAACTTATACGAACCTTGCCCTTCTATCTTGGCAATAGATTCTTCAGACTGCTTTGCCGAAATTAAGCGACGTCGATGCAATTCATTTTCTGTCATGAGAAGTCCGTATGCATGGGGTTAATGGTAACCAATAATGGATAGTTTATCTTAAATACAGGGCAAAGCCTTTTGAATTATTCTCTCTCCAATTGCATAGAGACCATGCCATTATTCTCACCCACCTCGTGAAACCCCAGATCTTTATAAAGTGACCGCGCTGGCGTATTTTCAGGGTACACATTCAATGTAATAAACCTTACTTGCTCCTGCGCCCAGGCATTTTCCAATAGTGCTTTTACAAAAGCCCTGCCAAGTCCTTTTCCTCTCACTTTCGGGTTAACAATAAGGCAGGCTATGTGAATACCGTTCTCGATTTTTTCATAAGCCTGAGCAAAACCAACCAGCTCTTCATTCTGATAAAACGCAAAAGTCCCGCGTTCGTTGCCTTTAATCTGTTGCCAGATTGCATCCGCCGAGCTGCCATACCGAACTTTATCGCCAAACCACAGCCGGAACTCGGCGGCATTTTCAGGCCAGGTCAGCGCCATTTTTAACTCGTTGATTTCAGCTTTCTTTAACATCGCTCTTTATCTTAACAATGGGTTTTCAACGTAAATTATCACAGAAGAAAACCTAACGTCGCGTTAGTTCACTAACTAAGGTAATGTAAGGCCAATAAAAAATAATCTCCTATAAGATGCAATTAACGGCGCCATGCTAAGCAATACCAAACTGCACCAGAAACTCGCCTTACCTTTAATTATTCTCTCTCAATTACTGGGCACGTCCTTGTGGTTCAGTATTAACGGTGTCTGGCTTCCTTTATCGGCAGAACAGCAACTCACAGAGTCAGACTTAGGCGCTTTAACTCTGGCCGTGCAACTGGGTTTTATTATCGGCACTCTGACACTGGCATTAACCGGGCTGGCGGATCGTTACCGAGCCAGCCAAATCTTCCTGTTCTCAAGCATGGTTGGTGCAGTCGTTAACGCACTCTTTATCGTTACCGTTGATATAGCCAGTATGGCCTGGTTGCTGCGCTTTTTAACCGGGCTGTGCTTAGCTGGAATTTACCCAATGGGAATGAAACTGGTGATATCCTGGGTACCCCGCTATGCAGGCAGTGCACTTGCCTGGCTATTGGCAATGCTGACTCTGGGCACAGCTTTGCCCCACCTCATGCGCGGCATAACGCTGGACTTTTCATGGCAGATCCCGCTACTGGTATCTTCGTTACTGGCATTGCTTGGCGGCCTGTTAGTAGGATGGCTCGGCAGCGGCCCCCATTTACCGGCAACAGCTTCAGCTCATACGTTCCGTTCTGGCCTTAGCGCATTAACACGCCCCAAATTCAGAGCCGTTGCTGTCGGTTACTTCGGCCATTGTTGGGAGCTATACGCATTCTGGATGTTAACACCATTGCTGGTATTGCAGCCTTTAACCGCTCTCAACCTGCCTTTAAGCGCAGTACCCTGGATGGCCTTTTTCATTATTGCTATTGGCAGCCTGGGCTGTATTGGCGGTGGCTTACTGACTAAACACTTCGCAGGGTTAACCGTTGCCAGACTGGCATTATTCAGCTCTGGGAGCATTTGTTTGCTATACCCTTTAATGACAGAACTTACCGCCTGGATACTTTTGGGTTTATTGCTGTTGTGGGGCCTTACCGTTATTGCTGACTCCCCGCAATTTTCAGCACTGGCCGCTCAGTTTGCACCAAAAGAAAATGTTGGTTCTGCACTGGCCATAATGAATGCCATTGGATTTTCATTAACACTACCGGCTATATGGCTAACCAGTAATTTGTGGTCTATACATAACGAGTGGGTTACCTGGCTTTTGCTGCCGGGGCCAGTCATTGGTTTATGGGCAATGCGCAAGCTATCACCATAGAAAAAAATCATGACCACTAAAATTAAAGACCAGCGTATTTATAAGTACGGCGTTATCGCTATCGTTTGTATCGTTGCCGCTCTGGCACTTATTTTTGTTATTGGACGCTTCGGGTAAAATTAGTACTCACCCTGAAGTGTGAGAACCAGGGTGCGTTCGCCACCATGCTCCCGATGCTCGCAAAGATAAATACCTTGCCAGGTTCCGAGGTTTAAACGGCCATTTGTCACAGGAACGGTCAGACTACTACCAAGAATGCTTGCTTTTAAGTGCGCCGGCATATCGTCCGGCCCCTCAAACGTATGGCGATAATAGGGCGCATTCTCCGGCACCATTTCATTGAAATGACTTTCAAAGTCCTGCCTAACTGTTGGATCAGCATTTTCGTTGATGGTCAGTGACGCAGAGGTGTGTCTAATAAACACATGCAATAAACCCACCTGAACTTGCCCAAGCTGCGATAAGGCCTGCTCAACCTCACTGGTAATAAGATGAAAGCCTCGCGACCGAGCCCGTAACTGAAGTTCCGTTTGTTTGATAAGCATTTATAAACCTGTTTGCTGTACATGAAAGCTTGCCATATGCTTAGAGCATATCGAAAAAAACGTCATAACTTAAAGGAATGATACTAATGCGATACTTACTGATCGTTTTTACGCTTTTATTCAGCATAACAAGTTTAGCCCAAGAAAGTGTCGAAGAAGCCACCACAAAAGCCGTAAAAGCATTTTTGTATGGTGCCAGCATTAATTCTCCAAAAGCTCATGACCGGTTCTGGGCAGAAGAACTCACTTATACCAGCTCCAGCGGGAACCGTTTTGGTAAAGAGCACCTTATGTCCGGCATGGAAGACGCCAAAGCTAAAGACCCTGAAGAAGTAAAAGTTTGGTACGGGGCCGAAGACATCGACGTAAAACAATTTGGTGACACTGTGGTTTTTAATTTCACACTAACCGCCGAAGAAGAAGGCAAAGTGACAAAATACTATTACAATACCGGCGTTCTTATTGAGCGAGACGGTCGCTGGCAGGCTGTTAACTGGAACGCGACTGAAATACCCGAGTAGAATAGATAAACGCCGGAGATAAGAAATGGCAAGAGCACACGCATTACATATTTTAGTTGAAACGAAAGATGAAGCCGAAAAACTAAAAGAGCAACTGACTAAGGGTGCAAAGTTTGCTGAGCTTGCACGTAAGCATTCACTTTGCCCATCGAGTAAAAAAGGTGGTGACTTAGGCGAGTTTAACCGCGGACAAATGGTTCCTGCTTTTGACAAAGTCGTGTTCGGCAAACCCACTCTTGAAGTGCATGGCCCGGTCAAAACCCAATTTGGCTGGCACTTAATCAAGACATTGTCTCGCAGTTAGAAAACCGCTTTTATTCTTGCTCCTCAACCGGGTCGGCGTCCTCTTTACCGGGCTCGACATAAATAGCGATGCCTTCTCCGGTTTTATCAGTCAGTCCAAACGCTTTGCCCACACTGACACCAAACCCAACGTTCCCTGAGTAGCCTCCGGCACCGGTGCCCACATAAACGGAGTTACCTTCTTTATCACCCGTTTTTTCGAGTAAAATTCCATTCGCCCCAACTTTTGCAGCTTCCTGTTTCAGGCGCTTTAATACAGCATCCATTTTCGCCTGGTCGCCAAAACTCCACGAGGAGT
Organism: Idiomarina sp. Sol25; assembly: GCF_033052775.1. NCBI lineage: Bacteria > Pseudomonadati > Pseudomonadota > Gammaproteobacteria > Alteromonadales > Idiomarinaceae > Idiomarina > Idiomarina sp. Sol25. The sequence goes on from NZ_JAUPEW010000003.1 coordinate 141,820, forward strand.
CGCTGGTTGCTTCAATTAAGGCAATTTCCTCATAGTTATCTGGCTTTTCTAAATAGACTTTTACTTGCTCAGCTGGAATCTCCGGACGGGCATCGCCAATAAGCACGGAAGACGAGGGTGATACACAGCCCGCTAATAGCAGCACTCCGCTCAAAACCAGACCAGAATAAAATGTATGTTGCATAACGCTACTCTCAGTATAAATCGCTTACTTAATCAATAGCACAGAAGTGGAGATTTCACTCAACTCTTTCAATATCTTTAAGGAGCCGTAAAATAGAAAGCATTAAGCAGACCAATTAAACGGAGAGCTTTTTGTTTGATATAGACCTGATTAGCCGTCACTTTTTAGCCCTGTACTTTCTATTTATTGCGGTTCATTACGCCAGTACTGCCATCGGTTTATCCAGTCGTACCGCACAAAGCCATATCCAATATGGAAAGAAAGGCAGTGTCACCTGGTGGGTCAGACAGGTTTTTAACCTTTTCCGCGGAGCTATTTTAATAGTTTGCATTGCCCGGGTCTTTTTTCCAATAGACCCTTGGCTTGGTGTCATTACACCGCTTTATACCCCGTGGCTGCTTTCTATTGGCATGGTCAATATGCTGGCATCTCTGGGGTTAGTAAGCTATAACCACGCCTACATGAGACAAGACTGGCGCTCAGGTATCGATAACGATAGAAATCGTAATTTACTGACCAAAGGCCCTTTCTCACGTTCACGTAACCCCATGTTTTTGGCTATTATGCTGGGACAACTGGGTTTCTTTTTAACACTCCCCAGTTTGTTTACACTGGTCTGTCTGGCTACAGGTGTGGCGATGATAAGATTACAGGCTTCAAAAGAGGAACAGGCGCTTCAGGAGCTTTATGGTGATGAATACCTACAATACCAAGAGAGGGTACCGCGTTGGTTCAAATGGATGCCCACTCGTTGACACATCAAAAAACCAATTTACCCAGTAAACTATGCCCGGTTTGCCAACGTCCGTTTGTCTGGCGTAAAAAATGGAAGGACTGTTGGGATGACGTTAAATACTGCTCTGAGCGCTGTCGAAGGCAACGTCGTCAAAACTAGCGACAACCGTATTTCTGCCAATATTTCATAAGAGTTTTTAGCCGCTTTTTTTCTATGCTAGCGCGGTTTTGTAAAGATTGGAATGTGTATGCAGAATATACGAACACAAAATTGCATAATTTCGCACAGGCAGGTAAAACCTGTTTAAAACAGTGGAAAATGGTTTTGCTATGCTCGGCGCATCACCGCAGAGTTAGTGCGATGATGCGCTGTATTTAGAGAAAAGGCCTAAGAATTTTTCGTTTCGCTAATATAGTCGTTAACGAATTGCTCCAGGATATTAAGCGGAACCGGACCACTACCCAGTACAACATCATGGAACTCACGAATATCAAAGGCATCACCAAGCTCTGATTTGGCTTTTTCACGCAATTCCAGAATCTTGATCATACCAATTTTGTACGCAGTTGCCTGACTTGGCATAACAATATGGCGCTCAACCATTTTTACGGCATCGGCTTTCGCGTTCGGCGTATTGTTCACGTAGAAATCGATACCCTCTTCACGAGTCCATTTCTTGTCATGGATACCGGTATCCACTACCAAACGAACCGCGCGCCACAGCTCCATCGCTAAACGACCAAAGTCGGAGTAAGGGTCTTCATAAAGGCCAATCTCTTTTGGAAGTTTTTCGGTATAAAGCCCCCAACCTTCAGTATACGCCGTGTAACGACCATATTTTCTGAAGCTCGGAATACCTTCCAGCTCCTGCGCCATTGCAATTTGCATATGGTGACCCGGAATACCTTCATGGTAAGCCAATGCTTCCATCTGATACGTCGGCATAGATGACATATCGTACAGGTTGGCGTAATAAATTCCCGGACGTGAACCGTCCATTGACGGCTGCTGATAGAAAGCTTTACCCGCAGATTTCTCGCGGAAAGGTTCTACCGCTTTTACCGTTAAGTCAGCTTTTGGTTTATTAAGAAACAATTCGTCAAGACGTCCACGCATATTATCGATATAAGCGGTCGCTTCATCCAGGTAACGCTGACGGCCCTCTTCAGTACTTGGGTAAGTAAAGTCGTCACTGTTGCGCATATGCACAAAGAATTCCTGAAGGGTGCCGTCAAAGCCAACTTCTTTCATAATGCCGCGCATTTCTTCGTGAATACGGTCTACTTCGTCCAGGCCAATTTGATGAATTTCGTCTGAAGTCAGGTCAGTCGTGGTGGTGCGCTTCAGCGCGTTATTGTAAAAAGCCTCGCCGTCAGGGAATTTCCAGGCGCCGTCTTTGGTACCTGCTTGCTCAGCAATGCCTTCCACTGAGGTGATTAAGCCTTCATACGCTGGTTTTACCGATTCCAGCATCGCTTTTTTCGCCGAATCTAAAAGCTCATCGCGCTGGCTATCATCAATATCTAAGCCGTCTATTTTCTTAGAAAAGTCTGCCCATAACGCGCTAGGTTCACCATCATCAAACGGCGCACCGGTAATGATATTTTCACTGTCGCTAATGACATAAGGGTAAACAAATTTCGGCGCGATAATTCCTTTTTCAGCACGCAGTTCCAGGTTCTCTGCCAACTGATCAAATAACTCGGGCAGGCCATTAAGACGCGCAATATAGTCTTCTGCGTCGCCCACTTCGCTAATACCATGCTGATTAATTAGCAACGAGGCAACGCTGGAGTGCATGCCGAACATTTGATTAACCGGGTAGTTATAGTGACGCCATTTAAAGTCAGCAATGTCGTTTTCCAGCTTCTGCTTCATCAACGTCCAGCTTATTTTAGTCTGCTCATTCAGCTTAGACTCATCAATGGCCATTACCCGTTCCAGCTGAGCTTTCTGAAACTCTAAATCTTCTTTTGCGCGCTCTTCAGAAATATCGTCCCATTTGTCCTGGTCTTCTTTAATACCCAGGTAAGACTGATACATTGGGCTGCGCATGACATTTTCCATAAAAATATCTTCAAACAGCTTATTCGCCTTCTCAGATTCGGTTTGCTCAGCATTCTGGGTAGCATTTTCAGTCGTCGCGGTTTTCGACTCCGCAGTTGCCGTCGTCGCTTCTTCTTTGGAAGCATCAGAGCAGGCTGTAGTCATTAACACCAGCGAAACCGCCAGCGCTATCTTTTTATATTCAAACATGTGTGTTCTCTCCTGTAAGGTTTATAAACTTAATATCTGTTGTAGCACAGTATGTCAACGCAGGCACGACCGCAGGGTAAATTGTTAAGGCAGTCAGCTGCTTATTGCAGTCTATGTTCCCGGCAAGCTTCAATTTGCGCTGCAGGCAAGGGGTCACCTATTACCGGTTCAAGTGCCAACTGCACTTTTGGAATCAGCGCCTGAAACTCTGCCAGCAAAACCTCTTCGCTTACACTCTCGTTAAACACAAGCGTCACCTTTAAGCTTTGCGGAAAGCGCTGGTAGTTCACTTCATGAGTCAGCCAGATAAAGCCCTCATGATCAAACTTTGCGGCTTCGCACATTTGAGTCAGCTCGCGGATTATCTCGCGCTCAAGTTTTTTGTCGTTTTTTCGCATCGCCCACCCCTTTCATAGCATTGTAGCTGCAGGATAACCTATAACAACCAAATTAAGACAGAACACCACCGCGTTTGACCCGCCTACTCAGCTAGCTATACTCATTTTATCAGTCGTCATAAGGGGCTTTAGTATTTGTTAAACCCTGATAACTGGACGTTATTTCAAGGGCTGGCGGTATTTGGGGTTTGCGCTCTGGTTATCGCTATTGCCGGAACCCGTATTACGCGTATTGTCGATCAGCTTGCTGACCGTACAGGTATCGGTGAAGCCGCAGCAGGCGCGGTGTTACTGGGTGGTACAACTTCCATTGGCGGCTCCGTGCTCTCCGTTACCGCCGCGTGGAACGGTAATGCCGAGTTAGCAATGAGCAATGCGTTGGGCGGTATTGCGGTACAGACCTTCTTCCTGGCTGTGGCCGATATGGTCTACCGACGCGCGAATCTTGAACATGCAGCAGCATCGGTTCCAAACATGATGCAAAACGCGCTGCTTATTGTCCTGCTCTCACTTATTCTCATGACTCCGCTGTTGCCTGATGTCACCGTCTGGGGACTACACCCTGTGACGCCCATACTGTTTCTTGTTTATATCTACGGTATTCACCTTGTGCACCGGGCGCACGATGCACCCATGTGGGCTCCGACCAAAACTCGTGAAACTCGTGAAGACAAGCCGGATGACATAAATCTTATGCCGTCAATGGTAAGGCTGACGAGTGAGTTTTTTGTGCTATTTGTCGTGCTCGGTTTTGCCGGTTACATGCTGGAGCCTTCAGCAACTGTCATTGCCGCGAAGACCGGACTGACCCAAACCATAGTAGGCGTTATGCTAACCGCCATTAGCACCTCAATTCCGGAGTTGGTCACTTCCGTCGCAGCCGTTCGGCGTGGTGCATTGACCCTGGCTGTCGGCGGCATTATCGGCGGTAATGCCTTTGATACCTTATTTACCGCCGCATCGGATATTGCCTACCGCGACGGATCGATTTATCACACCATGACCGACGGTACCTTGTTCTGGGTGTGCTTAACACTATTGATGTCAGCCATTCTTATAATGGGCCTCATTCGGCGTGAGCGTGAAGGGCCCGGCCGTATTGGTCTGGAAAGCGTACTTATTACGGTGCTGTACCTTGGTGGGGCATGGTTGTTGTTAAGCTAGGTTGAAACCTTATAACGCGTACTTCGCCCCCCACCTTGTGTTTTATACAGCAGCTCTTGTGCAACCATATCCGCCAAATGTCGCGTCGCCGTTGCTTTGCTCACTTTAGCCACCGACTTATACTGCGATGCATTAATGCCTTCCGCAAAGTCACCATCCAACAACCGGTTAAGCACCTTTTGCTGATTCGGCTGAACATTTTTATCCGCGTGGTGAGCCCAGAATTTTGCCTTAGCGACAACCCGGTCAATTTTTACTAGAGCAGCGTCAATAGCCTCGGCAAGTGTTTGTAAGAACCAAACAAGCCATGGCGTTATATCAACCCCATGTTTCTGAGTATATTCCAGTATGTCGTAATAACCCGTACGATTTGCCAGAATCGCTTCGGACATCGCAAATAACCGAATACTTTGTTTATCCGCCTGAGCCAGCGCTCTGTCGGTAAGCGCTCGAGTTATGCGCCCATTACCATCCTCAAATGGGTGTATTGTCACAAACCACAAATGCGCAATAGCGGCGCGTAATAGGGGGTCATAGTGCGGGTCATGTTGCGTTTCGTTGTACCAATTAACAAAGCTTTCGAGCTCTGGGTCAATAGTGTCTCTTGGTGGCGCTTCAAAATGAACCGTCGGCCGTGTAATAGGGCCAGAAACAATTTGCATGGGTGCTTCACCGCGCAAAACAGCGGGTTCTATTTTTTGCATAAGCGACTCATGATGCTCAAACAACCACCGATGCCAATTTAGTAGCCTTTCTAATTTAATTGGCTCATCCAGGTCTGTTACTGCAGATCGCATCAAACTGGCTACCCCTTCCGACGAACCATCTGTTTTCACCGGAGAGTTATCATTGATACCAAGCTGCCGGGCTAAGGATGAGCGCACCGCGTACACATCGACTTTTTCACTCTCTATCGCCGATGATGCAACAATATTTGCCAAGAGCGTATCCAGACTAAACTCAGCGTCATTCTCAACCAGTGCAAATTTACCTTTTAGTTGACCAAGACGATCGTAAACGCCACGCAATAAAGGCGCCAGCTGCTGTTGCTGCCAAACCATGTTCGGCCAGTCTTTATGTTGCCAAAGCCACGCGGTCATTTGCTGATTACCCTTAGTTGCTTGCGTCGTGAGCTGAATAACAAACCTATTCGGCTCACTATATGAGCCAAATAGTAGGTGTATTCGGCTCATTTTGCAAACTCGAGTGCCTGTGCATCCTCTATCGACTAAAACCAGTACGGAACCACATCGACTAAAAGGCTACCGGCGATTAGAAACATTACCGCACTGATTAATGCATTAATAATACGCCACGTTTTTGGTTTATTCAGTTTACTAGCGAGCTTTTTTGCAACAAATACTAGTGTGTAAAACCACGTTGCAGAGGCACATAAAGCTCCGGCCACGAACCACGGTCTATAGACTTGCTCAAGGCCAGCGGTAACGCCGCCAACCAGAACAACAGTGTCTATATAAACGTGTGGGTTTAAAAATGTCATTGCAAACGACATCAATAATGCGCTTTTAAGCGATGTTCTTTTGCTTTCCCCTTCATCGATCGATAATCGACTTTCACCTTTTATTGCAGCTTTTAGCGCATTACTTCCATACCAAATTAAGAAAATAGCGCCCGCTAAGCTCAGCATTTGCCCCCAGATGCTTTCAATCGAAAATAGCGCGCCAACGCCAAACACGCCCGCACCAATAAGTAGAATATCGCCAACAAAGCAAACCGTCGCCGCTGCAAACGGATGATTATTCGTTAGCCCGGTTTTTAACAGAAAGGCGTTCTGGCTACCAATTGCGATAATCAATCCACCAGAAATTACGGCACCCATAACGAATACACTGACAAACTCAAACATTATCACTTCCTGCGTTGTTCTAATCGTTTAAGTCAACGATAATGGAAATTATCGTCAGTTTAATATAAAGAAACAAATAGTCAATATAATGACCGATAAAGATAAAACAGCTATTAATGAAGCTATCGCAAAACGCGTTTACACCTTTCGTAAGCAATACGGAATGTCCCTTGATGAGCTGGCTAAAAATGCCGAAATCAGCAAGGGGATGCTAGTGCAAATAGAGAAGGGGCGTGCCAACCCAAGCATAGGGATTCTATGCAAATTAGCCAATGCACTCGCTGTTTCTGTGGCGGATATAGTAGCTGTATCAGACGACCCGAAAGTAACGATTCGACAGCCTCAGGACATTCCGACACTCTGGAATGGTGAACATGGGGGGGCTGCTCGACTGCTTGCAGGTTCAAAGGGCACAATCATGATTGAGTTATGGCGATGGTCTATGTTTCCCAAAGAACAATTTGTATCTGAGGCGCACTCTAAAGGAACCATTGAACTCATTCACGTTGAGGGAGGATGTTTAGACGTTTTGGTGAATGGAGAAACTTATACTTTATCGGCAGGTGACTCAATGACCGCCGAAATGGACGTTGCGCACACCTACCAAAACAGCACTAACGAACCGGTTCACTTCACAATGACGGTCTACGAAAAGTCGAGGTAGAGCTCTCATTGAAAGTTTCTCTTCAAATATCAAATCAGATTTTTACCTATGGACCCGAGTATTGTGAATTCCAACAGGCTTTATCTAATAGTCGACCTTGAAGCCACGTGCTGGGATGGCAATGTTGAAGGTTTAGACCGTAAGCAAACCGTCGATGATATGGAAATTATCGAGTTCGGTTGTGTTATCGCACAATTAGACGGAGCCGTGGTGGACTCCCGATCGTTTATGGTTCGTCCACAGGTACATCCAAAGCTCAGCAATTTTTGTACTCAATTAACCAGTATTACGCAAAGGGATGTTGACTCAGCCCCGGTTTATCAAGACGTAGTGTCTAAGATAAACCAGTGGTTGGAGAATTATGATTTAGCGGCTTGGGGGTCATGGGGTAATTACGACAAGAATCAAATTGGAGCAGAGTTCCGCCGTCATGAACTGTCACCTGAATTCTTCTCACTGTCGCACATTAACATCAAGCAACAATGGCGACAGGGCAAAGTGAATAGTCGTAGCGCTGGTTTAGCCAATGCTATGAAATATCATGGTTTATCGTTTGAAGGAACGCACCATCGCGGCATTGATGATGCGTTGAATATTGCGCGATTGCTGAGGTTTACTGAATTATGAAATCGCACCTGCGGTAGAACCGCAGGCTACGTCAAAATACATCATTCCAGGTTCTGGATCTGCTCCCTCATTTGCTCTATCAAAACCTTCAATTCCACCGCAGCAGCGGTAATGTCAGAGTTGATAGACTTAGAGGCGAGTGTATTTGCTTCGCGGTTGAACTCTTGCATCATAAAGTCCAGGCGGCGTCCGCAGGGGCCGCCTTTTTTCAGTATTTTGCGGGCTTCTTCCACGTGGGCGTCTAAACGGTCGAGCTCTTCGGCTACGTCGGTTTTCTGCGCCAGCATCACCATTTCCTGCTCAACGCGCTGCGGCTCCAACTCAACTTTGGCTTCTTCAAACCGGGTTAGTAAGCGCTCACGTTGCCAAGCCATAACTTCCGGCATGCGTTCACGCACAAAAGCTACCTGAGTAGTCACACCGTCTAGGCGTTCCTGCAGCATTTTATCAATGGCTGCGCCTTCGCTTTTGCGGTTCTCGATAAAGTCATTGGTGGTCTTCTCCAATGCGGCCAGAACGTCTTTTTGCAGTTCGTCCATGTCCTGGTCCTGAGCAGCAACAACGCCTGGCCACTTTAAAACGTCAATAGGGTTTAACTGCCCGGCAGCGGAGTGCTGGCTTACCCATTTGGCGCTGGCGATCACACTTTTTGCCAGGTCTTCGTTAATCGACAAGGCACTTTGCTGGGCTTCATCTACCTGCAGGCTAAGCTTGCACTCGACTTTGCCGCGCTGCAGCTTTTTACGAAACTGTTCACGCAATGAATTTTCCAGAGAACGGAAAGTTTCCGGTAAACGAAAGTAGGTTTCCAGATAACGTTGGTTAACTGAACGAATTTCCCAAACTGCGGTGCCCCAGTCGGCTTTTTGCTCGTAACGAGCATAGCCAGTCATACTTTGAATCATGTCGGTTCCTTTAAAACGAATCGTTTCTGTTACCGCTTAGCGTGCTTTTCACGGTTCTTTTGTTTCTGTTCGGCGTTCTTTTTCATCATTATGTAGGCTGCGCCGCGGCCACCATGGGGTCGCTGTGCGCTATGAAACGCCAGTACCGGCTCCAGCTCGCGCAACCACTTATTCACGTAACTTTTTATCAGTGCCGGATGCGGCTTTGTGTGCTTGCCCATGCCGTGAATGATTAAAGCCGTACGTACACCCGCGGCATGGCAGTCTTTCACAAAGTTAAACAGCGCAGTGCGTGCCTCCGCCAACGTATGGTGGTGCAAGTTCAAACTGGCTTCCATACTGTAACGCCCCTGTTTAAGGCGTTTATACACTCCAGCCTGAACACCATCGCGATGAAACTCAATAACGTCCTCCGGCTCAACCAAGTCTACATACTCAGTCGATAAAAAGTTTTCGTTTTCAGCTTCTTCTGCCTCAGCAGCGCGGCGGCGCTCTTTTTGCGCCAGCGTCGGTTCAAAAGCCTGCTTAATATCAGCAACTTCTTCACCCGCCAAGGGCGTTACGTCAGTCATTTCCTGACGAAACAACTCAAATTCTTCATCATCTGAACGCGACATACTGCCTCCCGCTCATATTCTTTTGCTCGGTCTAGTGTAATACGTTGCTGCGCGAATCGCGATCCATTAATCGTGCAATTCTGCTACAATTGCGCTCAATTTATACATCGCGACATTCACTCAGTAAGGAGATGACATGCGTCCAAGTGGCCGTACGGCACAACAAATTCGACCGGTAACCATTACCCGTAACTTTACCCGACACGCAGAGGGCTCGGTTTTAATCGAGTTTGGCGAAACCAAGGTGCTTTGTAATGCCTCGGTAGAAAGAGGTGTTCCTCGCTTTTTAAAAGGTAAAGGTCAAGGCTGGGTTACCGCTGAATACAGCATGTTACCACGCGCAACTCATACCCGTTCTGCCCGCGAAGCCTCCCGCGGTAAGCAAGGCGGTCGTACCTTAGAAATTCAGCGCCTAATTGGCCGTTCACTGCGTACCTGCATCGACATGAGCGCCTTAGGTGAGCACACCATTACTATCGACTGTGACGTCATTCAGGCCGACGGCGGCACACGTACCGCGTCTATCACCGGTGCCTGTGTGGCATTAGTTGACGCGCTGAACTGGATGCGGGCGCAAGGTATGGTCAAAGTAAACCCATTAAAAGAAATGGTCGCGGCAATTTCGGTCGGCATTTTAGACGGTGAACCGGTTAGCGATTTGGAATACATTGAAGACTCAAAAGCCGATACTGACATGAACATTGTTATGACAGAAGCCGGCAAGTTTATCGAAATTCAGGGCACAGCCGAGGGCGAAGCCTTCAGTTTTGACGAAATGAACAGCTTAGTCGAAATGGCGCGTCACAGTATTCGCGAGTTAATTGATATTCAGAAACAAGCGTTAGCGTAAGCTTAAATATAAAAGCAGGCGAGGAAAAATCAGGCAATGAAAGCGTATCAAAAAGAGTTTATTGAGTTTGCCATTGAGCGTGGTGTATTAAAGTTTGGTGAGTTTACCTTAAAGTCCGGGCGTACCAGTCCGTACTTTTTTAATGCGGGGCTTTTTAATAAAGGTTCTGACCTGGCTCGCTTAGGCCGCTTTTATGCCGCCGCGTTGGTCGACTCCGGTATCAGTTTTGCTGTGCTTTTTGGCCCCGCCTACAAAGGCATTCCAATTGCCACCGCCACAGCGGTTGCCTTATACGACCACCATCATCAGGACACCCCATATTGCTTTAACCGTAAGGAAAAGAAAGACCACGGCGAAGGCGGTAACCTGGTGGGCTCTGCGCTGGAAGGCAAGGTGATGCTGGTGGATGACGTGATCACCGCAGGCACAGCTATTCGCGAAGCCATGGAGATTGTCGAAGCTAACGGTGCCGAATTATCCGGCGTGCTCATTGCTCTGGACCGTCAGGAAAAAGGCAAAGGCGAACTGTCGGCTATTCAGGAGGTTGAACACGATTTTGGCGCTCAGGTGGTTAGCATTGTAAGCTTAAATGATGTGATCAACTTCTTAAAAGATGACGACGCCTTTAACGAATATTTGCCCAAAGTTGAAGCGTATCGCGCCGAGTTCGGCGTCGCCTGAAGAAATGGAATATCGGAGAATAAGAGTGCGCCTGACGGTTGCAAGGGGTCTTATGGAGGTGCGCAGCGCCATGGATGGCGCTGCACAAGCCCTACAGGGATGTATTCACGGGCGTCCTCCAAAAGACCCCTTGTAACCTCAGCACTCGCTTTCCCGATTCTCCAGCTGTTACAGCTGCTCCTGTGGTTGCCAGGCAATACCAATGCTGCCGTTTACAATCTGACACTCACCACCTGAAGACTGCACCCGACTGGACTCCCCACGCTGTGCAATTAGGCGAAAGTCTTTATTTAGCACGCTAACCTGCTTACGCTCGCCACACAAAATACGCATGGAATCGATTAACCCACGGTCGCTGAGAAAGTTCGTAGTAGGCTCTTCCTGAACCACATCATCACCTTCTGCAAATTCGGCGGTTTGTAATCCATAAGGTGAAATAACACCAGATGCTCCGGCAACCAGATAATGAAACGTAGCAGCTACGGCATTATCGGTTCCTTGTGCATCTTCCACAAAGAAAGCACCGCGCTCACCAATAATATCAAAGCCGCCAGTTTCAAGGTTCACTTCCATAGCAGTGTTTTCATCGATACCAATAGACAAGGGCGTTGAGCTTGAAGCCGCTAAACGCATTAAACGACCCTGTCGGCCCCGCTCAGAAAAATGTGTATCTAAGGTCGCGTAATGGAACAAGCTCAGCCCCCCTAATGGGTGGTAAGTCAGGCTATCCGGTCCAACATTAGGCGGACAAGTAGTGTCTAGATCACACCCAAATGCGGGTGGATCAGAGGCGATAGCGCCTTCTTTTATAGCCTGAGCAGTTGTACCGTTGGAGATCATTGGCTTAGAGGTCATGACCGCCGTACCTGCGCTGGTTCCGCCAACAACCACTTCTTTTTGTTGAACAGCGGCAATAATCGTTTTCAGCACATCGCCGGGCTGATTATTCGCTTTCACAAAAGTCGAACGGGTTAAGTTCTGGTCGCCGCCATTAAAAAATAGCCCATCGGCGTCTGCTATCATTTCTGCAGCTGTATCAGAGTCTTTGCAAAATGCGACCTGTTCTTTATAACGCTCTCTGTGCACCCGATCACGTTCATAAGCACCTAATTGCTTTTGTTGAATTTTTGCCAGCTCATCGCAGCGGCCTTCACGCCGAGCTTTCACAACAGCGGAATCCAGCGGCAACCAACGCGCTTCAGCTCCCAACTGCTCAAATACACTGCTGTAAAAGTCGATAGCGTCATAAGGGTTACGGGATGCGGAGGTCAGAAAATAAATAACCGGCTTCTGATCATCGCCGGCAACAGACTGAGCCATTTCAACAAAGCGCTGAAAAATCGCTTTCGATTCACCTTTCAGGTTTTCATCCAAATTAACGACTTCGCGGGCAGAGTCAGGAACAGGAAGCTCAATCAAATCGATAATTCGGTTCCATTCCGCGTCTGACAATGCGTTATAAAGCTGCTGGGTTGCACGACGGGTAAATTCACGCAAAAAAACGCGTTCAGGAACAATATCCTCTTTTAAACGCTCGTGAATTAATTCCAGTGCGTCAGCGACTTTTTTGCGAGTTTCTTCACGGTAAGTAGGCCAAACCGATTCTGCCGTTGCCTTAGAACGAAACTTTTTCGACAGGTTTAAATATCTGTCGGTACGCATCGTTTCCTTATCTATCCAGTCAACGTCATCACAGTTATCCGACGCGAAACTGGAACAGGCCGTCAGGCCACCACCAGCCAACAATAAATGCCGGTACGTATCATCATCGGCAGCATTTGACGGCGCCGCAAAAGCTGATGACAATGCCGCCAAAGAGAGCAAGGAAAACAACGACTTAACCATAAATAAAACCCCTAGTTACCGACGGCTCTCACCGCTAGAATAGCTTAACTAACAAAATCAACAGGCTGCAACGCTAGAGCGTTAGCGACCTATCTGTCAAATATAGGACAATAGATTAACGCATTTATTATAGACAGACCTAAAATTCTCACAGAATTAACTTATGCGATACGACAGAGTAAAGCCACTGTTAATAAATATAACACTATGAAAACAAATGATTTTCAGATCTCGTGACGCACCTTTGAACACTGCTATACTAACCGCTCTTTTATGAAATAAGATCACACGCGTTGTTATGAAGTCACCGTTACGTTTTTGCTTTCTGTTACTGCTCGCGGGTCTGCTCCCGATGACCAGCCTTGCCTTCTCAGAGCAGAAACTGACCTTCCGTGCCCCCGAAGAAGGCCCCTTTACGCAATATGTAACCGCGGTGCTTGAAGAGGCTTACGGAAAACTCGGTATCGAACTCGAGTACATCGAACTTCCCCGCTTACGAGGTGAGCAGTTAGCCACTGAAGGCACCATAGCCGGGGAACTCGGAAGAACCGCGCTACTGGAAGACAAACGTCGACACCTGCGCCGGGTGCCTTTTCCATTATTTACTTTCGATATTATCGCAGTAGCCGATCGTCGCAACTGTGGTTACTGCCCATTGTCAGAAATGGAAAGTCTGGCCTATGTTAACGGTATGGACTCAATTACCAAATTGGTCGACAACCTGCCTTACGAACCGTCTATTGTCACCCCTATTGATATTGAACAAGTGGTAAAACTACTTGATTCGGGGCGTATTCAAATGGCATTTATGGGGGATTTTCAATTTGAAAATTCAGAGCTGAAAGATAACCCTCATTTAATTACTCATAAGTTATCGACAGAGGTTGGTTTTCATTACCTGAATGAGGGTCATGCGAGACTGATCCCTCAACTGACTTATCACCTGCAAACTATGCGCGCCAACGGCCGGATGAAGGCGCTGCGCGAGCAGTATGGTGTCACCCTGGAAACACCTGTAAAACCCATAAAGCGTCCTGACCAACTAACCGTTGTAGGAGCTCTGCATCAGGGATTACTGAATGCCGACGGCACGGGAAAATTATGGAGTTTGGCTAAATCCGTATTTCCGACTTTTACCTCCCGGCTCAATACGGTTGTCAGCAGTTGGCAGCGAAGTATTCAATTACTACAAGAAGGCCGTGCAGATGCATTAATTGGTGTTCGCCCTGATCAGAAAATTAAAAATATCATTCTGTCTAAATATCATATTGCTTACGACGAAAGCATTTTTCTTTTCACTCTTGAAGAGCCGAATGATGGTCCTATTTGTGTATCCGGTCCTCGCTTCATGCAAACCTTACTGGATACCGACCAACCCTTTTACCGGGCATCGAATTCGCTGGACTGCTTTGCACTGCTGGATATGGAAAGAGTCAGCGCGGTAATAGACTACAAAGACAACCTGCCTGACTGGACCGAAAAGCCTTATAAGAAACAGCAGCTGTCCGACCCGCAACCTTTATTCGTGGCTTTTTCCGATAACAACAGAGGCCGTGCACTTCGTCAGCTGTTTGATAACACGCTGTTCGAACAGACAATTGAAAGAAAGGCTAAACAGCAAATTAACGAGCGCCTGTAAAGTCGTTCTGACGCCAGGCTTCATAGGCAAAAATAGCCACTGAATTGGAGAGATTAAGGCTTCGGCTGGTATCCGCCATTGGCAACCGCAACCAGTTCTCTTGCGGAAAAGTTTCCAGAACCTCCATTGGCAGCCCGCGGGTTTCGGGGCCAAACAACAAAACATCGCCAGCCTCATAATCCACTGCAGAGTAATTTGTCTTACCTTTGGTTGTGCACGCAAAAATGCGGTTAAACGAGGTATTATTCAAAAAGCTCTGCCAGTCTTTATGAATATTCACAGACGCTAAATCGTGATAATCAAGACCCGCCCGGCGTACCTTCTTTTCATCCAGTTCAAACCCTAAAGGTTCAATTAAATGCAAAGACATGCCCGTGTTCGCCGCCAGACGAATAACGTTGCCGGTATTAGGGGGAATTTCAGGCTCAAACAGTACAAGGTGCAACATGGTCGTTTTCATCACTTGAGTAAAAGCGGTAGAATAGCAGAATATCTTTTATAAATGTGTACCGGTACTGTGGCAAATCAGAAAAACTACCAACAGAATTATGCGTTTTGGGTAAGGCTGGCAAGTACAGCGTCAGTTATCGTTGCCATAACCTTAATTACCATTAAGCTTTTTGCCTGGTTCCAGACCGAATCCGCCAGTATGCTGGCATCTCTCACCGACTCAATTTTAGACAGCGGCGCTTCTATATTCAGCTTTTTTGCGATTCGCTACGCTTTGCAACCAGCAGATGAAGAGCACCGCTTTGGTCACGGTAAAGCCGAGTCCCTGGCGGCGTTAGCGCAAAGTGCCTTTATTTCCGGTTCCAGCATGCTGCTTATTTTCCACAGCGTTCAACAGTTTATGCAGGGCGGCAGTGTGCCAAAAGTGGGCTATGGTATTGCGGTTTCTGCCATTGCTATTGTTATTACCTTTGTTTTAATTGTTATTCAGCGTATGGCTATTCGCCAGACCAACTCTCAGGCCGTGCAGGCCGATAACCTTCACTATCAGTCGGACATACTGCTGAACTTAGCCGTTATTGTGGCGTTAATTTTAAGTAGCTATGGCTGGCTCTGGGCTGACAGTATTTTTGCTATCGGCATTGCGGTTTACCTCATTATTGGTGCAGTTCGTATTGGCTGGGATGCATTTCAGGCACTGATGGATCGTGAGTTGTCAGAAGAGCTACAACAGCAGATTGGTAAGATCACAATGGCAGTCGACGGTGTCAGAGGCTTTCACGGTTTACGCACGCGCGAGGCCGGTCCAGTACGTTTTATTCAGTTGCACATTGAGCTGGCCAACGAATTGTCTCTATTACGAGCACACGCCATTGCCGACGATGTTGAAGCCCAGCTGATGAAAGCTTTTCCGGGAGCCGACATTATTGTCCACATGGACCCTGAAATTGTCGCCGTGGTAGAAGGCTCACTTAAGCGTTAACAAGTTTTCGGGTTTCTTCAATAAGAGCGTCCAGCACAGGTTGACGGAACTTGTCAGCTTCCATCATAAGTTCGTGCGACGCACCTTTAACGGTCTCAAACCGAAAGTGGTCTCGGGTAACCGCAGCGGCCACTTTCTTTTGTCCAGAAGCGGAAACCACTTTATCACTCCCTGCCTGAAACAGAATAACCGGAATGGTAATGTCATTTGCCTGTTTCTGGGCGTTGATAGCGCCGCTAATGGCCTCATACAGCCAGTTAAACGTCGGCCCACCTAGCTGAACATCCGAAACATTGTCGTAAGCATCCCGAAAAGCCTTATATCGCCGTCGGCTGTGCGTCAGAACGTTATCCTCAAACGGCACCGGCTTATAATCTCCCATGCCGAGGAAGTACCAGGGCTTTGCCAGCCATTTGTTTAGCCAGGCCCCTGTAAAAACTATCCAACGCGCCAGCCAATAAGGAACTATTCCTGTTTCTATGGAAAACATAGGAGCAGAAAGTATCAATTTTTTATAAGGGTGCTGGTAAGTGGCACAGTAAATGGTCGCTATTGTTCCACCCATTGAATGGGAAAATAGCATTTTGGGTACATCGCCAAATTGTGCCATCAACTGGTCAGTAAAATCCGAGAAGTCACGTACAAAGTCATTAAAGTTTTCGACATGTCCCTGATGAGGGTTCGCCGTCAGGCGCCCCGACAAACCCTGCCCCCGATGATCCAGTGCGGCAACGGAAAAACCTTGCTGTGCCAGCTCCCAAAACAGTTCCTGATACTTCAGGGCGGATTCAATTCGCCCGGGAGCAATAACCACTAAGGGTGCGGAATCACTATGTCGGTAATAAGCAAAGTGTAACTTGATACCATCAAATGCAGTAAAGTACTGAGACGTAACTTGTTGTTCCCAAAAGACTTCGACTTGGGTATTAAAAAACTCAAGCCATTCAGGCGTGTCGTCCGCAGGGCGTTGTTGTGTAGTAGGCGGTTGCTTCATTCTTTCTGTTCAGGCTGACTTTTGGGTAAGTCTAACACGACTTCCAGCCCCCCTTCAGAGTGATTATGAGCTTTTAATTCGCCACCCAGAACAGCCGCCGCGCGATGACTCAGGGCTAAACCAAGACCAACGCCGGCTTTATGATGTCGTGCCGGATCGCCGCGATAAAAAGGCACAAACAGTTTACTTATGGTGCTCTCATCAACTCCCGGGCCATGGTCCCGAATACGTATATGACAGCTTTTGCCGTAATCGTCACAAGAAAGCTCAACGTTATCTTCGGTGTAGTGCAGCGCGTTACGAACAATATTTTCGAGAACCAGCCGCAGCAATTCAGGGTCGGTATCAATAACCGGCCAATTACTACCGTGGCGCAGCAAGCGCTCCCGTACTTGGGGATGCTGATAGCACATATCGTTAATAAGCTGCTGCACCAGTTCACCGCTATCCAGGCTTTCATGGTTCAAATCAACCAGCCCATTCTCCAGTCTCGACAGTGAAAGAATACGTTCAATAATTACACTTAATCGTTCAGTGTCTCGACGTAACTGCTGCCAGTTCGGATCTTGTTCATCGGTTTCGGTTAAATCCAAAGCCACCTGCATACGAGCCATAGGTGAGCGCAGCTCGTGTGATACATCACTGAGTAAGCGCCGTTGCGCATCGCGTGAGGTTGCCAAGTCAATTGCGCCCTGCGATAAAGCCCTGGCCAGTTCGCCAATTTCATCGCCGCGTTTAGGTAAGCGTTTCAGTTCTGGTGTCGCACTGCCGTCAGCTACTTCACGCATTGCTAAAATCATTCGTCGTATAGGGCGAATCAGCCAAATACCCAGCAAGACCGCAAGTAAACCACTGCCGACCAACAAAGTCAGTATGCGCGCACGAGTCGACTCAGCTTCCAGTTGTTCACGATCAACCTGCTCTTCAATGCCTAAGGGCTTAGTCACCAGAATTTTATTGCCGTCCAGCTCGAAAGGACCCATTAACAGGCGTTCATCCAGAGGGATTTGCTGAGGTGAATCCTGACCCAGCATACGCAACAGTGTGGAACCATGACTCACGCGCAGCATCTCGTCCATTAACAGCTTCTCGCTGCCCTGCACCGATAACTGCGCGGCAACTCGGTAGTCACCGGCAATAAGCCGGCCGGGTTGTAATGAGTGAAAGGTTAGGGCATCACTCAATAAAGGCTGTAACGTCTGATAAATCTCCGAGTTCAGTGGTTTAAGTTCAGCTTTGGGTTTATTCCAGACTGCTAACAAATAACCACTGGCCGCCGTGACCGAAAGCAGCGCCCAGAAAATGAAAAGTAATCTCAGAGCAAGCGATCGGTACCACCGCGTACGCCAGTTTTTCATAAGCTTGCAATCAGTCGGTAGCCGCGACCTCTTATGGTTTGAATACGATCAGGTTTTGCCGGGAATTTCTTCCGGATGTTACTAATATGCACATCCAGACTGCGGTCGAAAGGTTCCATTTTCCGTCCAAGTGCCGCAACCGACAACTGATCCTTACTAACCATTTGCCCGGCCTGCTGCATAAGGCAACGCAAAATATCAAACTCAGTTGGCGTCAATATCAGTTCAGCGTCATCGCATTTCACTTCGGTGGTATCGGGATCCAGCACAATACCGCAAACATTCAGGCTTTCATTCTGCATGGTCGTGTTTGGCGTGCGACGCAGCAGAGCTCTTACACGGGCAATCAGTTCGCGAGGGTTAAAAGGTTTTGGCAGATAATCATCTGCGCCAAGCTCCAGCCCCATAACTCTGTCGTCATCGTCACCACGAGCCGTCAACATCAGTACGGCGGTATCACGGTGCTGTTGGCGTAAGCGTTGCAAAAGCTGCATGCCATCAATACCGGGTAACATAACGTCCAACAAAATAAGTTCGTAGTCACCGTTGAGTGCTTTATCAAGACCAGTGACACCATCTTCAGCGACGCTTAAATCTACAGATTCACGTTTAAACAATTCTGTCAGCATGACTGACATTTCAGTATCATCGTCAATGAGTAGTACGGAATGTCTCATAACTTGTTGTTCTCTCCTAGAAATAAATCCATGATCCAAAATGCCGGGAGTGGATACGAGCCTCTTTACATAACTTTTACTTTAACAGAGTTTTCAATTTTCGGGTTAAGGTATTCCTTCCCCAGCCCAGCCATGCGGCTGCTTTTTGTTTGTGTCCGGAGAAACGTTTTAACGCAGTCTGTAACGCCACCTGCTCCAGCTTCTGCTGATAACTTTGCAGAACATCCTGCGAGTTTAACGGTTGCAGTTCAAGCTCGGCTTGCAACGAGTGTAACCAGGTAAGTTCACCTTCTGGCTCTGCCGGAGCAGGTTCCGAGGTCACAAGAATGTCTTCAGGCAGGTCTTGGGAACTAATTTGTTGCCCGGGCGCCATTACCGTTAACCAACGGCAAGTATTCTCAAGCTGTCGGACATTGCCGGGCCAATTGTACTCCTTAAGTGTG
This sequence comes from Idiomarina sp. Sol25, assembly GCF_033052775.1. Taxonomy (NCBI): domain Bacteria; kingdom Pseudomonadati; phylum Pseudomonadota; class Gammaproteobacteria; order Alteromonadales; family Idiomarinaceae; genus Idiomarina; species Idiomarina sp. Sol25. The sequence continues at coordinate 161,157 of NZ_JAUPEW010000003.1, forward strand.
CTAAGCGTTTCATCGAGCAAGGTTTTAGGCGTGACATTTAACTCTTCCGCCGATTTTTTAAGAAAGTGTCTGGCGAGAGTATCAATGTCTTCCGCTCGTTCACGCAGAGGCGGCAGCCGCAGTCGAATAACATTAAGCCGATGATAAAGGTCATCCCGGAATGTGCCCTGGTTAACCAGATGCTCTAACTCCCGGTGAGTCGCAGCAATAACACGCACATCCACTTTTACCGGTTGTAGCGCTCCTACCGGGTAAAACTGTCCTTCGGCCAGAACACGCAGCAGCCGGGTCTGAACCGGTAACGGCATATCACCAATTTCATCCAGAAACAAAGTACCACCGTCGGCTTGCTGAAACCGCCCAACGCGTTTCCGATCGGCTCCGGTAAAGGCCCCTCGCTCATGCCCGAACAGTTCCGACTCAATTAAATCGGCCGGTATTGCTGCCATATTAAGCGCAATAAAAGGTTTGCCGGCCCGTGGGCTGTGTTTATGCAGAGCACGCGCGACAACTTCTTTGCCGGTACCAGTTTCTCCGGTAAGCAGCACACTAACACTTGAGCCCGACAAGCGTCCGATAGCACGAAACACGTCCTGCATAGGCGTGGCTTCGCCAATAAGTTCGGGAACTGAATTTGCATCCGCTTCCGCGGGTGCATTTTCACTTTGTCTGGCATGCTGCAGAGCACGGTCAACGGCGGTAATGGCTTCATCAATATCAAAAGGCTTCGCCAGATACTCAAATGCACCGCCCTGAAACGCTTTTACTGTTGTTTCAAGATCAGAATGTGCGGTCATAACAACAACCGGCAGATGCTCCTGCGTCTGATGCAGCCGCTCCAGTACTGCGAGGCCGTTTTCACCCGGCATACGGATATCGGTGAGCACAACAGTTGGTTTATCACTCTTTAATGCGGTGAAAAAGTCCTCACCATTGGCAAAACTGCGCACATGATAACGGCTATCGGCAAAGGCTTTTTCCAGTACCCAGCGAATCGAGTCGTCGTCGTCAATTATCCATAACTGAGCATTAGTGGTCATCCGTCACCTCATTACCATTTTCTGCAGAAAGATAAGGCAGATACACTGAAAACCGGGTTGTCCCGGGACTGGAATCAAAATCGATTTTCCCTTTATGCTGATGCACCAAGTTTTGTGCCAGCGACAAGCCGAGCCCGGTTCCTTCGGCACGGCCGCTTATTAACGGATAAAACAAGGTATCGCGCAGCTCTGCCGGAATACCGGGTCCGTTATCGGTCAAAGTAACCACTGCACATTGCCGATAGCGCTGTCCAAACAGAGTCAATTGATGCTCCACCCGGGTTTTGATTGTAATAGTGCCTTCGCCGGACATCGCTTGTGCTGCATTTTGGGCAATGTTCAAAAATACCTGCTCACAAGCTTCCGCAACCACCTGAATACCCGGCAGCGACGGGTCATAATCCCGGACTAAATTCAGCGAATCACCATATTCGTACCCCAAGGTTCTGGCGACTCTCTCCAGTACTTCGTGAATATTGGTTTCCTTCGATTCACCCCTTTTTTCCGGCCCAAGTAACCTGTCGACCAAATACCTTAACCGGTCCGACTGGCTGATGATCAAGTCCGTATACTCTGTCAGGCTCTCGTCCGGCAGTTGCCTCGCCAATAATTGTGCTGCACCGCGTAAGCCCCCCAACGGGTTTTTAATCTCATGCGCCATACCACGCAATAAATGCTGGGTAGCGAATAGCTGATTACGCTGTTGGTCTTCCTGATTTATTCGCCGCAACTGGTCTACTTGTTTTAATTCCAGCAGCAAAGCACGTCCAAATGGTTGCTCCACTGTCTGAATGCTGGTTTCCACCCGAATATTGTGCCCGGAATGCAGCGCGAACTGAGCTTCCGCATTCAATACCGTTTGTTCGTTATTCAGACACTCCATCAGCGTTTCTGACGCCAACGAACATTGATAAAACGCCGCGGAGAAAGGTTCGCCCAACAGGCGCTTTGCACTGTGATCGAGCAAAGATTCAGCAGACGAATTGACGTAACGGATGGTCAGGCGATCATCGAGGATGAGTATGCCTGTGAGTAGTTGGTTAAGTAGCGCAGTATCGTTCACGAAGGCAGGATAAATTACGCACCAATTTGGTGCAACCGGATAAGGCAAGACACCTTACCCGGCCAGGAACCATTAAACGCTGTAGTACATATCGAATTCTACCGGGTGGGTAGTCTTCTTCAATGTCTCTACTTCGTTGTATTTAAGATCGATGTAAGCATCAATCATGTCGTCATCCATAACGCCACCTTGTTTCAGGAAATCGCGATCTTTGTCCAGCGCATCCAGAGCCATTTCCAGTGAGTGGCAAACAGTCGGGATGTCTTTCGCTTCTTCAGGCGGCAGATTGTATAAATCTTTGTCCATAGCATCGCCAGGGTGGATCTTGTTACGGATACCATCAAGACCAGCCATTAATAAGGCTGTAAAGGCGAGATATGGGTTGGCACTCGGGTCAGGGAAGCGCACTTCAATACGGCGACCTTTCGCGCTGGAAACCAATGGAATACGGATAGAAGCCGAACGGTTACGGGCTGAATAAGCCAGCATGACCGGTGCTTCAAAACCAGGAACCAGACGTTTATACGAGTTAGTAGAGGCGTTTGCAAAAGCGTTAATGGCACGAGCATGCTTAATGATTCCACCAATGTAATACAACGCCGTTTCACTCAAGCCCGCGTACTGATCACCGGCAAATAAGTTTTCACCACCCTTGTTCAAAGACATATGCACGTGCATACCAGAGCCGTTATCGCCAACCAGAGGCTTCGGCATAAAGGTTGCGGTCATGCCGTAAGAGTGTGCAACGTTGTGCACGACATACTTATAAACTTGCATTTCATCTGCTTTTTTAGTCAGGCTGTTGAAGCGAGTAGCCACTTCGTTCTGACCTGCTGTTGCGACTTCGTGGTGATGGGCTTCAACAACCATACCCATATCTTCCATTACTAAGCTCATGGTGCCACGAATATCGTGCGCTGAGTCTACCGGAGGTACCGGGAAGTAACCGCCTTTTACACCAGGTCGATGAGCCATGTTGCCTTCTGAATATTCACGACCAGAGTTCCACTTGGCTTCTTCTGCGTCAATCTTATAGAACGAGCCACTCATATCAGTATGGAAGCGCACGTCGTTGAACAGGAAGAACTCAGGCTCCGGGCCGAAGTAAGCGTCATCTGCAATACCTGATGAACGCAGGAAGTCTTCCGCACGTTTCGCGATTGAGCGAGGGTCACGGCTATAACCTTGCATGGTTTCGGGCTCAAGAATGTCACAACGGACATTCAGGGTAATTTCATCAGTAAATGGGTCCAGAACAGCAGACTCATTATCTGGCATCAGTACCATGTCTGATTCGTTAATGCCTTTCCAGCCGGAAATAGATGAACCATCGAACATTTTACCTTCTTCAAAGAAGTCTTCATCGATTTGCGACACCGGAATAGTGACGTGTTGCTCTTTACCTTTAGTATCAGTAAAGCGTAAATCGACGAATTTAACGTCGTGTTCTTTGATGGTATCGAAAATCTTATTAGCTGACATGTTGTCCTCCGTAGACAGCGTCTAAAAATACAGCTTGAGTATAGCAAAGCCTGTGCCAACTGACTTTTTTGTTTATATTCATAAAGTTAGTTTATTTAACACGATAACGCCTAAACTAATACGCACCAGTATAGCGCATAACGCACAAATTTGGTGCAAAAGTGAGGGTTTGAGATAACGTCATAAAAATATAACGAACAAAAAACAATCAGCCCTTTCTTAATCCAACTCAAAAAGGTAGAATACGCCGCTATTTTTCATAAAACCCCCTGCCCGGGGTTCCATTCCCGGACAACTACAGGCAGTTCTTAATGACAATTCAGGTATTTGATATAGAAAAACTACGCAACATCGCGATCATCGCCCACGTTGACCATGGTAAAACCACGCTAGTCGACAAATTGTTGCAACAATCTGGCACTTTAGAAAGCCGTGGCGAAATAGAAGACCGTATTATGGATTCCAACGATCTTGAGAAAGAGCGTGGCATCACTATTCTTGCCAAAAACACAGCGGTTAACTGGCAGGATTACCGCATCAACATTCTGGATACACCAGGACACGCCGATTTCGGTGGTGAAGTTGAGCGCGTACTTTCTATGGCAGACTCGGTATTGTTGGTGGTTGATGCTGTTGACGGCCCTATGCCCCAGACTCGATTTGTCACGCAGAAAGCTTTCTCTCACGGTTTGAATCCAATTGTTGTTATTAACAAAATTGACCGTCCAGGTGCTCGTCCGGACTGGGTTATGGACCAAGTATTTGACTTGTTTGACAACCTGGGCGCTACAGATGAGCAACTAGACTTCCCCGTGGTTTACGCATCAGCACTTAATGGCTGGGCATCCCTGGATATAGATGAGCAAGATGGTGACATGACACCATTGTTCGAGACCATCGTTGACAAAGTAAGCCATCCAGATGCTGATCCTGATAGCGACCTGCAAATGCAGGTGTCACAACTGGATTACTCAAGTTACTTGGGCGTTATCGGTATCGGCCGCGTTACCCGTGGTAGTGTTAAAGTTAACCAGCCAGTCACTATTGTTGGTGCTGACGGCAAAGAACGCAGCGGCAAAATTGGTAAAGTCTTTAGCTACTTAGGTCTGGATCGCATTGAAGCCGACAAAGCAGCAGCAGGCGACATTTGCGCTATTACGGGTCTGGGCGAACTTAAAATATCTGACACCGTTTGCGCGGTTGGTAAGGCCGAGGCCATGAAGCCATTGACGGTGGACGAACCAACGGTAACTATGACCTTCCAGGTCAACACCTCACCTTTCGCAGGTAAAGAAGGTAAGTTTGTTACCTCTCGTCAGATTCTTGAACGTCTGCAGCAAGAACTGGTTCATAACGTTGCATTACGCGTTGAAGAGACTGACAACCCGGATCGTTTCCGCGTATCAGGCCGTGGTGAGCTTCACTTAGGTGTTCTTATCGAAAACATGCGCCGCGAAGGTTTTGAATTAGCCGTTTCTCGTCCGGAAGTTATCATCAAATACGAAGATGATAAGAAAATGGAACCTTATGAAACTCTGACGGTTGATATTGAAGAGCAGCATCAGGGTGCCGTTATGGAAAAATTAGGCTTGCGTAAAGCCGAAATGACCAACATGACGCCTGACGGCAAAGGTCGCGTCCGCGTTGACTTTGAAGTACCAAGCCGTGGTTTGATTGGTTTCCAGACAGAGTTTATGACACTGACTTCAGGTACAGGCCTGATGTACCACACTTTTGACCACTACGGTCCGCACAAAGGCGGTACTATTGGTCAACGTGTTAACGGTGTACTGATTTCTAATGCCCAGGGGAAAGCTCTGACTTATTCACTGTTTAACCTGCAGGAACGCGGTAAATTATTTGCATCGCACGGCGATGAAGTTTACGAGGGCCAGATCATCGGTATTCATAACCGTTCAAACGACCTGACAGTAAACTGTCTGAAAGGTAAGCAGCTAACCAACGTTCGTGCATCAGGTACTGATGAAGCGCAGACGCTGAGTACGCCAATTCGTTTAACACTGGAGCAGGCGCTTGAGTTTATCAACGATGATGAGCTGGTCGAAGTGACACCAGAGTCTATTCGTATTCGTAAACGCGCACTGACAGAGAATGATCGTAAACGTTTAGGTCGTGAGCCGAAAAACGGTTAATAGACGACTCAGTCTGTAATCAAAAAAGCCCGCTAGAAATGAGTCCAACTTTATGGGGTCACTTCAAAATTAGCGGGCTTTTTTATGTCTGTAATTCAGCTAAAAGTTAACCGGCGTTAAGCAATTCCGGTTGCGGCAGCACAAAATAGAAAATTGAAAAGAAATGGAAAACACTGCCAACCAACACAAATAAATGCCAGATAGCATGATGATAAGGCAACGACTTCCACACATAAAAAATAACGCCTAACGTATAAGCCAAACCCCCGGCTACCAGCAACATCAAACCGCCACTATCAACGTTATCAAGCATCGGTTTAATGGCAATTAACGCCATCCAGCCCATTCCCAGATATAAGCTGAGCGATAACCACTTAATTCGCCTTTTCATACCGAGCTCAAGAATCACGCCCAGCAAAGCAATGCCCCAGGCCACACCCAATAGCGTCCAGCCCCATCCGCCTCTCAAGTTAATTAAGGCAAATGGCGTATAGGTACCAGCAATTAGAATGTAAATGGCGGCATGATCAAGCTGTTGGAATACAGCTTTCATTCTTGGCCAGGGGAACGCGTGATAAAGCGTTGAGGCGGTATAAAGCAGAATAAGGCTCGCACCGTAGATGCTTGAAGCAACAACATGCCACGCATCACCATAGGCGGCAGTCCATACCAACATGACAATTAAAGCTGCAATGCTCAAAACAGCACCGACGCCGTGAGTCAGCGCATGAGCCACCTCTTCCTTTACGGTGTAAGCTTTATCCAGACTCATCCTCTCTCTAGCCCCGGCGTTTCATACCCTTTGCTAATGTTTTTAAGAGCCCGTATGAATTGGTCGTACTGTCTTTCATTGTCATACTTTAGATTGTACGAATTATGGAACTGCAGGGTGAGCGTAACCCCATGCCCTTCCAGAAATACCGTATAACCGTCGTGATCGGTATAAGCTTCTATGCCGTCTAAATAATGGCGACCCTGACGAGCTTCACCATGAGTGTGGATCTTTTCGTACGCATCCAACATCAGTTTGTTATCAAGTTCGTTTTTCATCACACACCTCAACGTTTTTTACTAAATGTATACCCTTATTATTAGGGTCGAATACCCATTCCACAACCGCTTTTCCCTATTTGTTTTAAAATCCTTGTATCAGAATATACATACATAGGTGCATGATTACGGAAAAAACGTTATAATAATGAACGGATGTTAAGAAATAGGAGCCCAAAATGGTTCGACGCACAAAAGAAGACGCAATGGAGACCCGCGCCAAGTTGTTAGATGCTGCTGAAGCTTTATTCAGTGAAAAAGGTGTGACTCAAACGTCGATGATGCAAGTGGCGGAGAAAGCTGGCGTTACTCGCGGTGCAATTTACCATCATTTTGAAAATAAAATGGACTTAATTGAGTCTCTTATGGGGCGCATTAAGTTGCCATTTGATGAAATGCGGGAACAAGTTGCTGAAGGCTCCGAATTTGATCCATTAATTGAAGTCAAAGAACGCTCTAAAGAGTTTATTCGCCGTGTGCAGGACGACGATCAGGTACGCTCCTTAGCCAGTATTCTTTTACACAAATGTGAATACATTGACGAAGTAAATCCAATTAAATTAAGACACATAAGCGGTCGCAACGAATGCATTTGCGATGTCGAAAAGCTTTTTGAAACTGCGGTAAAAAAGAATGAACTTGCGCCGACAGTCGACTCACGCGTGGCGGTTATCGGCTTGTTCTCTCTGGTCGACGGCCTTATTTACAACTGGCTACTCGCGCCTGATTACTTTCCTCTGGTTGAGTATGGCAACCAGGCAATCGATAGCTACGTTAATGGATTAAAACGCTAAGGCTCATTGCTGTCTCCGCGGCTACGGCGCCAGCCACTGTATTTACGGTGTACGCCGCGGGTCAAAGACTGAAAAGTATCCTCCAGTAAATCACTAACTAGCCCTCTCCTTGCTCTAAAAATTGTTTCAGAAAACCTTCGTCCATTGCCGCAATGGCCTCATCGCTGGCATTAGGGCAACTTGCGCACAGAGGTGCCGTCCAAGCCTGAACATTGGCAAGAATATCGCGTAAATGACTGACGGCTCGTAAACCACCTAAACCACCGGGAGAGGCCGCAGCCAGCAGCACAGTTTTTCCGGCCCAAGCTTTACTATCAAGTCGGGACACCCAGTCAATCGCATTTTTTATCAGCGGCGACACCGACGAATTGTATTCTGGGCTAACTAACACCACTTTAGATGCGGACTGAATTTTCTCGCCCAGACTTTTCATCGACTCAGGCACACCGTCGGCGGCTTCTAAGTCACCATGGTAAATCGGCGCGTCAAGTGCGTCGGCATCAACCAGTTCATGACGAATGCCGTGTTTATCAGCCACTTCGACTAAACGGTGCTTCAATTTGGTATTAAGTGAATCTTTACGGCGGCTGCCACCAATAAATAAAACGGTCATATTATCTCCTGCTCATTAAGATTGAGAGTCTTTCATTGCTTTGATAAAGCGGTTCGATTCAGTTACGGCCGCTTCCATATCTTCTATTAATACGGAAATGTCGCTTTGCAGATTACTGAATTCACCACGAATGGCATCAATCGCCTTGGCGTTCAGGTTATGCTTCAGATAAAGCACGTTATCCTGCATTTTATCCAGAACCGGCTGCATCTTGTCCGCTGCACGCTCCATAACCCTTAACAGTTCAGCATAACGACGCTCGGTTTCCCGCAACTGTCGCTCGCTTTCACGGCGCATGTTGTCGTTACTGTATTCACCCAGCTCTTCGCTCCATTCATCGAATAAGTCATTGGCTACTTCATCAACTTCATCGATACGACTGCGGACTTTTTCAGCTGCATCTTTACTGTATTCGTAATCGTCGCGTAGCGCATTGTATTGTTCTTCCAACTTACCACCGTCAATATTCAGCATGGAATCCAGACGTTCAAGCGCCGAACGGAACTCCTCCTGCGCATCTGACTGGGAGTCACGAGCATCATCCACTCTATCGACTAATATATCGCGCTTTTCTACACCAAACTTTTCCATAGTGCCGTAGTAAGCACTTTGGCAAGCCGACAGCGTGATAACCGCAACAACAGCTAATATCCATTTACTCATTTTTCACCTCGCGCGGCTTTAATTAAGCGTTCGTCGCGTTTGTCACGGTGATAGCCATGCACGACAATAATCGCGTGAAGAATAGCGATAATATAAAGAGCGCCCAGAGCACCAAGCGAAACAATAAAAAGCACCACGCCGACAATGGCGATAATTGCATTGAATATCGCCTGAAAGATTTTACCCGTCAGTAAAATTGCGATGGGTGGAAGCAAAATGGCTAAAATATATAACATCGTGTTCTCCTTGCACTTAACATGCCTCTTACCAATTAAGAGACATTCCTTTAAAAAAAGCAAACTAAATCAGTAAGGTAAACGGCTGCCATCCCAGTGCCATAACGCTCCGGTATTTTCCGGTTTTAAGTCTTTTACAACAGCCACAATGCGCTCCGCAGAGAGTGCCGGGGAATACAGTTTGTCGGCAGATATTCGCTCCTGAAAAGGTTCCGACAAGCGGGTATCGGTTGTGCCCGGGTGTATTGCCGCCACCGTCAGGCTTTTATGAGTACGCCTAAACTCTATTGAAGCTGTTTTCAATAGCATATTTAACCCGGCCTTGCTTGAGCGATAGGCATACCAGCCGCCTAAATAGTTATCCTCAATACTGCCGACTTTTGCTGACAACTGTACCCAGAAGCGGGTTTTCTTTCTGTCAAGAATTGGTAGAAAGGCCTTAAGAGCCAGCATGGGTTTCACTGCGTTAACGGAAAATAACTTATTCAAATTGTCTGCCGTTATATCGGTGAGTTTTTTCTCCGGAAACGTTTCTTCGTCATGTAACATGCCTATAGTTGAGATAACGCCACTGAGCTGTTCATCCTTATTTTTAAACTCACGAACCCAGTCACCAAGCGTTTTCTCATCATAGTCTTCTATTTGGCAATACGTTACGTCTGTCGATTCCGATTCCGACACTTCAGCCCGCCGCGACAGCGCGAATATGGTCTCATCGGGATATTGCTTGCTTAATTCCAGTGTGATTGCCCGGCCTAATCCTCCGCCGGCACCTAATACCACCATTGCCATTTGCACTACTCTCTATCATGATAGTTATTACTTCCCTACGTGAATAAAACTGGATTAGCTCAATACACCATGAAGCAAATTGAATGGAAATCGTATTTCAACCACACCTTAGGCTTTCTAAAGTACTTTGGAAAAAGGTTTAACAGCGACAATACCAATATCACCGCAGGCCACCTGACCTACGTCAGCATGCTGTCGTTGGTACCCCTTTTAGTTGTTATGTTCACGGTTTTTTCTGCTTTCCCCATGTTTGAAGAGTTACAGGAAAATCTGGAACAGGCAATATTTGCTAACTTACTCCCCACCTCGGGTGAACAGCTGGAGCAATACCTTAACGAGTTTGTGACCAATGCCTCTAAAATGACAGCCATTGGTGTCGGTTTCCTGTTTATTGTCGCCATTATGCTCATGTCGGCCATTGATAAAGCGCTGAATAATATCTGGCGGGATTCAAGCAAACGCCATTGGTTGGTGTCTTTTGCCGTTTACTGGATGCTGCTGACATTAGGTCCGGTTCTGATAGGCTCAGGACTCGCCGCAACATCTTATTTTATTTCACTCAGTCAGTTCGCCGACGAATACGTATCCGGCGTGCAGAATTTTGTTCTGTGGTTTGTACCAATTGTTACTTCGTTTGTGTTCTTTGTTTTGATGTATCAACTGGTACCAAATCGTCAGGTTAAATTTCGCTATGCGGCCTTTGGTGCGGTTATTGCGGCACTTCTGTTCGAACTGAGTAAGCAGTTATTCTCCCTGTACATTACTTTTTTCCCGACTTATCAGGCTATTTATGGTGCACTGGCAACCATTCCGATTCTTATCGTATGGATATATCTGTCATGGTTAATCGTACTTATTGGTGCCGTTTTAACAGTGAGTTTAGAGGAATACCAGTTAAAGCAAGCTGAACCGAAGTCTGATTGACCTGTTCAGAGTTTTCACCGACCATAGCCGTTCTGTTTCTGAAAGGTATATATTCATGATCGGACTCATTCAGCGGGTTAGCCGTGCCAAAGTCACTGTTGCCGATGAACTGACCGGTTCTATCGGGCCGGGGCTGTTAATATTATTAGGTGTTGAACACAAAGACGACGAAGCCAGTGCTGCCAAATTAGCTCAGCGCATAGCCAATTATCGCGTATTCAGTGACGCTGAAGACAAAATGAATAATAGTGTTATCGATGCGCAGGGTGAAGTCTTAGTGGTTTCTCAATTCACCTTAGCGGCCGATACTCGTAAAGGTCGGCGTCCCAGCTTTTCTTCAGCAGCGACGCCCGACCAGGCACAGCATTTATATCAGGTTTTTTGTGAACAACTGTCTGCGCAAGGCTTGCCAGTAGAAACCGGACGCTTTGCAGCAGATATGCAGGTTGAGTTGGTCAATGACGGCCCGGTCACATTTGAATTGAAGGTGTAACACCTATGTATCGCGTTATGACTCCGGAAACAGACGAGCAGATTGAACGATATTACTATCTTCGGTGGCGGGTTCTTCGCGAGCCTTTTCAACGGCCACTGGGCTCTGAACAAGACGAATACGATCAAGTGGGTCATCACCGAATGGTCGTGAATGAAGCTGAGGAAGCCGTTGCAGTTGGCCGTCTTCACTTTAACAGTCCGGAAGAAGCTCAAATTCGCTTTATGGCAGTTGCTCCCGAATACCGAGGGGAAGGGCACGGGGTCGCTATTATCTACGCTCTTGAGCTTGCTGCGCGCAAAGAAGGCGCAACGCATGTGGTTATCAACTCACGCGACAACACCATTGGCTTTTATAAGAAGTGTGGCTACGAGGTGGCGGAAGAAGCCGATACCGTAAATAACCCGATGGCAGAACATCATTTACGTAAGTCCTTTACTGAGTACAACCGCATTATTTACCGGCCAGAATGGTGCGCCGAGCTACAAAAAACCTGGCAGGAAGACATTCCTATTTCCGATGCCATGGGCATTAAAATCCATCAGTACACGGGCCGTGTATTCGAAACCCGCGCAGTACTCTCGCGCAACATTAATGTACACGGCACCATGTTTGCCGGCAGCATTTACTCACTGGGTACTTTAACCTGCTGGGGACTGTTGCATTTACAGTTGTTAGAGCGGGAACTGGAAGGAGCCGTGGTATTAGGCGATGGCAACATTCATTATCACAAGCCGGTTACCCAGGAACCTCGGGCAATAGCGCGTTTGAGCGATGTGACCGGTGACTTTTCCGCGTTAAAACAAGGGAAAAATGCGCGTTTGACGATTAAAGCTCAGATACTGGATGAAGAGCAGCCGGTAGCAGAATTTACCGGCCGCTTTGTGGTCCTGGCAAAACGGGACTAGCCCGCATAATCAGGCTTCAGACAAAATATGCGGTAGTTTCATCACTGCCGCTAAATCACCATTTTGAATCAGGTCACTGGCGGCTTTAATGTCCGGCGCAAAGAAACGATCCTCAGCATAGTAAGCTACTTGCTCACGTAAACAGTTAAATGCCGTTTCAACTGCTGCTGCACCTTTTAAAGGGCGACGGAAATCCAGTCCCTGTGCCGCTTCTAACCATTCAATGGCAATAATATCGCTGACGTTTTTAGCAATGTCCGTTAACCGGCGTGCTGCAAAAGTTGCCATCGACACATGGTCTTCCTGATTTGCTGAAGTTGGCAGGCTATCTACCGACGCAGGATGAGCCAGGGTTTTATTTTCTGAAGCCAGTGCGGCTGCGGTAACCTGCGCCAGCATAAAGCCCGAGTTAACCCCACCGTCGTTTACCAGAAATGCTGGCAACTTGCTCAAGTGACTGTCTATCAGAAGGGCACTACGACGCTCTGACAAAGCACCAATTTCGCTGGCAGCAATAGCCAGAATGTCTGCTGCCATAGCGACTGGCTCTGCGTGGAAGTTACCACCGGAAATAATGTCCTGCTCTTCGCTGAACACCAGTGGGTTGTCAGTAACACCGTTAGCTTCGCGCACCAAAATACCCGAGGCATGCTCAATCTGGTCTAAAACCGCACCCATAACCTGAGGCTGACAACGCAGAGAATACGGATCCTGCACTTTCTCGCAGTCTTCGTGGTCTTTGGCAATTTCAGAACTGTCAGTCAGCACATGACGCAGCATTTCGGCTGCTTTAATTTGCCCGGGTTGTCCGCGTACCGCGTGAACACGTTCATCAAACGGCGCCCGCGAGCCCATAGCGGCTTCAACAGAGGTCGCACCCACCACAATGGCGGCATGGAAGTTACGTTCAATGCGGAACAAACCTGCTAAGGCCAGCGCGGTTGATGCCTGAGTGCCGTTCAGCAAAGCCAGACCTTCTTTCGGCGCCAGCTCAAAGGGCTCAATACCCGCTATTTTCAGACCTTCTTCAGCGTTTAGTACCTCGCCGTTATGGCGCACCTTACCTTCGCCTACTAGCGGCAATACCATGTGAGCTAACGGGGCTAAATCGCCCGATGCGCCTACGGAACCTTTTTCCGGAATGCAGGGGTACACTTCGGCGTTCAATAGCTTGATCAGCGCATCAACGAGCACCGGACGCACGCCCGAAAAGCCGCGCGACAAGGAATTTACTTTCAGCAGCAGCATTAAGCGTACAACCGCGTCTTCCATTAAGTCACCGGTGCCGGCGGCGTGCGATAACACAATACGGCGCTGAAGATCGGTCAGACGCTCCGGAGGAATACGAGTATTAGCCAGTAGCCCAAAGCCGGTATTAATACCGTAAACTACACGGCCCTGCTCCAGCACATCCGCAACGGTTTTCGCCGAAGTCGCAATGTTGTCTTTCGCTTCATCAGACAGCTTTAACGTCTGGTGCTGATAAAACCAGTTGCGCAGTTCACTTAACTGCAACTGTCCTGGCTGTAATTCAAAATGACTCATGCAACCTCCTTACTTCGTATCCAGCATAGGTAAATCAAGCCCTTGTTCACGGGCGCAGTTTTTCGCAATATCGTATCCGGCATCGGCATGACGCATAACGCCCGTACCTGGGTCATTCCACAGCACGCGACTTAAGCGCTTGTCGGCTTCTTCGGTGCCGTCGGCTACAATGACCACACCGGCGTGCTGTGAGTAACCCATACCCACGCCGCCGCCATGATGCAGGCTAACCCAGGTCGCGCCGCCAGCGGTATTCAGCAACGCATTCAGCAACGGCCAGTCCGATACTGCATCAGAGCCGTCCTGCATAGCTTCGGTTTCACGGTTAGGGCTGGCAACGGATCCAGAATCCAAGTGATCACGGCCAATAACGACCGGTGCTTTTAGCTCACCACTTTTGACCATGTCGTTAAACGCACGGGCAATGCGGGCACGGTCTTTGAGGCCAATCCAGCAAATACGTGACGGCAGACCCTGGAAGCTAATGCGTTCTTTGGCCATATCCAGCCAGTTGTGCAAATGCTCGTTATCCGGAATCAGTTCTTTGACCTTCTGGTCGGTTTTGTAAATGTCTTCCGGATCACCGGAAAGCGCTACCCAACGGAATGGGCCAATACCTTCACAAAACAGCGGACGAATATAAGCGGGTACAAAGCCCGGAAAGTCAAAGGCGTTATCAACACCAACGTCTTTGGCCATCTGGCGAATGTTGTTACCGTAATCCAGTACTGCCGCGCCTTCTTTCTGGAAATGGAGCATAGCGCGCACCTGTACCGCCATAGATTCTTTCGCGGCAGTTACCGTGCTGGTGGCATCGCTTTCCTGCTTGGCTTTGTATTGTTCCAGTGTCCAGCCCTGTGGCAAGTAACCATGCAGAGGGTCATGGGCTGAGGTCTGGTCAGTCACTACGTCCGGCGTTACACCGCGCTGTTGCAAGTCCGCATAAACATCAGCAGCGTTACCCAGTAAGCCGACCGAAATCGCTTCGTCTTTTGCCATAGCGTCATGAATCAGTTTTAACGCATCGTCTAAGTTAGTGGCTTTATGATCCACATAGCCGGTGCGCAAACGGAAGTCGATACGTGACTCGTCACATTCAACCGCCAGCATACAGAAACCGGCCATGGTTGCCGCCAATGGCTGAGCACCACCCATGCCGCCAAGGCCACCAGTAAGTACCCACTTACCTTTTGCGTCACCGTTAAAGTGCTGACGCGAGACCGAACCAAAGGTTTCGTAAGTGCCCTGCACAATGCCTTGTGAGCCAATGTAAATCCACGAGCCCGCGGTCATCTGCCCGTACATCATCAGGCCTTTTTTATCGAGCTCGTTAAAGTGCTCCCAGTTTGCCCATTCAGGCACCAGGTTAGAGTTCGCAATCAATACACGCGGCGCGTCTTCATGAGTCGGAAATACACCCACCGGTTTACCCGACTGAATCAGGAGAGATTCGTTTGGTTTCAGGCGCTCTAAAGTTTCAATAATTTTGTCATAGCATTCCCAGCTGCGCGCAGCACGCCCGATACCACCATAAACGACCAGCGCCTGTGGGTGTTCGGCAACTTCGTCATCAAGGTTGTTCATCAGCATCCGCTTTGCAGCTTCTACCTGCCAGTTGCAGGTGGTTAGCTCGGTTCCATGAGGTGCGCTTATCTTGCGACTTTTATCCAAACGGGTGAATGACATGACTTACTCCTTAAAGGTTAAATGGCCGCCTAACTTAAAACGGGAGCCGGGGTGAGTCAGCGTGGCGAAAGTCACCACGCCACCTGAGCTCCAGGTGCGGCGCAAAATTCTGAGACAAGGTTCGTGACGGTCGATACTTAAGTATTGGCACAGAGTATTGACCGGCAGAATAGCTTCAATTTGATGACTGGCTTCGGTAAGCGGGCTGACCACGCATAAATATTCGTGCGGAGTCACCTTGCTGTAGTCCTGCTTTAGATAGTCGGGAACCAGTTTCGGGTTAACAAAACGCTCTTCCAGCTGCACCGGCAGGTCGTTTTCGAAATGGGTGATTAACGAATGAAACACCGGGCTGCCTTCTTCCAGTTCCAGCGCTTCAGCTACCTGAGTTGAGGCTGGTTGTTCTTTCAGCATATGCACTTTGGCGCGGTAGTCGTGACCACGTGAACGCACTTCATCGGCAATATTGCGAATGGCCATAAATGAGGTTTGCGACTTAATTGGTGCAACGTAGGTACCAGAGCCCTGGGTACGAATGACCAGACCTTCGTCGGCCAGTTCCTGTAGCGCGCGTCTTGCCGTCATTCGACTGACAGAAAACTGCGCCGACAAGGCGTTTTCTGAACTGACAGGGTGGTTTTCAGGCCACTCACCGGATTCTATCTTCAGATAAATATGCTGTTTTATCTTTAAGAATTTATTCATTCCGATCCCAACATGTAAATGACATGACTCGATATTTTTGAGGTTAAAAGTCTAGTTCAGAATAATTGTATATACAAGCAGCTTTTGCTACTCTTTTATCAGAACCAACCTTAAAGGACTGTTATGCAACGCATAGAAAATATCAACGCAGCGACAATGACGGATGATAAGGGTTATGGCCTTATCCAGGGCGCTACAGTCATTATTAATAAGGGCAAAATTGAATTTGTGGGTGCTGCTTTTGACGCCCCCGCTACCCCGACTGCGGAAGTGATTGACGGTAACGGCGGCCTGCTGACTCCCGGGTTAATTGATTGTCACACTCACCTGGTTTGGGCCGGGTCCCGCGCCAACGAATTCGCACAACGTCTGCATGGTGCCAGCTATCAGGAAATTGCCGAGCAGGGCGGTGGTATCAAAAGCACCGTAAAAGCCACTCGGGAGGCATCAGCAGAAGAGTTACTGACACTGGCTCTAGAGCGCGCAGAAACACTTATGTCGCAAGGGGTGACGACCATAGAAGTGAAGTCCGGTTATGGTCTGGACTTAGAGAACGAGCGCAAACAATTAACCGTGGCGCGTCAGTTAGCCGAGCAGTTACCGGTGAACATCAAAACCACCCTGCTGGCGGCTCATGCGATACCACCAGAGTTCAATGAGAACGCCGACGGCTATATTGAAGAAATTATTCAAAACATTTTACCGACGCTGGCTAATGAAGGCCTGGTCGACGCCGTTGACGCCTTTTGTGAAAGCATTGGGTTTAGCCCTGCACAAACCGAAAAAGTGTTTAAAGCAGCAAAAGAGTTAGGGCTACCAATTAAGCTTCACGCCGAGCAAATCACCAATCAGAAAGGTGCTAAACTGGCCGCAAACTATCAGGCTTTATCGGCTGATCATCTTGAACAACTGGATGAAGAGGGTGTGAAAGCCATGGCTGAAAATGGCACTGTGGCGGTGTTATTGCCCGGAGCATTTTACTTCCTGCGTGACACGCAAAAGCCGCCGGTTGAGTTACTGCGAAAACATTCTGTACCCATGGCCATTGCCACCGATGCAAACCCGGGTTCATCGCCAATTCACAACCTACCTTTAATGCTGCAAATGGCTGCGACCTTTTTCCACATGACCCCGGAAGAGTGTTTGCGCGGAGTAACGGTTAATGCTGCCAAGGCCCTAGGCGAGACAAAACGCGGCGTTATTGCAGAAGGCTGTTACGCAGATTTAGCACTATGGAATAGCAAAGACGCCGCTGAGCTCACTTACCAGTTTGGCGTGAACCCGCTAAAAACCTTGTGGTTTAACGGCGTCGCTCACGACCGTGTAAGTAAGCCGTGGTCAGCTCGCTAAGCAACTGTCCGCATATTTTCATACCTTCGTCGAAGCCTGCACTGCACAATGACGGCGCGGCTTCGGCAAGGTGTAAATAACGCGCTTCGTTCACCTCAGCTAAACGCTTAACGTACTGAAAACCCTGGCCCAGACTTAAGCCAACATAGTTTACAGCACTAGCCGGTACGGCATTTAAGGCATCAACATCAACTTCAATACCCAGCGGTCGCTGCCAGGACATGGCTTTCGCGACCACTTCGTCCATTACCTCGACAAATGACCGCTCATATAAGCGGTGCAGGGTATGGTAACGCATACCGGCATCCTGCAGTTGCCTTAGGCTGCTGGCGGAGTTTTTGCCCTGATGCAGGCCAACAATATGGTAAAACTCCAATGCACCTTCCATGTAAGCGTAACTAAAGCCATTGCCCGAGTGGCGGCCTTCGCGCGGACGGAAGTCTGCATGAGGGTCTAAATTGACCGCACCACAAGCTTCCTCTGTCACTTTATGCAAACTCTTCAGCAGCGGATACGCATTATTGTGCCCCCCGCCGATAACAATGACCTCAAAACCCTGCTCGAACAACGGTGTCAGAATGTTCTCGACGCGGGCATCAACCTGCGCACACAGCTCCCGTAAAGTAGCAAGATCATGAGCGTCTGTAGCATCGAGTTCAGCGGCCTTTTCGTTTAAGTCGTCACAATTAACCGCTCCAACCAACAACAGTTCGTGCGTAGAAAGTAGCCCCGTTTTCTGCAAGTTAAGGAAGCTTTTCAAAAAAGCCTGCCAGCCGTCATCGGCACCAGCGCGACCAAGGTTGGCTCGCACACCGATACTCTCGGGAATACCCACTAGCGCTACACGCTGTCCGTCGCCCCAGGCTGCCGCCAGACTCTCTTCGTAAGTACCCTCTTCAGAGAGCCCCCGAATAGCCTGACCAATTTTAGTTTCCTGCTCACGTACCGTGACCCATTTTGCCGGGTCAGTCAGTTCTAAGTAAGAGATGTCACTCATCATTCAATATCTAATGGTTCCGGAGACAAGATAACGCCAGTAGTATCAACATACAGGTGGTCTTCCGGCAAAAAGGTTACGCCGCCAAAATTTACCGGTACGTTCAGCTCACCCACGCCCTCGCTAATAGCGCCAACCGGAATAGAAGCAACACCCAGAATACCAATATCCAGCTCTTCCAACGCGTCAACTTCGCGCACGGCGCCGTAACAGACAATACCTTCCCAGTCATTATCCATGGCTTGCTCAGCAATGGCAGCATCAATAAGAGCGCGGCGTGATGAGCCACCACCATCAATCAATAAAATCTTACCACCACCGTCGGCAGCAAGGGTTTCCTCAATTAGCCCTTTATCTTCGTGACACTTGATAATAACCAAGCTTCCGCCAAAAGAGCTGCGGCCTCCGTAAGACTCAAACATGGGTTCAACCACATCGACCATATCGGGGTATAAATCGCAAAGTTCTGAAGTGTTGTATTCCATGATTGCATTCCTGACGTTGCTGTAGCAGTAGCTGGCAGTATACCTTCTATCCAGTGCAGACAAAAGTAACCTGATAGCGACAACGAAACCCTTGAATTATAGAGTAAAAACCCGTTTAATCTAACCAACCATAATAATAATAAAGTGAATTGCTATTTTCATGCCCCAGCTTGACCTCATGACCAGTCTGGCTATAGAGACCTTTGCGCATTCAATACAGGCAGTTTTCCTGCTCGGATTTGCCGCCTTACTGATGTATTACCATAGATACTATCAGCGCGATTATCTAGGCTACTGGGCTTTCGCCTGCTGTGCATTCGGTCCTGGCGAAATCATCAGAGCCTTCCTGGCCGGTAGCGCCATGGTTGCGCCCGAGTCTGCGCTTAGCTGGTCCAATGGTTTACAGGGGGTTGCTTTAACCTTTCAGTACCTCGCCATTTCTTTTGTTGCCTTAGGAGCCTCTTGCGCCGTTTTTAATAAAAAACCACAAAACTACTGGCAATACATAGCTTATGCAGTATCTCTACTGGGCGGCGTTATTTCGTACTTTTGGCTGGAACCAACCATCAGCTACGCTGGTAGCACGCCTAATGCCGGGTTTATGAGGTTTCTGGTCACAGGCTCCGTTTTAGTAGCGGTCAGCTTGTTTATGTGGCGCAAGCTAGGGAACGGTCTCGGGCCAAAACTGGTATCCGGTGGTTTCTTCAGCATTGGTTTTAAAAACTTTATTGTACTCGGCGCTATTTTCTTCTTGCCCGGCAACGCCATTGACTGGCTCCTCAGCTTTCAGGCGCTGTTCACCGTTATACTTGTTGCAGCCGTCATTGTCGGCATCATTATTTGGCTACTGGAGTCTGAACGTAATACCGCCGTGCACGCCATTCAAAGAGCCGAGTATCTGCACACCCATGACGCACTGACGGGAGTTTCTAATCGCGATCAGCTAGTCAGTAAAATTCCGTTATTCATCGAGTATTGCCGCAGCAACAACCGCCAGTTAACCATCATGCTTATTGGCATCAGTCGCTTTAAGGTGGTTAACGAGACTATTGGTATTCGCGGTGGAGACCAGGTTTTAAAAGAAATTGCGCGACGCCTGCAAAACTTTAGCAAACAGCCTCTGGCGGTATCCCGCATTAGCGGCGATGTCTTTGCTCTTGCCTTTGATCACTTAAAAAGCCGAAGTCTTATAAAAGATTTGGCTGCAGAGCTTCAGGACACACTGAGTAAGCCCATTGAGGTGGGTGAGAAAACGCTAAATGTTGCTGCTGGTATTGGTATTTCTCGTTACCCTCAGCACGGCAGTCGCTCAGAAGCTCTGCTTAACAAAGCAACCATTGCGTTGACTCAGGCAAAGCAGTCACATCAACCCAGTGTTACCGTTTATGAACGGGGTATGGATGAGATGTACTCCTATCTGGTTGATATGGAACCAACTTTGCGACGCGCGATGCGGGAAAATGAATTCACTCTGTACCTTCAGCCTCAGTTTGATTTTGACCATCAACAACTTTGCGGCTTTGAAGCCCTTATCCGTTGGCAACATCCAGAGCGCGGCCTGCTGAGTCCGGCAGAGTTTCTCCCATATATTGAGCAATTGGGGCTTTCCACTGAACTGGATGACTGGGTTCTTAATAATGCGGCGGCTATCCTTGCCTCCTGGAAACAAAGGTTTGGTCTCTGCTGGCCCATAGCGGTGAATTTATCCGCGCCGCAATTTCAGCATTTTCAGTTAATAGAAAAAATGCAGCAACTACTGGAAGACTACAGTATTTCTCCCGATTGGCTGGAACTTGAAATTACCGAAAATGTTGCCATGTCCGATTTACACAATGGCATGAGCGTTATCCAGCGCTTGCGGGAAATGGGGTTTGGTATTTCTATTGATGACTTTGGTACCGGCCATTCCTCACTGGCTTACCTTCGCTCCTTACCAATTAACAAAATTAAAATAGACCGCAGCTTTGTCAACGAACTGCAGCAAAACAATAACGATGTCACCATTCTGAAAGCCATGATCCGCCTGTCTCACGGTCTGGGTAAACGCGTTATTGCCGAAGGAATTGAAACCGAAGAACAACAGGACATGTTGCAAATGCTGGGTTGCGACATGATGCAGGGCTATTTCTATTCACCGCCAATGCGTCTGCAATTTGCCGAGCAATTTATTGAACGCCAAATTCAGGGCAACAAAAAGCCGTTGCCACCCGGAGAGTTTGCAACGGCTTTCTAGCTCTACAATTTCTGCAGAGTCTTTTTACAGGATGAAGCGGCTTAGGTCTTCGTCCTGTGACAACTCACCAACATGTTGATTCACGTAGTCGGCATCAATAACCAGCTTTTCACCGCTGTGGTCAGTTGCATGGAACGAAATTTCTTCCATTAAGCGCTCAAGCACCGTATGCAAGCGACGCGCACCGATATTTTCTGTGGTTTCGTTTACATGGAATGCCACTTCAGCAATGCGCTGGATACCTTCCTCAGTAAAGCTCACCTCAACGCCTTCAGTGTTCAGCAGAGCATGATACTGAGTGGTTAGCGACGCGCTTGGTTCGGTCAGAATACGCACGAAGTCGCCACTGGTCAGAGCTTCCAGCTCAACCCGAATAGGCAAGCGCCCCTGTAATTCAGGAATAAGGTCTGACGGCTTGCTCATCTGGAATGCACCAGAGGCAATAAACAGAATATGATCGGTTTTTATCATACCATGCTTGGTATTGACTGTAGTCCCCTCAACTAGCGGCAGTAAGTCGCGCTGCACACCTTCGCGGGAAACATCTGGCCCGCTGGTATCACCGCGTTTACAAATTTTGTCAATTTCATCTAAAAAGACAATGCCGTTCTGCTCAACAGACTCAATAGCGGCCTCTTTAACGTCGTCAGGATTCAGCAGCTTCGCAGCTTCCTCATCAACCAACTGTTTGTAAGCGTCTTTAATGCGCATTTTGCGCGCCTTGGTCTTGTCGTTGCCCATGTTCTGGAACATGTTCTGCAATTGCGACGTCATTTCTTCCATGCCCGGCGGTGCCATAATTTCAACACCCATTTGTGGCATAGCTAAATCAATTTCTATTTCTTTGTCATCCAGCTGGCCTTCACGCAATTTCTTACGGAATACCTGGCGCGTGCCACGTTGGTCATCGTTTTCCGGTGTCTCTTCCTGTTGCTGAGCCCAACCAGAAGAAGACTTCTTCGCCGGTGGCAGCAGTACATCAAGAATGCGCTCTTCCGCCGCTTCTTCAGCACGGTAACGTACCTTTTGCATCATTTCTTCGCGCGTTTGTTTCACAGCAACGTCAGTTAAATCCTTAATAATGGATTCAATTTCTTTACCCACATAACCCACTTCTGTGAACTTAGTCGCTTCAACTTTAATGAAAGGCGCTCTCGCTAATTTAGCCAGACGACGGGCAATTTCCGTCTTGCCCACACCGGTAGGGCCTATCATTAAGATATTCTTGGGCGTTACTTCCTGACGCAGCTCGTCGTCCAGCTGCATCCGGCGCCAGCGGTTACGCAGGGCAACGGCGACAGCACGTTTGGCTTTATCCTGACCAATAATATGTCGGTTTAATTCGTCTACAATTTCTCTTGGGGTCATCTCAGACATCTTATTTTTTCCCCTGCTTCGTTTTGTCTTCAGCAATTGACTCTTCTTCTTCAATGGTCTGGTTGCCGTTGGTATACACGCAAATATCGCCTGCAATGGTCAGTGCTTTTTGCACAATGTCGCGGGCATTTAAGTCAGTATTTTCCAGCAAAGCTCTTGCTGCCGACTGCGCAAACGGCCCACCGGAGCCAATCGCAATCAAGTCATTTTCCGGCTGCACAACATCGCCATTACCGGTAATAATTAATGACGTTTCTTTATCCGCAACTGCAAGCAATGCCTCCAGTCGGCGCAAAGCACGGTCGGTACGCCAGTCTTTTGCCAGCTCCACAGCCGCCCGCATCAGGTTCCCCTGATGTTGCTCAAGTTTGGATTCAAAGCGTTCGAACAGTGTGAAAGCGTCAGCAGTGCCGCCGGCAAAGCCTGCCAGCACTTTATCGTGGTAGAGGCGACGCACTTTGCGCGCGTTGCCTTTCATTACGGTATTACCCAGAGAAACCTGGCCATCACCGCCAATAACAACTTTATCGCCGCGGCGAACAGATACGATAGTAGTCAAATCAAGACCCTCTTTTTTGTCTTAGTGACGTCGATGACAAGTATTTGAGGGTCTATATCGTATTTTTCAATGGTGAATATCGACTAATCGATATTCCAGTTCCAGATTGCGCAGCCAAACACCTGGTTACGCTGCAATTTATGGCGATCACGTTCGGCATCGCGTTTGGTTTCATAAGGACCCAGAATAACCCGGTACCAAAGCCCGTTACTGCCTTCAGTCGAGCGCACCTGAGATTCAAGCCCCGCCATCGCAATTTGTGCACGCAACCTTTCGGCGTCCTCCTGCTGACGGAAAGAGCCACATTGCATGAGTTTCGGTGGACCCACTTCACGTTCCGGCACATCCACTTCTACTTCTTTACTTCTTAACTCTTCAATATAACGCCAGCGCTCAGCCGATTTTTTCGGCAATAAGTCCGCCGGAGGTGGTTGCACCTGCGGCTGTTCAACCTGTTCAGACTTACCGCTAATTTGCACCAGAATATAGGCAAAGAAAGCAATGAGACCAATGGCAACAGCGACCACAAACCAGGGCACCGGTTTTCGCTCAGCAACCGGTTTTGCGCCGCGTTGCTGTTTTTTATTGGTTCCTTTTTTCTTAGTCGGCTTACGTTTCGGCGACTTTGGCTTACGATTCGCGTAATCCATAGTGCGTTACATTTTCTCCAGAGTTGGAATGCCCAGCAATTCCAGACCTTGCTTCAGCACATTAGCCGTTAACATCGACAATTTCAGGCGGCTGTTACGAAGCGCTTCGTCTTCCTGATTCAAAATTGGGCAGGCTTCGTAAAAACTGGAGAAGCGACCGGCCAAATCAAACAGAAAACCACATAAGAAATGCGGCATCGCTTTATCCTGAACCTGATGCAGTACTTCGTTAAAACGAACCAGCTGATTGGCCAGCGCCAGCTCACGTTCATCACTCAGAATAATGTCTGCGCCACGATCAAAAGCGGTGTCACCCAAGCGATCAAAAATACTGTTCACACGGGTGTAAGCATAAAGCAGGTAAGGTGCCGTGTTGCCTTCAAAGGTCAGCATGTGGTTCCAGTCGAAAATGTAGTCGCTGGTACGGTTTTTCGATAAGTCCGCGTATTTAACCGAGCTAATCCCCACCACTTCAGCAACTCGTTTCTGCTGCTCTTCGGTAAGGTCGGTAGTTTTTTGCTGCAATAACTCCAGCGCACGACGTTCGGCTTCATCTAATAAGTCAGCCAGTTTGGTCACACCGCCGTCGCGACTTTTGTAAGGTTTACCGTCCTTACCCATCACGGTACCAAAGCCGTAATGGTTCAGCTGTATATCGCCTTCCACAAAACCGGCTTTGCGAGCCAGCGTGAATATTTGATCGAAATGCAGCGACTGACGGGCGTCCACAAAGTACATCAAATGATCACCGCCCAGTTCTTTCTGACGGTATTCAATGGCGGCTAAGTCGGTAGTGGCATAAAGATACCCTCCGCCTTTTTTCTGCACAATAATAGGCAGCGGCTCGCCTTCTTTGCCTTTGTATTCTTCAAGGAACACGCACTGCGCGCCCTGATCTTCAGTCAACAGGCCTTTCTCGCGAAGGTGCTCAATAACGCCCGGCAATTTGTCGTTGTAGGCACTTTCTGCCATTACATCGTCACGAGTCAGCTTAACACCCAGGCGGTCGTAAACGTCCTGACAGTGGCTCAATGACACATCAATAAACTGATTCCACAGCTTCAGACAATACTCGTCGCCCGACTGCAGTTTAACCACCAGCTGACGTGCACGGTCAGCGAATTCTTCGCTTTCGTCAAAACGCTGCTTGGCGGCTTTATAAAAGGTTTCCAGGTTGCTCAGCTCATATTCTGCCGACTGGTTATCCAGCGCTTCCATGTACGCTAAAAGCATACCGAACTGCGTACCCCAGTCACCCACGTGGTTCTGGCGAACGACTTTATGACCTAAAAACTCGCACACGCGTGACACGGCATCACCAATAATGGCTGAACGTAAATGGCCCACGTGCATTTCTTTCGCCAGGTTAGGCGAAGAGTAGTCAATAACAATAGTTTTGCTTTCGTCAGCCACATCCACGTTCAGGCTGTCGCTGTTCAGCATAGCGGTTAGCTGGTCTTTCAGCTGGTCCTGCGAAATAGTGAAGTTAATAAAACCCGGACCCGCAATGTCCATTTTCGACAGCAGAGTGTTTTCCGGAACCGCAGCAACAATGGCTTCTGCCAACTGTCGCGGATTCGATTTCGCCGGCTTTGCCAGCATTAATGCCAGATTCGTCGCAAAGTCACCGTGCGACTTATCGCGGGGTCGGTCCAACTGAATGTTTACTGAGTGATCCGCCGGAATTGTGCCCTGTGCTTTAAGTTGACCAATGGCTTCGGCCAGTAACTGTTCAAGTTGTTCTTTCATTAATGCGACTACCTGTATGAAAAATCGAAGAGGAAATTCAAAGCGCTTAGTTTAATCGCTACGCTCGATAAAAAAAACCGCTTAGTTGTTAATCAGCTGAAGTCTTGTGGATCAATATCCAGCGACCAGCGCACTTTTTTCAATAACGGCAAGGCGTTAATTTGCGGCAACAAATGTTCAATAAGCTGAAAACGCAATTTTCGCGACTGACAATGTAACAGCAATTGATAGCGGTAACGACCCGCTTTACGCTCCATTAAGGCTGGCATCGGCCCCAGTAAAAATGCACCGTCCACCTGCGGCATTAGCTGTTGAATCTGAGTCATGGCCTGTACCACTGAATCTCTGTCGGTTGCTTCGCCACGGAACAGCGCCAAATAAGAGAATGGCGGCAGCTCGCTTTGCTGGCGTTCGGCAAGCGCGGTCAGGGCAAAGTGTGAATAGCCGTTGTTGAGTAAGTCCTGAATTAAGTCGTGTTCGGGATGATGGGTTTGCAATACCACCTTTCCGGCTTTGTGCTCCCGCCCGGCGCGACCCGCCACCTGAGTATAAAGCTGGCCCAGGCGCTCTGCTGCCCTGAAATCCGCACTGTACAGCGCACCATCGACATCCAGCAGCGCCACCAGAGTGACATGCGGAAAATGATGGCCTTTGGCCAACATCTGCGTGCCTACCAACAAGGGGTACTCGTTATTTGTGGCTTTTTGCAGGTAATCATCCAGTTGGCCTTTGCGGCGGGTGGAGTCCCGGTCAATGCGTAACACGCCGCGCCCGGGAAACATCTCTTTCAGGCTGTGCTCTAACTGCTCGGTACCCACGCCGTGCGAAATTAAGTGCGTGGAACCACAGGAACCGCACTGCTTAGGTATGCGCTGCTGGCTACCGCAATGGTGACACTGCAACTGGTGATGAGCTTTATGTACGGTGTAATAAGCGTCACAACGATGGCACTGCGCCAGCCAGCCACATTCGTGACACATTAACGCCGGTGCAAAACCACGACGGTTAAGGAACAGCAGTACCTGGTTACCGCGTTCAATTTCTACCTGAATTTGTTCCTGCAATGCTTTAGAAACGCCGGCTTTAATGGGCTGCTGTTTCAGGTCAATAAGTTCGTGTTTAACCATTTGTGCGCCACCAGCTCGCTGCCCCAGCTTAAGCCAGTGAAAACGCTTACTAACCGCGTTATTCAAAGTTTCCAGCGAGGCCGTTGCACTACCCAGCACCAGCGGAATATTCAGCAACGACGCCCGTTTAATGGCAATGTCCCGGGCATGGTAACGAAAGCCGTCCTGTTGTTTGTAGGACAAGTCATGTTCTTCATCGACCACAATAAGCCCGAGTTTCTGACAGGGTGTAAACACCGCCGACCGGGTACCGATAATAATTGCCGCATGACCGTGTTTTGCATCCAGCCAGGTATTTAAACGTTCTCTGTCACTCATACCTGAGTGCAGCATGACCACCGGCGCGTCAAAGCGTTCTTTAAAGCGCTGCAAAGTCTGTGGGGTCAGGCCTATTTCCGGTACCAGCACCAACACCTGCTCTCCGCGCTCCAGCATCGGCTCCATAGCCTGCAAATACACTTCGGTTTTACCACTACCGGTAACCCCTTCCAGCAGCAGCGCACTGTGCTTTTGCTGTTGGTTAATGGTTGAAACCGCGACTGCCTGCTCGGTATTTAGCGCATGACCCTGCTCTTTTAGCACCGATGATTGTTCTTGCCAGCCCTGATTCTTAATCGGAGCCTGCTCGCGCACGTCAATCCAGCCTTTATCCTGCAAGGTACGAAGCACGGCTGAGGTTACGCCCATGTCGGTTAAATCACTACGCCTGAGCGGCTGATTCTTGAGCGCCGCCAGCACCTGCTGTTGTCTTGCAGCCCCTTTTAAATCATTAATGGATTGAGCCCGGCCTAAATCGGTCAACGCATAAAAAGTTTCGGTCAGGTATTCCGCCGCATCGCCTTTACGCAATAAAACTGGCAGGCTATTGGCAGCAACGTCACCCAACGAGTGGTGATAATAATCAGCTGACCAGCGAACCAGTTGCCAGATATCACGCGGCCACAGTCGCTGCTCATCCAATACCGAAACAACCGCTTTCAGTGCAAATTCTGGCGGTTCGTCAGTGGCTTCGGCCACCACATACCCCACTAACTGACGCTGGCCAAAAGGCACACGCACGCGGACTCCCTGCGGCAGTGGCTCGACACTTTTGCACAGATAGTCATAGGTTTGTCGAAGAGGTAGCGGCAGTGCGACTTTATAACGTCGTTCGCTGCCGGTGTTGGCTTGCTTCATGGCTCTATTCTGGAACGCTGCCGCGCAGAATACAAGGCAGCAGATTCTGCTTGATCACAGACGCAGGATCACATAAAATGCGCGGCTCTTAATTCATTGATGTTTTTTTGCGCATGGTGTTCGGCTTTGGATCGAATGGCGATGCGGCCCATAACTGAGGTAACCCCATGAAACAAGGTATTCATCCTAAGTACGAGACTTTAAAAGTCAGCTGTTCTTGCGGTCACACGTTCGAAACGCGTTCAACCCGCTCAGAAGATCTTCACCTGGACGTCTGTTCAGAGTGCCACCCGTTCTACACTGGTAAGCAGCGTGTAATGGACACTGGCGGTCGTGTTGATAAGTTTAAGAAACGTTTTGGCGCTCTGGGCAAGAAATAAGCCTGAGAAAACCTATAGAAAACGTTGCTTAACAGCAGATGTTAAGAGAAAGGCGCTAAACAGCGCCTTTTTTTGTGTCCGCTCGCCTAAACCTCCCGTTGTTAAAGAAAAGTTAACTGGTGTACTTTTAAACACTCGTTAAATTTAGTTAGCCTTATTAAGAGCATAAAGACGCAGGTAAGATTTGTTTCTTAGCCTAAAAGCGATAGACTAATTAGCATTCTGATAACCAGACTCAGGTATCACCGCATGACAGATTTTCGCCAACAAGCACTGGATTACCACGAATACCCGACTCCGGGTAAAATCTCGGTTGAACTGACCACTCCTGCTGAAACCAGCAAAGATCTAGCTCTCGCCTACAGCCCGGGCGTAGCAGAACCGGTTCGGGAAATTGCTCAGGACCCGGACGCTGCTTACCGTTATACTGCCAAGGGCAACATGGTGGCGGTTATTACCAACGGAACGGCTATTCTTGGTTTGGGAAATTTGGGACCACTGGCGTCAAAACCGGTAATGGAAGGTAAGGCTCTATTATTCAAGCGCTTTGCCGGACTGGACTCTATTGATATTGAAGTGAGTCACCGTACCACGCAAGACTTTATCAATACCGTTGCTAACATTGCCGACACTTTTGGTGGTATTAATTTAGAAGACATAAAAGCGCCCGAATGCTTTGAAATTGAACAAGCTTTAATAGAGCGTTGCAATGTTCCGGTGTTTCACGATGATCAGCATGGTACTGCTATTGTGACTGCCGCCGGTATGCTGAATGCACTGGAAATTCAGGGCAAAACGCTATCGGAATCTCGCATTGTGTGTCTTGGTGCCGGTGCTGCCGCCATCGCCTGTATGGAACTTTTAATTAAATGTGGCGCGCAACGTGAGCACATTTATATGCTCGACTCAAAAGGCGTTATTCACACCCGTCGTGACGATTTAAACGAATACAAAGAGCTGTTTGCCAACAATACCGATAAACGCACGCTAAGAGATGTTATCGAAGGTGCCGATATCTTCGTGGGTGTTTCAGGGCCAAACTTACTCAGCGCAGAAGAGTTGAAACTTATGGCGCCAAACCCCGTTCTATTTGCCTGCTCTAACCCCGACCCGGAGATTAAACCAGAAACCGCTATGGCGGCACGTGATGACCTGATTATGGGAACCGGGCGCTCGGACTACCCGAACCAGGTGAACAACGTTTTATGCTTCCCGTTTATGTTTCGCGGCGCGTTAGATGTGCGAGCTACAGCGATTAATGACGAAATGAAGGTTGCCTCAGTAGAGGCCATTCGCCAGCTGGCGAAAGAGCCAGTGCCGGAATCAGTATTAAAAGCAGCCGGCGTCAAAGAATTAACCTTCGGTCGTGATTATATTATTCCTAAGCCAATTGACCCGCGCTTGTGCTCACGGGTCTCGCGTGCCGTTGCGGAAGCTGCGGTGAAGTCCGGCGCAGCTAAAATCGATTTACCGAAAAATTATATGCAGGATTAATCGTCGAGCTCTTCGTCGGTCGGAATAGGTAATCCCCGGGCTTCCAGCTCTTCGCGCACGGCCTTGGGGATTTTATTCGGATTGGACTTTTGTAAGTCTTTATCTTCCGGCAGTGGCTGACCGGTAAAAGCATGTAAAAACGCCTCGCAAAGCAGTTCGCTGTTGGTAGCATGGCGAAGATTATTAACTTGGCGACGGGTTCGTTCATCGGTCAGTACCTTTAATACACGCGTGGGTATTGAGACCGTAACTTTTTTCACCTGCTGACTCTTACGACCGTGTTCAGCATAAGGGTAAATATATTCGCCGTTCCATTTCATTGTTACTATCCCACTATATAACAAAACCACATAAGTTATAATGAATTGTACCCGAATGAGCGACCCCGTCAAATTTTATCCGTCTAGATGGCTAAAAGTTACTGACATTTGCCTGACAATATTTTAGCCTTAGTAGCAGTTACCTAATTTAAGCGAGTAGTTAAGGAAGGCGGAATGACAACAACTCAGCTCACAGAAGAGCAAAAGCAAGCCGTTGCCGACAGCGTTCAGGTGCATAAGTTTGGTGGCAGCAGTCTTGCCGATGCGTTCTGCTATCGCCGCGTTGCCCGTATTGTAACCGAGTACGCCGGTGCCAGCGACCTAGTCGTCGTTTCCGCAGCCGGAGACACAACCAACCGCATTCTTGCCATTATTAATGCCAAAGCACAGCCGGGCGACACCGCCAGCATTCTGCTCGATCAATTAGAGAGTTTTCAGCAAGGGCTGATCACCGAATTATTAAGCGGTAACTTACAGCAGCAACTGCTGCAACAATCTCAGCAAGACTTCATCCGCTGGCGTCAATGGTTAGAGGGCGACGAAATCATTAACCATAATGCCGAGTTACTGTCCTACGGTGAGCTTTGGTCCGCCCGCTTGTTATCAGCTTTACTGCAAAAACAGGGCACCCGCGCCGACCACATTGATGCCCGGGACTTTTTACTCGCCGCAGATGCCCCTGAGCCCGTTATTCAGGTAGAACACTCTCGTGAAAAGCTATTACAAAGAGTAGCTCCTCACTCGGGCACCCGCTTTATTGTTACTGGCTTTATCGCCCGCGGTTTAAACGGCGAGAGCTTAACTCTGGGGCGTAACGGCAGTGACTATTCAGCGACCTTAGTCGGCAGTCTGCTGGATACACGCCAGGTTACTATCTGGAAAGACGTGGCCGGCGTTTATTCGGCAGACCCGCGTAAAGTTGAGCGCGTAGTCAGCTTACCGACATTAGACTGGACCGAAGCCGAAGAACTAGCGCGTCTTGGCAGCCCGGTTTTGCATCCAAGAACCTTTCAGCCGGTCGACCGCCAGCGCATGGTCATTTCCGTTCGCTCCAGTTTGAAAGTAGAAAATCAGCAAACGCGTATTGGTCAGTTCCAGAATACCCAGCCTCGCGGAAAAGTCTTCACTTCACTGTCTGAGGTGGTGCTCTTTAAGGTTGAGCTGCACGATAAAGCCTTAGTAAAACGTCTGGACGAACTGGAGTTAGAGCCGCTGGTCAGCTGGACCGAGCCGGAGAATCATCAGCAATATCTGGTGTTTCATCAAAACCACTTAGACTACCTGACCGGCTGGTTAGACAGTCTGGGGGCCGGTGACGCCATAACTCAAATTCGCGGATACTCTATGCTGGCCATTGTCGGTAACCGCATTCAGGAAACCGACCAGTTCTCGACCTTTAAACTGCAACTTTCCGAACAAAAAGTACGACGCTTTGCTCTGACGCAGAGCGGTGACTCTGCTGTTGCTATTCTGGAGCAAAAGCTTGATAACCGTTTACTCAATCGTCTGCACAGCCAATTATTTAACTACCGTCGCAGCCTGGGCGTGCTGGTTATTGGTCGCGGCAACATTGGGACAGCCTGGCTGGAACTGTTCCGCCAGCAGCGTGACCGTATTAATCAAGTGATGGACGTTCGGGTTATGGGCATCGCTAACTCCCGGCGTTTATGGCTGGATTACAATGGCGTAGAGCTCACTCAGTGGGCCGAAGACTTCGACCGCCTGGCACGACCCTATGTACTCACGGAACTGCTGCGCGAGCTCCCCAATGCGCCATACGACGAACTGGTGGTGATTGATTTAACCGACGCCCAACAAGTCGCGCAGCTGTATCCCAGCTTGTTCGCAAACGGCCTGCATATTATCAGCGCCAATAAGCGCGCGGGCTCTGCCGACGAGGCGCTGTACCGGGAAATTCGTACCATTCAGCACGAGTACAAGCGCGAATGGCTGTACAACACCACGGTGGGTGCCGGATTACCGCTGAATTATGCCATAAACGACTTGCGTAATTCCGGCGACGAAATTCGCAGCATCTCCGGCATTTTCTCAGGCACCATGTCCTGGCTGTTTGAGAATTTCACCAAAGGAGTCACGTTCAGTTCACTGGTAAAAGAAGCCAAAGAGCGGGGTTACAGCGAGCCTGACCCCCGTGAAGATTTGTCCTGTCAGGACTTGGTGCGTAAGTTACTGATTCTGGCACGCGAAATTGGCTTAAAACTGGACTGGCAGGACATTGAAGTAAAAAGTCTGGTGCCGGAACATTTACGTGACTTGCCACTTAGCGAGTTTATGCAGCGCTTATCGGAACTTGATGAGCCTATGACAGCCATGCTGGACGAAGCGGCTAAAGACGGCAAAGTACCGCGACTGCTGGCCAGCTTTACCGTCAGTGACGAACAAAGAGTTACTGCTCAGGTTGGTATTGAGTACATTCCGGAAGGAGACATGCTGGCTAACTTAATACCCGGTGAAAACATCTTTGTTATCTACACCGACTGGTATTCAGAAATGCCATTAGTTATTAGCGGGCCTGGCGCGGGTAAACACGTTACCGCCGGTGGCGTGCAGTCGGACCTAAATCAGTTACTGAGTAAACTGGCAGTGGGAGCTTAACGCTCCCACTAATTTGTTATTACACAGATTTTATCTGGCTAGAATAAGTCGTCATCATCTTCTTGAAAGATATCGCCATTAGACTGACCGTTATCACGACTGTACTCCGTTGGTTCTGTACCACGTATAAAGTATTCAAACCGCGTGGTGTAGTCACTTTTGTGTGATAACTTTCCACTTTCTAAGTCAATACGGACATTCACCACTCCCGGCGGAATGCCAAAGTCACTCGACGGAAACAATGGCAGTGCTTTTTCCATAAACAAGATCCAGCCCGGCAACGCGGTTTTCGCACCCGCTTCACCGCCGGTGATTGCCTGCTGACTGGAATCAACTTCAGGGTGCTTCGACGTGCGTCCCAGTTTACGGGAAACGTCATCAAACCCCACCCACACAGTTGTCGCAAGGTTTGATGTAAAACCTGAGAACCAAGTATCACGGACATCGTTAGTGGTACCGGTTTTACCGGCAATGTTGCGACCAACAGCTTCATTAATGGGTTTAGAACGCTGAATACGCCAGGACGTACCGTTCCAGCCTGTGCCATTCGCCCAGCTGCCACCGCCCCATACTGCTGAGTTCATTGCCTGCTCAACCAAAAACGCATTTTGCTCGCTAATGATCTGCGGAGCTGGCTTGTCACAGTCAAAACAGGCGCGCAGCGGGTCGGTTTCCTCAATCACGTTGCCGTCGGCGCCTTCAATGCGTTTGATAAAGTAGGGTTCTACCAGAAAACCGCCGTTAGAAAACGCCGCATAAGCACGAGCTACTTGCATGGGGGTCATTGACAAAGAACCCAGAGAAAGCGATTCGTTTTCAGGGATTTTTGAGCGATCGAGACCAAACTTAGCCAAATGATCCGCCACTTTTTTAACCCCCAATTCGCGAATTAAACGCACCGAAACTACGTTCTTGGACTTAGCCAGAGCTTTACGCAAACGGATAGGGCCTTCATAGACTTCCGGCGAGTTTTTCGGTCGCCAGGCTACGCCAGAGCCAGGGTTCCACTGATTAATGGGTGCATCGTTCACCAGCGTAGCCAGGGTTAAACCTTCTTCAAACGCGGCTGAGTAAATCAAAGGTTTAATATTAGAACCTACCTGACGCTCTGCCTGCAACGCACGGTTGTATTGGCTCAGCTGGAAACTGTAACCACCCACAACAGCGGCAACAGCGCCATCGTCCGGGCGCAAAGATACCACTGCAGAACTTGGCTCAGGAATTTGCGCCAGTCGCCATTCGCTGTCGTCATTCACCCGGCGCAGCCAAATAACATGACCCGGTTGCATAATTTCATCTGCGGTTTCCGGTGGCGGTCCCTGGCGTTCCTCGTTCAGATACTCTCGAGCCCAGTGCATCGCTTTCCATGGCAGGGTTAACTTGCCCTCACCCTTAACTAATACCTCAGCCGACTGCTCTCCGACTGCGGTCACAACCGCCGGCGTTACTGCACCAATAACACGCAACTGCTCCAGATACTGTCGTATAGCAGGTTCTTTAACAGGCTCTTCGTTTTTCTCTGCAGACCACAATATGCTGACGGGACCGCGGTAGCCGTGTCGCTCATCATAACTGTGCAGGTTATCCCAGATAGACTGACGTGCAGCCAGCTGTACGTCACTTCTTATGGTTGTGTAAACTTTGTAGCCTTCGTTATAGGCTTTGTCTTCACCATAACGATCCACCATTTCCTGACGCACCATTTCCGCCAGATAAGGCGCATTAACTGTCACTTCGGCACCGTGTCGACGGGCTGTAACGGGTGCATTAGCAGCTTCTTCAAACTCTGCGCGCGTAATTTTCTTTTCATCGAGCATGCGCAATAGCACAACGCGGCGACGCGCTTTAGAGGCGATGGGGTTTGAGATGGGGTTCAGGTTAGATGGCGCTTTAGGCAAACCGGCAATAGTTGCCATTTGCGCCAGCGTCAGTTCGCTTAGCGGCTTACCGTAATACACTTGGGCGGCAGCACCAACACCATGGGCACGGTGGCCAAAGGTAATTTTATTCAGATAAAGCTCAAGAATTTCATCTTTACTCAGCAGCTGTTCAATGTGAACCGCAATAAAAGATTCTTTCACCTTGCGCATCCAGGCCCGATCAAAGCTCAGGAAAAAGTTTCGCGCCAGCTGCATGGTAATGGTACTGGCACCTTCCTGAATTTCACCGGTGGTGAGCAATACGCTAAAGGCACGGGCAACACCAATTGGGTCAACACCGAAATGTTGATAAAAGCGACTGTCTTCGGTTGCCAGAAAAGCATCAATAAGAGGTTGGGGGACGTCTTCTAAGTCCACCGGAATGCGACGTTTTTCACCAAACTGCGAAATCAACTCACCGTCTGCGGTAAACACCTGCATAGGTGTTTGCAAACGCACGTCCCGTAGGGTTTCCACACTGGGTAGCTCGGGCTTAACATATAAGTAAAGGCTACCAACCGTTACCCCGCCAAGAAGAATACACACCAGCAAGGTGTAGATTAGCCGCTTAAACCACTTCAATTATCTGCTCCATGACTTCATTTTATTACGCAAGAACTTAAACCAAAAATTACACCTGAGTGTTGAAACCGAAATTGCCGACATAAATTAGCTCATAAGTCTTACTGACTATTATGGAGGATTTTTGTTCACAACACTACGCTTGCATCTGGCTTTTCTACAATAAGGATATTGTCTAATGTCATTACTTCGGCAACAACCACTTGCTGTGCAAATTAATCGTGAAAACTGTCTGGTTTTACAATTGTCCCGCAGGGGGCGGCATTTTGTTGTCGAACATTTTTCGCAGCAGCACCAGAGCAGTTTAACCGACAAGGGCTTAAAACCAGACAGCATTGTCTCGGCACTGGACTACAGCGCAACCCACTATCAGAAAATTTCGTTAGACAATAACCAGCAAGTTGAAGAGCAATTACTAGAGAAATTACCACCACAATTAAAACGCAATACCGGCATAAGCTACGACTACTGCACTCATAGCCACGGGCAAGAAGCAGAAGCGATTATTGGCCAGCGCTCGGCACTGGAGAATTTATTGGCATTACTGGCACCACTGAAAATGCCGGTGCAGGTGATTGAACCCGTATATCAGTCAGTAGTACGGGCAGCTAATGCGGTATTGCCTTACCTTTGGCCTGACAATACCAAGTTCGAGACCAACATGAAGTGGGTAGTCGTTGATCTCCGTCAGCAACAATCCACTTTGCTTTATTGTAAAAACGGCGTCTTTCAGCGGCTGGACTCTGTCGACACCAACAATTTAGTGAGCTTTTTGCTTAAGGCTCAGCTTTCTCATCAATTCAGCTGGGTAATGAGTTTTGGCGATAAAGCCATTCAGTCGCAACTTGAACGACAACTTTCTAATCAGCAACAACTGAAGCATCTGGCGCTTTCTACGGCTCCCTTTTTCCAGAACAACGTCGCCCCCATTATTTCAGCCCTGGACAACGAGCTAGTACTACTGGGTTTAGCTTTGCGGGGGTTCAGTCAATGGCATCGCTAAACCTGTTGCAGTGGCGGGAACAAAGCGTATGGCTGCGCTACCGCGCACTGCATTGTCTGGGTATTCTCCTGCTGCTTATTATCAGCATTTTATCTGTACAGTGGATCATTTCTTATGAGAGCTACCTGAGCAACTTAAATCACCAGCTGGCGGAGCAAAAGCTGGTACTGGAAAAGCAGAACGCTCAACGAAAACGCTGGCAGCTTTACCAAAAACAGCAACAGTTGCAAAAGGCCTTTATCCACCGAAAGCATACTAGCCACGAGATGCTCAACGCATTTTACGCTCTGCTTGAGCGAACACGGCACCAATTCCAGCAGCGCGAGCTTTCCTTAAGCCAATCACAAATGAAGCTCACCGCCATCTACCGGCAGATACAGCAGGTTAATGAACAGTATCTATGGCTGGAAAAGCAGTTAGTAAAACCCGGACTAAGACAGCAACTACTGCCTCAGCAAGGTGTGGTGTTCTCCTACACAAGTCCTCAGAAAAACGTGGACAGCGGAGCTGAACAGAATGGCTGAATCATTTAAAAAACCCCTATGGTTATGGGGCAGCGCTGTTCTGCTTTTCACGGTAGCGGCTATTAGTGTCAGCTACTTTCTTACCGGCTATCAGGCAAGCCAGCTGAATGAGCAGCTTAGGACGCAACAGAAACAACTACAGCAGTCCGTTCCTGAGGTTCCCCAACAAACCGAGCCAGTTTTGAAGGAGCATCCAGAGACGGATGTCTCCACTTTATTAACGCAGGCGGCAAGGCAAAACAATGTCGATCTTTATTATCAACAAAGCCCGGAAAACGCTGAGCAGTGGCTGGTTGGTGCTAACGGAACTTACCAGAACGCTTTGCGGTTGGTCGCTTCTATCATGCAGGCGCAGCAGGAAATGCGACAGCCGTTCCCGTTTACGCAAACATTAAAGTGGCGTGACACCGGGGAAAACAGCGGCAAATTAAGCTGGCAATTTCTCTGGTTATCGGCTGGCAGCCCAGCGCCCTCAGAACCTAGCGCCCATTCGTTGTTTAAATCAGACTTCCCGGACGTTATCGCAGAGCCTATCGAGTGTTTGGGCAAACCTGAAATGCAAAGTGATATTCACATTAGCGACTGGTCGCTGGTGCAGTTAATTGCTACTCAAACCTCTCCGGTTAAAAAAGCTCTGCTGAAAATACCGAATCAACCACCGCTGACACTCACGGAGAGTAGCTGGATAGCTGACCCACTCATACAGCTGCAAGACGTTAACGGCGAATACGCCGAATTTAAGCATTGGCAAAAGCAAGCGGGATGCTGGTCAGCAAAGCCGCTGAAACTCCATTTAACTAAGGACAGTTCCTCACAATGATACCAACACGACTCTCTTTTTATGTCTTTTTACTGCTGGCTACTCTGAGTTTGCAGTTTGTGTCGCCTGTCTATGCAACTGAGAAGAACTGGCAAAGCCTGCTTAGCGAACAGCAGCGCTTACAACCAGTGTCACTCAACACTCGCAAAATGCCACTGCGGGAACTCATACAATTATTAGCGGATCAGCATCAGCTGAACATATTGATGACGGACAACGTGATAGGTGAGTCCAGCCTGAAACTCAATGGTGTCGCGTGGCAGGACGCGTTTGCAACGTTAATTGAGAGCCATGATCTCGCTATTCGTTTGCAGGGCTCTATGCTGCGCATTGATGTTGCGGGTGAACACCCCACAGATAGCAGCGAGTATCGTTCTATTTTACTCAGCGTTAACTTTGCAAAAGCCAGCGACTTAGCCAAGCTGTTAAAGAACGAGGAGCAGAGCTTTCTCTCACCAAACGGTGCGGTAAGCGTCGACGAACGTACCAACACCCTCATAGTAAGGGACACACCAGAACAGCTGAACTCCATACGTCAGTTAGTTAATGACCTGGACGTGCCGGTTAAGCAGGTGCTGATTGAAGCCCGCATGGTCACCGTAAAAGCGAATGTCAGTAAAGAGCTAGGCATTCGCTGGGGCGTTTCGGAATACGGTCTGGCGATACCCGAGGACGCAGGCAGTTTTGTTAAAGGCATGCAGGTAGACCTGCCTACCGCCGCACCCGCCGGTACTTTTTCTGCCAATTTGGCGCGGCTGAGTGACGATATTCTGCTGGATCTCGAACTCACTGCGCTGGAGCAGGAGAACAAAGCAGAAATTATTACCAGCCCAAAAATTTTCACGTCGAACCAACAGCCCGCTTACATAGAGCAAGGCACCGAAATACCTTATGTTGAAACCGCCGCACATGGTGCTACCGCCGTGCAGTTTAAAAAAGCGGTTATGGGCTTAAGCGTTACGCCGCAAATTACCCCCAATAACCATGTTTTAATGGAATTGACCATTACTCAGAACACGCGCGGCGATACCGTTGCCACCCCAACCGGCCCCGCTGTTGCTATCGACACTCAGGAAATGTCGACTCGGGTGCTGGCAAAAAATGGAGAAACTATCGTTCTGGGCGGAATCTTTCAGGAACATAACTTGAATGATGACAGTCGCGTCCCCATCTTAGGGACGCTGCCATTAATCGGGAAATTGTTCTCTCATCAGCAGCAACGCGATGAAAAGCGGGAACTTATGATTTTTGTAACACCAACGATATTGCCACAAAGTTAGTCCAAAAGCCGATTACTATTGCTAAAGTGGGCTCAAGTTGCGATAATCGCGCTTCTTTTCGTTGGGTTGGGGGACGTCTCCAGACACTCCGGATTCGTGAGTTACAGCTAATTTTAACCAATGATGTAAGCAGGAATATGGCTGAGAAACGTAATATTTTTCTTGTTGGGCCCATGGGGGCTGGCAAAAGTACGATTGGCCGTCAAATCGCCAGACAATTACATTTAGAGTTCTACGACTCAGATTCTGAAATTGAGCGCCGTACCGGTGCCGAAATCAGTTGGGTGTTCGAGCTCGAAGGTGAAGAAGGCTTTCGTGCACGCGAAGAAAAAGTGATCGAAGAGCTTACCGAAAATATGGGCATCGTCTTAGCGACAGGTGGCGGCTCGGTCATGAGCAAAGAAAGCCGTAATCGGTTATCGGCTCGGGGTGTGGTAGTGTATTTAAAAACCCCTATCGAGAAGCAGTTGGCTCGTACTCAGCGTGATAAGCGCCGGCCTCTAATTGCCGAAGCTGAAGACCCACGCAAAGTGCTTGAAGAGCTGGCACAAGAGCGCGATCCTTTGTACGAAGAAATTGCCGATATCACGGTGCAAACCGATGAGCAAAGTGCAAAATTCGTCGTCAACGACATTATCGATCAACTCGAATCTATTACCGGTCTCGGGTAAGATTAGGAGCTGCGTTCATGGCTGAGGTTAACGTCTCTTTAGGTGAACGCAGCTACACTATCTACATTGGTAACGCCCTGTTACCCAACTATGTAGAGCGCCTTCCGCACAATCTTAATCAACAGCTGCTGGTCATCACCAACCCGACCATTAGTCAGTACTACCTTAAGCCGTTATTAAAAAGCCTTGCCGGTCACCAGGTGAAAGTGTTTGAAATGCGCGACGGCGAGCAGTTCAAAAGCCTGGACAGCTACGCCGAGGCCATGGATATTCTGATAGACGCAGGCTTTAACCGCGACTGTGGCATCATCGCCTTAGGCGGCGGTGTGGTAGGTGATTTAGCCGGCTTTGTGGCGTCAACGTTTCAACGCGGTGTCGATTTTTACCAAATTCCGACCACGTTATTGTCGCAAGTTGACTCTTCCGTGGGTGGGAAAACGGCGGTTAATCACCCTCAGGGCAAAAACCTGATTGGCGCTTTTTATCAGCCTAAGTCTGTGGTTATCGACATTGACTGCCTGCAAACCCTTACCGAACGTGACTACCGTAGCGGTTTAGCCGAAATCGTAAAATACGGCGTTATCTACGACGCCGACTTTTTCCAATGGCTGGAACAACATACCGAAGAATTAAATCAACAAGACCCGGCCGCACTGACCTACGCTATTCAACGCAGTTGCGAAATTAAAGCCGACGTTGTGGCGATAGACGAGCGCGAGAAAGGCCTGCGGGCATTGCTGAATTTAGGCCACACCTTTGGCCACGCCATTGAAGCCGCCACCGAATACGGCGCCTGGACACACGGCGAGGCTGTAGCTTCTGGCATTATAATTGCATCTAAGCTGTCAGAAGTGACACAGCGGCTCAATTCGTCAGATTTTCGACGCATTAAAGATTTACTGCTGGCACTTAGCTTGCCAACAAAGGGGCCACAAATGCCCTGGCAGGACTGGTTAGATTACATGCAGCGCGATAAGAAAGTAAAAGACGGTCAGCTGCATTTTGTTCTTCCGGTTGCTATTGGTCAGGCTGAAGTCGTCAGTACTGTAGAACACAATACCGTTGCTGCTGTGATCACTGAATGTTGCTAACGCCAACGCGTTATCTCTATTCGGCTGACAGACAGGAACAGACAGATGCAAGCACTTGCAAGCCCACAACATATTGTTGCCGCGCCGGTAAAAACCAAGCCGAGCCAACAGCAGGTTATTGACCAGCTGCACGAGCAGTGCCAGCAGAGCGTGTCGCTTATTATGCTGCACGGTAAAGAAGGCAGCGGCAAAACCACCATTGCTGAAGTCTTTCTTGAACAAGCGTCAGAATACGCTGAAGTCGCTTTTATCAGCGCCAACGAGCGTTCCACCAATGACCGGCTCCGCGCCCAAATTCTGAACCAACTGTTCGGTACTATCAGCATTAACGACGAGTCGTTAAGTCGCCAAATTCAACGCCAGCGCCCGCTAAAGCACGCCATTGTTGTTATTGATAACGGTGAACAGCTGTCCGAAAGCTTTATGGCCGAATGCATTTCTACCGTTACCCAACTGAGTGCCATTGGTCAGCGCACCAGCATTATTATTACCGGCGACAGTCGCTGGGCTCAGCAGCAGCGTCCGGCACCACACCTGCGTGTGCAGGGACCAACTATGATAGAAGTTCAGCCGCTTAGCCATGACGAGCAAATTCGCTTTGTGCAGGCTTTATTGCCAGAAAAACAACGCAGCTTCTGGAATCTGGAACGCATTCAGCAATTTTTAAATTCCATTCATGGGTTTCCCGGTGAAATTCAGCAACGTCTGCAATTTACTCTGACCACTCAAGCTGCCCGTTATCGGGACACTCACACAGATGAGAATGCGGACGATAAAGACGCTAGCGAACAAAGCACAGCGAAACATAGCCCGGAACAAAACAACCGTCGGAAAATGCGCCTTTGGCCCATTATTTTAGTTACAGTAGTTATTAGTCTGGCTTTTGCCGGCTTTTTGAATAAAGAACAGTTAACCGCCTATTGGCAGCAAGTGAATCCTGAATCAGCGGCACCGGCAGAAACGACCGCAGGAGACGCTGCAAACAACACGACAGAGCGCGCAGCTGAAACAACAGCAGAAGCAACAGAGCAAGCCACCAGCCTGCCAAGTTTTGAGCCTTTAACCGAGCGCTCTTTAGAACTGGTTCCTGCAGAATTAGCGGCGTCTTACCGCAATGCGTTAGGTACATTAAACACCGTCGCGGCCTCTGAAATTACAGAGGGCGAAATTTCGCTGGGCTTTATTAAAAAACAACAGCCACAGGAAGCCGAGCCCGTTGGTTCATCTGACCAACCGTCCGCAGCTGAGTCGGGCATTGATACCGTTGTAGCCGAGCCGGAACCGGAAATTCAAGCAGAACAACCTAAGCCGCAACCGCAGCAGCCCCAACGTGCGCTACCGTTCCAGACCCAATGGGCGCTGGATCAGAGCTCCGGTAACTATACGCTGCAAATCAGCATTATCAGCGACCCGCAGCTACTGCGCGATTTCCGTAACGACTACGACATAGCCGGAAATACCCAGGTTTACCAGCGTGCCGACCAACGTTATGTGGTTATCTTTGGCAGCTACCCCAGCATTGAGCAAGCACGTGCAGCCGCCACGCAGTTGCCAGCTGAAGTGCAGCAAATGGAACCCTGGGCTAAGTCGTTTGCCAGTGTACAAAGCGACATTAATAGCCAGTAGCGGGACGAATCACGCAGTCAGCAATTTTCATCCCCCGGCCTTTGGGTTACAATCCGCAAAGGATAAACCAACGGCCGGCGCATGAAGAAGAATCGGGCATTTTTAAAATGGGCAGGCGGTAAGTACTCACTTATCGAGCCGATAACAGCACGCTTGCCGCAAGGTAAAAAGCTCATCGAGCCTTTTGTGGGCGCCGGTTCAGTCTTTCTGAATACCGACTACGACAGCTACCTGCTTAACGACATTAATCAGGACCTCATTACCCTGTATCAGTTTGTGAAGCGCCGTCCGAAAACTTTTATTCAGGACGCCCGCAAACTCTTCGTTGATCGTAACAACCAGGCCGACGCTTATTACGCCCTGCGCGCCGCCTTTAATGCCAGCAGCGACCCTTACTTTCGCTCTTTGCTTTTTTTGTATATGAACCGGCACGGTTACAACGGTTTGTGTCGCTATAACAGCAAAGGCATTTTTAACGTGCCCTTTGGTGACTACCGCAAACCGTATTTCCCGGAAAAAGAACTTGAACACTTTGCCGAGAAGGCGCGCAAAGCTAAGTTTATTTGCCGCCCGTTTGAGCAGGTGTTTCGACGTGCGCGACAAGGCGATGTAATTTACTGCGACCCACCCTATGCACCGCTGGACCAGACCTCTAACTTTACCAGCTACGCCACCGGTGGCTTTGGCCTGACTGACCAGGACGAATTAGCTCGCCGCGCGGTGCAGGTTGCGAAAAAACGCCATATTCCGGTACTGATAAGCAACCACGACACCGACCTCACCCGCGCCTTGTACAAGCATGCCGATATCAGCAGCTTGTCGGTTTCGCGCAGCATCAGTCAAAAAGGCGACGGTCGCAAACCCGTAGCCGAGCTGCTCGCCTTATATGATAGCGAAGTCAATAAAAGTAACGTGGTTTCTCTTAGCAACTCATTGAAGAAAGTAGGCACATGAACTGGCATTTAAAAGCATTTAACGACCTTTCACTGCACGATCTCTACGACTTACTGAAACTTCGGCAGGAAGTTTTTGTGGTGGAGCAAGCCTGTCCTTACCTGGACGCTGACGGCGCCGATGAGCAGGCCTTACATTTGTACGCCCGCAATGAGGCTGACGAGATGATCGCCTACGCCCGGCTATACCTGGCCACCGCGGACACCGGCTATTCACGTATTGGCCGAGTGATAACGCACGAAAAAGTGCGAGGTCAGAAGCTGGGTGTTGAAGTTATGCAGCGCAGCATCGACTATCTTGAAGAGTATGCCCCCAAAGCCCCAATTCGGGTAGGCGCACAGGTTTATCTGCTGAAGTTCTACCAAAGCTTTGGCTTTGACGCCATCAGCGAAGAGTATCTGGAAGACGATATTCCACACATTGATATGCAACGCAAGGCTGCGCAGTGACAACTACGGCTCGGGTTCCCATTCTTGCAGACAGCGATGCTGAAACCGTTGAGGTAAAAGCCATTGCGGAGCGCTGGGGACTGCCGTTTGAAACCACGGATAATGACGTTTTTCAGCTTTGGCTGATCGACGGGGTACTGGCACTACACTGGCTGCAAAGCCCACAGAAAATGTCGCCTTTAATCGTCGATTTTCATCAGGGTAAAGCCGCCTACCGCGCTCAGAACACACAGTTAAAAAACGAAGCTATTGCTAAAGCAGTTGGTGTCACCGGGCAGTTTAAACCATCGGTTGTCGACGGCACCGCCGGCCTGGGGCGGGACGCTTTTGTTCTGGCAGGCTTAGGTTGTAATGTGCAGCTTATTGAACGGCATCCGGTTGTCGCAGCGCTGCTCGATAACGGCCTGCACAGAGCCCAACAAGAAGCCGACTTCATTGGTGAAACCTGCCAGCGAATGCATTTAATCGGTACTGACAATTTATATACGGGTAAAGGCTTCACCCATGAGCCTGACGTGGTTTATTTAGACCCCATGTACCCAAAAACCGGCAAGCAAAAGGCCCAGGTAAAAAAAGACATGCAAATGTTCCAGCAGTTGGTGGGCAGTGACGAAGACTCTGATACTTTGCTGGAACCCGCCCTCGCCCTGGCCAAGTTCCGGGTGGTGGTTAAGCGCTCGAACAGCGCACCTTTCCTGGCCGGGCGTGAACCAAACAGTCAAATTAAGAGTAAAAAGCATCGCTTTGATGTTTACATAAAACGAGGTTTTCATGAGTCAGCAAATTAAAGAAGGCGATAAAATTCCATCAGGTTCACTGACCAGCAAAGGTGATCTTGGCATTCAGAACTATGACCCGGCAGAGATA
This sequence comes from Idiomarina sp. Sol25, assembly GCF_033052775.1. Classification (NCBI taxonomy): domain Bacteria; kingdom Pseudomonadati; phylum Pseudomonadota; class Gammaproteobacteria; order Alteromonadales; family Idiomarinaceae; genus Idiomarina; species Idiomarina sp. Sol25. Next base: position 205,603 of record NZ_JAUPEW010000003.1, read on the forward strand.
TTTGCCAAAGGCAAACACGTACTGTTTTCAGTCCCTGGCGCCTTTACTCCGACCTGTTCGGAGAAACATCTGCCCGGCTACGTAGAACACGCCGAAGCATTAAAAGAAGCAGGCGTTCTGAGCATTAATTGTGTGGCTGTAAACGACGCCTTTGTTATGAAGGCCTGGGGCGAGTCGCTAGGGATCGGAGAAAAGGTTCGGTTATTGTCCGACGGCAATGGCGCGTACAACCAGATAATGGGCCTTAGCATGGACACCGGCAACTTCGGTGGTATACGTTCTAAGCGCTACGCGATGATCATCACCGACGGCAAAGTCAAAGGCGTGTTTGTAGAAGAGGACAAGTCCTTTGAAGTAAGCAAAGCCGAGTACATACTGAAGCAGTTGCAAAAATAATGTCGAAGTGGGATGTGATTATTATTGGTGCCGGCGCGGCGGGGCTGCATTGCGCCGCCCATGCCGCACAGAGCGGTAAGTCGGTGCTGGTATTGGATCACGCCAAGCAGGCAGGTAAGAAAATTCTGATTTCCGGTGGCGGTCGCTGCAATTTCACCAATATCTACACCGGCCCCGAGAATTTTCTGTCTTCCAACCCGCATTTTTGCAAGTCGGCACTCAGCCGCTATACCCAATGGGACTTTATTGGCCTGGTGGCTGAATACGGCATTGCCTACCACGAAAAAACCTTAGGCCAGTTGTTTTGCGACGACTCCGCCAAAGACATTGTGCGCATGCTGATGAGCGAATGCGACCGACACGGCGCCAAAGTTCAGTTACGCACCGAGATTGTGTCGGTAGACTACGACGACAACTACCGCATTGAAACCAACCGCGGCGACTATAGCTGCGACAAACTGGTTATTGCCTGTGGTGGGTTATCTATGCCCAAATTGGGCGCCACCCCGTTGGGGTATCAAATTGCCGAACAGTTTGGGCATTCCATTGTGCCGGTACGCGCCGGTTTAGTGCCTTTTACTCTGCAGGACGACGAAAAGGCCCGCTTTGCCGAGCTTTCAGGTGTGGCCGTACCCGTAAGCGCAGAAGCCCACGACGGCTATTTCCGCGAAGCCATGCTGTTTACCCACCGTGGCGTCAGCGGACCGGCCATTTTGCAAGTGTCTTCCTACTGGCAACCCGGCGAAGCCGTTACTATTAACCTGCTACCCGACTTAGACGCCTTTGAGTGGCTGAAAACACAACAGCAGCAACAACCCAAAACCCAGCTTAATACCGTATTACAGCAACACTTCCCCAAACGAGTGGTGACCGCATTAGCAGAGCACCACCAATGGCCGCTGAACAACAAACTGGCCGACACCTCGAACGCACAGTTTCAGGTTATAGCCGACAACCTTAACCGCTGGCAGCTAAAACCCAACGGCACAGAAGGCTACCGCACCGCCGAAGTCACCTTAGGTGGCGTAAACGTCGACGAAGTCAGCTCCAAAACCATGGAAAGCCAGAAACAACCCGGCCTGTACTTTATTGGCGAAGTGCTGGACGTAACCGGCTGGTTGGGAGGCTTTAATTTCCAGTGGGCCTGGAGTAGTGGTTATGCTTGTGGGTCGGAGTTGTAGGTGGTCCTTAATATTCAGATAGAAAACCCGAACTGTGTTACACTCTCAACATAGCTTTTTTAGGTTCACAAGCTCCAGTTTTCTCGCATTTACAATCAAAACCTATTCTCCACATCAAAGTACCTGCACATTTCATTCTCGCTTGCAGTAAGAATTGCCAACCACTGTTGGTTCAAACGCTCAAGCACAAGGCAATACCATGAATATGACTTCACTAGGCGTTATTGGCAGCTCTAAAAAGGAAGATGAACGGCGCGTGCCGATACATCCGGAACATTTATCGAGGATCCCCGAAAAAATACGTAAGCAACTCATTTTTGAAACAGGCTATGGCGAACGCTTTGGTATTGATGATGCTGAACTTGCCGCTCAGGTGGGAGGATTAGCACCAAGAGACGAGTTGTTAGAAACCATGAACACGGTTGTTATCGCCAAACCAGTACTTGCCGATTTTGAGCAATTGCGGATCGGCGGCGTACTCTGGGGTTATCCTCATTGCACACAGCAACGGGAAGTCACCCAGATTGCCATTGATAGAAAACAGACTTTAATCGCTTTTGAAGATATGTATGTCTGGGGCCCCCAAGGCCAGGTTGGCCGCCATACATTCTATAAAAATAATGAAATGGCGGGATATTGCGGGGTTATCCATGCGCTCCAGCTTAAGGGCATAGACGGCCATTATGGTAATCAGCGTAAAGCTCTTATCTTCAGTTTTGGTGCTGTCAGTCGTGGGGCTATTTATGCACTCAAAGCCCATGGCTTTCGCGATATTACTATCTGCATTCAGCGACCTGATCATGAGGTCCGTGAAGAAGTCCTCGATTGTCATTATGTTTGGTTAAGAGCAGGCGCTGCCGATCAAGCAAGAATGATGGTGGTTGAACATGACGGTACAGAAAGGCCACTGTGTGATTTGATCAGCGAATCGGGGCTCATTATCAATGGCATCTATCAAGACACCAATAACCCTATCGACTTTGTCATCGAACAAGAAAAAGCTTGTCTCAAACCGGGCTGTTTGATTATTGATGTCAGTTGTGACGAAGGTATGGGTTTTTATTTTGCTAAACCAACCACCTTTAAAAATCCCATGTTTCAAGTTGAAAAAGTGGATTACTACGCCGTTGATCATACGCCCAGCTATTTTTGGGAAAGTGCCTCACGCTCCATTTCCGCTGCATTGGTTTTCCATTTACCGGCCATAGCCGCAGGACCGGATGGATGGCAGCAAAATGAAACCATACGTCGGGCCATCAATATTGATAAAGGCGTCATTCAAAAACCAGATATTCTGGCTTATCAAAACCGCCAACAGGCTTACCCACACCTGCCAATTTAGTGGCTCCAAGCCCATTTATTTGGGCTTCCAAATGGAGCTGTTTTGATGATCCGTTTTTCGCTCATAGCGGACGAGTATAGACGATACCAACTTATGAGCTCTTCGATACTTCAGCAGCGGTGGTAGCGTCGCACCCTTTAACCGGCAAAGAGAAAATAGAGGAAGCTAAAAATAGCGACTGAACCTACAAAAAACATTACAGTTAAAAATTTTGACTGGGTTATTGATCTGAAAAAAGCAATGACAGTCGAGGCTCCGGTTACTCCAAGAGTATAATTAACAGCGTCTTCATGGTCTCTTCGTTTCATCTATTTCTCGTGTTAAATATCCTCAATACTTTTAATAATACTAGCGCCATCTTAACGACTTTCTAACTCTGATAGACAGTCAGAAAAACTGAAGACCGGACAATGTCAAAGCCGAAATATTTCTTAATTATTCTCCGCTTCAAGTGCTTTCCGTTTTCTATAAGGCATAATTAAAAGCCGCCAGACCCAATAGCCAGTTGCTAGCGCATACAGCACATTTTTGCCAAGAAACATCAAGTCAAAACCGGTATCTAACCAGTAACGAGCAATGTCAATAATTGCCACTACAAAAAGCACTGAGCAAACAACAGCAAGTAATAAGAGAATTGATTCTTTCAAATAAGACACTGCGGCACACCTAGGTTACTTACAAAATATTAACTACGATAATTTCCCTAACACAGAAAGGCAAATCAGCGCGTAGCAATATTTTGGGGAAGGTCAAAGTCTATAAATTAGGTATTAACGTCCGCTCTTGGCATCAAAAAGTTAGTCCAGTTTGAGCGAAGTTAAAGATGCAAGACGACTCAAATCAGCAATATTAGACGTTTCATTATTGTGTTTTTTACATTAATCTTTTAATGTCAATGACATAGTAAAATTTGATATTGCGCGTCCACTCGATTCCTGCGTTTGGTTAACTACTGGAGACTGATGAGTTTTACTTCGTAGTGATGTCAGGTTTTGTGTATTAAAAACGCCATTGCAAAGACAGTGGCTCAAAAGGATCCCCCTTATGTTAGAAGTGATATTACTAACGGCCTTTGTCATAGCTTCGGTGTTTGTATCCTATTTTTTTATGTTCGATAAAACACCTTTCAAACAGAAGAAAAAGTAGAACTGAATATTTAGCGTCCTAAATAAAATCTAACTTTCACCAGACGAAGCCTTTTTTAATGCTCCGCCCATTGAAGCGGACATTATTCCAAATACGACAGCTTCATTAGAAATAAACCTAAGAGCTGGAAAACTATCCAACAAAAAAGTCACAACCAGAGAAAGTACCAAGCCCAAGGCTGAGTACGTTAACCAAATTTTCTTAGTATTGCTCATAGCTAGATTCCTTTTCCACTAATTTTTTCAACAGCATTTTTTATTTGTCGAGATCGTCTCTTGCTTTCTTCATTTCTTCATCAATAATGCCGACCTTTTCGTCTTCGAATAGTGTAATCACACCAAAAGTAATTAGAAAGTTTCCAGCCACAACCGTCCAAGTAGGTGATTCACAAATACTAAAAAATTTTTCCATTCACCATCTAAAAAATCAAGGCACATGCTACAACCCCGTTACATAATAAAGTTTTTGAAAATTAGTACTTTAAACCAACTCCAGGATGTCGCTGTGCACACCGGCTGCAGTAACAACGCGACCTGCTCCTGGTCCCTGAATGACTAATGGGTTATCTAAGTATTGCTGGCTCTTAATCGTAAAACTGGCATTTCCAGGCGGTAAGTTAGCGTAAGAGCTGGAACTCTTAATCTCCTGAAGGCCGGCACTACCCTCAATATCGCCATTTTTTCGGATAACAACGCGTCCTAAGTAATGGTAACGCGGCGCGTCACCAACCAAATCATCAAGCAGGTTCACCTCTTGCCAAAATTCATCCAGTGACACTTCACGTAATGCGGGAGGAACTAGATTTTGTACTTTGATGTCAGCCAGTTCCAGCTTCCAGCCAGCTTCACGCGCCAGAATAAGTAGCTTCCGGGCAACATCAATCCCGCTTAAATCAACCCGAGGATCAGGTTCTGTCATACCTGCGTCAGATGCCTTCTTAAGCCACTCAGAGAATCTGTCGCCACGCTTAAACTGTTGAAATATCCAAGACAAAGAACCTGAAAGGTTTCCCTCTAGATGTAAAATTTGATCATGGCAAGCTCGCCGTTCACGGATAGCTTTTTGCACGGGTAACCCTGCACCTACTGTCGTATTATAAAGCCACCGCCGATCATACTTTCGTAGCGACTCCAGTAAAACGTCATAAGAGCTCTGAGTGCTGGATCCCGCGTACTTATTTGCACTAATAATATCAGCGCCCATCGCGACCCAATTTGGGTAATAGCCGCTTACCGCTTCAGAAGCAGTAACATCAACCACCGCGACTGAATCCCCCGTAGCAAGCACCTTGCTAATGGACTCAGTAACTTCTTCTAACCCCTTACCCGAATCCTCCTGGGGTATCTGATCTAACAGTGAAACACCTTCTCGCACGCTCTGCATTCCTTTCGAGTTAGTCAGGGCGTGCACAGAAACCGATAAAGGAAGATGAGGTGCAAATTGCTCAAGCCAACATTTTCCAATGTTGCCAGTACCAACAAAAATAAGTTTAAGCATATAAGTTCTCCTGGAGAAGTCTTTATGCGAGCTTAACACTAGGATATTTAGATTTCTAGACGTCCAAACGTCCTTTTTTATTTTGTGGGGTAGGCGAGCGCCCGACAACGAGCAGCCGCCTTTTTGTCCTTCCGATGGGGCCTATGAATACGATATAACCCAGTACAACCTAGTGGTCTTTCGGCTAATTTATCCATTGTTCGTAATTTTTTAATTTATTCAGGCTCTACTTTGTAAACGTGTGATCTATAATCGCCTAGTAAGCTATAATACAAAGATTGTTAATAAAGGAAGCTTGCGCTTATGAAAAAATGGATCTGGATAATTGCATCGGGAATTACCGCACTAGCAGCGGTTAATGTCCAGGCGCAAGAACTGTCTGATATGCAGCAATGTCTGCTGGATGAAATGAACAATACGAAGGCTGACACCACTATTGCCGACGTAAGGTCTGAATGCGAGCAGAAACTTCGCTCTGCTGACGACGAAGACATTGTTGAAGTGGATGCTGTAGCAGAACCTGGCGCGTTAACTAGCCGAATGAGAAGCGAAGAAGTCACCCAGTTTGACCCTTACGTATTAACGCCGCATCGTCGTAATTATTTATTGCCTGTTATTACGACTAATAATATTAACCGAAAGGAATACGCAGATGTGGATGGGTACGAACAAAGCCTCGAAGACTACGAAGCGAAATTCCAGATCAGTTTTAAAATACCATTTAACGAAGAAAGCCTGCTGTTTGAAGAGGATAAACTGTTCTTCGGCTTAACCGTGCAATCCTGGTGGCAAGTTTATTCTGATAATATTTCCAAACCATTCCGCGAAACCAACTACATGCCCGAAATATTTTATGCCACACCAACAGGTTGGCATCCTTTTGGTACTAATACAGCACTGGTTTTTGGTTTAGAGCATTTGTCCAACGGGCGCAGCCAGCCGCTGTCACGAAGCTGGAACCGCGGTTATATGCAATTTGTGGTAGAAAAAGGTCGCTTTGTTTTCTCGCTAAAACCCTGGCTACGGTTTCAGGAAGACCCAAAAACAGAGCCTATGCAATCTAGTGGTGACGACAACCCGAATATTACCGACTACGTGGGTGACTATGAATTCACCACCGCCTATAACGATGGTGACTTCGAGTACATTCTCAGGCTTCGTCATGCCATAGATACCGGAAGAGGGTCAGCAGAACTTAACTGGACCTTCCCCATAGGCGGGAAGTTTATTGGCTATACCTCAATTTTCACCGGTTACGGAGAAAGCTTGGTTGATTACAATCACAAACAGACTCGTTTTGGTATCGGTATAGCCTTAAACAACATTCTATAAGAACTTAGAAGCTGTAGGCGGCTGACAACCATAAGCGTCGGCCGTCTTCAACATAGCCGTATTCTTCTACGCCAATTTCTTTGTCGAACAAGTTGTAAACACCCGCAGCCAGCTTTAAGTCACGCGTAACAAAGTAGTTCACACCAAAATCCGCCAGTGTGTAAGACGGCGCGACAAGAGAACGCTGTGAAGGTCCGGTTGTCGGTTGACTCTCTTCACCACGATAATGAACACGCAACCAGCTGTTCCAACGCTTACTTGGCTTCCAGTTCAGTGAGGTTTGTACTAAGTGCTTCGGTAGCTGGTTTAATGGCTCGCCTTTATACTCACCGGATTTCTGCTCAGAGTCGGTGTAAGTGTAGTTACCTTTCAGTGACCACTCCCGGCTGAAATGAGTGCTTAAGGTCATTTCAATACCTCGAGTAACAGCTTCATCAATGTTAATCCGGGTGGTTGGCATAGAGCCAAACTGATTAGGTCCGTCGGTACAGATAGCTTCAGGACAATCTACACGAGTAATTTTGTCATCAAACTCGTTGTAGAACACGGTTATTGAGGTTGAACTACGGCGTCCCCAATCGGTGTATAAACCTAACTCGTAGTTAGTCGAGGTTTCGGCTTTCAATTCCGGGTTGCCGTAAATATTACCACCACGACTGACCTGCCCCCAGTCGGCTGTTGTTTCTCGCAAACCCGGGGCACGGAACCCAGTGGAAACACCACCTTTAACGGTTGTTGCCCGGCTTAATGTATAAACGCCGTAAACTCGGGGGCTCCAGTGCCCACCAAAGATATCGTCGTCATCGTAACGGACACCCGTCGTCAGCTTAAAGTCAGTAAAGACTGGCCAGGCTGTTTCTGCAAATGCCGACCATTGTGAGCCTTCGATATTGGTGCGGTCGCTTACCTGGTTACTGGTTAAATCTTCCAGCTCTTCTTCCTGATACGCAACACCTAGGTTCATAGAGCTTTCTTCAAGCAGTGGTAAGTTCCAGTGACTCTGAAAGTCAGTATTAGTAATGGTCATAAGACGCGCTTTGTTTTCAAATTCATCGCGCTTTAAATAACTGCGGGCGCCAACCAAGCCCCACTGGCCGTTGTGGGCAATGGATACGCTATTACTGTCGTACTCAGTCGTCGATGATTCAGGGCATCCTCGGCGACCACATTCCTCGCCCGGTGCCAGCGGCTCAATAGTTTTGCCCACAGAAGCGTCAATGCTTTGCTTAGCGGTACCTACTTCAAACAAGATTTCGTGGTCACGGTTTGGTGTGTAAGCCAATTTTAAGTCGGCATCTTCTGCGGTTTTATCCCGGTAGCCAGAAACGATGTCATCTTCCAAACGACGTGTATAACCGGCGGACAGTTGAATTCCCAAAGTGTCTTTAATGAGCGAGCCAGAGGTGAACAAGTTAGTCTGGTAGCTATTGCCTGACTCTGAACGTTCCTGCAGGGTGCCGTCAACGCGAATTTCCGAGCGCCATTCTTCCGGCGTTTTACGGGTAATAATATTGATAACGCCGCCTATTGCGTCTGAACCGTAAAGTGATGACATAGGCCCCCGAATAACCTCTATGCGATCAATTGCCGCCAGTGGTGGTGTCCAGGCTCCTTCAACCCCGGGGCCGTCACTGTTTGGGCGGGTTTCACGCGAGCTCTGGCGCTGACCATCGACTAAAATCAATGTGTAGTCGGCCCCCATACCGCGCAGACTAATGTCCTGCCGGTCACCGCCGCCGGTCACAATAACGCCCGGGGCGTCGGTCATAGCATCGGTTAAATCTTTATAAAAACGCTGAGAAAGGTCTTTTCTGTCAATAACGGAGATTGAAGCGGGAGCTTCTTTTAAATGCTGAGCAACACCCGACGCCGTTACCACCATAACTTCCATGTCTTTATGCTTATGATGTTTTCTTTTTGGCTTATCCTGTTCCTGCGCCTGAGCAACGCCTACAGCTGATGCTACAGTTAATGCTAGAATGCTCAATTTTAAGCCGCTGATACTGCAATTCATGTTCATCCCCTAATGAAATATAAATGCGAATTATTTTCATTAAAGATTTTAACTGGTACTATGGGATCAGCAATTTCAAAAATATTGAAAGCTTCTTTAGCAGGACTTAAAACATGAATCCGAAAATGATTCGATCATTAAAAGCCTTTAGCCGTACGGTGGAACTTAACAGTATGAGTGCCGCTGCAAATGAACTGCACATGACAGTGTCCGCCATTAGCCAGCAGTTGCAGCGACTGGAAAACGACAACGGAATTTCGCTTTTTCACCGCAATACACGTTCACTTTCACTTACCGAAGCCGGTCAGGTTTTTTATCAGTCGTGCCTCGACATGTTGTCTATTGCAGCTAAAAACCAGGAGCGCTGGGATCAATTAACGAATCACCCGCAAGGGCAAATAAAAATTATTGCGCCCGTGGGTTTTGGCGGAGGTTTGTTGAGCGAGCCCTTAAAACAGCTGCAGCAAGAATTTACTAACGTAAGCTTTCAACTGCATATGACCGATGAGCCTATCGATCTCATTACCGCGGGGGCAGATTTGGCTATTCGCATTGGTCCGCTGGCCGACTCGGCCTTATACGCCAGGCATTTGGCTGACTGGCACATGGTTCCCTGCATTGCTGCTGAGCACCCTGCGGCTGAGCATTCGATAAAAAGCTTTGACGACTTACCCGAAGGTTGTTTTATTGGGCACTTACCCAGTTTACCCAATAAAGATTTTCCCAAGCCTAAAGTGCTACTGAACAACATGCAGACGGTGGTGCAGTTGACTCTCGATGGTGTTGGGTATGCGATACTTCCAGAGCCGGAAATTAAGCATTACATTGAGAGTGGGCGTTTATTGCGCTTGTTGCCAGAATGGGAAGGCAGTCCGTACAGCGTGTACGCCGTGCTGCCTATTAAAGACAACATACCGGCGAAAACTGAACGGACGATTGAAGTGCTAAGCCATTTCTTTCATAGACTGCAGTGAGTGCTCTACTTCACTGTCACCCGACATTAAGTCGAAAGCTCTAAGCTCGGTACCGGTTTCATCCAGACACCGGCGTAAAACACTGGCAACATCTTCACGTGGCACTGAACCTGGTGCCAACGATTCACCAACAACCACTTTGCCGGTTGCTTCTTCGTCGGTTAATGCTCCAGGACGCACAATGGTCCAGTTAAGTTTAGTGCGCATTAACTCGCGGTCTGCATAATGCTTAGCAGCATAGTAAGGAAGCAGGGCTTCGGCCCAGTTCTCACGATTGTTCGACTGCCATGCGCTGACCATAACAAAGCGTCTTACACCAACAGATTCAGCCGCTTCCATTGTTTTCACTGCGCCGTCTAAGTCGACTAATAAGGTTTTATCGTCACCGGTGCTGCCACCTGAACCTGCCGTAAATACCACAGCATCAACACCCTGAAGCAGCTCTTCCAATTTTGACACGGAGCCTTCCAAATCACCTAATTTCGCCGTAACCCCTCGGTCTTCCCAAGCTTTTTGCTGCTCTTCCTTGCGCACCACCGCAATCACTTCGTGCGTTTTTGCGTGTTGCATCTGTTCAACTAAATGCTGACCAATTTTTCCATTTGCGCCTATAACTGCTACTTTCATCATCGACCTCCTTAAGTATTTCATTGTCTGAGCTTACGTAACATAAGCTTAGTTTAGATCGCTCACTAGCGCCGATTTACAGGCACAAAAAAAGGCAACCCGAGGGTTGCCCTTTTAGACTTCGAGGCGCGTAATTACAGCGCTACGATGTTCTCAGCCTGAGGACCTTTAGGGCCTTGAGTTACTGCGAACTCAACGCGCTGGCCTTCAGTTAAGGTTTTAAAACCGTCGCTAGAAATAGCGCTGAAATGTGCGAAAACGTCTGCGCCGTTCTCACGTTCGATGAAACCGAAGCCTTTTGCTTCGTTAAACCATTTTACTGAACCAGTAATTTTATCAGACATAATATATCTTCCTGTAAATTTTAAGTATTTGGTCATTCAGACCGATGATGCGGGTAAAAATAAGAACTTAGAACTACAGGACGATGGTATTAATAATAATAGGTCAACGAAGTGGAGTATTTTAACTAACTGTCTTTCTATCTATCCGACCCAATGGAGTCTACGCTTATTCCACTGTGAGTCAAACGATTTATCAAGTTATTTTCATAATACATTCAAGCACCATTTTCTTCAGCCCAGACAATACGGTTGCGACCTTCTCGCTTAGCCTTATACAGCGCTTGATCCGCTCTTCTGTAGATACTAGAAACATCATCTTCTGGTCGGCTTTCTGACGCACCAACACTTACCGTTGGATTAATAATTTCACCCGAGTCCAGGGTAATTACCGTTTCCTCAACCGCCGAGCGCACCCTTTCCAGTACTTGCGCGGCACTTTCATGGTCAGCATAAGCAAGCACAACCATAAATTCTTCACCACCTACCCGAACGACACTATCACTGCTACGAACCGCCGCTGACATGGCTTCAGAGCCAGTAATCAATACCCTGTCACCAATATCGTGACCATAAGTATCGTTAATCGTTTTAAAGTGATCGAAGTCGATAACTGAAACAACAAAACCCTGCTCACCATTTTGCCGGGTTAAACCCTGCTCCAGTATTTCCATACCAGCCGAGCGATTTTTTAACCCAGTTAATGCATCAGTATAAGCAATTAAAGCCATATCGTCCCGCTGCCGGATTAAATCTGAACGCACTTTCTGTTCGGCAATAACAGTTTCCAGGGCGGTGCCCATCATTCGTACAATTTCAACCTCAAGCTCAGTAAAAGGTTCAGCTCTTTTGCTTTTTCGGGCGAAACCTAGCACTCCCCAAACCTGATCATCGATAATTAGCGGCGCACCGATATAACTCTCCAGACCGTAAGTTTGATAACTTGCGTGCTCTTTGAAACGTGAATCTCTTGAGGCATCGTTAGTGAATATTAAATGGTTTGCCTTAAGCACAACGGAGCAATAGGTGGTTGCCAGCGGTAGCTGCGCTCCGGCGGAGAAGTCCATTTTCGCGCTTTGCACCCATTCAATGGTATAGATACCGTTTTGTATGGAACTCGCTGTACCTATATCAACTCCTAAATACTCAACACCCACTTTTAATAGTTCATCAATAGAGGCTGGGTCAATGCGCCGCCCCCGCTTGTGAATGACTTCATGGAGAGTACGCATAACATCAACTGAAGCATAATAGCTACTGACATCCTCAATAAGCTCATAAATTCCAATAACACGACCTTGCTCATCTGTTTCAGGTAGGTAACGAATATCTAAAAAGTTCTTGCGGCCGTTACGAAAAGTGACAGAATCTGAAAATTCCATTTTTTTGCCGGTAGCAAAAACATAGTCGTGATTCGGTTTTATGCGTTGATAAGACTCTTCGCTCAGTACATCGGTTAATGGCTTGCCTAGCATTTCCTCTGGAGTCAGGTCAAAAAACCCTGCATAGGACCCATTTACAAAACGGAAAAGTCTTGCTCTGTCGATATAAGCCACCATTGTTGGCAGCTGTTCAATAATTCTATGGGTAATATGATGCTTTTTCATAAGGCCTCATTACTTTCAGTTCGACAGAAGACGCAGCTTTAAGTAATTCACTATCAGTAATAGTTTAGCAACAACTTAGACTTTAAGTTGTCAAGATTCCTTTAAAAAATTCAGCACCTTTACGTCGGGCAAATTCAATATTGCGCTCAGGAATCGATTCAGGGTCGTCATAATTTTCCAGCGCCTCTTCAATGCTGGCCTCGCGCAGTAAATGTAGCGTTGGATACGGAGCACGGTTGGTATAATTTGCCGGATCATCCTGGGCCTCTCCCTCAAAACAGTAATCGGGGTGAAAATGCGCCAGCTGGTACACCCCTTCGTAACCTTCCTCAATAAGCAAAGCATCGGCAATATCAACCAGGTTCAAAAATTCGTAAAAGCCTTCAAACCCCGACGGAAGAATTAGCAGTGTGGTCTCGGTTTCAGCTGCGGTATCCAGGTGTTTAGCTTCATCCAGCAACTGCTGTAAAACAGCTTGTGGCTTGCGATTTTCGGCTACACTATAGCGAATACTCTTGCGCTCAACTTCGCGGCGTGCAAACGGACAGATGTTATACTTTACAATCAGCTGTTGCACCCAGTGCCGAGTTTGCTCAATAATTTGATGGGTATCGGTCGTCATATTTCTTGTCTTCGCTAAAAGGGGCGCCACTTTGCCATGAAATCACTTGAACTCAAAATACCACCGTTGCTGGTTGTTGCCATAGTCGCCGGTTTAATGTGGTTAACGGCTCACTATACGCAGGCCTTTAACCAATTTTATGTCGGTCAGCGCGCCGCTGCTATTTTTCTCTTGGTATTAGGAGTCTTGCTGCCTTTGCTTGGCGTTATTGGTTTTCGCAGAGCACAAACCACAGTAGACCCACGCGCTCCGAACAAAAGCACCGAACTTGTTACTACCGGAATATACCAAAGAACACGTAACCCCATGTATTTAGGCTTCTTCTTTTTGCTTATGGCCTGGGGTGTTTTTCTGGGAAGTGTCTTTTCTTTGTGGGGGCTGGCGTTATATGTGGCCTATATGCAGCGCTTTCAAATTCTGCCGGAAGAACGTATTTTAACCGAAACTTTTGGTGAAGCTTACAAAAGCTATTGTCGTAAAATAGGACGCTGGTGGTAGCCACCAGCTCTAGAGTAACTGCCGGTGTTTTAAACTGCGACCAAGTAAAATTAAGCCTGACAAACTAAACCATAGCGCGATGGTAGCGGCAATAATGTTCAGTAAGCTGTTAAAGTCGCGCTCGCCACTGTAATCCATAAAGTGTAAACGAAACATCCAGTCACTTAGCCACCAACTATTATTGCGGTGATCAACCACTTCACCGGAACCAGCGTCAACATACACTCGCGTACGAGTCTCGTCGGTAAAAGTGACTCTGTAACCGGGTTTGTTCCAGTCAATAATTTCCTCACTGCCCGTTACGGCCTGTACTTCTTTAACCGAGCCCGGCCCGTTATAGCTTTGTCGTGCCAGTTTTGCCGCCAGCGGTGCGGAGGTTTGCCAGCGCTCGCCAGTCTGGGCATTCACATAATGTCTGGAGCCATCAATTGTCAAAACGACGTACTGAGCCATCTGCGAAATTGAGCGTATTTCCACACTTTTAACGTTATCAAAACGCTCAATTAAGGCATTTTCAGGGTAAAAAACAGACCCTACCGGCGCTTTCGCAGCGCTTTGAAAGTAGTCATGGGCAGCCAGACTCTGGTGACCCACCCAGCCGAAGTACAGGCCACTAACCAGCCAGATAAGCACTTGTATAAGAATGACCAGACTCAGCCAGCGATGCAGCTTACGCACAAACCTCATGCCGCTCGCCTGCTTTTTCTACGCGGCCGCAAATGGAAGTAAAGCAGAGCCGTACCGGTCATTACAAAAAGTATATTCGCGATGCTAAATGCCTTTAACCACCAGGTTTCGATATCCGACCGGTCTTGGTAATCCATTATGTGGAGCATCCAGAAAAAGTCGAACAGTCGCCAGAAGTTATGTCGTTTGGTTACGAGCTCCCCGGTTGTCGCCGAGAAATATAAGGTAGCACCGGCCAAATCATTAAAATCTACTCGCCATACGGGTAACAAAGCAGGGTTAAGTTCACCAGGTGCCCGGTCTTCAATATAGCTAACCTGAGCTTTTGTCTTTTCGTTACCGGTGGAGTGTTGACGCGCAATATAGCCAATATCCATGCGGTCAAGCTTCACCGGCTCCAAAGATTCGGCGCTCAGCAATTGCGTACTGGTTTGGCTTTCAACACGATAAACCGTCCGCAGCGAGCCGTCTATCCACTGGTGCATAAGGCGCACCGACGTGGCTTGTGGATGTTGTTCTAATACCCAGCTTACCGGAGAAATTAACGTATTCTTCGCTATAGGCTGTTCAAGCTTTTTCACTAGATGGTCGCCATGAATGAAGCTTAAATCAAAGAACACCATATAGGCGCCACTGATGCTCCATACCACTAGCTGCAGGCCAAAAAGAAGAGATAACCAGCGGTGCCAGATTCGCCATTTTCTGGGGTTCATAAATGCGACAGTTAATAACCGCCGTTCATTGATCCAGCCATGCCAAGCATGCCGAAAAACATAAAGATATTAATCACAATAACGATAGCGACCCAGATAAGTGCAGCTCTGGCCCAGTTTCTCTTGTTTAAATTGGTGCCATCTGAAAAGCCCCAGACAAACAACATTATAATACCAATAAGCGGAATAGCCGTAATTAGAAGGGTAACGAACCAGTTGCCGGTAGAGATAACGTCATTATTATTGCTTTGGTTTTCCATATTAGTATTTTGATTTTCCATAATACGCCTCAATTGTTATAAGTTATTGTTATGAAGTGCTTCACAAAACTATACAGAACCCCTACAAAAGTCAAAGCAGTTCTCTCACCCGTTGTTTTAACTCCGGAATGACTTCGGCTTCAAACCAAGGGTTCCGGCGTAACCATAAATTGTTTCTAGGGCTTGGATGCGGCATAGGTAACAGGCTCGGCCAATAATTACGCCAATCTTTTACGCGCTCGGTCAGGCTTCTTTTGGGCTCCTGTAAATGCCACTGCTGAGCATACTGACCTATGGCTAATGTAAGCTCCAGATTAGGCAACTGCTCCAGTACTTTATTTCGCCAGGTAGGCGCACACTCTGGCCGTGGCGGAAGATCACCAGACTTACCGGTGCCCGGATAGCAAAAACCCATAGGAATAATCGCCAGCTCTTCGGCATTGTAAAAAGTGTCTTTATCAATGCCCATCCACTGACGAAGCCTGTCGCCGCTAGGGTCATCGAAAGGCTTACCTGAGGCATGAACGCGCTTTCCGGGGGCTTGTCCGGCAACTAGAATTCTGGCTTTAGGGTGCAACTGAACAACAGGACGAGCACCAAGCAGCAGCTCTGGCTCACACAAGGTACACGCGCGGACATCACGCAGCAGTTGTTGCCAATGCGGCGGCTCTTCCCATTTCATAACCTTGCTCCAGCAGCTTTTTATCTTGAGTGAAACGCCCGACCGGAAACCCCTCCGGCGGAGCCAGAACGGTCACTTCACAGTCCGCAGGAGGGTTATCAATAAAGTTAATAGCGTCATTATAAACCTCCGAGCGCCTGGCGACGGCATCAAATAAAGCAGGATGGTGTTTAAAAAACCGTTTAGTAAACTTAGGTAAGGGTCTTACCTTCTTTCGGAAACCTCGCGGCCGGGACAAAATAACCGTTATATCCCGTGCACCCATTTCATAGGCTTTAATCACCGGTATGGAGTCCCCCAGTCCGCCATCAGTCATTGGCGCTCCACCAACGGATGGAAACTCGCGGTAGGCCAGTGGAATAGCACAGGAAGCAGGAAACAGTTCATGTAAGTTGTCAGCTGTGACCCTGGTATACACCGGAAGCCCCGTATCAACATTGGTCGTTACAACGTATAAAGGCCGGTTCTGCTCCAGGTAATGACGGGTGTTCAGCGGCACTTGTTCAAATGAAGCGTGCCAAAGCCAGCTTACATCGCAAAAGTGCCCACCTTTTAAAAAGCGCCGCCAGTTCAAAAACTCTGGTTGTAGCGCGTGCTGCAAGAGAATTTTACGGTTACGTCCGTGGTCGCCGGCAAGAAAACCAATCAGGTTGGTTGAACCTGCCGACACCCCAATTGCGAAATCAAAGTCGGTTTGTCCGGTTTCAAGAAAACCGTCCAGCACACCAGCGGCGAAGATACCGCGCATGGCACCACCTTCTGCCACTAATGCTTTTTTACTTTGTTTCTGGGTCATACACCTGCTTATTTTTCAATACTCTCTACTTCTCAATGCTCTTTATTTTTCAATAAAGGCCTGCTCAATCACGTAGCTGCCTTGCTTACGTGACGTTGCTTTACTAAAACCTCGTTCATTGAGAATAACCATCAGATCTTGAAGCATAGCGTCATTACCGCACAACATAAAGCGATCGTGCTCCGGATTAATATCCGGTAGCCCAATGGTTTTGGTTAAAGTTCCTGACTCGAGCAAATCGGTAATACGTTGCTGATGCGCTCCGTCACGAAAGGGCTCACGGGTAACAGTCGGGTAATAAATGAGTTTTTCCCGCACCCAGTCACCAAAGTATTCGTTGTTTGGCAAAATTTCACAGATTTCTTTTTGATACGCCAACTCAGAAACCCAGCGCACACCGTGAACCAAAATGACTTTATCGTACTGTTCGTAAATGTCGGGGTCTTTAATAACGCTCATAAAAGGCGCTAACCCGGTGCCGGTGCTGAGCAGGTACAAGTTTTTGCCTGGTAGTAAGTGCCCGGGTACTAACGTCCCTGTAGGGCGTGTCGACAACACCACTTCGTCACCCACCTTAATATGTTGCAAGCGTGACGTTAAAGCACCGTCCGGCACTTTAATACTGAAGAACTCAAGCTCTTCTTCGTGGTTTGCACTGGCAATGCTGTAAGCCCTGAGCAAAGGCTTATCTTCCAGTTGCAGTCCCATCATTATAAACTGGCCATTTTCGAAGGTAAAGCTTGGCTGACGCGTGGTTCTGAAGCTAAACAGGGTATCGTTCCAGTGACGTACCTGAGTCACTTTTTCCGCAATGATACTTCTCATAACTGTTCCTCATTGGCGATTTTGTGCACATCATAACATAACCGCATTAAATCTAAATGAGAATTTTTATCATTAAGTATTGCAAATGAGAACGGTTTTTATATAAGATACATTCACTCTTGTTTGTAAAGGAAGAAAAGTTAATGGCTCGACGCTCGGGTGGCCGCAGAGGGTGGTCTTTAAAAGACTGGCATTGGATAAGCTCTGCCGTTTGCCTCATTGGCATGTTGTTGTTTTCCGTCACCGGTATAACGCTGAACCATGCTGGCTGGATAGAATCCGCACCCAGCGTCGAAAGCCATGAAAGCTCTCTCCCACAAACGGAATTGGACCGGTTGGCGAATGCTTCAGGGAATGACGCTCTACCAACTTTTTTCCACCGCTGGTACGAAGATACGACGCAAAACAGCATCAGTTCAAATGCCGAAATCGAATGGAGTGACTACGAGTTGTACGTCGCCATGCCCCGTCCCGGCGGGGACAGCTGGTTCAGCGTCGATTTAACCAGTGGTGCTTTTTATTCTGAAACCACCGATCGCGGCTGGATAGCCTACTTCAATGATCTCCATAAAGCCCGCAACACCGGTTTTCTCTGGAGCCTGTTCATTGACGTATTTGCCATTGCCAGCATTTTATTCACAATTACGGGGTTATTACTTTTGAAAAAATACAGTAAAGGGCGCAAATCCACCTGGCCACTGGTTCTGGCTGGCTTCATCATTCCTTTGTTCGCCGTTATGGGATCAGCACACGCTGCTGAAAACGAACTCAATGTCGAAATTCCCCGCCTTTCAGTCGCCGAATATCACGCACCTTACCTAGCGGTATGGCTGGCCAATGAACGCAACCAACGGGTAGCTGATATTGCGGTCTGGTACGACGTTAACCTAAAAGATAACGAAGGCGAAAAATGGCTTAAAGACATGCGCCAGTGGTGGCGTCGTAGCGGTCGTATGGCCGAGATGCCAATAGACGGTGTATCGGGCGCAACTCGCCGGCCCGGCACTCACAAGGTGGACTTAACACCGTTATTAACCAAATTACCGGAACTAGAGCCCGGCCAGTACTACTTGTATGTAGAAGCCGCGCGCGAAGTCGGCGGTCGCGAAATGCTGCGCCTGCCATTGTCTTTACCTATTGATAGCTCAATATCCATCTCAGAAACCGGCGAGCACGAGCTTGGCCGAGTGTCATTAAAACTGGAGCCTTAATCATGAAACTATCTTCTGTACTTACGACCAGCCTGGCTGTGCTGACCTTATTTGCGAGCACCAGCAGTGAAGCTCACCGGGTCTGGATTAAACCAAGCGCCACCGTCGTCTCCGGCGACTCCGAATGGGTGACTTTTGATGCTGCTATCGCCAATGGCATTTTTTACCCAGATCATTATCCGCTTAGCTTAGATTACGTGAAAGCTATGGCACCAGATGGCTCCGATGTGACTCTGGAGAATGGCCATAAAGGCAAGTATCGCTCGGTGTTTGATATTGAACTGGAAAAAGAAGGTACTTACACCATTTATTCAGCCAGCTCAGGTTTATCTGCACGCTGGGTAGATGACGAAGGTGAACGTCAGTACTGGCCGCCACGTGGTGCGCAAAAAACCAATGAAGACTTCTACAAAGAAGTTCCTCAGGACGCTAAAGAGTTAGAGGTTAGTGAACGCTCACGTCGTGTTGAAACCTTTGTTACCTCTGGTGCGCCAACTTATGACACCCTGGGTCCAACCGGCAGCGGTCTGGAACTTGAACCAGTGACCCACCCGAACGATTTGTACACCGGTGAAAACATTACCTTTAAATTTAATATTAATGGTACCGCAGCTACCGGAACTGAAATTGTCTTAATAAAAGGTGGTGAGCGTTATCGTGACCAGGCACAACCAACCAAGTTAACGACCGACGAGAAAGGCGAAGTCACTTTCACTCTGGATGAACCTGGCATGTACTGGTTAGAAGCAGAATACGCCGACGACAACGGCGAAGCCCCGGCTACCAAACGCCAGGGTTCTTACGTTGCTGTATTAGAAGTGCTGCCCATGTAGGCCGGCTAGTTCCACCAGACAGCTAAAAGCCTGGCACAAAAACGTCAGGCTTTTAGCCGATTTATCAATTTAGACGCTATTGCTTCAAACCCAACACTGTGCAATCTTCAACCTTTAAAAATTAAAAGGTGCACACCGAATGCTGGATCAATGGCTCATTGGAATAATCTTAGTCGCCATGTTGGTGCTTTTCGTCATAGATAAGTGGCGTTACGACCTGGTTGCTATGATGGCGCTATTATCCGCAGCTATTCTTGGTCTGGTGCCAACCGCAGAAGTATTCAGTGGTTTTGGTAACGCCGCTGTCATTACCGTGGCTGCTGTACTAATAATCAGCCAGGCGCTGTGGCGCTCTGGTGTCGTCGACGCCCTTGCCTCAGCCATGAAAAACATTGGCGATAAACGCTGGGTACAGATGATAGCCCTGACCTCTGTCACTACGGTCTGCTCGGCTTTTATCAGCAATACCGGCACCATGGCGATAATGATCCCGGTCGCCCTTCAACTTGCCCGCAGCAGTGGCAACAACCCATCCAAATTGCTTATGCCTATGGCTTTTGGTTCATTACTGGGCGGCGCCATTACTATGGTGGGTACGCCACCAAACATTATTATTGCTGACATTCGTCGCGAGGCTATGGGCGAGTCCTTTGGTATTTTTGAATTTACTCCGGTTGGCCTCAGTATTGCCATAGCCGGTTTGCTTTTTATGTGGCTGTTAAGCCATTGGCTGGTTCCAGAAAAAGCCGGAAAGTCGAAATCGCAGTCGCTGTATGATGTCAGCAGCTACCTGACCGAACTCTATGTACCTGAAGGCTCCAATTTCGTTGGTGAAACTCTGTATGAGCTGGAAAACCGAAGCGAAGAAGACTTTGTGATTGTTGCACTACAACGTGGCGAAAAGCGTTGGTCCGCTCCGGCTCGTTATTTACGACTAAAAGCCGAGGACGTGCTGATAGTTGAAGCCAATGCGGAAACCATCCAGCAAGTCATTGACGGAACCGGACTGGAGCTCAATGCCGAAGAAGAAATTGATGACCGCTTTTTAAAATCCGACGACATTACTGTAATAGAAGGTATTGTCGGACATGACTCCCGGCTTATCGGCCGCTCGGCTGCCGACATTAAACTGCGCAGCCGCTACGGTATTAATGTATTGGGTGTTGCCCGCGAGGGTCAGAAATTGGGAACCGCACTGGCAAATATTCGCTTTAAACCGGGCGACGTTTTATTACTGCAGGGCGACGCTGAAATCCTCGATGATGTATTTCAGCGCTTTGGCTGCTTCCCGTTAGCACAGCGCAGCTTGCGCATAGGTTCCTCAAAGCGGTTAATGTTGCCGCTAGGTATTTTTGCTGCAACCATTTTATCGGCTGCGTTTGGCTTAATCTCGGTTCCTGTCGCTTTCTCACTGGCAGCAGGCCTTATGGTTATCACCAATATTTTGCCTCTGCGAGAGCTTTACGACGCCATAGACTGGCCTATTATTGTTCTGCTGGGCGCAACCATTCCACTGGGGTCTGCACTGGAGCGTAGCGGTGCTGCCGACACTATTGCCAATGCAGTGCTTTATGTCAGCGAGGGCTCGCCAGAATTTGTTGCGGTGGGTTTACTGCTAATAGTGACCATGTTGCTATCCAATATTGTTAACAATGCCGCGGCAGCAGTACTTATGGCCCCCATTGGCATTAGTATGGCGAACAGCTTTGGTGCCAGTATGGACCCGTTTTTAATGGCGGTTGCTATTGGTGCCGCAGTACCTTTCTTAACCCCTATAGGCCACCAGTCGAATATATTGGTTATGGGTCCGGGTGGTTACAACTTTAGCGACTACTGGCGGCTTGGCCTGCCGTTGTCCCTACTGGTTTCAGCGGTGGCGCTGGTGATGATACTGCTGGTATGGCCGTTGTATTAATCGCTGGTTTTATAAGGCAGATAGGTTTGCAGTGTTTTCAGGTGTTCGCGTAACGCACGGCTTTCATCCTGACAATACTGCTCAATGGCGTCGCTAAGAGGCGCCTCCATAAAACGGTAAAAGCCTTCGCGCAATACCGGTTCAAAACCGCGATGCAATTTATGCTCACCCTGAGCACCCGCGTCAAAATACTGTAGCCCGTGATTTATACAAAACTCAATTCCCTGGTAATAACAGGCCTCAAAGTGCAGGAATTCAAGCTCTTCCCGACAACCCCAGTAGCGTCCGTAAAGTGTATCTTCGCCTTTAAAGCACAAAGAAGCAGCCAGCATGTTGCCGTCTCTGTAGGCAGCGAAAACTATAATATAATCGGCTAAATGTTCAGCCCATAGTTTAAAGGTAGCAGGGGTTAAATAGCCGCCATGCCCCGAACGTTTTAAATAAGTACGCTGGTAGAACAGAGTAAATTGCTGCCAAAACTCCGCAGTTAACTCATTACCCTGCAGAGTTCGCATTTGCATATTTTGTTCAGAAACCTTTTGCCGCTCTTTACGAATCGACTTACGCTTACGCGACACCAGAGCCGCTAAAAAATCATCAAAACTTCTGTAGTCCCGGTTTTGCCAGAGAAACTGAATATCGAAGCGCTGCCACCAGCCTTCTTCGGTTAAAGCACGGCTTAAGTCAGGTTCAACATACAAACTCTGCAAGTTACTGACGTCATGTTGCTTTAACAACTCCGACTCAATAATAGACAGCATCTCTCCGCGGTTAACGCCCTCGCTAATAGCCAAACGCGGTCCCTGACATGGGGTAAAAGGTATTGCGTTAATCAGCTTAGGGTAATATTGAAAACCATAGCGTTCAAAAGCTTCGGCGAATGCCCAGTCGAACAGATACTCACCATAGGAATGCGTTTTCTTAAACCACGGCATAGCCGCAACCATGGTTTCATTGTCATCATAAACAACAGCATATTGCGGCAACCAGCCGCGCCGCAGCCCAAGACTGCCACCCTGCTCAAGCGCCAGCAGAAAATCATAGCGCGTAAAGGGATAATGGCTCCCAAACAGGCGATCCCAGTCGTTTTTGGCCACAGTGGTGATTGTTGAATGAATAACTGCTCGCATGCGTTAGGCGCTCAAAGTAAAAACCCGCACCCAGACATCAGCGGTCAGCTGTAAAGAGCTGATAGCCCCGGCGCGTTCGCGTCCATCGGCGCTGCTACGGTAGAGGTGTGGTGTCATAGTGAGTAAGTTTTTAATAGTATCATTATTATTCAGTTCAAATTGGAAGGTCACTCGCTGCTCTGATGCTAAAGACCAGTATTCTGAGTTTACAGGCAGGTTATCTGACTTTGTTTTTATCTCAGAATAAATAATGGCTTTTAGCTCTTTTAGGTGATCACCTGCAGGGTCTACCATAATCAGCCGCCCGCCGGGCTTTAGAACCCGCTTAAATTCAGCTTCAACAGGGAAGCCAAACACGCATAAAAGGGTATCGACACTGTTATCGTCCAGTGGAATAGAGTTATTGGAAGCAACCATCCAGCTTAGGCGTTTATCGCGTTTTGCCGCAGCCTGCACTGCCCATTTTGAAATATCCAGGGCAGCCACACTTAAATCCGTACCTTTTTGTTCCGCCTGTTCAACCAAGTAGCGCAGGTAGTAGCCTTCGCCGCAACCGGCATCGAGCACCGCCTGCTCGCCCTGTGCTAACACAGTATCTGCCAGAACCTGCGCCAGCGGTTCATAATAACCCTGCTCCAGAAACTCCCGCCGTGCCTGCACCATGGCTTTGCTGTCGCCGGGATCTTTCGAGCGCTTATTCTGCACCGGCAACAAATTCACGTATCCCTGTTTTGCCACATCATAGCTGTGACCATTATCACAGCGCCAGCTGCCACCCACCGCCTGCAAAGGTGAGTGCTCTATTGGGCAACGTAAGGCGAATATTTTTGTTATTGGCATACCATCTACTTTTACAGCGCTATTTTCCGACCATCTTATTCTTCCTGCTCGCCTTCTGCCAGCACAACAAAAAAACCACCACCGCTAAAAATTAACGATGGTGGTTTTGCTATAGCTACTACGTTAAATAATAACTACTGGCTTGTACTGACGCCTAACTCACGCAATACGTTATCTGCGTGATCAACATACTGCATTTGCCACAGCATGTATCTGACATCTACCTGAATAGAACGGGTGTTCTCCAGGTTGAAGTCCCAGTCGGAAATAATTGAATCTAGTGTGCCGTCAAAAGCCAGCCCGACAAATTCGCCTTTATGGTTCAGAACCGCAGACCCCGAGTTGCCGCCGGTAATATCCAAAGTGGCAAGGTAGTTCACAGGTACAGAATTTAAATCCGCTTTTTCATAAGGACCGAAGTCATCTGCTTCAATCGCCTTCAGTTGTTCTTGCGGCGCATTAAACTCGCCTTCACCCGTGGCTTTTTCTGTCACGCCCCGCAGGGTAGTGAAAGGAGCCCAGGCATTACCATCTTCAGTACCATGCGCACGGCCAGCAACGTTACCGTAGGTAATTCTCAAGGTGCTGTTAGCGTCAGGGTAAACGGCCTGACCTTTGCTCTGCATAAAGGCAATTTTTGCCCGCATATAACTGGCGTAAGCTTCCTGAATTTCGCCGGCTAGTTCTTCACTTTCTTTCTCTTCTTCTAAGTCAGAAGGGTATAAGGCGACAGCGGCTTTCACGAAGGAATCATCGCTTTGCTCAAACTGCTCTGGGTTGTATTCCAGCAAAGCCATGCGGCTATCCAAATCGGTTAAACCGGTTGCTTCATACCAGCTGTCAATTAAGTTGCTCAGCTCTTCTTCGCTCATGCCGTCGCGTAAGCCTAGAGCTTTATCAAAATCGGCGTCACGATCTGACTTAGGCTGCGCCATATAATTGCTTAGGTTGTGCAAGTCCAGCGCCTTTTCAACGCTAGGGTCAAAGTTACGCTCCATACCGGCAAGGTATGATTCAAAGCGCGGTACATCACGTTCCTGGTAACCCGCTTTACGCTCAGCATCCGGCTTAGTGCCTTCCTGAGCCAGGCGGTAAACAGCACGTGCAACCATAAGCAGGCGCGGAGTGGCGTTATTCAGCAAATAATCGGCACGACTTTGAGCGTGACGTTCCTGTAATAAGGTTTCAATGGTTTTAAGGTCGTCAGCATAAGCCTTTTTATTCTCGCGGCTGCTGTTAACCCAGGCGCTCAGCTCTTTATGTTCCTGCTGCTTGCGCTCTAACAAGTCGCTGTTCGCAAAACTGTCCAGCATGCCCTGACGGTTTTTCAGGTAGTTGTTCAGGCCCGCTACGCGACTGGCGTATTTAAGCTCTGCGTCTTTATTGTCTTTGGTTTCCCGCGCAATAATTTCCAACGAGTCCTGGAATTGCTCTACCGTTTTAGGGTAGCTCCACTCGAAGGTTTCTTTTACTTCAGACGGCAGGCGGTGACGGTTGGTACGGCCGGGATAACCCAGCGCCATAACAAAGTCACCCTCTTCCAGGCCTTCACTGGCTATCGTTAAGTGGTAATCCGGCTTATAAGGTACGTTGTCTTCACTGTAATCCGCTGACTCACCTTCCGGGCTGACATAAGCGCGTAAAAAGCTGTAATCGCCAGTATGACGTGGCCACATCCAGTTATCAGTATCGCCACCAAATTTGCCCACACCACTTGCCGGTGCATGGACTAAACGGACGTCTTTTATTTCCAGTTGCTTAATAAGGTAGTACTCCAGGCTACCGTAGTAAGCTGCAACCTGACACCGATGGCCTTCGTCCTCTTCACACTCTGCCACCAAAGCTTTTTTATTGTCTTCTATGGCATCCAGACGTGCTTTACCGTTTAGCTCGGCTGTACTGGCATCAATAACTTTGTCAGTCACTTCATCAACGGCTTTAGTCACAAAAATACGACTGCCCGGCGCCGCCGGTACTTCTGCACTTAAATTTTTGGCTAAAAAGCCATTAGCAAGCAAATCGTTCTCTGGTGTCGAGTTATGAGCAATGCTGTTGTAAGCGCAATGATGGTTCGTTGCCACTAAGCCTTCTGGTGACACAAAAGAGGCCGAACATCCGCCCAGGCTAACAATGGCAGCAGCGGGGAACTCGGTTAATTTAGAAATATCATTAGGGTCAATAGTCAGACCTGCCGCCTTTAGCTTATCGGCAATTTCCGGTAACTGTTTGGGCATCCACATACCTTCATCAGCTGCCGCAAAACAGCTGACTACAGACAAAGCAATCAATAACTTTTTCATAGTGTCTCTTCTGTTAATTGTTAGGGAGGGAAAAATAACCTCTGATAAAAGCTATAGTCATAGTCTTGCCGAAACTTGTCAATAATCAGACAAGTAATGTTACAAAATAACAGTGTCAAAATTCAGGCACAAAAAAAGCAGCCCGTGGGCTGCTCTTCATAATTTTTAGCTTGCTTAGAAGCTTAATCCATACAAATTAAATTGCTTGGATGTTCTCAGCCTGAGGACCTTTAGGACCCTGAGTTACTGAGAAAGAAACGTTTTGGCCTTCGGCTAGCGTTTTGAAACCGTCGCTAACAATCGCGCTGAAATGAGCGAATACGTCTGCGCCGCCTTTCTGCTCGATAAAACCAAAACCTTTTGCTTCGTTAAACCACTTAACAACACCGTTTACTGTATTAGACATAATAAATATCCTGAAATTTTATAAAATAAGTAATCGCTCCGGGCGTTCCCAGTTGCGATGATCATGCGGGGTAAAAAATGAAACTTAAAACTGCAGGACGAAGATATTACTAAGAGTAAAGCGACGTAGAGGAGTGTTTAACTAACTGTTTCTTATCCAACGCCGACTACTCTACGCACATTCTATATAATGTCAAATAATAGTTTTAATTTATTTTATAAATGATCTTTATAGTTTTTTAGGTCTTTGGAAACACCTGTGCCAACATACAACGAATAGAGCCACCGCCAAGTTCTATGGTGGGAACCGCTATTGGCAATAGCTCAACCCATTGTTCCAGTTGCTGGATTTGTTCTGCTTTTAATGAACGGAAAGCCGTTTCCGAAATAGCGAGAATTTTGCGACCGTTACCCCCTATTTCTAGTGTATTGCCTGCAAAGTTTCTTATCTGTTGTTCGGTTAATAGCACTAAGGCTTTGCCCGAGCTTTTAACTGATCGGACAAACTGCTGTTGTTGCTGAGCATCACGTATCATATCCACGCAAGCCATAACAAAGTGACTCCCAACCGCCATAAGCACATTAGTGTGATACACCGGCTTACCGTCACTGCTAATGGCATCAAAAGCAATTGGCTGGTAACCCAACTGCCCACTCAATTGCTTCAGCGCGTTCTCATCCATTCTTTTTGAGCGAGCTGCGTAGGCCAATTTCTTATCGTAATCAAAAACCACCGAACCAGTGCCTTCCAGGAAAACTTCTTCTTGCTCTAATGCACTAATGTCGAGTATTGGGTCATACCCATAAGTTTCTAGCAAAAAGTTGATAATGTCTGCTCGGCGTTCCTTACGGCGATTATTGCAATACATAGGGTACAGCACGAACTCTCCGGTACTGTGAGTACTAAACCAGTTATTTGGGAAAACTGAGTCGGGTGTTTCTGTGCCGGTATCTTCAAACAAGTGAACTTTAACGCCTTTACTCTGCAACTGCTCTGCAGCCTTTGTGACTTCATCGTAAGCCGCCTGAGCAACGTTTACGCCTTGCTCTGCTATCGATTGGAAAGCATTATCATCCATCGTTTCAGGGTTAGAGAAAAAGTGATGCGGACGCACCATAACGACGGTATCAGACGACTGACTCATGAGATTAAAACACGTTACAAAATTTGCGCGCAGTTATAGCAACTTGGCGATGTCATAGCAAACACCCCAAACCCAAATAGAAATGCATTTGATAATCATTACTATTAGCAATATCATTTACAAAAAATATTAACTGAGTAAGAAATATGACACAAAGGCAATGGTTTAAATTACATGGGTGGTGCTCGCTACCAATATGGATCCTGTTTTGCTTTATCTGCATTACCGGCACCATCGCTGTATTCAGTCATGAGCTAACCTGGCTGTTTAACGAAAATGCGCGTGCGGTCAATCCTGAAGGTTTGCCAGCTCAGCCGGTATCAGAGCTGGTTGCTACCGTCAAAGACCAGTTTCCAACGGCCAACGTTACGACGGTAATGGCTTTCGAACCCTACATTATTAATGCTGTCATTTTTTCAACCGAAAACATTCCTACCGGTATTGCCTATGTAAACCAGTACACCGGCGAAATTCAGGAAGTTAATCAGGGCATCACTTTTATTAACTTTATGCGCTCACTGCACAGCTGGTTACTATTCCCCTGGCAAGACGGCTACAGCGTTGGTTACTATTTAGTGTCCGCCATGTCCTTTGTCATGATTGGCGCTCTGGTTACCGGCCTGGTTATCTATAAGAGGTTCTGGCGCGCCTACTCGCAACCTAAAATTCGTACCGAGCAAGGCAAAAAAACTTTTTTAACCGACTTACACAAGCACGGCGGCGCCTGGTCCATTTGGTTCCTAATTGTTATGAGTTTAACTGGCCTCTGGTACTTTACACAGCAAGTGCTCTGGCACGCAGACATTGATATTGAAGAACACGCTCCTCTGGTTGAAGTATCTGACATTCCCCTGGGTGAAAAAGCACAGCCACCGGTGTCTTTTGAAGATGCTTTACTCATAGCAGAACGGCGTTTTCCCGATATCCGCCCCAGCTTCATTATGATGCCGGAACATAACCGCGACATGTTTAAAATTGTGGGCGGCGGCGACTTTATATTTTACGATCAGTATTCCTATCGCTTGGATATTAATCCATGGAACGGCGAGGTAGCCCGTGCGGTTTCACCCGACAACATGAATACGCTGCAAACCATTCAGCATATTGTTAATCCGTTGCACTACGGCACCATTGGCGGTATTTGGACCAAAATCATTTGGTTTATTTTCGGACTGATCTTGTCCGCCATGTCCATTACCGGATTTATGATTTGGGGTTCTCGCACGATGAAAGCGGCAAAAGCCAAACGCACACCATTGCAAGAGTCGTTACAGAATGAAGGAGCTAATTAATGGCGCGCCGTAAAAATACCTTCTGGAACCGGAATAAATTTAAACTTAGTGGCTTAATTCTTATTCTGCCCTTTTACTTTCTGTACCAGCAACTGCAGCTACCAGAGCTGCCTCCCGTCTGGGATGAAAAGCAAGCAGGCCCGTTTAAAGTAGCCTTACAACCAGCAAATAATGACGCGCCTTACGCGCATCACGAAGACTGGGTGAAAGACTTTTCAGCGTACGTTAACGAAGGGAAAGTCAGTGATATTCGGCAGGGTTACGTGAACATTGGCGAAAAGCCAATTGCTATTGAGGAATTGCAACAAGATGATGTCGGCATTTTGCACGGTAGTGAATTATTGCAGCACGTTCATGCCATCGCGCCACAAAAGTTTGAGCCTCAGCAACGCGTTTGGGTCACTCTGCAAACCTGGAATGGTGAGGTTCACAAGGCAAGTTGGCAGCTTCCTGAAACTTGGGTTAAATAAAACTTTAAACGCGAATTGTTTTCATTTACAATTCTTTTCAATTTAGATCACATCTAATATTTGAGGGGAATAATGAAGATTCAAAAAACTATACTGGCGGCTAGTATTCTGGCCGCTATCGGCTTACCCGTAAAGGCTACAGCCGAAGAACCGCAACAAACAGATAAAGTCATAGAACGTTTAAAAGTCATCGGACAGGAACAAGATGGATACCGAAGCTCTGATGCAGATGGTGCAACAAAGCTAGGCCTAACCATTAAAGAAACTCCACAAGCGATTACCGTCATAACACGTCAACAAATTGAAGACTTTGGTCTCAATGACATTAACTCTGTGCTGGAAAGCGCAGCGGCAGTCAATGTGGAAAACGTGGAAACTGACCGTGTTTATTACACCTCAAGAGGGTTTGAACTCAACAACTTTCAAATTGACGGGCTTGGTCTTCCGCTGATCAATAGCAATACGCATGGACGAGTTGATACAGCATTGTATGAGCGTGTAGAGGTGATTCACGGTGCCAACGGTATTATGACTGGTGTCGGTAGCCCCGCCGCCACAGTCAATATGGTTCGCAAACGCCCAACATCAGACACTCAGGTTCGTCTTGAAGGTAGTCTTGGCTCTTGGGATAACAAGCGGTTGGAAGTAGACGCATCAGGCAAAATCAATGATCGAATCAGGGCTCGTTTTGTCGGTGCAACTGATAGCGGTGAATCCTACTTAGACCGTTATGAAAACGATACTAAATTGTTCTATGGCGTTGCCGACTTCGCATTGTCTGACAATACACTTCTAACGGTAGGGCACAGCGAACATAAAAGTCACACCGATGGCAATATGTGGGGCGCTTTAACTCTTTATTATGGCGACGGCACCCCAACTAACTTCGACGAATCAACCAATGTCGCAGCGGATTGGTCAGAGTGGGAAGTTAGCGAGAGCCGCAGTTTTGTCGATATTGAGACTGCACTATCCGACAGTTGGACATTACGCGCAGCCTACAATCGAGTGCGCACTGACGAGGACAGCTTGTTATTTTACACTTATCTAGCTGACTCAGAAGTCGGTCTTGATCCTGAAACCGGACTAGGACTTATTGGTTATGGCAGCGAATACGATCTGGATGATAAGCAAGACACTCTCGATCTATACGCTAGCGGTTCATTTGCAGCCTGGGGTCAATTACACGAGGTAGTAGTGGGGGCTAACTACTCACGCCTCGACTATGTCGATTATTCACTTTATGACTACCATACCGGAAATGGTTTCCCTGCTATGCCGTCTCTTCAAGACTGGGATGGAGATACTCCTTTACCTGAATTCACCGATTCGCGGGCTGGAAGTGTTGTGGATAACACACAAAAGGCCGTTTACGCACAAACTCGGTTAGCGCTTAGCGATAATTTAAAAGTTCTACTTGGAGGACGCTACAACGACTTCACAACCGAGGGCGTAGGTTATGGTGTCGATCAATCGCGCGATGACGCAAAATTCATTCCTTATGTTGGGGTGACCTATGCTATCAGTGATGCCTTAACGACCTACGCATCTTACACTGAGACATTCCTTGCTCAAACTGAGCGTGACCAAAACTTTGAACGCCTGGAACCGTTGACCGGAAAGAACTCTGAAATCGGATTGAAAGCAGACCTCTTTAATCAACGCGCATTACTGAGTCTTTCTTACTTCCATATTAATCAAGAAAACTTAGCAGTCGGTGACGGGGATGCCATTAATCCAGAAACAGGAGTACCCGAACCAGTTTATCGCGCTGCCGACGGTATCAGCAGCGAGGGGCTGGAGATGGAACTGGCCGGAGAAATCGTCCCAGGCTTACAAGGTCAAATGTCCGCAACTGTATTTGATGTCGACGGCGATGAGTTAGTTGAGAACTATACAGCGGAAAAACTATTCCGGACGTCACTGACTTATCAATTCCCACAGCTACCACAGTTAAAATTGGGCGCAACTTATCAGTGGCAGGACGAAACAAGTCGAGTACAGGGTACTGTCGGATCTATTTATAACAATGCGGGAGAAACGATCATAACTCGCCAGCCCGCATACGGCCGGTTAGGTCTAATGGCAAGTTGGCAAGTCACCGATGCTTTATCGGTGCGAGTTAACGGCTATAACGTAACTGATGAAAAGTACCTCAATAGCTTATATTGGGCGCAAGGCTATTACGGAGCGCCAGCAAACTACTCGGCGTCACTAAGTTACCAGTTTTAATAAGACTTATAGCTTTCACGCGCAGCCCCGGGCGTCTCTCTTCCCAGCGTCCGGGGCTCTTTTCTAGGTGTGATTTATTCGTTGGTGTAGTATTGAACGCCTATTTCTATGCGATCACGGCCATTTTTCAGGCGCCAGCGGTTCATGTCTCGTAATGAGTACACACAGCCACAATATTCCTGCTGATAAAAACGTTCACGTTTGGCAATTTCCACCATACGCGCCGCGCCGCCTTGTTTACGCCAGTTAAAGGTCCAGTAATGCAAACCTGGGTATGGCGCTACCGCGCGCTTACCGCAGTCGTTAATCTGGTCCATGTTTTTCCAGCGCGAAATACCTAAACAACTGGTAATGGTGTCAAAACCGTTTTCATGAGCATACAACGCTGTACGCTCAAAGCGCATATCGAAGCATTCGGTGCAACGCTCACCGCGCTCCGGTTCCCACTCCAGGCCTTTAACCCGTTCGAACCAGTTTTTAGAGTCGTAATCGCAGTCAATAAAGTCCACACCCAGCTTTTCAGCAAAGCGGATGTTCTCTTCTTTACGCAGCAGATACTCTTTTTCCGGGTGAATATTCGGATTATAGAAGAAGATGGTAAATTTAATGCCAGCTTCCGCCATGCGCTCCATAACCTCACCTGAACATGGCGCGCAGCAAGAATGCAGCAGCACGTGATCAGACCCCGTCGGAGTCTCCAAAACAATGGATTCTTTCTTGTTTCTAGCCATAATTCTCTCTTCGCGGCTGAAATTTGTGCGAATTATAACTCAAACAGGCCTTGAGGATCACGACTAACTTTGCACGCGATAGCGGCTTAACCCTATTCGCTTTCTACGTGGCGCTTATGCAGCTCATACATTCTTGGCAACAGCTCTTCTACAGGCCCGTCCACTTGTATTTCGGGAACCACTGAATTAAAGGGCAACTGATTAACACGAGAGTGGTTACGTCCAAACTCCTGATACCAGCGAACCAAATGCTGAGTTGAATGAATGAAGACCACTCGACCCAAACCGGCCCAGCCGTGTGCTGCGGAGCACATTGGGCAATGCTCCCCAGAAGTGTACATTATTGTATTCTGTCGTTGCTTTGACGACAGGTTTTGTGCAGCCCATCGGGCGAGTTCAATTTCGGGATGATAGGTTTTATCGACTGAATTAACACGGTTTCTGTCTTCTTTTAAAACACGCCCATATTCATCGACTAAAACCGAACCAAAAGGAGCATCTCCGGCCGTTAAAGCCTCTTCGGCCAATTCAACACAGCGTAACAAATAGGAATTTATGTGGGTCATGGTTGCTCCTTTGATCCAGTTGGGTCACGCTGTTGCCTGACGCAGGCAGATAAAATCAGCTATCTTCGAATTATCCGCCTGCTCAGCCGATTTTAGAAGTTATACACTGCCTTAAATTCTACGTTGCGGCTTTCCCCAGGTAAACCACCTAAGAACAGCGCTTTAGTATAGTAAGCTTCATTCAGTAAGTTTTGCACGTTCAACTGGAAGTTCCAGTTACCCGCGGTGTAAGCCGCTGCAGCGTCCCACACGACATAAGAATCTACGGTTGAATCAGGCAGGCCAAAAGCAGTGGAATTAATGCTTTTCTCATCTTCGTAAGTCACACCAAGACTTAACTTAAGTGGCTCTGGCAGAGCACTAAAGCTGTAGTCATAACTCGTCCACAAGCTTGCAAACTTTTTCGGTACACCTTTAGACTGCGCTGAATGCTCGTCGGCACGAATACTAATCGCGTCCTGATAGGTTGCGTTTGCATTCATTGACCAGCGCTCGTTTAACGACAAATTTAAATCAAACTCGACCCCTTCGGTATTGTCTTCGTCGTCGTAAAAATACTGAGGCACATCAATATTATACTCTGGATCTTCCGGGTTATCGTTAAAGTCCGGGTTAGCATAACGTAAGTTGGTTCGACGTGTTTCAAACCAGACTAAAGAGCCCAGTAAATTATCATCAAAAGCGGTGAAACGAACGCCCACATCAAACGACTTCGATTCCGAATCCGGCCGGTCGTTTTCGCCGCTGATACCACCCAAAATACTGTATGCCGTTCTGCCTTTGGATAAATTAACAAAGCCGGCAATGTTATCCACAAAACGATAGTTTAAACCCACATTATAGGTGTAACCCGAGTCGTCCGTATCTGCTTCATCACTGATGCCCGGAGCGCGATCGGTTCCTTTGTGCTGGTAGCTCTGCTCGATTGTCGAGTGTGCACCGCCAAATCGTCCTGTCAGTTTCGGTGTAAAGTAAATGACCTCTTGTAAGCTAATACCCCAGGCACTTACCGACTTATCGTAGTTTGAACGTAAGATAGGATCGTAATCCATAATACTTCCGCTGCCCCAGTTCGGGTTACGAATATCCAGAATATAAGGAAGCGCGTTCGCTGAATCACTGCCGTCGGCATCATAAGCAGACCAACTTTTAACGGACATATCCCGATCTTCGTAGTTGGCACTAATTAATTGCTCACCATTCAAACCGAACAACTGCCAGTCGTGACGTAAATCTGCAAAGTACTGCCAACTGGACTCTTCTGAGACCTGACGGCGATACTCCTGCCTTCTGGCCGAAAAGGGGTACAGTTCGCCATCAACAACAAGCGGGGCACGAGGGTTTGCATTGATTTCCCCGCGTCGGTTCCAATAAACGTAATTGTACGCTCCGGTTTGACGGACATAGTCTGAATCGTATTTTCTGTACTGTAACTGTTGAGTTAAGCTGGCGGTTTGGCCGAACTGTAGATCATGACGTAATTTAATACGCTTTTCTGACCCGTCATTCGGCTCAGATAGGGGGGAAATCAGCCCTTGTTCACCTAAATCATGGGGTTCAAGACCATCGGTATCGGATAATGACTCAGCTAGTTGCTGTCTTTGCTCCTGAGTCAGTTGTAAGCCGTAAATGCCGTCGTTATCGGCGTCTGTACCGTTTGCTAAATCCTCACCGGTTACACTTCCCGGAGTGCCCGGCGTGCTGTCCCAGTTTATAATTCTGACTGGGTGGCCAACTGAATCGACCTGTAGCTCGTCTTCTATCCAGGCTGTGGATAAACGGACGCTGTTATCAGAGTTGAAACGATATCTTAATGAACCATAAAGCTCTGAGCGTTCCTCAGATAGCCCGCGATAACCATCACTGCTGTCGTGATTAGCGACCAGTCGATAAGCCAGCTTATCAGTAATAGCAGAAGTGGCATCCAACATTAAGCCATAAGCGTCCCATTGTCCGCCTTTTACCTTTACAGTGTAAGCAGGCTTATCTTGTGGCTTTTTCTCTACCAAGTTTATCACACCGCCTGCGGCGCCAATCCCGTAAAGCCCGGTTGCAGGGCCTTTCAGTACTTCAATGCTTTCAATGTTAGTCATCGAACGGGTGGGGTTAAAGGTATTACCTAAGCCCGCTCCCCCGTACATTCCATCGTAAGTATAATTGGCTCCCAGTCCGCGAATAATCAAGTTATCGCCCACACCATAGTTATTACCAGAATGAGTTAAACCACTGATGTTACGTATACTTTCCTGCAAACTATCGCTGGCTTGTTCGTTTAATAATTCTTTATCAACAACCACAACAGCAGCGGGAGTTTCCATTAGCGCCATTTTAGACTTAGTGGCGGTGCCTGAATCTAATATCAGTTGATTGTGATGACCATAAACACTGATGTGTTCCATGTCTTTTTCAGTTTCCTGATTGGCAACGGCCGGCACACTGACCGCCGCCATGAGCAAGGCAGACTGAATTGACTGAGATAACAGCGAACGCTTTTTACGGCATGGTAACGTCATTTGGAATTCCTGCTTTTTGAGTCGTTTGTTTTATCGGTGAATATCAAGAATTTAAAGCGGGAAGGATTCTATACGCCTAAGGCCTAAAAGTAAATGAAAACCATTACCATTTGCATTTAAAGGAAAACCTGAAGCCTCCCGTCACTGACCCAGCAACTGCTTACTCAGCATGCCAATAATAAAGCCTAATACGGCTCCGAGAGTCGGCATCCAATGCCGTTCCATTTTTGCCTGTGGTGCTATGTCCTGAAATACCAGATAAAGAATACCACCAGCGGAAAAACTCATGATCATCGCCGTAACCTGTGGTGCATTGCTTAACCAAAAATAACCCATTATCGCGGACAGGGGACCGAAAAAGGAAACACCTAAAAGCCCGATTAAAGCGGTTTTAGTGGCTAATTTTGCGGATTTTAGTTCACGATAGGCATTAAAGCCTTCCGGAAAATTTTGCGCGGCAATGAAAATAGCCAGCAAAATGCCCACTTTTGGGTTAACCGTAAATACCGCCCCCAAAGAAACAGCCTCTGGCACAAAGTCGAGTATCATTGCCATAAATTGTGAGACATTGCCCTCATGCTTTTGCAACCAAGCATCAACAAAGCAAAAAGTAACGCCGCCAGCGGCAAATAACCCTGTCAATTGCCAGGCATTCAGCTCTTTCATACCCTCTGGCACTAATGCAAAAGCCACAGCGGCCAGTAAAATACCACCACCAAATGCCGTAACGCCGTGTACGAATTCTTTCTTAACTGTCGTATTGGCTTTGCCTTCAACGTGCGCTAAAAAGCCACCGAAAACCGCCATTAAGCCAGCTCCCCAGGCAATGATCAGCATAATATAAACGTTCATAAGCCACCGTTATTAACATTGTTAATGGAAAAAGCGCAGCATCTTTTCCCTGATGATAAATTGTAAATATTTTGTAAAGATTGTTACAAAACCTCTTTAAATGCTTCATTTTTTGTTATTAAATACAACAATTGACGTCATTTGACGTCATTATCATGCAGCCAAACGTCGTATCCTCTGCTGCCATCTTAAGGGTCTCTCACAACCCAAAATAAAAACAAAGAGAATATTACGTTATGAAAAAACTAAGTATCCTCACACTGTCTGCTCTAGCAGTATCAGTTTCAGCAGCATACGCAAAGCCTCCCGAGCATTCTCAGGCTCAACCTTTGCTTCAAAACCAACAACAAGTTGAAAGTGATGCTCCACAGCGTTACATCATTAAATTTAAAAATAATGGTAACGCGGTCCAGAAAATGGGCAACCGTGGCCGCTCTGAGCTTGCGATATCACGCGCCAGTAATACGGTCAAAAAAGCCGGTGGCCAGATTAAACTCAGCATGCGTCACAATCTAGCTGTTGCAGCTGAACTTAGTGCAAAACAGAAAAAGCGTCTTGAGAAGAACCCGAACATTGAATACATCGAAGTTGATCATAAACGTCGCTTCATGGCTCAGGACGTACCTTATGGTATTAGCCAAGTTCAGGCGAACTTAGTCGATGACAGCGTTGCAGCCGCAACCGCAGGTGGTAAGAAGATTTGCGTTATCGATTCAGGATTAGAGTTACCGCATGAAGATATGGGGATCCGGGGCGGGACCATAACCGGAACCAACGACAGCGGTACAGGTAACTGGCACGACAACGGCGGTCCTCACGGTACCCACGTAGCCGGTACTATTGCTGCTTTAGATAACGGCCTAGGGGTTCGTGGCGTTATTGGCAGCAACCCGAACCTTCACATTGTTAAAGTCTTTAATTCTAACGGCTGGGGTTACTCATCGTCTTTGGTTTCGGCTATTGAAACCTGTGCAGACAACGGTGCAGACGTAGTTAACATGAGCTTGGGTGGCGGTGGTTCAAACCAGACCGAAGCCAACGCTATGCAGAACCTTTATAACCAGGGCGTTTTACTTGTAGCTGCTGCTGGTAACGATGGTTCAGCGTCTAGCGAGACCGATTCAATGTCTTACCCTGCATCATACAACGCCGTGGTTTCAGTAGCCGCTATTGATAACAACAAGCAGCTAGCGGGCTTCTCACAGAAAAACAGCCAGGTTGAAATTGCAGGCCCGGGCGTTAACGTTCTTTCAACTTACCCGGAAGGTACTGGCCAGCAAGGTAACTATGGCACCATGAGCGGTACGTCTATGGCGTCACCTCACGTAGCCGGTGTTGCTGCGTTAGTCTGGTCACATCACCCAAGCTGCAGCGCGCAGGAAATTCGTAGCGTTCTTAACACAACAGCACAGGATTTAGGCCCTGCAGGTCGCGACGTTCAGTTTGGTTACGGTTTGGCACAAACCAAAGACGCTGTAGACTATATCGACGCTAACGGCTGTGATGGCTCAAGTGGCGGCGGCGATCCTGAGCCACCAACAGATAATGAACTGGCAAATGGTCAGACAGTCAGCGACTTGTCAGCTACAACCGGTGATTCCCTTTATTACACCTTAGATGTTCCAGCCGGTGCAACTGACCTGAGCTTTAGCACGAACGGTGGTTCGGGTGATGCCGACCTGTATGTTCGCTTTGGTTCAGAGCCAACTCAGTCAAGCTACGATTGCCGCCCATACGAAAGTGGTAACACCGAAACCTGTACAATTTCAAACGTACAAGCTGGTACTTATTATGTCATGGTCAATGCTTACTCCAGCTTCTCTGGCGTTAACCTGACAGGTTCGTTCACAGAGCCTAGCTCCGGTGGCGGCGGTGAAGGTGACTCGGTATCAGCTACAGACTTATCTGGTAACAGTGGCGAGTGGACTCACTATTACGTCGACATTCCTGCAGGCATGTCATCACTTGACGTAACAATGTCCGGCGGAAGCGGCGACGCTGACCTTTATGTTCGCCGAGGCAGCCAGCCTACGGAGTCTAACTACGAGTGCCGTCCCTACCGCTCAGGTAGCAACGAAACTTGTAATATAGAGTCTCCGTCTGAAGACCGTTGGTATATTAGCCTTAAAGGCTACACTAACTACTCCGGCGTCGACCTGTTAGTTGAATGGGAATAAGATTATTCTCTAATCAAAACCACTCGTAAAACGCAAAGGGTGCCAATACGGCACCCTTTTTGTTCAGTAGCTGATTAAAACTTATCAAATACAGAACCGTTATCCGGACTGAATAACTTACTGTAGAGCTTAGTCGCGTAGTTGTCTGTCATGGCTGAAATATAGTCGCAAATAACGCGTTTGGGGTTTTCTGCGTTTTGATACTTTTGCAGAGTAGAACCCGGCAGCAACTGTTCAGGGTTTTCGCTCAGTACCTGAAACAGCTTCAGTATCATCATTTGGCCTTTGTACTCCAGAACCTGCACCGAAGAGCTACGAATAACATGCTTAAACACAAAGTCCTTCAGCACTTGCAGAGTATGTTCAATGTGTTCCGGAAGGCTTGCCTGCAGATCTAGCCAGGGCGATTCAAACAAGTTCTGTTCTGTAACTTCAATGGCATCCACAAAATGCCCGACAAGTTTACTAATTGCATGCTTGCGTGCCCGCTCTTGCGCTGAAAAAAGTGCTTCGGTATAAAAGCGCTCTTCCTGCATAATAACGCTGTTGTCGTCCAGCACCGCGAGTACGTCTTCGCGCCACTGCTTTTCAGTTACCAGATTCAGCGCCAGTGAGTCTTCCAAATCGTGCACGCCATACGATATATCGTCTGCCAGTTCCATAATAGAGGTATCAAAAGCTTTATATTGCGCTTTGGTTTTCCCCTCATTCGTTTTAGAGGAGCGAAAGGTCGCTTTGTCTTTGGGAGTCAGCGGTTCCAGTATCCAGTCCAACACATCATTTTCGTCGTCATGAATAGCTTTGGGCGGTTTAAAAGCATTTAAGTGGTCTTCGGCAGAAAGTGAGCAAGTACTAACTTCGCTATGCAACACCGGATACTTAAGCACGCCGAGTAAAGTGCGCCGGGTTAAATCCAAACCGTCGTGGTCGGAATACTCGCCCAGCTTAGAAATAATACGCAGCGTCTGGCCGTTGCCTTCAAAACCACCATTACCATGCATGTGATAGTTCAGTGCTACTTCTCCACCGTGTCCGAACGGAGGGTGACCAATATCATGCGCCAGACAAATGGCTTCAATTTGAAAATAAGACGGTATATGCATCGAAATAGCGTTGTTTTTTGCATACTTTTGCTTTAACTTCTCACAAATACCCGAGCCAATCTGAGCCACTTCCATAGAGTGCGTTAAGCGCGTGCGATAAAAGTCACTTTCGCCCACACCGAGCACCTGAGTTTTTGCCTGCAAACGGCGAAACGCCGACGAGTGAATAATACGCGCCCTGTCACGCTGGGCATCGCTGTCCGGCGTAGCC
This sequence comes from Idiomarina sp. Sol25, assembly GCF_033052775.1. Lineage (NCBI taxonomy): Bacteria > Pseudomonadati > Pseudomonadota > Gammaproteobacteria > Alteromonadales > Idiomarinaceae > Idiomarina > Idiomarina sp. Sol25. Next base: position 245,069 of record NZ_JAUPEW010000003.1, read on the forward strand.
GAATTAAAGGTCGTAGTCTTTCTTGAGCGGCGTTTAAGCATAGCAAAATGTCTTCGTTTGTTTTTTCAGTTACTCACAGCAAAACAAATTTTTGCGGATTTGCCCAGTTTTAATACCGCCAATGTAAGACATTTATATCAATGCCCTACCAATTGATAGTTTAAGAACTCAAATTTAGTATAAATACACCAACTTGACGCACAACACTGTTGTGCATAAAGTAAATACAAAGTGATCAGTAAACCATGGCCGTTAAATTCAGGGACGATTGGCTAAAGGACGTTATAATTATGAGAGATACAAAACGTCGCCCGGTATCCGTTGGCCAGATGCTAATAACCGAGTTTCTTGAACCGATGAACATTGAAATAAAAGAGCTCGCTGATGCCATGAGAGTACACAGAAACACGCTCAGCCGAATTGTTCATGACAAAGGAGCCTTGACCGCACCTATGGCTATTAAATTAGCTGCCGCTTTGGGTAACACCCCGGAGTTCTGGTTGAACATTCAGCACGCCGTCGAAATCTGGGACGTACGCCACCGAGCATACGAACAAGCAGCTAAAAACGTAAAACGCTTGAAGCCTCACGCTAAACCTTATCCGCAGGCCTGAGGGAACGGCTGCTTTAAAACCTAATAAACCCGCTGCTTCTGTTGTTCGTAATTGAGTGTCATAGCGGCTTTCGCTAGTTCAATTTCACATTCTGGAATATCGCGTAGCTTTTCGTGACGGAAATATTCAAGCAGGTGGCACAAATGCCAAAGTGACGGGTTGCCCTCATGCACCGGTAGTGGAAATTTTGAACATCAGATAACGCAGAGCGAATTGCTTCTGTTACATTATTTGATTCACGTACAAAATTTAACGCCAATCGACCCGCAACTCCCACGCCAATAATGAGAGTGTAAAAATATCTGTGTAAATGGCGGTTTGTACTCCTTAATCAGTCTTTTTCTGTATAGTCTTTTAATAAAGCCTGTAACTTGCCGGTTTTGCGCATTTCAGCGAAGTGTGAGTCGAGCAGAAATTTGATTTTCTCCGACTCCGGATGTTCACGAGAAATCATCATATAAAATTTTTCGACGTCGTTATTCGGTATTGCGACTGCACTCATATCGTCCGCTAAATAATCAATACCTTTTGAAATCTTAAAACCGGCCAGAATTTCATAACGCGCCAAAAAAACATCGCAACGCCCAGCCTTTGTTTTTTTTACAAGTTGGTTATAGCTTGTCGCTGTTTTCGTTACCTGACTGTCGTTAACACCAAACCCTTCATAGTGATAACCTAATAAGCCACACATCCGAAGCTGATTTAAGTCATCGGCTGACGCAATATTCAAACCATCCGGGTATTTTACAGTGGAATATATATAGCTGGGTTGCAAGGTGTAGTAATAATCGGTGAGCAAAAAGTCACGGTCCCGTTGCTTACTGTAAGACGCGCTCAACGCGATATCATAGTGGCCCGATTGGGTTTTAAAAACACAACGTTTCCATGGCGGCAGCTCTGCGATTACATCAATATTTTTACCACTAAAAATTGCCCTAAGAACGTCAACATCATACCCTTGAATCTCGCCGTCTTTTTTAAAGGTATATGGTGGCCAACCGGAGCCATCGCCACAAACTTTCAACGACGATGTTTGTACAGCTGCAGAAGGTTTAATTACTGCCAAGCCTAAAACAAAAATCCCTACCAAAAAACCATTATTCATAACAAAATAGCAACAAAGGGTTAAACATTAACTATTGCTTATGATAGAAAAAATGCAAATCTAATTAACTTTTTTAAAGCTACAACAGCTTAGCCTAATGAGTTTTCAAATCACTATTCTGCGCTTCAATTTCACTAATGTACTTTGACTGATGCTCGTGTGCGAACTGCACGGCTTTATTCGAGGCCTTTAACGCACTTTCGTTGTTGTCATTCATTGAATAAACCGTTGCCAGGCTGTCCCATAAAATCTCGGACTGGCCGAATACCTCAACGCCTTTCTCCAGAATGGCCTGTCCCCAGTCAACTTGGCCTTCATAAGCGGCCTTTAAGCCATACACGTTGTATTGGTGAACCGACATAGGAAAGTCGTAACCCACCGCTTTTTTATAATCAGCGTAGAATGCCTGCAACTGCTCCAGCGACTTAATCTCAATGTTAGGTACCGCATTAAATCCACGAAAAACGGATTTAAGCCCCTCGACATTGCCGATTAGTGGCGTGCTGTCATGGGTTTCGCTGGGGAACTGCTTTGCTTCCCAGTCAAAAGCCGATTCCGGCTTCGCTTCCAGCACGTTCAATAAACGCTCATAGCTCTCGGCCATTTCATTGGGCTCATTCGCCATACTGACAAACCAACGTACCGCCGGTTTTTCTGCCTCTTGCTCTGCCACTTTTATGTCTTTTATAAGCGCAAAGTCATCCCACCAAAAGCTTGGACTAACCGATATTGCAGCGTTGATAAAATCCGAATGATGAGTCGCCAGATAACCGGTGTAGAGCCCCGACAGCGAGTGCCCGGTAACCACCGTATAAGGCGACACTCTGAACTTTTTCTGCAACGCTGGCATCAGCTCATCTCGCAAAAACTGGGTGTACTGCTCTGCACCGCCAGAGCGGTCAGCGTAGGCCTCCATTTTGGTGTGAGTAAAGCGCTTTAAGCGGTTCTTAGCACTGACCCCAACAACAATCATTTCCGGCACAATAGAAAACGTACTTAAAAAATTAACGTTGCCCGCTATGTGCTCAAACTGCGTTGAACCGTCCATAACCAGCAGCACCGGATACTGGAAACTGTCTGAATGCTCATAGCTTTCCGGTAAAGCAACCCGCGCCGTTATCCCTTCATCAAGGAGCTTAGATTCCATAGTGAAGATTTCGGACGCGTGCACGCTGGCAGCGGTGAATAGAACAAAAAGACAGACGAATGAATGGGTTAAGCTTTTAAAGGAAAGGGCCATGAGATCAGTAAGTTACTGGGTAGTGAGGGTATATTAGAACTATTTGGGGGCGGGGGCAATTGGGGAGCGGAGATGTAGATGTGCTACCTAAGCCTCTTAGTTATTCCCTTCTAATAACTACGAGTCTGCTTAAAAATCGTGTCCCTATGGTATTCGAGATAATCATTGGTTCTTACAGGAAGTTCTCGCAGCTCCATAGCGGTATCAATTCCTAACTTCTGATATTCCCAAGGAGACAATTGATTAGAAAGAACAATTTTTCTGTTCTGTCGAAATGTAACTATCCCCTCATCAAACAATCGGTCTAATGCAGGAGTAAGAAGTAAACCATTATATGCATCTAGCCGCTCACCGTCTGAGCTCTTCGACCATGGCTTAATATGAGATGCTAGCAACACTTCCTTTTTCCCAACTCCCGTTACCGCGCACGACTTCCACTTTTTCATCAACTGTCGTCTAAAGTGTCGCTGACCTACCCGAGCATCGATTATCGTTTCTCGTGTAGTATCTAAAGGTGAGCCATAGAGTTCAATTAAAGACTCTTTTAACTCCTTTTCATCAGATGACTCATATTGATTTATTAAAAATTGAAATTCACTCGGTTTATCTTCCTTTTCTTTGAACTGGATTAGAGTCAGCAGCCCCTTGTAAGTGAAAGCATCACGATGGTGATCTCGGTAAAACAAGTGAACTTCATCAGAGTTTACGTGAACATTCGCTATTCTACTGTCATTTGCGTGCCCTTTTTCTCCTTCCCAGTAAAGCACATCGCCTAATATATGATCATCATAAGGTGTCGAGTCGTCACGCTTATTGTGGGTCACAAACAGAATAATAATATTCGCATTAGCCGGCGTGAAAACGCCTCTAGCTATAGCTTGTGGCCCACCGAGCCCCCATATATCAGCTAACTGAGGCCGCGTGTAGGCTTTATTAATCCCAATATTTTTGAAAGAAATAGGCAACGGCACTAACCTTAGAGTTTGTACGAAATATCTTACCTAGAAATTAGCATGCTTTATTGTTTAGTCCTAATGCAAACCTACCCACCAAACTCAACCGCTCCTTAGCCCGAGTAATCCCGGTATACAGCAGTTCTTTGCTTAGCACAGGACTGTCGTGATCAGGCAGTACCATCACGGTGTGTTTGAATTCGGAGCCCTGAGACTTATGTACGGTCATAGCGTACACGGTTTCTATGTGGGTGAGGCGGCTGGGCAGTACCCAGCGCACGCCTTTATTTTCAGACTTGTTGACCTGGTCGGGAAAGGCGACGCGCAGGTGCCCGTGTTCGGGGTCTTTAAAGGTTAGGCCAATGTCGCCGTTGTTCAGCTTCAGTCCGTAGTCGTTTTTGGTGACCATAACGGGCCGGCCTTCGTACCAGGTGTTGGCGTTTACGCCGAGTATGTCGCCGACTTTTTGGTTAACGGCTTTTACGCCCCAGGGCCCTTCGCGCAGGGCGGTCAGGATTTGAAAGTTGCTTAGGTTTTGCAGGGCTTCTTGGGCGATATCGTTGATGTTGTTGGCATCGGTTGTTTTATCGGCATCGTTCCTGACGTGTAACGTCAGGCTACCCCTGATAAGAGCTTCAAATGCTGGGTCGTCTAGGCTGCTGACTTCATACAGGCTAACCGGGTAGTCTTCATCGGCGTTTTTGGATTTTTCGAGTTCCTTTTTTGTTGCGGCGTTGTCTTGTCGATTAATGGCGTTGGCCAAGTCGGCGATAGGGCCTTTAAAGCGATAACTTTTGCGGAATTTCACCACGTGTTGTAGGCGTTGCTCGCCGTTGTCGTCTAATAAGTCGCCTGGGAACTCGGGTGTATCGGCGACTTGCTGCAGCCACCGAGCGGTTTCTGTGTGGTAGCGGCCTTGGTCCGCGCCTTCACACAAATTGCCTAGCACGGCGCCGGCTTCTACGGAGGCAAGCTGGTCTTTATCGCCAATGAGCACCAAGCGCGCATTTTTGGGTGTGGCTTTTAGCAGCGCGGTCATCATTTCAATGTCTATCATTGAGGCCTCGTCGACTATCACCACGTCCGTGCGCAGTGGGTTGTCGGCGTGGTGTTTAAAGGCGCGCGAGTTCGGTTTTACACCCAGTAACCGGTGCAGGGTTTTACCTTCAGGTTTTATGGAATCTAAGGCGTCTTTTAAGGTGGCGAGCTTTGCATCACCCCGCAGCCTATTCAGCTCGCTTTCTATGGACTCGGTGAGTCGAGCGGCGGCCTTACCGGTAGGTGCTGCCAGCGATACGCGCAGCGGCGGTAGGCCGAGGAATAAAGTCTGATGCTGCAACGCAGTTAGCAAGCGCACTACGGTGTAGGTTTTACCGGTGCCAGGCCCGCCGGTTATGACGCTAAAGCGGTTTCGCACGGTATTAGCGCAGGCCACGCGCTGCCAGTTAATGTCGTCCGTCTTTTCATCCCCAGCTTGAGCAAACAACTTAGCCAGCGTGCTTTTCAGCAAGTCGTCATTCGTTACTGGCCGGTCGCTCATGCGCGCCTGTAAGTCACTCTCTATAAAGGCTTCGTATTGCCAGTAACGACGCAAATACAGTTTGCTGCCACTAAACACCAATGGCTGATTGCCTTTTCCGTCGGCATCTACGCAATGGCTTTGGCTTAATGCGGCTTCAACATCGGCACCAAATTGACGGAGCAACTCGCTGGGGTTAAAGCAGTTCGGTGAATAGCGGTTCTCGGGTGGTAAGTTTAGTACAGTTTCAGGTTCATTCTGCAGCGCATTTATGTCAATGCTGGTATGCCCGCGCCCGGCTTCGTGCGAGGCACACAGGGCTGCCAGTAATACCTCACTGCGCGTTTCTCCGGCTTGCTGCAAAAACTCGACAAAGGCCAGGTCTATAGAGCGTATCCAACCGGCATCGCGCCAGTCACGCAGGGCTTCAAATAAGGTGTTTGAGGTTACTTCTGTCATACCGACTCCTTATCTGAAAAGTCCCTACCCGCAAATAGCGCGTCCAACTGCTCTATCAGTTCCCTTGGCGGCCGGTCGCAGAACGCACCACCGGTTTCCGCCCGGTGGCCCCGCAAGAACAGATACACGGCACCGCCTACATGGGTGTCATAGTCGTAGTCGCTGCCCAAGCGCGCTTTTAACAAACGATGCAGTGCCAGCGTGTAAATGACGTATTGCAGGTCATAACGGCTGTGCAAAATTTTCTCGCGCATGGCCTGCTCGGTGTAGGCGTGGTCGTCTTCGCCCAGCCAGTTGGATTTATAATCCGCCACGTAATATTTGCCGTTATGCTCAAACACCAAGTCGATAAAGCCTTTCAGCATACCGTTCAGCACATTAGGTTCCAGTGCCGGGCGTTCATGCCCAGGCAGAATGTGTTCGCGAACCAGAGCATCCAGCCTTTGTGCGTTAACTTCACTGGCACCGAACCAGAATTCCGGCTCGGCTTTGTATTGCTCCAGAGTGCTTAAGCTAATGCGGTCACCACTGTCGTTAATGGGGAATTCATTGTGTAAATAGGCGTCCAGCCAATGCTCCAGGCTGTTTTGATGTTCCTGCCAATAAGGGCTGACACAAAAAACCTGTACCAGCTCAGTACGCTCGGCGGCGTCACTCGCGATTTGCGCAAAGCCGATATTGGCGGACTCTTCCAGCAAGTTATGCAAAAACGTACCCGGCCCCGCGCCTTTGGGTAAATGATGAATACTGTCCGGGCTTGGCTCGGCGGCACTGGCGACTTCTGCGTCATCGTCGCGCTCGTCCAACAGATTCATTTCGTCGGGCGACTGCGGTGCCTGCACGCTTTTTGTCACAGCGCCTTCATACTTCAGCGCGCTGTAACTGGCTACCCACCAGCGTTCCAGCTTACGGTCTGTAGGCATGTTGCGCGGTGTGAGTTTGGGCCTTGTTTGCTCCTGCTCCAGCGCACGGACTAAAGGCTCATCGTTTTCCAATCGCGTTAACTGCGTGTATGGCGTCTGCTGCCAACGTTCGCTGACTTCGTTGTACAGCTCATCGGTTAATGACTCGCCGCCGTTCAGCAGATAAAACAGCGGGTTGTTGCGATGCTCTTTAACCGCTTCCAGCGCAATAAAGGTCGCGTATTGCGCGCGGGTAACGGCCACGTACATTTTGCGTAAGTCTTCGGCGAGGATCTCATTACTCAAACGCTGTTTGTTGTCGTCATCTTTTGACCACAATACTTGTAGCTCGCCGTTTTCATCGTGGTACACCGCCGGCGGTTTTATCCGGTAGGCTTCTGCCTGGGTGTACGCCACAAAGGGCATGAACACCAACGGGTACTGCAGGCCTTTTGACTTGTGAATGGTGATAATTTTTATTAGTTCGTCGTCGCTTTCTAAGCGCAGTTGCTGCTCGTCACTCTGAGTGCGGCTGTTACTGCCAAAGCCATGTCGTTCGTTCACTTGCTCGGCAAAATGGTTCACCAGTGCCGGAATGCCATCCAGTACCAGACTCTGCTGTTGCAGCAGCTCGGCAATATGCAGCACGTCGGAAAGCTGGCGTTCGCCGTGAATACGATCTTCCAGCAGCTTGGCCGGCACCTGATGGTCGTGCAGCAGGCTGTGCAACATGGCCAGCACACCCTGTCGCTGCCACTGGTCGTGATAACTTAAAAACTGCTCCACCCGCTGTTCCCACTCGCGTTCGTGGCTGTGAATATGTTCCAGCTCACTCAGCGGCAGGCCAAGCAACTGCGTGGCTAAAGCACTGCGTATCAGCGACGGGTCTCGCGGTTCGGCGCAGGCACTTACCAGCGCCAGCAAATCCTTCGCTACGCGCTGCGCAAATACCGATTCCCGGTCCGATAAATAAACGCTTTTCAGTCCGCGGTCGCTCAGCGCCTTTTTAATGGCGTTGGCTTCGTTAAAGTTGTTCACCAGCACCGCAATGTCACTGGTTTTTACGCGTTGTTCGAGTTTATCGTCTTCATTGTAATACCCCGCCTGCGGGTCATTAAGCAGGGAGGCAATCAAGTTAGCGTGATGGTTCGCGGCAGCGCGGAAGAACCTGTCTTTATTACGTTTTTCTTCGCCGGATACTGACCACAAGAGCGCCGGTGCGGTTTTTAAATTGCTGGATAACAGGCAATGTTTGAAGGTTCGCTTAAGCCCGTTTGCACCGACCGGGTTAAAGGGCAGTTGGTTTTCCTCTTCGGTTTTAAACAGAAAAGCACCGCGCGGCAGCTCTTCGGCGCGCTCAAACAGGGCATTAACGCCGTCCACCATAGCCTGCGACGAACGGAAGTTTCGTGCCAGATTATAATGCCGGCCTTCGGTATCGCGCCGGGCTTTTAAATAGGTGTAAATATCGGCGTTACGGAAGCTGTAAATGGCCTGCTTGGGGTCACCAATCAAGAAAATTCCGGTGCCAGGATGCGGCTCCGCCAGGTTATAAATGCGGTTAAAAATCTCGTACTGAACCGGGTCGGTGTCCTGAAATTCGTCTACCATAGCTACCGGATATTGCTTTCTAATAGCGGCAGCTAAGGCTTCACCGCTCGGGCCTTTCAGTGCGTCACGCAGGCGGGTGAGCATGTCGTCGTGCCCCATTTCGGCCCGCTGGTTTTGCAGTTCAGCAAAGCGGCTGCTCACCCAGTAGGCGGCGTGTTGTTTTACTTTCGCCAGCTCTTCCTGCTGCTGCACCTTGCTGCGCTTAATGCGATCCTGCAGCTCGCCTAACACCGCCCAGCTGGTGGGCATACCGCCGAGCTTGGCATCGGCGAACTTCTGTAACTCATCGGTGCTTATATTCTTCCAGTTAGCCGCGGTGGCTTCGGGCTCAACTAAGTCAGGATTGCCGCACCAGTCCGCAAATTTCTGAAACTGCTTAAGTTTGGTTGCTGCACCCTTAGCTTGCGAGGTTTTATCAACCAGTTGCTGCACAATAGGCGCAATTTCTTGCTTTATCTCAGCCACTCGCTGTTGATGCGCGCTTTCAGCTTCTTTCAGCAGGCTATGCAAGTCACCGTCGACTGGCGCCTGCCCGCTTTTGCTCAAGCTATAAGTGAGCCCTAACAAGGCTTCGGGTGATTTAAAATCTTCCAGCAATCGGGCACTAAGCTCGGCATCCGCCGGGTAAATAAAACGCCGGAAGTAGTCTTCGGCCGCTTGCAAGCGCAGCTCTTCGTTGTCGGTTTCAACGTCCTGACTGAACAAACTGCCGCTGGCAAAAGCGTGTTCTTTCAGCATCGACTGGCACCAACCGTGGATGGTTTTCACCGCCGCTTCGTCCATGGACTGCGAGGCTAAATCTAACAGTCGCGCCAGATGCATCAGGTTTTGCCCCTGTGCCGCGCAGTCTTCGCGCAGACTGGCTAAGAAGGGGTCGCCTTCTACGGCTTCCGGGTCACGGAAGTAGGCGGCGGCTTCCGCCAACCGCGCGCGAATACGATCGCTCAGCTCTTCAGTGGCGGCTTTGGTAAAGGTCATGACCAGAATGTTTTTCGGCACCAGTTCGCGCTCAAACCCGGTTTCTTCCGCACCATTATGCGAGCCATGGCCAATCACCAAACGCGCATAAAGCGCAGCAATGGTGTAGGTTTTACCGGTACCCGCACTGGCCTCAATGAGTCGGCTGCTGTTCAACGGAAAGTCGAGCGGGTTCTCTAACGTATGAGAAGGCAAATGACTCATGATTTATCCTCCGGCACGAGAGTTAAGCGCATGGGGTCATAGAGTTCGTCCATAAAACGGCGGAAGTGCTTTGATGCCTGAATGGCTTCGTAACTCTCGGCAACGCGCCCGCAATAATCGCTTTTGGTGACCAGCGCCGGGTCTTGAAACCCTTCTTCTTCGTATTTCTGCCGCGCCGCTTCGTGCGCCAGCGTTTCATCATGCTCGTTCTTGTCCATTGCACTTAGCCAGGCCATGCCCACATCCAGATGCATAGGTTGAGGCTGCCTCGCTGATAAAGCCACCAGCTCCAGTATTTGTTCCAGTTGTTGTACCGCAAGCTCAGCCTGCACTGGTGCCACCTGCAACTGACACCCGCCTTTGGACACAATTAAAAGCCGTGTCGGCTTTTGTAAATTCAGCAACAACAACCCTATATAATAGGCACTGGCGTGCTTCCAGCCGCCACTGTTTATACCTTTACCGTTTTTAGCCGCAATATTGCTGGCAGAGGTAACAACCCACAGACGCTCGCCGTTCTCATTGCTGTGAAGCCCGGTTACTGTGTCATCAATAGTCAGGCCGCTGTGCTCAAAAAACACCTCGACCGGAAACTCATTCACACCCGAATAACCGGCAATGCTCTGCTGATAGGTTTCCAGTATCTCCTGCGACTGCTCCAACAACTGAAACCCGTTTTGCTCGGCTATTGCGCCAATACCTAAAGCCCCTTCGCGCTTTATGCGGTTCAGCTCTTTTAGTAGCGAGGCTTCAATGCCAGCCCCTCCCAACAGCGCGCGCTTGCCCGTATCCACCAGCCGCGTGGTCAGCGACCAGCTTTGCAGGTTATCCATGACAAAGGCTTCGCTGTCGTCCAGGTCTTCGCTGTTGCGGCTAAAATAGGTATCCAGTCGCCAGTTAAAGTACAGCCGTGCGGGCTCTTCAATAAAGCGTTTAATGTCGTTAATGCTCAGAGTGCGTTCCAGTTCGTCGTCCGTGGCAGTCGCCGAGCCCGTGCTGCTAGTAGAAGCCACAGCGCCCTGGTGCGCCTGTGCCCATTCACTGGCATAGGTAAAGTAGTCCGGGTCTTCCTGATTAAAATAATACGGGTTAAACGGCTGTAATTTGTGTTCAACGGTCAGGCTGTTGATATCCGCGTTCCAGCCTTGCTGCAGGTGGTCACGCAATTGCGCCACCAGCACCGACGGTGTGCGTTCGCTGTTATCTTTGGCGCTGTAACCTACCCAGCTTAGGTAAAAGCAGTCACGGGCTGAGAGCATGGCTTCCAGGAATAAATAGCGGTCATCGTCACGACGCGAACGGTCACCGGGGCGGTAACGGTCGGTCATTAAATCAAAGTCGACACGCGGTGTTGAACGTGGGTAATCACTTTCGTTCATACCCAGCACACACAAGTATTTAAACGGAATGGCCCGCATGGGCATTAAGGTGGCAAAGTTCACCGCCCCAGCCAAAAAGCGTTGGTTCAGGTTCTGCTGATCGACGCGCTCCAGCCAGGCGTCTTTAAATATGGGCAGGCGCAGTTGTGATTCGTTATCCGCTTCTACGCAAATGTCCCGCAGTTGATACAGCTCGTCACCCAGCTTGGCTAACAGTAAGCGATCACTGTCTTCTTCGGCCTCGAAAAACTCTTCCAGTAACCACTCGCCCTGAGTGACCCACTCCGGCAAGGTGTGTTCACCTTGCGCCTGCTGCTGCCATTTTTCCAGCGTGCGCACCACGTCTGCCAGGCAGCCCACCAGTGCGGCACTTAGCCCAGCCACTTCAGTATAGGGTTCTACGTTAGCCCAAGGCGAATCGTTTTCTAAACCAACTTCTGCCAAATCGCCCATGGCGTAACCGGCTATCATGCGTTTTAAGCCGAACCACCAGCTGTTGGTTTCTTCCGCTTCCGGCATATAAAACTGGCCGCGTTGCTCAGCATTTAGCCCCCAACGTGCCCCGGCTTCTTTTACCCAACGCTTCAACTGCGGCAGGTCATCGTCACTCATATCAAAGCGTTGCTGCACCGCCGGTACCGACAGTAAGTTGAATAAGTCAGTCTGGGTAAAACGCAGTTGATCAACTTGCAGCAATAGTTCCAGCGCTATCATTAACGGCCGCTGATGGCGCTCACCCTGGTCGGCAATGGTATAAGGAATGGCACGCGAGTCACGTTCGCCAAAGCGGTTGTGGTAGCGGCCAAATACCGCGTCAATGTATGGCGCGTAGGTGTTGACGTCGGGCAGCATCACCATAATGTCGCGCGGTTTTAGTTCCGGGTCTTTTGCAAAGGCATCCAGTAGCTGGTCGTGCAGCACTTCCAGTTCCCGTTGCGGGCTGTGGCAGACATGAAACTGTAATGACTTATCCGCAGCATTAGGCGCTGGCCAAAGCTCGCGGGTTTCCTGTACCGGTCGCAGGTTTAAAATGTCGTCCTGCAGCTGAGCCAATAAATGGTTGGTGTTATGCGGCTCAAACAGCTCCAGCTTAATGGTGTTAAACGCTTCCTGTTTGGCCAGGGTTTCGTCGTATAAATCCAGCAGGCGAATGTAGTCCCGCCCCTGCTTACCCCAGGACGCCAGCAACGGATGCGCCAGCTGATGCAGTTCGTCGTCGTTCGGGTCGTCGGGCAGCTCGGGTTTGTGTTTTAACCGCGAAGAGGCCTTTACCGCCTGCCGCAAGGCTTCTTTACCATCGACAATATCCGCCCAGTGGTATTGCGACGGGTTATGCACACACAACAGAATTTGGGTGTAGCCTTTTATGGCATCCAGCACCTGCAGCATTTGCTGCGGCAGCGAGGAAATACCAAACACCACCACCCGTGGCGGCAAGCCTGCAGGACGTTCAGTTAACGCCTTTGCCGTATCAATAAAGCGTTGATGCAGCTCGGCCCGGTTATTCCAGTAGTCATCTATGCCAATGTCGTTACTGACTGCGCGCCACAATTCCGGCTGCCACAACTGTTCGGCTTCAACGGGCTGTTCCTGCTCCAACACATCCTGACCACGCACCCAGTTATCCAGCCAGTCGGCACGATACACCGCGTACTGATCAAACAAGTCAGCCAGTCGGCCACTCAACTGATACAGCTTGCGGCCGTCGTTGTCGTCGGAGGTGTAGTGCTTAAGCGGCGCAAAGTGTGGGTTGTGCTCAATTAGCCCGGGCAACAAGCGCATTAATCGCCAGGTTAAGCGGTCTTTATCAAAAGGAGAGGTTTTGGGAATGTCGTTGCCGAGCACCGAGCGATAGGCTTTCCACTGAAACCGTGCCGGCAGGGTGACATCTATCATGGCAGCAATGCCGCTGGCCTGGGCTAAGTTAATTTTCAGCCACTGGGCAATACCGTTACTCTGCACCAACACAGTTTCCTGCTCCAGCGGCGCCAGCGGGTAGTTTTGGGTGAATGTAACCGCCACATCGGTTAAGTCTTCCAGCCGATGTCCATGCGCGACAATAAAGCCGGGGGTCAATTCACTCACTCGCTGCTCTCCCTGTAGGGTTACTGTAAGACATCCATCCTAATCAATAGGGAATTATCTTACTAGTTATAGAGCAACTTATCGATGCGCTTATTTGGTCAGTAACTTGTCTTTGGCCTGACGGTTGGCCTTGCGCATTTCGGAAAAGGCCGAGTCTTTTTTGTAACGGCCTTTTTCTACATGGCGGATAATGGATACGTCTTCTATATCCAGCGGCTTTCCGTGCGTGCCCAGTAACCAGCGAAACGCTCTGTCTTCGTAGGCTTTAGCCCAATGGTCTTTCGGCTCCTGATAACAACTTGTCTGTTCACAATAACCATAACGGCGGGCGGTATCACCGTGAGTAATTTGTACGGGGCCCGTTGCTTTACTGAAGGTGTGGTGGTTATAACCCGCTTTTTCCAGGCATTCATCTGCCGAAATTTCTTTGCCGTTACACAGAACGTCGTGCTCTTTGCTTAACAAAGCCGTACGCGCCACTTTTTCAGGGAACACCAAAATACAAGACTCTTTGCTTAGAGCTTTTTTCAGACTGGGAAAAGTATTCTCTCCAAACATCAAATCGCAGTCGGTAAACCAAATCCAGTCGGCTTTGGTTTCTTTCGCGGCTTTATTACGGCCAATAGCGCGTCGCATTAAATCGTTCTTGTTAAGCGCAACGAAGTTCCACTCGATATTATCAATTTTCTTACTGGCATATTCTTCAATTAAAGCAACGGTGTCTTTGTCTTCCGGACAGTAAAAACCGGTAAGAGTCACTTTCAAATCTTTCGGTGCGTTCTCAACCAACGACTTCAACTGGTACACGAATAAATGCGAATAATTCCAGCAATGACTGACTATTTCGATATGCTCTGGAGGACTGGTTATATCATCAATTTCTGTAGATTGGGGAACATCGTAAAACCAACTGGCAGGAAAAGGGCTGGAAACTGCAAATCGTAAAATGAATTCTTTACTCTGCTGTAGCCAATTTTGTGTCGCCATTAAGTTATTGCCCCATTTTCGTTTTTTAAAAAGAATGTGATATTTTCGACACAGGCTACAGAACATTAGTTCACTTTGTAACCTTTATATTATTAATGTAGCTTGAAATTGTTAAATTTTTATTATTAGCAATTAACTTTAACGTCGCTTCATATCCGCTAAGAAGTCAACAGGGCCTGCTAATGGAAATCTTTATCGCGGTATTTTTCTTTGCTTTCTCAACCACCATAACGCCGGGTCCTAATAACATTATGATCATGTCGTCGGGGGTAAACTACGGAGTTAAAGCCAGCCTGCCGCACTTCCTGGGCATTTGTTTTGGTTTTCCGGCGATGGTGCTGGTGGTTGGTATGGGCTTCGGTTCAGTATTAGAACAGTTTCCACTGCTACACCAACTGATAAAAGTTGCCGGTACACTTTATTTGCTATGGCTGGCCTGGGTTATTGGCTCACAAACACCAAAAACAATTGAAAAAGGCGACCGCAAACCCCTCACTTTCTGGCAGGCTGTGTTGTTTCAATGGGTTAACGGTAAAGCTTGGGTTATGGCGACTGGTGCAGTTGCGGCGTTTACTACCGTAGCTGGAACGCTTTGGTCCGAGGTAATAGAGATAACAGCCGCCTTTTTAACTGTAGCCTTCCCTTGTGTAGGAATTTGGCTCATTGCAGGCGCCGGACTGCGTCAATTGCTGACCAACCACACCGCACAAAGAATTTTTAATATTTCCATGGCCTTACTACTGGTCTTTTCTGTGCTTCCTGTCGTAGAGGATATATTGCAATTTTATTTTGTTTAAACCCTTATTGAGTTAACATAATAATAACAATGTAAACTAAACTCGTTAATGGTTACTTAAAAGTTAAAACAGCACAGGGGTGAGCTATGGATTTAAAATCTGAGCAAATATCTTTTGATCAGCTTATCTCTGAACTGTCGACCCGTCTTATTAACAGTGAGCCTGCCGAAACTTACGACTGCATAGAAGAAGTTATTGCTGCCATAGGTAACTATACCGAAGCGGATCGCTGTTACGTATTTGAGTTTGATGACCATATCGAGAATATGACCAACACTCACGAATGGATCAGGGACGGCAATAAAGCACATATCACCGAGTTACAGTCTGTAGCTTTACAAGACTTACCCTGGTTTTTTAAAGAAATTAAAGCACGCCACAAATTTATTGCTAACGATGTTGAACAGTTACCCGCGGAAGCAGCCGCTGAAAAAGCCGAATTTGACCGCGAAAAAATTCAATCCGTCATCTGTGTTGGTTTGGTAGCTAATCAGAATCTGCTAGGGTTTGTCGGTTGTGACATGGTGCGGCATAAACGTCACTGGGAGGCTGTTGACATACGACGCCTTGGTCTGGTCGCGGACATGATAGCAAATACCCTTGAGCGGCAACGCACCTACGCTGAACTCATTCATACCCAACGCCAACTAGAAAAGGCCAACCGACTTTTGCAGGCACAAGTTGCGCAAGACGGCTTAACCGGCATAGCTAACCGCCGCGCTTTCGATGAGCGTATTACTAACGAAATACAGCGAGCCTCGCGTCATAAAACACCATTAGCTTTGCTTATTATTGATATTGACCAGTTCAAACCATATAACGACCACTATGGGCATTTGCAGGGTGACCAAGCTCTGAAGTCTGTTGCTGACGCCATGTTTGATCAGTTACAGCGGAATACCGATTTTCTGGCACGTTATGGTGGCGAGGAGTTCGTTGCGGTTATTTCGGCTACCGATGAAGAAAAAACGAAAGAAAGTATGAACCAGCTGTTAGAAGCTGTACGGAAGTTGAAGATAAAACATAAGCCCTCGGAAGTTGAAGATTATCTAACCATAAGCATTGGGGGCTACATTCTTAAGCCCGGGGCCGATGAAAGCACCGAGGACTTAATTGCCTGCATGATATCTAAAGCAGACTCAGCGCTGTATCGCGCTAAGTCTGATGGTCGCAACCGGGGTTACTTAGACACTTAGTTCCAGCCGGACAGCTGTTTCTGAAGCTCTTTATCGTCAACCTTTTTCAGGTTGGCAATAACCTGCTGAGACTGCTCGTCATTGCCTTTCAGGGCAAGAAGTTGAGCTAACCGAAAGTTTGCCCAGTGGGCTTTTGGCGCGCTGTCCGGTAATTCAGCGTCCAAATATTGTTGCAGTGCCTCAATACCTTTATCCAGGTGTTCTTCCGCCAAAACAGAGGTTTTACCGAATTGGTATAAAGCCATTACAGGAGCTTCACCTTTTCGCGATTCACCCTCAGCCGCTTGTTCAAAAAAAGAGAACGCTTTTTCATAGTTCCCGTCTTTTTGTTCCTGAAAGCCAAGATAAACCAGAACGTCGGCGTTATTCGGATGCTCAGCTAAAATTTCATTCACTAGCGTCCGCGCCTGCTCGCCTTTTTCATGATGTTGCAGGTACTTAACTCGGGCAAATGCCCCTTCCACCGCATCGATTTCTCTCATCGCCTCAATTTGCGCTAATGCTTTTTCGTCATCACCACCGGCTATTGAAGGTGCCATCATATAAAACTGCAGTAACGCCGTGCGATATTCCAGCGAACCAGGCTCAAGCTCTACGGCTTTTTCGAAAGAGTCGACAGACTTTCCGGCATAACTGAGCGCACTGAAAAAAGAGTCCTGCGCCTGCTGGGCCATAACAACACCTCGTATATGCCAGGCTTCAGCATTCTCGGGCTCATTTTTAACCCAGTCTTCCACGGTATCTTCAGCGTCGTCCAACCGCTGTTCGGACAGATGATTTTGAATAATTTGCTTAGTTGACTCCCCGGCATAAGCGCCAGGGAGAAATAAAGCAGCAGTTAGTACTAATACTAGCCATTTCACGATAACTCTCCTTAGTTAGGCTTTTTCCTGTTCTTCTACCCATTGCTCAACACGACGCTCCAGAATGTGCAATGGCAGTGCGCCACCACCAAGAACGGTGTCATGGAAACCACGGATATCGAACTTGTCACCCAGAGCTTCTTTGGCTTCTTCGCGCAGTTCCAGAATGCGGATCATGCCAATTTTATAAGCGGTTGCCTGACCCGGCATAACCAGATAACGACGAACTTCTGAACGCACAGCCCCTTCAGCAATTGGGGTGTGCTCCTGGAAGTACTTAACCGCTTCTTCTTCAGTCCAGCCTTTAGCATGCATGCCGGTATCCACAACTAAGCGCACGGCACGCCAAATTTCCGTGGTTAAGCGGCCAAAGTCAGAGTAAGGGTCTTCATAGGCACCCATTTCCTTGGCTAACTGCTCTGAATATAAACCCCAGCCTTCGCTATAAACCGTAAAGCCAGCCTGAGTACGAAACTCCGGTACGGACTCCAGTTCCTGCGCAATGGAAATTTGCATGTGGTGACCCGGATTACCTTCATGATAAGCAATAGCTTCCATCTCATTTTTCGGCATCGAGCTCATATCGGACAAATGCGCATAGTAAATACCCGGACGATCACCATCAGGCGAACCGAGGTAATAGTGCTGGGCGGCGCCGTCTTGTTCGCGGAAGGGTTCAACGCGTTTTACTACCAAATCGGCTTGCGGCAAAATACCGAAATATTCCGGCAGCTTCTCATTAATGTAAGCCAGATATTCACGCGAATCTTCCAGATACATCTCTGCGCCTTCGTCGTTGTTCGGGTAGAAGAAGCGCTCATCAGTACGTATATAATCGAAAAAGTCCTGCAAACCGCCGTCAAATTCGACTTTCTCTTTAATAGCTATCATTTCATTAGTCAGACGCTCGACTTCACTCAGGCCAATCTCATGAATTTCATCGGCCGTTAAGTCGGTGGTCGTATAGTTGGCTAAACGGGCATTATAGTAAGCTTCGCCGTTTTCCAGACGATGCACGCCGGTTGCGATTTCGTCGGTGTTTTCAATGTCACTTTCCAAAAAGCTAATAAGCGCTTCGTAACTTGGCTGGAAACGTTCTAGTAGCACTTTACGCACTTCTTTTTCGTATTTGTCGGCCTGCTCAGCGGAGATCGCATCACTTTCCTGAAGAAAGCTAAGTTTGTTCTTAGCATCTTCGAGTAAACTTGAGTTGCCTTCTTCGTCAAACGGCGCGCCGGAGATCAGCCCTTTGGCTTCTTTAATAATTTGCTCGTACGCAAAACGCGGCGCTCGAACACCATTCTCTACTTGCTGTTCAGCACGCTGCAATAATTGCTCAATAGCCGTTGCCCCGCCTTCCAGACGGGAAATATAAGCTTCCATGTCTTCGGCATCATCAACCCGGTGAAAGTTAATTAAAAACTGCGGCAGGAAGGTGTGCGCACCACGCATTTGGTCAAAGACGTAGTCCATGCCGCGGAATTCAGCATTACGCTTGGCTTGTTCGTATTGATAAACCCAAACGTCGTAAGACGTCTGAGCTTCAAGGTTTAGCTTGTTGTAGTCAAAGTTCGCTTTCAGCTCTTCAACGGTTGCTTCCAGCCAATCTAACTGCTTTTTCTCTGCGGCTATGGTCATATCATCAATGTCGCCGTAGCGATCTTTACGGCCCAGGAAAGTCATTTGAATGGGGCTTTGCTGAAGTTGTTCTTCGTACTTTTCCTCAAACCACTGATTCAGACGTTCGGTTTCAGATTGCGAGCTTTGCTCAGTCTGTTTAGGTTGCTCAGCAGCCGTTTGAGAATTTTGGCCAGAATTGTTCTCTTGCGGTTGCCCACAAGCCGTTAATAAGCCCAAAACAGCCAGGGCGACAATGGAATAACGCATAGCAGTGTCCTTTATTCTTCTTTTGATACAGCAAGAAAAACTATAGCGTGCTTGTTACACTAATGGAAATGCTTAAATTATAACCGAAGAGTTTATGGCGAAACCGAACAAGAAAGGGCCGGTTCGCACCGTGCAGATTTCTTGTCTGCAGTGCAAAACACCCATATTTAAATATCGCAAAGGTGGCAAAGGCGCTTTGGTAAAATGCTTTATTGAGCGGATTGTTGAAGACCACACGACCACACCATGTCACTGCCCGGGATGTGGGCAGGAGTTTGCGCGCGAAACCATGATACGCGGCACCCCTGCTTACAAAATTATTGGCGGTAAAGTCCATTCAAAATAGGTGCAGCATGTCAGTTTCAATTAGTGAAAAAACCAAACAGGCATACCAACACGCCGTTGAACAGGCCAGCGCGTCGCTTTTGCGGCAACCGCAGAACTCAATGGCCGACGAACTGAGGCTGCTTGCGGAACAACTGCAACCGAATGAGAAAAAAGACGTTTATGGCAGCGGCTCGCTTATTAATGACTTTGAAGACGAAGTGGCGGAGTTATTAGGCAAACCCGCAGCGTTGTTTCTGCCAACCGGTACTCTGGCACAGCCTTTGGCCTTGCGCGTGCATGCCGATGAGCGCCAGCGCAACGGCGTGGCATTGCACCCAACCTCGCATTTAATGCTGCACGAAAAAATGGGCTTTGAAGCTTTATGGAAGCTCAACGGCACTACCACGGGTTTTGCCGATAACCCCATAACGCTTAACGACCTCAAGTCGGTGCAAACGGATGATTTAGCGAGCGTACTACTGGAATTGCCCATGCGCGAAATTGGCGGACAACTGCCCAATTGGGACGACTTAGTCATGCAGTCAGAGTGGGCCAGACAACACAATATTGCGATGCATCTGGACGGGGCGCGCCTATGGCAGGTGCCGAGAGCTTATGACTGTTCACTACCTGAGGTCTGTGAGTTATTTGACTCGGTTTATGTCAGCTTTTATAAAGATTTAGGCGGCATTTCAGGAGCCATTCTGGCAGGCTCAGAGAGCTTTATTGAGCAAGCGAAAATATGGGCTCGCCGTGCTGGCGGCAATATTATTACTCAATACCCCCAGGTGCTGTCTGCCCGCTACGGCCTAAAAGAAAACCTGCCAATTATGCCGGAAGCCGTAAATTACGCCCGCGCACTTGGAGAGGCGCTGAACACGCTAGATGGCGTACGGGTTAACCCAGAAATGCCGCAAGTAGCCATGTTTCATCTGCATTTTGCTTTAAAAGCCAATGAGCTCAGTGAAAAAATAACGGATTACGCCAGCAATACCGGAGTCGTATTATTACCCCTGCCAAGAGCTGAAATAAGCGATGAAGCCATTTGCGAGATTTCAATTGGCAGAAACGCCATGTCGCAACCACAAAGCTTTTGGCTGCGACACTTTAAGGCGTTTTTGAAAACATTCTAGGTTTAATGGTGTTTTTTGTGGTCGCCCATGTGGTGTTTGCGGTCCCCTTCATGGTGTTTGCGATGCCCACCCAAGATATGGTTCAGCGTGTCTAAGTAGCTCTTACCAAAGCCTTTAACGCGCTGTTTATTCATTTGCTCAGAGCCCAGATGAACTTCTTCCAGCGAGTTTGCTGCAACATTCAGCTCTTTACTTAAACGCGCTAGCGCCACTTCCAGTGTGTACGTCAGTTCATGAACTTTGGCCATGTCCTGAGAGGTTAAATCGCCATTCACGATTTCCTCTAGCTTCGCGTTATACTCGTTCAGGTTCATAATAGCCTGCTCCAGATTCTCGGCTGGCTCTGGTTTAAAATGTTGGTATTGCTGATCATCGTCGTCGGCCATTGCCGCTACGTTAAAAAGTAGTGCGGCGCCTGCGGCCATCATGGAAAAAAGCTTCATAAAAACCTCATTTGTTGTTAATAGTTATCATTATTGTCCATATGTCGGTTTTTTACAAGATGAACGGCGGTGAACCTGATACCCTTTAGCTTGATGTATCTCAAGGAGTGAAAAGCAATGTTTTCCTGGTTTGAGCGCCGATTAAACCCTTTTCCTACGGAGGAACCCACTCAGGCTCCTACCGGATTTTTTGCATTCTGCTGGCATTTCACTAAAGGGGCGACCCCTTTTATTGCACTAACCGCGCTACTTATGGCCGCTATTGCCATTGCCGAAGTCTGGTTATTTGGCTTTTTAGGGCAAATTGTTGACTGGCTGGCAGCGCAGGACAAAGAAACCTTATTAAACGATCAGTTTTGGCCATTGTTTGGAATGAGCATTCTGGTGTTAGTCGGTTTGCCCTTGCTGGTCTGGTTTCACTCCCTGCTGACTCACCAGACATTGCTGGGTAACTTCCCCATGCGCATTCGTTGGCTGGGTCACCGTTATTTGATGAAGCAGTCCATGAGTTACTATCAGGACGAGTTTGCCGGCCGGGTCGCCACCAAATTAATGCAGACTTCACTCGCACTGCGGCAGTGCATCATGACCTTTATTGAGGTTGTGAACTACGTCGCTGTCTACTTCCTTGGTATGTTTGTCATTATTGGTAGTGCCGACTGGCGTATGATGCTGCCACTGGCTTGCTGGCTCATTCTGTACGCTCTGTTGTTACGCTACTTTGTGCCTAAACTGGGTAAAATATCAGCCGAACAGGCTGACGCCCGCTCTAATATGACCGGGCGCATTGTCGACTCCTATACCAACATTCAAACCGTTAAGTTGTTCTCACACTCGCTGCGCGAGGCCGAGTTTGCGCACGAGGGCATGGACACTTTTCTGGGAACAGTGCATAAGCAAATGCGCCTGGTTACGCAGCTTTACGGTTTTCTCTACTTTATAAACTGCGCATTGTTGTTCAGCTCTGCCGCTACCGCCATTGTGTTGTGGATGGATAATGCTGTGACCTTAGGTGCTGTTGCAGTGGTTATCGGTCTGGTTCTGCGCTTATTTGGTATGTCGCAAATGGTTATGTGGCAAATGTCGACGCTGTTTGAAAGCATTGGTACCGTTCAGGACGGTATTGGCTCAATTGCTGTACCACAGCGCATTGTCGATGAACCCAATGCGCCCGCTTTAAACGTGACTTCCGGCGACATTAATTTTGACCACGTTCGCTTCCATTATGGCAAAGGTCATGGCGTTATGGATGACTTTAATTTGCACATTAAACCGGGCGAAAAAGTCGGTATTGTCGGACGCTCCGGGGCGGGAAAGTCCACGCTGGTGAATTTGTTATTACGCTTCTACGACGTTGAGGGCGGCGAAGTTCGTATTGATGATAAACCCATTCATAAAGTGCAGCAGGACAGTTTGCGCGCCAGCATTGGCATGGTGACTCAGGACACTTCTTTGCTGCACCGCTCAGTACGCGACAATATTTTGTACGGACGCCCCGACGCCAGTGAAGAGGACTTAATGAAGGCAATACGGCAGGCGCATTGCGAGGAGTTCATTGCGGACTTAAGTGACAGCAAAGGTCGTACCGGTCTGGATGCCCATGTCGGCGAACGCGGCGTGAAGCTTTCAGGTGGTCAGCGCCAGCGAATTGCTATTGCCCGTGTCATGTTAAAAGATGCGCCCATTCTGATTCTGGACGAAGCAACGTCAGCGCTGGATTCCGAAGTAGAAAACGCCATTCAGGAAAACCTGTATAAACTCATGCAGGGTAAAACAGTTATCGCTATTGCCCACCGCTTATCCACTATTGCTGCTATGGACAAACTAGTGGTAATGGATCAGGGGCAGATTATAGAGCAGGGCAGCCACGAACAGCTGCTTGCTCAGGATGGACTCTACGCCAAATTATGGCGCCACCAGTCCGGTGGCTTTTTAGCGGAAGAAGCTTAATGAGCTAGTTCGTACGCTTCGTCCGATTCAACCTTGGCGAAGCGTACGTCCAGTTCCATTAACCGTTTTTTGCCCCGGGCGGTCATGTCGGTAATAAACTGAAACTGTTGCCTGGGGTCAATTGGGTAGGCTTTTAAGCGATACTTTGTGCCCCAGGGTTGTTCTGCGGCGGTAACCGCTATTGGCTTACCGAGTTGCAGATAAGGGCTGGTCAGTGCCACTTCTTCCAGCGCGTCACGAATTTGATAGGCGTCGGCTTCCGGCTGCGTATAAAACTCAGCAATACACATTAAGCTGGGCCCGCCATTATTGGCATTATGAATTAAGTTATCCCAGAGCTTCAAATGTGGCACCCAAATAACGGTGTCATCATTAGTAACCAGTTCAACTGTTCGCATGCCAATATGGGTGACTTCGCCATAGCTGCCATCCACTTCTATCCAGTCGCCCGGACGGTAGGGCATTTCATGAATAGCTACCACGCCGGCTATTAAGCTGCTGACATAATCTTTTAACGCAAAACCTATTGCCAGACCCGCGGCACCTAGTGTCGCCACCATATTTTGTATAGTCGGCTCTATAACTCGGGGCATGATCATGACCAGTGCAATGACCAGAACCACTATACGGACCATTGGCACCATAGCCAAAATGTATAACCGCCTTTTGCCATGCAAATGTGCTGCAACCCAGGGCAAAACTCGTTGGGTGAGCCATACAGCAGCTAGTGCCACGGCAAAAATCAAAGCAATTTCAAAAATGGCAAAGCCGTCCAGTGTCTTAAATAGCCCGGCAACGTCTTTTAATGAATCGGTTTCCATTCCTTACCTCCTAAGCTCGCACCGTTAGAACCGGTCTAACCAAAAACCACGGGACATAAGTAACTCCCGGACAACCGGGTAGCCTCGCGGGGTGACGTACCAAAGCTCTTGCTCAAGCTCAATCAGGGCACGTTGTTTGAGCACCTGTAACTGAATTTCAAGCTGGCTAGCGGAAACTATCGGCAATACCTGCACTAACTGCGTTTTATTCATGCCCCGGTGAAGCAGCAGAGCATAACAAACAAAAGCCGTTGCATCGTTTATCTCTGAGGGTAGCGCCGGTGTTTCAAAGGCCTTTTCACTACCACGTTGATAACGGTCGGAATAGGCCGCAGCGACACCGCCATTGCCCCGGCTTAATGCGGCTAAAGCCCGTAAACGACCATCTCCGCGAGCCAGTCCCAGCTGCTCAAGGGCATTTTGATCCAGCCCCTGCAATGTCCATAACTGATTTACCGGCACCGGCCAGACTTTTTCCAGAAAAGCCCAGGCCCAGCTGTCACAAACAATAACGCCTTTACCCGCTTCACCGGACAGTACCTGAGAGAAGAATTCCCGCACCCAGCGCAAACCGTTCGTCTGGCGCAGGAAACTGTGTGCTAACTGAGGCATTATCCAGGGTTTATTATCATCGGACTGAGGCTGAAACTCCGGCATAGGAGAATCGTCAGGGTTGCAAAGTGACTCTCTGTCGGGCAGGCTCACTTCCCGCAGACTATGCTTCTCAGACCACTTTTGCACCGCTTCCTCAACACCAGAGTGGGGTGGCGCAATAATCCAGCGTAAGCTGCTATCGTCATTGTCATTTAACCAGTCAGAAAAGCAATCATTCAGAGCCTCTGCAGCGGTATCAAAACTCAGTTCCAGTACTTGCGATTGCTCTTCCTCACCTTCCTGTTCTTGTTCTGGTGTTATCCAGCGAACAAATTTTTCCCACCACTTTTTTATTTTTATGGTAGTGGGTACGGCCGGTTTTTCATAGTCATCAACTGTTACCCATTGCCACGTTTTTTCTGGCTCTTCGGCCATCCTGAGAGTCCTTTTCACAAATAAATAAAGTATTGCTTAGCTCCGATAATAGAGTGCCTTGAAGCAGAGTCCAATGAAAAATTTTGCAACCCGACTCTTGAAACCAAATTGAGCAGTACACATATAGACGTTAAGGCCGGTGTCTCTGAGAGAGCCGCCTTAACCGACACATGGTGTGTCACTTAATTAAACATTTTAAAGTTATTGCTTCAAAGGAGAATGACTATGGCAACTATCGACTTAAGCCCTCTATATCGTAGCAGTGTAGGTTTCGACCGTATGGCATCTTTGCTGGATTCGGCACTACGCTCAGATACTGGTGCAACCGGATATCCTCCCTACAACATTGAACTGGTAGCAGAAAACCAGTACGCCATTACGCTGGCAGTTGCAGGTTTTGAAGAGGATGATCTGGAAATTGAAGTAGAGAACGGCGTGCTTCGTGTGACCGGCAAAAAAGCCGAAGAAAACGAAAAACGCGAGTATCTGCACCGCGGCATTGCAAACCGTGCCTTCGAGCGTAAGTTCAGCCTGGCTGAACACATTGAAGTCACCGGCGCAGCCTTAAAGAACGGTCTGTTAACGGTCGGCTTGGTGAAGAATATTCCTGAAGCCATGAAGCCGAAACGTATCAACATTGGCAGCTCAACTAAAGACCTGCTGGAAAATCGTTCCAAAAGTAAGGAAAGTGCTGCTTAAACTTAAGCACTGGATGAGGGGCGGCAATTAGCCGCCCTGTTTTTCCTGACGTTGCCACTCTACTGGGTGCCCACAGACGAACCCCTGGATATAGTCTACGCCCAGCTGAGTGAGCTTAATACGCGCTTCGTCACTTTCCACGCCTACTGCACATACCTCAATATCAAGAACCTTAGCAATGCGCACACAGCTGGCGACCAGTTCCGCATCAACCGCATCTACCAGCATGTCCTGCACCCAAAATCTATTAACCTTAATTTGCGTTAACGGTAACTGCCTCATAAGCCGGAACGAATTGAAGCCGGTACCAAACTGATCTAAAGCAGTACCTATGCCTAAATCCTTAAGCTCTCTGAACAGACGGTAAGTTTCATCAAAGTACTTGTCGGCGTCAGGCTCTGCCACCTCAAATACCAACTGTTCCGGCTGCAATATAGAATGCTTCAGGCTTTGCTCTATAAAGCGAATAAAGTCGACATCTTCGAGGCTTTGCGCGGACAAATTAATATGGCAGCGCCAGGTGCGATTAGCGGCAAAGGGCTGTTCTTTAAAATGTTCAATAACTTCCCTGACCAGCCAGCGGTCAGCCTTACCCATAACGCCGGCATTAAGAGCTGCCCGTAAGAACTGCTGCGGAGCAATAGCCTCGTCACTCTCGTTACCCGGCAGCCGTAGTAGTAACTCGAAGCAATGCTTATCTTCACTTTTTGCGGCACTGACCAGTGGTTGCGCAAACAACTGCCAGTTTTCTTCCCGTAGTGCCTTCTTCAGCCGCGCTTCCCACTCTTCCTCAGCTTGCCCAATCAAGCGTTTCTGATCGGCTTCGCTGTGCGAATGAACTCGATAGTCACCCTGCTGCATTGCCAGTTGCACGGCTTCCCGAGCCTGGCGCATGATCGTGCTGGCGGCCAGGCTTTCACCAAGACTGTAAGCAATACCGGCGTGGCCTGTCAGCTGAAAAATACGTTTTTCACTACTAAAGCGAAACTCTCTGCAAACTTGCAGTAAACGATGTGCCTGGGCAAACGCCGCTTGTTCATCTTCGTTCGTCAGCAACGCAATTTCTGCTTCACTTATGCGTGCGACACGTGCGCTTTTAGGTGCTTTTTGCTGCAACGATAATGTCAGCTGCAGTATGGCCTGATCGCGACCGTCAGCACCGGCTTGATCCGCAATAACCTGCAAACCATTAAGACGAATAATGGTAACGCTGGTTGTCTTTTTTCTATCCAGGCGAGATTGCAGCAGGCGTCGAAACTCGCGCACATTTAACAGACCCGTCAAGGCATCGTGGTGTGCCAGAAAGTTAAGATGAACTTCCGCTTCCATGCGTTTTGTTACATCAGCCATACGCCCGGTATTGTCAGGAAACAACTCAATATCTAGCCATACTTTACGACCATCAAGCCGCTCAATAGAAACCAGTTGGCGCTGCCCTTCAATGCTAAAACCTTTTGGCCAATGCGTCTGAATTTGCTTCAAAGAATGAGCTGACAAAATTTTTATCATTTGTCGGTTAACCTGTTTAATACTGCCGTCAGGGTTAACTCTGAACCAACCTTCTCCGGTTCGTTTTAAAATACGCCATAAACGCCGCCTTAAAATTTTTCGGTTACGTTTTAAATTGCTAATGCGCTGTACCAGGCGACTAAATCGATAGCGCTCTAGCGCCAGCAAAAACATGGTTGTGACTAACGTCAGGCCGCTGTACAACAATAACCCGGAAAGCCCTTCCCAAATTGGGTTATAGCGCGGTGAAACCAGCAGCCAGGCAGATATAATGGTCAGAACCATCAATACCGTTTGCCATTTATGACCCGCCACAGGTTGTTTCTGCAGGCTACGACCAATAACGACTCCTCCCCAGAGCAGTAGCGCATTAATTTGCCAGGATACAGAGGCCAACCGCCAGGGCTCGGACAGCCACGGCAGCAAAATGGTCAGTGCAATTGACACCATCATTACCGCATAACCAATACGGTTGAAGCGGGAGAATTTGAAGCGAAAACGCGACCACTCCCATATAAACCAACTAAGAGCCAGAACCAGAAGCTGGCTGATATACACCTTCAGCTCCGCAGCAATGTCCGGCGAGTATGGCGTAAAATAGGTAATCCAGATGCCACTGTGTGACAGCAGCGAAAGAGTAAAGGTTAATGTCAGGCCGCCAAAGGAAATTAACAGGCGGCTACCGAACAACCGCGCTGAAACAGCCGCTGCTAAAGCTAACAGAATAAGAATACCGGCGTTAACGCCCAAAGCGGTTTGTTGCTGCTGAAGGCGTAATTGCAAGTCGCCTGGCTGCCACAGACCTATAGACGGCATTTGTTCAGGCCATTGCTGCACCGACACCGCCAACCAGACAATTTTGTTGGCCGGTAAAGTTACGGGCAATACTTGCTCATGCGACAAGTATTCGCGCTGCAACAACGGAGTGGAAAACCGGCTGATATTGCTGTTCTCGATTTGCCCATTTTTATCCAGTAAATAAACCCCAACTTGCTCCAGGTAAGGATCGCTAAAATGCAGGTGAAGAGTAAGCGGCGCGTTACTGCGATTAAACAGGGGAACTACACCCCAGATATTCGGTCGTTCACCGGCGTAGTTATGATCCTGAAGCTCCTCAGAGCTTAACCAGCGCTGCGGTTCATTAATAGCAATGCTCTCAACTTGCAGATTGGCGTTGACCACCCGGTAGTTGAGATGTTCATTCAGCATTAACCGCGAGCTTTGCGGAGAAACGGTCAGAGGGTCCTGAGCAAAAGCCGATGGTATCAGGGTTAACGCTAACAGTAGTGCGGCAAACCAATAGTTAAACATAACCATACTCCGCCAGGCGTGCTTCTACTGTAGCTTCGGGTTCTTCCAGAGCTTGTAACCAGACGGCATCACAAATTTCTGAATAAAACAGCAGCCAGTGCCGCTGGTTAATACTCAAACGCCAGCAAAACTGGTCTGCTGCCCATTCTTTTTCACGGACCGTAGCACCAATGCGCTCACAAAGTTCGTTTACCCAAAGCTCATGGTCAGCTTCCGGCGGTGTACTTTTTAGCGTAATGATGTTGTCTTCCATTATTATTCTTTACCCATTAAATAATTGTCGCTCGCTGGCACCGGACAAGAACGCTTCCACAGCCTGCATAAACTCATTGCCATAACGTGCCAGTTTAACTTCTCCAACACCATTGATTTCTAACATATCTTTGGCTGTTGTGGGGTAGTGCACACACATTTCCACCAGTGCAGCGTCGCTGAATACGACAAAGGGTGGCACCTGGTCACGGTCAGCAATGTCTTTACGCAACTTACGTAAACGCCGGAACAAAATTTTATTATAGTCACCCCGGTCGGTAATTCGGGTTTTGGTTGCGGTTAATTCTATTCGCGGCTTAGCCAGTTCCAGCGGCACTTCGCCTTTTAAAACAGGACGTGCGGCGTCAGTCAGTTGCAACGCCGCAAAACGCCGAATGTCCTGCAGAATAAGCCCCCGGTGAATGAGCTGTCGTAATACCGAAAACCAGTGCTCCTGGGTTTCCGATTTGCCTAAGCCGTACGTGCTAAGCTGATCGTGTCCCAGCTCAATAACACGCTGGGCTTTTGAGCCACGTAAAACCTCCACTACATGGTTGATACCAAACTGCTGACCTACGCGGTACACACAGCTCAATGCTTTTTGGGCGTCCTCCAGACCGTCGTAGCGCTGCGGCGGGTCCAGACACAAATCGCAGTTTCCACATTCTTTATCGGAGTACTCATTAAAATAGTTAAGCACAACCAGTCGTCGGCAAGTTTGCGCTTCAGCCATGGCCTGCATAGCTGAAAACTTTTGCGCCTCGACCAGACGCCGCTGCTCATTCTCCTGATCTTCTATCATTCGCCGTATCCACTGCGCATCACGTGGGTCATAAAGCATGACGGCCTCGGCTGGAAGGCCATCGCGCCCGGCACGCCCGGTTTCCTGATAGTAAGACTCAACACTACGGGGAATATCAAAATGAATAACAAAACGAATGTTGGGCTTATTAATACCCATACCAAAGGCCACCGTCGCAACAACAACGTCTATGTCGTCACGCAGAAACTGGCGCAGGGTACTTTCCTTTATCTGGTGCTCAATACCGGCGTGGTAGGGTGCAGCACGCACTCCGGCTTGCTGCAGACTTTCCGACAACTCTTCGGTTTTTTTGCGACTGCCGCAATAAATAATACCGGCGGCGCCTTTTTGCTTTTTAACGTAGTCACGAACCTGCTTCAGTGGCTTGTACTTTTCCTGCACTACGTAACGAATATTGGGCCGGTCGAACGAGCTGCGGTGCACCAAGGGTTCGCGCAGACACAGCCGTTCAATAATATCGTGCTGGGTTGCAGAGTCAGCGGTTGCCGTTAACGCCATAAAAGACACATTGGGCAAGTAATTACGCAGTACTCCAAGTTTGCCGTATTCAGGCCGGAAGTCGTGCCCCCACTGGCTAATACAGTGCGCCTCGTCCACCGCAATAAAATTGAGCTTTAATGACTGCAGGCGTTCAATAAAAGACGGCTGTAAAACCCGCTCGGGACTCACATACAAGAGTTTAATGTCACCGTTCTGCAAACCTTGAAATGTTGCCATTGATTCCTGCGACGACACACCCGAATGCAGGGTTGCCGCTGAAATATCCAGAGCTTTAAGCGCCTCGACCTGATCCTGCATTAACGACAGCAATGGCGAAATCACCAGAGTAAGGCCGTCACCGCAAATAGCCGGCAACTGATAGCATAGCGACTTACCGCCGCCGGTTGGCATCAGCACCAAAGAATCACGCCCCTGCATAGCGGCCTGCATAATATCCTGCTGGCCATCACGAAACTGGTGATAGCCAAAGGTAGATTCAAGCTGCTGCTTAAGCGGATCAAATTGTACTTTTTCGGCGGTACTGCTGTGCATGGTTATATTGACTTCCCGAGTAACATGCTCTTATTGTAAGCGTCCTGTCCGCTAATCACCATGCCGAAAATGAATACACAAACAATACTGACAAAAGTTTCCGAGTTTATGAACACTCAGGTTCCGTTCCAGGCACTGCTTGGCCTGGAAATTACGGAGTTTAACCCTGCGCGTGGTGAAATTCGATTTAAATGGCAGGAGCAACTCATGGGTAATGTGCCACAGCGTATGCTGCATGGTGGGGTTACCGCTACTGCGCTGGATACCGCCGGGGGACTGGTCGCTATAGCCGGCATGGTCGACAGACTGGAGTCTCCTACTGAAGCTTATTTAATGGAGCGTCTTAGCCGTTGTGGTACTATTGACCTTCGGGTTGATTACCTTCGTCCAGGGCGCGGTACCGAATTTATAGCCAGCGCAACCATCATCCGCTCAGGTAATAAAGTCGCGGTGGCACGGATGGAGTTGCACAACGAAGAAGGCACGCACATTGCGTTCGGAACCGGAACTTATCTGGTCGGCTAACGCTGATAAAAAAGGATTCTAGAGACATGTCCGATGACGCCGTTCGGGCGCGGCAAGGCGTTTTCTTCGCACTTGCCGCCTATACTTTTTGGGGCATAGCACCGGTTTACTTCAAGCTGGTGAAACAAGTACCTGCGCTAGAAATACTCTCCCATCGAATTATTTGGGCATTTTTGATGGTGTTTGTACTAATAGTTGCCATGAAACGACTGGACCGCATTCTCCCTATACTAAAAAGCCGCAAATTGGTGCTGCGTTTAACCCTGGCAACCTGTCTGCTGGGTGGTAACTGGTTTTTGTTTATTTGGACCGTCAACAGTAACCACATGTTAGATGCCAGCCTTGGCTACTACATTAACCCGCTATTGAATGTGGCTATCGGAATGGTGTTTTTTGCCGAACGTATGCGCCGCCTGCAATTAGTTGCCATTGGTATGGCCGTGGTGGGCGTTACCATCCAGATTGTTACCTTTGGCGCGGTACCCTGGGTGGCTTTGGCTTTAGCGTCCAGCTTTGCTATTTACGGCGCCATTCGCAAACGCCTGCCGGTCGATTCTATTAGCGGACTTTGGCTGGAAACCGCTATTCTATTCCCGGTAATGCTTATTTATCTATTGGTGTTTGCCGAATCAGCCAGTAGTGATTTAACCGCTAACCCGTGGACGTTAAACCTGTTACTCGTTGCCGCCGGGCTGGTCACAACCATTCCGCTACTGTGTTTTACCGCGGCGGCACAGCGCCTGCGCTACGCCACGCTGGGCTTTTTCCAGTATATAGCTCCAACATTAATGTTTGCTTTGGCGGTAGTGGTTTACGGTGAGCCTTTAGAAGAAAGTAAGCTGGTCACTTTTATTATTATCTGGAGTGCGCTGGCACTGTACAGTTTCGATTCCATTATACAGCGCCAGCGTGATCGTAAAGCGAAAAAGAAGCTAGCTTCAGCTGAGGCTGGCATCCATTGAGATCTCAGCCTTCAGCACTTTGCTGACAGGACAACCTTCTTTCGCTTTTTCAGCCAGTTTCTGGAATTTGTCTTCGTCAATATCCGGAATACTGGCTTTCACCGTCAGGTGAATTTTAGCGATACTGAAGCCATCGCCATCTTCTTCTAACGACACTTCAGCTTTGGCATCAATACTGTCCGGCTCATAGCCAGATTCACCCAGCATTAACGAAAACGCCATGGCGTAGCAGCCTGCGTGCGCTGCCCCAAGAAGCTCTTCGGGGTTCGTACCCTTGCCATCTTCAAAGCGGCTCTTAAATGAGTATTGGGTGCTGTCTAAAACACCACTTGGCGTTGAAACAACGCCTGAACCTTCTTTTGTACTACCTTTCCACTGTGCATTTGCAGAGCGTTTCATATAATGCCTCCGACATTGTATGTATGTACCCTAAGGGTAGTCGAAGAACGCGGTTTTTGATCACATCTTTACACTTTAGAAAACCGGATCAAGTCGCGCATAGGCAACCACCAGCCACTTGCTGCCGACATTGTCGAAGTTAATCTGAATTCTGGATTGCGGTCCGGTGCCTTCATAGTTCAACACAGTACCATCGCCAAACTTCGGGTGACGTACCCGCTGGCCTAATGAATAACCCGTTTGCTCAAAGCTTTCGTGGCTGGCAGCATTATTGAAGCGGCCATAACTGTTAGGCTTTTCTACCCTCGTTTGCAGCCGTACTTCGTGCAAAGTATCCGCCGGAATTTCACTGATAAAACGACTGATTTTATGGAACAATTCCTGGCCGTAAATACGGCGCTGCTCGGCGTAAGTAAGCACCAACTTCTCCATTGCCCGGGTCATACCGACGTAACAAAGCCGACGCTCTTCTTCCAGTCTTCCGGGTTCATCCATCGACTGCTGAGACGGGAATAGACCTTCTTCCACGCCGGTCATAAATACCAAAGGAAATTCCAAACCTTTAGCACTGTGCAGCGTCATGAGCTGTACGGCATCCTGATATTCATCGGCCTGTTCTTCACCAGCTTCAAGCGAGGCATGTGCCAGAAAAGCATTCAGCGGTGTCATATCTTCTTCGGCATCATCCAGAGTGAAGTTTTCACAGGCGGTGACCAGCTCTTTTAAGTTTTCGACCCGGGTTTCCGCTTTTTCGCCTTTCTCGGCCTCATACATGGCCATCAAGCCGCTTTTCTTAATCACTTCGTCGCTCAGGCGGCCTAACGAAAACTCTTCGGTTTCGTCGTCTAAGTTCTCGATAAAGTCCAAAAAAGAACCCACAGCGTTGCGCGCCCGTCCGGCCAGCTGCTTTTCGTTAACCATATATTTTGCCGCCTGCCATAAGGACTCTTCACGCTCTCGCGCCGCCTGCCGGATCATATCCATAGTACGGTTACCGATACCCCGCGTTGGAGTGTTAATCACCCGCTCAATGGCCGCGTCATCATCGCGATTACCCAAAATTCGCAAGTACGCTAGTGCGTCTTTTATTTCCTGACGGTCGAAGAAACGTAAACCGCCATAAATACGATAAGGAACACGCGCATGCAGCAACGCTTCCTCTAAAATACGCGATTGTGCGTTACTTCGGTATAAAATAGCCGAGTCCTGTAGCGAACCACCCTGATCACGCCATTCTTCAATTCGCGCCACAATATAACGGGCTTCGTCCATTTCATTGAAACCGGCATACAAGCTTATTGGTTCGCCGTCGTTACCGTCGGTCCATAAGTCTTTACCCAGACGCCCCGAGTTATTGGAAATAACCGAGTTTGCGGCGCGCAAAATGGTGCTTGTAGAGCGATAATTTTGCTCCAGACGGATAGTCTCAGAGCCTTCAAAATCCGATAGGAACTGATGAATATTCTCGACTTTAGCACCGCGCCAGCCATAAATGGACTGGTCATCGTCACCCACGATGGTCACGCTATTCTGACTACCAGCCAATAAGCGGATCCAGGCATACTGGATGGAGTTGGTGTCCTGAAACTCGTCGACCAGAATATGACGAAAACGGTTCTGATAGTGCTCGCGGACAATGCGGTTATTACGCAGTAACTCGTGTGCGCGCAGCAGCAGCTCGGCAAAATCCACTAGGCCGGCTCGGTCACAGCTCTCCTGATACAAAGTATAGATTTCTTTTAAGGTTTGCTCTGTAGGGTCGTAGGTTTCAATGTGCTGCGGGCGCAGACCTTCGTCTTTTTTACCATTGATGTACCACTGTGCCTGCTTGGCTGGCCAGCGTTTGTCATCCAGGTTTAAGCTTTTAATTAAACGCTTAATGAGCCGTTGCTGATCATCACTGTCGATTATCTGAAAGTTTTGCGGCAGACCAACGTCCATATAATGAGCGCGCAATAAACGATGCGCCAGACCATGGAAGGTACCAATCCACATACCGCGCACCGAGCTGCCTACCAGTTGCTCAACCCGTCCGCGCATTTCGGCAGCTGCCTTATTGGTAAAGGTAACGGCCAGAATACTAAAGGGCGAATACTGCCGTTCCTGAATAAGCCAGGCAATGCGATGCACCAACACACGGGTTTTGCCACTACCGGCTCCGGCCAGAACCAGCATGTGACCGTCGGTTGCAGATACGGCCTGCTGCTGCCGTTCGTTTAAATCTGCCAGAAGCGGGTGTGTACTCATTAGCGGTCACCTAAATCATTAGTAAGAACTGTATTACGTTATGGCGTCAGTGTAATAGTGCATCACTGTATAAGCAACCAGTAGTTGTTCGCCGGCTTTAATCCAATAAAAGCCGTTGTAGCTGATTCAGGTTATGCAAAGTAACGGTTGGCAAGACCGATAAGTGCGCAGTGGTTCCCAGCCCCGAGGTTAGCCAGGCGGACTGCCAGCCATGCCGCTGCGCGCCAAGAATATCGGAATATGGATGATCGCCTACATGCAGAAACTCATGCGGTTGCAACTCAGGTAGTTTTCGTTCGGCGGCGGCGAACATATCCGGCAGGGGTTTACCGCGAATGCCATCTCCGGGCTGAATCACTAACTCGAAGTACTTAGCCAGGCCAATTTTATCCGCATTTACATTGCCATTACTCAGTGCAATTAATTTGTAACGCTGCGACAGGGCATCCAATAATTTTATACTGTCTTGTGGCACTTCAAAGTTACTACGCTCGGACAAAAACACATCCATAATGGTGTTCGCTGCCCGTGCCGAATCATCAACACCGAATTTCTCTAACCCCAGCTCCAGGGTTTTCAGGCGCAGTTTAGTCATATCGCTGGCGAGAGTTTCGTCGGTACGGCTCACCTCATCTCGGAAGCGGCGCCAGTGATGCATGTCCCACTCAGCAGTTTGCGGGTATTGTTCTGCAATATAGCTGTGAGCGACTTCTTCTGTACGCTGCATAACCGGCACGTTGTCATAAAGCGTGTCGTCTAAATCAAAACTGATAACTTTGGGTAAATGCCAGCGGCGGTGGAACTGCATAACGCGGTACTCTTATTTGATAAAAGTTAAGTCGATTTTTTCCGGGCGCGCGGGTGGGCGCTGTCATAAACACTGGCTAAACGCTTAAAATCCAGATGGGTATACACCTGAGTTGTGGATAAGTTGGCGTGTCCAAGCATTTCCTGCACCGCACGCAAATCACCACTGGATTCCAGCATATGAGAGGCAAACGAATGCCGTAACTTATGCGGATGCAAGTCGCCAACCACACCTTGTTGTTTACCCCAGTAATTCAGCCGCTGCTGCACAGTACGAGGGCTGATGCGCTGTAGCCTTTTACTCACAAAAAGCGCCAGCTCGGGCTTTTGGTTTAACCAGGCCTGACGCACTGACAGCCATTTTTTTAAGGCTTTTTCAGCACAGCGGCCAAAGGGCACAATGCGCGTTTTGCTGCCTTTACCGGTCACCCGTAGTTGCATCATACGGTGGTCAATGTGGTCCAGATCAAGACTGACCAGCTCTGCCAGACGAATGCCGCTGGCATAGAGCAGCTCCATCATGGCTGCATCGCGAATGGCTAAGTCATCATCTGTGGGTAAGTCCAGCAAATGAGAGATACTGTCCACATCGAGGTTTTTGGGTAAACGTTTGGGAAT
Source organism: Idiomarina sp. Sol25 (assembly GCF_033052775.1). NCBI lineage: Bacteria > Pseudomonadati > Pseudomonadota > Gammaproteobacteria > Alteromonadales > Idiomarinaceae > Idiomarina > Idiomarina sp. Sol25. Next base: position 280,735 of record NZ_JAUPEW010000003.1, read on the forward strand.
TTTCGGTGCCGATACTGACATGGCGGGGTTGTCGTCCATAGCGTTAGATTCCACCATGAACTGGCAAAAGGTACGCCACGCTGACAATTTTAAAGCAATACTGCGTTCACCCAATCCATTACGCCGCCAGCCAACTAAAAGCCGTTCAATAACAGGGACACGCAGCGCTTTAGGTTCCGTTATTTTTTGCAGTTCAAGATCCGCGATATCAGCCGCAATAAGGCGCTGATAATTCTTAAGCGTTAGCTCCGCTAAACCACGCTCTCCCTGCAGTTGTTGCATCCATTTTTGCTGCCAGTCATGCAGCTTCATGGTTTTGCAGTAGCCCCGGTAACAATGCGCTGAGCAAGGCCTGTAGCTGATTGATCAGTAACTTGTCCATTGCCGGCTCGAAGTGACTGGCGTTAGTATTACCGACCGCCAGCATACCCAGCTCACCGTTATCGCCCAACAACAGCAGTGCCACGGAAGCAATCTTTTCGTCCTGGAATAACAGCTTATGCTCTTGCTCCGTTAAGCGGCCAAGATAGATAGAGCTTTCATTGAAACGCTTGCTTAGTAGCTTTTTGTGAGTGTCGGAGGCAAAGCTGTACTGCTCGCCTAAATCTACAGGGCTGTCGAAAAACTTCAACGACAAGGCCGGCATTTCCAGCTCATTCTCAAAGGTGTTTTGCAACTCATCCAGAACCTGACTCAGGCTCTGACAGCGCAACAAACTCACGTATAAGTTGCTGTAAGCCGAGAAAATAGCTTCATTGCGACGCGCGTTTATCATCAGCTCGGTAATTTCTTCTTCCAGCTGCTGTACGCGCAAACGCAGCTTTTGTTGCTGCCGTTCAATTAACGAGACGGCGCCTTTTTCACTGTGTTGAAACTGTAACTGAGCCAGCAAGTCATCATTTTTCGTGAAAAAATCAGGGTTCTCTTGTAAGTATTCTCTTATAAGACTGTCGTCTAAACGTTCATTTGCAATCATTTTTGATTCGCTACTCATAACACCATCTGTCCATCGTAAACTAATTCTGCGGGGCCGGTCATTTTTACAGGCTGCCCCTGCTGCCAACGGATAATTAAGTCCCCGCCGGGCAAGCTGACTTTTACTCGCTCATTTAATAAGCCTTGCTGAATGCCGGCTACAGCTGCCGCACAGGCGCCACTACCACACGCCATGGTTTCACCTACGCCACGCTCAAACACGCGCAGTTTAATTTCATCAGCCGATACTTTCTGCATAAAGCCTACATTCACGCTTTCCGGGAAGCGCTCATGCGCTGCAAGGGCAGCTCCGAGGGTTTCCACTGGTGCAGTGTCGACGTTATCCACAGCGATAACACAGTGCGGATTGCCCAGACCCAGAACACCACAAAGAACCGTTTCTTCTTGTACTCTTAAAACGTAAGTCTGCTCTGCTTTTTGCGCTTTAAAAGGCACCGCCGCCGGTTCGAATAAGGGTTCGCCCATATCCACCGTCACCTGACCGTCTTTCTCTAAGTGCAGAACCATTTTTCCGGCCTTGGTACTGACCTTAAGGTGATTCTTATTGCTTAAGTTTTTAGCTTTTACAAACTTCGCAAAACAGCGGGCGCCATTGCCACATTGAGCAACTTCGCTGCCATCGGCATTAAAAATGCGGTAGTGAAAATCCAGGTCAGGGTCATAAGGCGGCTCAACTAACAGCATCTGATCAAAACCAATACCTGTGTGTCGGTCTGCCCAGCGGCGTATTTGATCCGGATTCACATATAAATTCTGAGTGACGTTATCCACCACCATAAAGTCGTTGCCAAGCCCGTGCATTTTTGAAAAATGTAATAACATTTTTATTTGCCTTCCTGGTGTAACAAGTGCTCGCCCCGGACGAGATCGTTAAAGCTTTCACGTTCGCGGATCAGTGTAGCATTATCACCCGAGACCAAAACCTCGGGCGGGCGGCCACGACTGTTATAGTTAGACGCCATAGTAAAACCATAGGCACCGGCATGTTTAATGGCCAGTACGTCGCCCTGTTGCACATTTAAATGCCGTGCGTGTCCGAAAAAGTCACCGGTTTCACACACCGGGCCGACAATATCATTCAACTGGTCGCCGCCGCGCTTATTTTCGTGCGCCGGTAAAATATCGTGCCAGGCCTGGTACAAAGACGGACGTAATAAGTCGTTCATGCCGGCATCGACCAAAACAAAATTCTTATCGTCTGAGGGTTTAATGTATTCCACCGTGGTTAGCAGAACTCCGGCATCCGCCGTAATTGCGCGTCCGGGCTCCAGTACCATAGTAATTTGCGGGTAATTTTCGGCTAACTTAACCAGCTCCTTTAAATAAAAGGACTTATCCAACGGCTCTTCCGGCTGATACGCCACACCAAAACCGCCACCTAAATCCAGATGTGTCAGCTGGATACCGTCTTTTTCCAGTTCCGAAACCAGATTAAACATGCGCTGCGCGGCATCGAGAAAAGGTTCCGCTGTCATTATTTGCGAACCTATGTGGCAATCCGCACCAATCAGATTAATGTTGGGTAAGCTATGCGCCTTAAGAAACACCGGCTTAGCCAATGACATGCTGATGCCAAACTTGTTGGCTTTCATGCCCGTAGCAATGTACGGATGCGTTTTGGCATCAACGTCGGGGTTCACTCTTAACGACACCGGGGCCTGTTTATCCATGGCAGCAGCAATGTCCTGAATACGCTCAAGCTCCGCCTCAGACTCTACATTAAAGCAGCCGATGCCCGCTTCCAGCGCCATAATGATTTCGTCTTTGGATTTAGCCACACCGGAAAAAACCACGTCGTCAGCTTTACCGCCGGCCATTAATACACGCTGAAGCTCGCCACCGGAGACAATATCGAAACCCGCGCCATGCTCGGCCAGTAACTGCAGAATAGCTAAGTTGCTATTGGCTTTTACCGCATAACACAGCTTATGAGGTGCGGGCCAGTATTGCTGAAACTCGCGCCAGTTTTTTAGAATCTGACCTTTGGAGTAAACATACAAAGGCGAACTAAAGCGCTCAATAAGACTCTCGACGTCGCAGTTTTCAATATGAAACTGGCCATTTTTATAGTCAATTAACTCGCTCATTTGGTGTCTTCCGCCGGCGGCTCTGCAGGTGTATTTTGCTCTGGCATAGGCTCAGGCGTCAGTGGCCCTTTCTGACCACAACCGACTAAAGTCATTAAAATGGCTGATAGCACCAGCGTCTTGATTACAATTCGACTAAACATCGCTAAACTATAGGTATTCCGTTTGGGTTTCTATGGTGCCTATCATCGCACCAGATACCTAAAAAGTCATTAATCGTCGTAAAGGAAAACGAATGACCCAAAGTGTTAGAATTGCAACACGCAAAAGCAAGCTGGCTTTATGGCAAGCTGAACACATTCAACAACGCCTTGAAGAGCTGCATCCGGGCCTGTCGGTAGAACTGGTTCCTATGTCGACCAAAGGCGATGTCATTCTCGATACCCCGCTGGCAAAAATTGGCGGTAAAGGTTTGTTCGTAAAAGAACTGGAAGTGGCGATGCTGGAAGGCCGTGCAGATATTGCCGTACACAGCATGAAAGACTTACCGGTTGAGTTCCCACCGGGACTGGAGCTTCACACCATTTGCGAACGCGAAGATCCGCGCGATGCTTTTGTATCCAACAACTACAAAAACCTTAATGAACTGCCGGAAGGCGCAGTAGTCGGAACCTGCAGTTTGCGCCGCCGCTGCCAGGTAAAAGAGCAATTTCCGCATTTAGTTATAAAAGATTTACGCGGCAACGTTCAAACACGTTTACGCAAACTGGATGACGGTGAATTTGATGCCATTATCCTGGCGGCATCGGGTCTCATTCGACTGGAGCTGGGCGACCGCATTACCTCCTTTATTCCGGTAGAGCAGTCATTACCGGCTAATGGGCAAGGCGCACTGGGTATTGAATGCCGCAGCGATGACGACAAAATGAAAGCCTTATTGGCGCCACTGCAATGTCAGGAAACTCGTACGCGGGTGTTAGCTGAGCGGGCAATGAACCGCGGGCTGGATGGCGGTTGTCAGGTGCCTATTGGTGCTTATGCTGAGCTGGAAGGTGATGAAGTCTATTTACGCGGCCTGGTTGGTGAGCCTGATGGGGGAAAAGTGCTTCGTGATGAAGTGCGCGGCCCGGCGTCTAGAGCTGAAGAGTTAGGTTCAGAGCTCGCTGAAAGGTTACTTAAACAAGGTGCAGCCGAAATTCTGAGCGCAGTCTATGACAGTGAATCCAGTCACTCATAAAGCGGTTTTACTGCTGCGTCCGGGCAGGAGTCCGGACGACTTTACTCAACAGCTGCGTGAAACGGGCAGAAAGTGCTTTGTTCACAGTTTTATTGAGATAGAGCCTTTACCTGTGAATAAAGAACAGCTGACCCAGGTTAAACAAAAGCATTGGGATGGCATTGTTATTGTCAGTAAAAATGCAGCTCATTATGCGTCCGAGGCTGGTTTTACCGGGGTTCCTTCTAAATATTATGCAGTCGGACCGGGAACCGCTTCTTTTGCTTGCAAACATTTGAGCACGGCGGTGAGCTGTCCGACATTTATACATCAGTCGGAAGGGTTGCTGAAGTTGTCGGAATTACAAAAGCTGCAGCAACAAAACTGGTTGATCATTCGCGGGGAAGGCGGCCGTGAGTTATTAGCGGACGCCATAAGGGCTCGCGGAGCTTCTGTCGATTACTGGGAAGTGTATCGCCGAAAACAACTCACATTGAACGACCCTGAACTTATTCAGCAGTGGATAAGATCAGTTGGTACTATCGTTGTTACCAGCGCTGAACAACTGGGATACTTTTTATCGTCTATGCCAAGTTCTGCCCAAAGCTGGCTGGATAGCTGTCAGTGGATAGTTCCCAGTCATCGTCTGAAAGGTTTGATTCCTTTCGGACAATCAGACAATATCAAAGTAACAGGCAGTGCAGCGGACGCCATATTAATGAATGCGCTAATAGCGGATGGAAAAACCCATGACTGAAGAGAATAAAATTGAGAACGAAGACGTTCAGAATAATGAACAAAGTAGCGAGAAGAGCACAGAAGAAGAAACCATAACCGCCGAGAAAAGTAGCGGGCGTTTCTTCAAACGCTTAGTCTGGCTTATTGTTTTAATCGCTATTGTCGCTGCCGCATACTGGGGCTATACGCGTTTCCCTGGTTTATTTAAGACAGACTCTGAACAGGTAAGTGAACAACCGCAGGAAGATCCGGTTGAAACGCGCTTTAAACAACTTGAGCGTTCTGTTGGGAATCTGGAGCAGCAACTGCAAAATACGGTGCAGTCCCGCGAACTGGATAGGTTGAGTAACACCGACCAACAACTGCAGCGGGAACTGACCAGTTTGCGTCAGAGTATTGAGGATGTGCGCGATGACATGCGCAAAACGCCTGCCGAAAAAGCGGCTTACTGGCGTCTACTGGAAATAAAACAAACCTTATCCGCGGCTGCACGAATGATGTGGAGCCAGGACGACTACAAAGCGGCGCTGCAACTTTTGAAATTGGCCGACCAGCAGCTGTCTGGTATCGACAGCCGTAATGCAATTCGTACCCGCGAGAAGCTGGCGGGCGATATTGAACGAGTGAACGCAGCAGTTAAAGCAGACAATACTGACCTGGCGCTGCAACTCGTGGGTCTGCAACAACGAGTGTCTGACCTGCCCGACGAAGTAAACAGTAATCAACAGCGCTTAAGTTCCAATACTCAGAATGTCAGTGGCGATGTTAATGACTGGCAAACGAACCTGAGTGCTAACTGGCAGTCCTTCCTTGATAATTTTATCCGCATTCAACCCGTGGACAGCGATCCTGAGCCTCTACTTAGTGCGACCCAGCGCACGGCAATAAACGAACGCATTCAACTCCTATTTACTCTGGCTCAACAAGCAGCTGTAAAAAATAATGATGAATTGTGGCAGCGCTACCTGGAACAGTTATCTGAGCTAATTGCGCAGCTAAAAGGCGATGGAGCAGCCTCTCAGGATATTATTTCGCGTATTCAGTCGCTGAGTCAGGAGGACTTCGAACAACAGAGCATAGAGCAGCTCGAATCTCTGGATTTCATCGCTCAGGCTATTGAGCAGGGAGATGCCTCATGAAATGGATCATCGCTCTGATTGTCATCATTATATTGGGGGCCATTATTGGACCACTCGCGTCGGGTAACGCGGGCTATGTTTTAGTTCAGTTTGCCGGAGTAGCGATTGAGACGACCGTAGTCGGCCTGCTTGTCGTTACTATTGTGGCAATTGCCGTACTCAGTGTTGTGGTGTCATTACTGCGCCGGCTACTTAGCAAAACCCGCCAGGGCCGGAAGTGGTTGGCAAATCGAAGCGAGCGTAAAGCTCAGAACATTTTCCAGCAGGGCATACGCGAGCTGCTGGATGATAACCCCGAAAAAGCGACTGAGAGCCTGTCTAAGGCCTACAAAAAGTCTCCTGACAACAACATTGCCGCGTTAACTGCGGTTGCCGCTTGCCTCAATAAAGACGCCGGAAAGGCAACTTATTGGCACGATGAAGCAGGGGCATTTTATGATAATGCAGATACACTGCTTCAGCTTGTTTCCATTGAACAGTTGGTAAAAAAAGACCCGGCACAAGCGGATAAAGAGATGCGAATCTTACTGGGAGCTAAGCCACACTCTGCCAATGTACTTAAATTAGCTTACCGGGTCTTTAAAGCGTCCGGAAATTGGCAGCAACTGAAAGATTTATTACCGGAGTTGCGTCGTGTAACCGACCTTGCTCCAGCGGAATTTGACCGTCTTGAATATCAAGTCTATTTTGAACGCTTTGTTGCTGAGGGTCGCAGAAGTAACGAGATACTGTACAACGAGTGGCGCAGCCTACCCAGTAAACAACGTAGCGACGCAACCATCAGGTTAAGTTATGCCGCCGCGTTAAAGCATTTAGGTGATTATGAAGTCTCTGCCAGAGTGGTTTTAAAAGGATTAAAAAGAGGGGAGCTGCAACCGGCTGCCGTTAACTCCTTGCATTTATTTAATGCAAAATCGGAGAAGTTGCTGGAGTTTGTTCAAGCTCAATTGAAGCAAGATCCGGAAAATAGAGATTACCTTTATGCTCTTGCACAAATCGCTATGGATAATCAGGACTTTTCGTTAGCGCAACGTGCTTTGAAAAAGTTAGCAGAAATTGAACCAAGCAGTCACGTTTATCGTTTATTGGGCAACGCCTATCACACTCTTGGTGATAGTCAGCTAGCTGCTAACGCTTACAAAGAAGCGTTAGCTCACTAACTCTACTCAGTTGATTCTGTCGGTTATTGACGTACGCCTTCAATAGACAGTGTCAACTGAACTTCTTTAGCCGCTGGTCCGAGGTTATAGTCGATTCCATAGTCGGCTAAGGTTAAGTCTACTTCACCTTCAAAACCACGGCGGAATCCGCCCCATGGATCCTCGCCAGCGCCAATGTGCTTAACTTCGATAGCGATTTCTTTAGTCACGCCATTAAGAGTGAAGTTGCCATGCAGTGTACCTTCGCCTTCATCATCGTCATCCGGCACGTATTTAGTGCTTTCAAAGGTCGCAGTAGGGTGATCAGATACACTCAGGAAGTCGTCGCCACGTAAGTGCTTATCACGCTCAGCATGGTTAGTATCTACACTGGAGGTATCGATTGTCACTTTAACTGAGGAATTCTCAGGAGCGTCCGCGTCGTAGCTGAAAGAGCCTTCGAAGTCATTGAAACGACCGTATAACCAGCTGTAACCCAAGTGACTAATTTTAAATTGAATAAAGGCGTGCTGGCCTTCAGTATCGATTTTATAGTCTTCTGCCATTGCCGCCGAAGTAAATAAGGTACCGCCCGCTATCGCGGCTGCTATTAATGTCTTTTTCATTATGATTTCCTCTTAGTTTTTCCAAACATTCGAATAAGTGTGCTGTCTTTATTTATAAAGTGATGTTTCAGCGCCACCAGTCCATGACCACCAGCCAGGATCACTAAAGACAACGCTGAGTACCAATGTACCTCACCAGCAATATCTTCCTGCTTTGGTAAATCTGTTATCACTGATGGTACCGAAAACCAGTCGAATACGCTGATAGAGCTACCATCTGCTGTTGAAATCAAAAAGCCGCTGATCATTACTGTGAATAGCAGCAAATAAAGTAAAAAGTGACCCGCTTTCGCTCCTAACCGTTCAAACTTGCTACCTAAAGGTTTAGGTTTAGTATTGATTAAAGTCCAGAGCACTCGTAAAACCGTTACGATAAGTAAGGTAATGCCAAACGATTTATGCCACCAGGGACCCAAACGATACCACTCATCGTAGTAGGTCAGAGTTAACATCCACCAGCCCAAAGCAAATAAACCAAACACTATTAAGGCCGACAACCAATGAATTAATACCGCGATTAAACCGTATTTATCCGATGTGTTTTTCCACATAAAACTTTCCTAAATTGTTCACGCTTTATATTAGTTCATATTTATAGAATGAAAATATGTATTATTGATAGATTAACATCTAATTTATAGAAATTAGTAGCTTGATAGGTGAGATAGTCATAAACAATGCGCTCGGGGTGTGTATTGAGAGACTTTGTGTAAGGGGCGCGGGCTATTCACAGCAACCCTGAGGGCAGAGCTGGCCGTGGAACAGGCATAAAAAAACCCCAGCCGGTTGGGCTGGGGTTCTTCTATTTGTAGTCTGGCGGTGACCTACTCTCGCATGGGGAGACCCCACACTACCATCGGCGCTGGTGTGTTTCACTT
>NZ_JAUPEW010000004.1:0-282664 GCF_033052775.1 Idiomarina sp. Sol25
GTCTGCGTTTCGCTATCCGTGAGGGTGGCCGTACCGTAGGTGCAGGCGTTGTATCAAAAATCATGGACTAAGCAGTCCGCCTGATTTTAAGGGCCCGGCTTTCGCCGGGCTTTTTTATGCCTGCCAATAATGTTTCAGTAAACGTGTGTCGTGAAAAGTAACCGAAGGCCCGTTCAAGTATTGACATTCAATAACAAAAAATGAACTATTGAGGAATGTATACAAGTTATAGTCAGCCAATAAATTGAAATTACTCAGGTACTTTTCAGTCCTATTTCTCACGGTACTAAGCTGTTCTGCCACAGCAAAGGTGCCAGTCTATGTTGCTGCCTACGATCATCCACCTTACTTTTCCGATGTACTGAATACAGATCTCACCCGAGAACTGATCAACTTGCTGAATAAGTATCAGGACAGCTATGATTTCCGCATTCAGGTCATTCCTCCTACCGGCCGCTATAAAGCTCTGAGCGCGAAAGGGTGCTGTGATGTTATATTTTTCGAGTCACCCCTTTGGGGCTGGAAGAAAAGCGGTGTAGGGTTTCAGAAAACAATCCCTTTAGTCAGAGGAAACGAGAGGTTGGTAGCCTATAAAAAAGACGGGAGAGATCAGTCGTTTTTCGATTCATTTGATGGCAAAACTTTAGGTGGAGTGAAGGGGTATCATTACCTGTTAAGCGGGGAGTTACTGGCTTCAGATGCCATCAAGAAAAAGTATACGACCTACCTGGCAGATTCAAGAATTATAAATTTGCAGATGGTCATAGGAGGTCGAATCGACCTTACTATTATTAATGATGAGCTTCTTTCTGCCTTGCAAGGCTCAAGTCAAATTAAGGTAAGCAACTTATTGTTATCGGAAAAGGTTAGTCTGGAATATAAGCTGCACTTACTTGTTGGCGAAAATAAAAATATCAGCGCAGATACGTTACAGAGGTTACTGCGGGAGCTTGGTCGACAGGGGGAGTTTGAAATACTCTTTAAACGGTTTAATATGAACCGGTTTCAGATATATCGCCCAGCAATAACGCGCTAGTAAACACTAAGCCCCAGGCGGTTCGCTAGCTCGCGCACCATGTACATTCCACGGGCACTGTTACCGTAGCTGTTTAACCTCGGACTCCATGAGCAAATCACGCCAAAGTCAGGAACAACCGCAATCATGCCGCCGCCAACACCACTTTTAGCGGGAACACCTACGGTAAACGCAAACTCACCGCTTTGGTCGTACATACCACTCGTCGATAACAACGCATTAATGCGTTGGGAGTCTCGCTTCGACATAATTTTCTTTTTGGAAAAAGGGCAAATTCCGTCATTTGCAAGAAACGTAAAAGAGCGAGCCAGATTTTCGCAGGACATGGTCAACGCGCATTGCCAAAAGTAATGATCCAGCAATTCATCAACCTCTGCGTCAATATTACCAAAGCTTTTCATTAGGTGAGCAAGAGCAGCATTGCGATGGCCATGCTCTTTTTCTGACTGGTGAACAATGTTGTCGGCATAAACGTTATCGTTGCCACAAAGGCTGCGAACCAAGCTTAAAACAGCGTTCTTACTGGCTGAGTAGCGACTGACCAATACATCGCTGACCACAATAGCGCCGGCATTTATCATCGGGTTACGAGGAATACCTTTTTCCCACTCTAGCTGAACGATAGAGTTAAAAGCCTGACCTGAGGGCTCCATTTTAACTCTGTCCCACAAGTCCTCTCCAAGGCGCTCCATTGCCAGCATAAGACCAAAGACCTTCGAGATGGACTGAATAGAGAATTGTTCCTGGGTATCACCGACGTTAAACACCTCCCCGTCGAGGGTGGCCAGAGTGAGTCCGCAGAGCTCGGGGTCGACCTCTGCTAACGCCGGGATGTAATCAGCAACATGCCCTTCGGTGATCTTCATTGCCTGCTGGTGAATCTCCTCCAGCAAGCTTTTGAGATCATCCGGGGCATGTATCTGCTGCCCGCCACTGACCAGATCACGCGTCAAGAGGATGCTCCGGGTGCGTGATGGTGGACAGGCGTTCTTTTAATTCGTCAGATAGCTTCACAGAGCGCTCCTGCTGAAAGTCAAAGTACACCAATACCGTTTTACCTTTAGCGCACATTTTATCTTTCTGCCAAATTTCGGTGGTGATATCAAATGAGCTGCCCCCTAAACGACTGACGTAAGTGTTCACTGTGACATGACCGCCAAAATAAATAGGTAAAAGGTAATCAACTTCCAGTCGTGCAACAATTAAGCTTTGTGTTTTCGGAGACATTTCTCCAAAGAACTCAAAAATAGGCAAACGCCCGGTTTCTATCCAACCCGGTATAACCGTGTTATTGACGTGCCCAAGGGCGTCGGTTTCATAAAATCTTACTTTAAAGTCTTCCGTTAACATATTGCGTCCTTTTAAGATTGTGTAAGCATAGGTTTTAAGAAACGGGCCGTGTGTGAGCGCTCATTTTCACAAATATCTTCGGGTGTGCCTTCGCAGAGGATTTCACCACCGCCAGAACCACCTTCAGGGCCTAAGTCGATGATCCAGTCAGCGGTTTTTATCACGTCTAAGTTGTGTTCAATAACCACGACCGTGTTGCCGTGATCACGCAAACGGTGAATCACCGCCAGCAACTGCTTAATGTCGTGGAAATGCAGACCGGTTGTCGGCTCGTCCAGAATGTATAAGGTTTTGCCGGTATCACGCTTGGACAACTCACGTGACAATTTGACCCGTTGCGCTTCACCACCGGAGAGTGTTGTCGCTGACTGGCCTAAACGGACGTAAGACAAGCCTACATCCATTAAGGTTTGCAACTTGCGTGCAATAGCCGGAACCGGTTCGAAGAATTCTCGAGCGTCTTCAATGGTCATATCCAGCACTTCGTGAATATTTTTACCTTTATACTGTACTTCCAGCGTTTCGCGGTTATAACGCTGACCCTTACAAATATCGCAAGGGACATAAACGTCCGGCAAAAAGTGCATTTCAACCTTAATCACTCCGTCGCCCTGGCAAGCCTCGCAACGACCGCCGCGCACATTAAAGCTGAAGCGCCCCGGCTTGTAACCTCGGGCTCGTGATTCCGGAACTCCTGCGAACAGTTCGCGAATGGGCGTGAAAATACCGGTGTACGTTGCCGGGTTAGAGCGCGGCGTACGGCCTATTGGGCTTTGGTCAATATCCACCACTTTATCCAGCAGTTGCATGCCATCGACACTTTTGTAAGGAGCCGGTTCGCCCGTTGTCGCGCCGTTAAGTTCACGGTGCGCAATATGGAACAGCGTGTTGTTAACCAGAGTCGACTTACCTGAACCGGATACTCCGGTCACACAGGTCATAATACCTAATGGTAAATTGAAATCGACGTTTTTCAGGTTGTTCCCGCTGGCTCCATGAATGGTTAACCGGCGCTTGTCAGGTTTGTGGCGTTGCTTCGGTATTTCTATTTCTTTTCTGCCGGACAGGTAATCGCCGGTTAATGAGTTTTTACTTCCGACAATGTCATCGACTTGGCCTTGAGCGATAATTTCACCGCCATGTACGCCGGCGCCTGGGCCGATATCAATAACGTGGTCGGCCTGACGGATCGCGTCTTCATCGTGTTCAACCACAATGACGGTGTTACCCAGGTCACGTAGGTGCGTCAGAGTGTTTAACAGCCGTTCGTTGTCGCGCTGGTGCAAGCCAATACTGGGCTCATCCAGTACGTACATAACACCAACCAGACCCGCACCAATTTGGCTGGCCAGACGAATACGTTGCGCCTCACCACCGGACAAGGTTTCTGCGCTACGGGACAAACTTAAATAGTTAAGTCCTACGTTCACTAAAAAGCGCAGGCGGTCATTAATTTCTTTCAGAATTTTTTCTGCAATTTGCGCGCGCTGACCCTCCAGATTCAGTTGCTGGAAGAATTCAAGTGCGTCGCCAATGGATTGGGCAACAACTTCCGGCAGGGTCGTGCCCTGAATAAACACATGACGTGCTTCAGTGCGTAAACGCGTACCACCGCAGCTTTTACAGGGTTGTGTCGCTACATATTTGGACAACTCGTCGCGCACAGCCTGTGATTCAGTCTCGCGGTAACGGCGCTGCATGTTAGGAATAATTCCCTCAAACGGATGCGCTCTGACCACTTTGTCGCCGCGGTCGTTCATGTATGTGAACTTTATTTCTTCTTTACCGCTGCCGAACAGAATCTTTTCGCGAATATTATCGGGTAATTCGTTAAAAGGCTGCGACAATTTAAACTCGTAGTGTTTCGCCAGAGACTGCAGCATTTGGTAGTAGTAGAAATTACGCTTGTCCCAGCCGCGAATTGCACCGCCTGTCAGCGACAGTTCTGCATTAACAACAACTTTGGCCGGATCAAAAAACTGCTCGACACCCAGACCGTCACAAGTGGTGCAGGCGCCAGCCGGATTGTTGAACGAAAACAACCGTGGCTCCAGTTCCTGCATGCTGTAACCACAATGCGGGCAGGCAAAGTTTGCCGAGTACACTTCGGCATCACCGTCGCCGTCCATAGGTACCACTAAAGCCGTTCCGCCACTGAGTTCCAGTGCGGTTTCAAAAGATTCGGCCAGACGCTGCTCCATACCTTCGCGAACTTTAAAGCGGTCAACCACCACTTCAATGGTATGTTTTTTCTGCAGCTCTAATGTAGGAGGATCGCTTAAATCGCATATCTCACCGTCTATACGAGCGCGGATATAACCTTGCAAGGCGAGGTTTTCTAACACTTTTAAATGTTCGCCTTTACGGTTCTGAATAATGGGCGCAAGCAACATACGCTTTTCGCCCTCAGGAGCCGCCAGCACGTTATCGACCATCTGCGATACGGTCTGCGCCGCCAGCGGTACGTCGTGAGTCGGGCAGCGGGGTTCACCCACCCGGGCGAACATCAGACGTAAATAGTCGTAAATTTCCGTAATGGTACCGACCGTCGAACGCGGATTATGCGACGTTGATTTCTGCTCTATCGATATAGCCGGAGACAAACCCTCGATACTGTCAACATCAGGCTTTTCCATCAGCGACAAAAACTGACGTGCATAGGCAGACAGCGACTCAACATAGCGTCTCTGCCCCTCTGCATATAGGGTATCGAAAGCAAGTGATGACTTACCCGAACCGGATAAGCCGGTTATCACAATCAACTTATTGCGGGGGATAGTCAGATTGAAATTTTTTAAGTTGTGCGTGCGCGCACCGCGTACTTCGATAGTATCCATAATTCCCGTCTGTTGTTCAGTAAATGACTGACGACAAAACGCTATTATCGCACAGTGTTAGGCATCTGGTACAATAACGGCATCATTTATCATGTTACTGATATAAAAGCAGTGAAATGACGCCTCAAAAATTAAATAAAACAGAGAAAAAAGCCGCTTTAGCATTAGCGTCTGTGTTTGGTATACGGATGTTAGGGCTGTTTTTGATCATGCCAGTTTTAGCGGTTTATGCACAAGACTACCCTGACTACTCGCCGCTGTGGGTCGGTATTGCTCTGGGTGCCTACGGCCTGACACAGGCATTGTTGCAAATTCCGTTAGGCATGCTGTCTGACCGCCTTGGCCGAAAACCGGTTATTGTCGGTGGCTTGCTGGTCTTTATTCTTGGTAGTGTGGTGGCCGCTCAGGCCGATACTCTATTCGGTGTATCCATTGGTCGGGCGCTACAGGGGCTAGGCGCTATTGCGGCTGCTATTCTGGCGCTGGCAGCTGACTTATCGCGTGACGAACAACGACCGAAAGTGATGGCCACTATTGGTATGTGCATTGGCCTGGCGTTTGCCATTTCGCTGGTAGCCGGGCCTTTATTGGGCGATATTATTGGTCTTTCGGGTTTGTTCTGGTTTACCGCCGCCAGTGGCGTTCTGGGTATTCTGGTGCTGTTGCTGAGCGTACCCAAAGTGGTGACAACCTCTGCCAGGCGTGAATCCTTACCCGTGTTGTCTGAACTGGGCCACTTGCTTAAACACAAACAGCTGTGGTGCCTGAACAGCGGTATTTTTGTGTTACACGCTATTTTAACGGCCTGGTTTGTGACTTTACCTATGCAACTGCAAAATGCGGGTTTTGAAAGTCAAACTCACGCCTGGTTCTACTTACCCACGCTGGCGGCTTCTATTTTGTTCATGGTGCCAATGATTATCAGCAGTTCGCGTAATAATAATTCTGTGCAATGGTTGCGGTTTTCTATTATTACCTTAATTGTTGCGCTGTTAATTATTGCCATAGCGGGGCAAAACGCCTGGCTGCTGGTTGCTGCTCTGGTGATATTTTTCACCGGCTTTAATTTTATTGAAGCCAGTTTACCTTCGTTACTGACCCGAGTTGCTCCAGCGGGAAGCAAAGGCAGTGCCAGTGGTATTTATTCAACAGGTCAGTTTCTAGGCTCTTTTGTCGGTGGGGTCTTGGGTGGCTCCGTCTTACAATTTTTTGGGATATCTGGCGTTGTTGTTTTCTGCCTGATCTTGCTAGTATGTTGGTTGCTAATCAGTTTCGTCATGGTTAACCCCGCAGGAGTCACCAGCGTCTCGTTATCATTGCCGGGGTTAACTGAAAGCAAGGCCACCAAGCTAAGTGAGCAGTTACTTACCGTAACCGGCGTTACGGAAGCCAGATGGGTTGAAGAAGATCAGGCCACTTACTTAAAAGTTGATAAAAAACATTACGATGAAAAGGCGGTTAATCAGTTGCTTAAAGAAGCATCGGTCGCTTAATCATTTAAAGCAGTTGTAACGCGTACAAGGAACAGGAGAATCTAATGGCCAGTCGCGGTGTAAATAAAGTAATTTTAATTGGTAATTTGGGTGCTGACCCAGAGGTTCGTTATACCCAAAACAGCACAGCGATAGCCAACCTGTCGATTGCGACCAGTGAAACCTGGAAAGATAAGCAAACAGGCGAACCGCGCGAACAGACCGAATGGCACCGTTGTGTGGCTTATCGTCGCTTAGCAGAAATTGCCGGCGAGTACCTGAAAAAGGGCTCTAAAGTTTATGTTGAAGGGCGTTTGCAAACCCGTAAATGGACAGGCCAGGACAACGTAGAGCGTTACACGACAGAAGTGGTCATTAACGAAATGCAAATGCTGGATTCTCGTGGCGGTCCTCAGGGTGGTGCTCCACAACAAGGCCAGGGTTTTGGTGGCGGTCAGCAGCAAGGCGGCGGTTACGGTGGTGGTCAACCACAACAGCCGTCACAGCAACAACAGCGCCCTGCACCTCAGCCAGCGCAGCAGCAAAATCAACAGTCACAACAAAAACCGGCAGAACCCGCGCCGTTTTCACCTGACAACGATTTTGATGACGACATTCCCTTCTAGGATTTGCTGTTAGAAAGCGTCAGGCAATAAAAAAGGCTCCTTGCTGGAGCCTTTTTTATTTTTTTCAGTTTATTCGAGCCCAAACTGCTTAACCACTTTGTCAAAATACTCCAGGTTTTGCTTGGCGTAATCGCGTTTTTCTACGTAGCGACCCGGGAAGAAGTTTTTCTTAAAGCCATAGGCGACAATGTCTTTCAGGCGCTTCAGAGAAATATCAAAATTATCCACAGCTAACTGATATTCGTTACTGACCGTAGTACGAGAAACCAGACGGTTATCAGTACAAATAATGGTGGCTAAGCGGTTATCCAGCATGTGCTGGAAGTTATGATTTTTAATGTCGCCAATATCCGGGTTAGTTTGCAGGTTGCTGGTCAGGCAAACTTCAACGGCAATACGACGGTCAGCAATATAAGAGGCCAGGCTTTCGCCATAAGCTTTCGGGTCTTCAATAGACGGGTCTTGAGTCATTTCCGGAGAGAATAACGAATAACCATGACCTAAGCGGTCGGCATGGCACTTGGTTAAGGCTTCAAAAATGCTCTCAGCACCGTAAGCTTCTCCGGCATGTACGGTTTTCAGCAGAAAGTTCTCGTGCGCGTATTCGTATACTTCTTTGAACTCACCTGCCGGGTAACCAATTTCCTGGCCGGCAATATCCAGTCCAACAATAGGCATACCTTCTTCGTCACGCATACGAACGCTGGCGCGAACCAAATCCATTGCGGCCGTTTTGATAACCTGCATAGGTTCAAAATCACGCATCAGCTGGAACATTTGTGTGTAATAAGGAGAAAATCCTTTTTTGCCAAACATCCGCATGGCGCAGTTGATAATGCCGTAGTCAAATAGTGGTTTATCGCCATTTTTTACATCGGTGCGGTTGTTGTACTCTTTCTTCGCGCGCAACAAGCCGTCGTTGACTACGTGCATTATGGTGTCAAAAGTAACGCCTTTACCCGGATCCATGAGTAGCTGAGGAGCAAAGCGTACCTCAATGTAATTCACCCCCTCGTTTTGATTATCGACGGCTAACTCATAAGAGGCTTGCTCCAGGTTTTCTAAGTCACGCAAAGCGGCGCAGGTATACTGAAACCCATTTAGGTATTCACCCAAATTGTTGTAATGTGATTTAAATACCAGATCAAACAGGCCTTCTTCGGTATAGCTTGGAAGTTCGATATCAGCGCGCTTAGCCATATCAATTAAGCTGCTGGCACGAAGGCTGCCATCAAGGTGCAAATGCAAGTCAGCTTTAGGAATGGCTTTGATAAACTCGGGGGAATATTGCATAGAGAACTCCTGCCTTAAGGTTGCTTTGTCCCATAATGCCATAAAATCGTGCTAATCTCTGCCAGGATCTGACCACATTAACTTAAAAAAATAGAACAAAATGGCTTCTCTCTATTTCACTTATTCGGCAATGAACGCAGGCAAAAGCACGTCGTTATTGCAAGTGGCGCACAACTACGAAGAGCGCCAACAACATGTCTTACTAATGACGCCAGCTTTAGATGATCGGGCAGGTAAAGGGCGTATTGCATCCCGATTAGGTATTGGTCGCGATGCGGTGTCTTTCACCCATCGGACAGATTTATCTGCCGTAGTCCGGGCTCGCTACATGCAACAGGCAATTGACTGCGTGTTAATTGATGAAGCACAGTTTTTAAGTGAAGAGCAGGTGTGGCAGCTGTCCAGCCTGGCCGACACCGACAACATTCCGGTAATGTGTTACGGCATTCGGACGGACGCTTTTGGCAACGCCTTTCCCGGCAGCGCGGTGTTGTTGGCTATCGCCGACAAACTGGTGGAAATGAAAACCATCTGCCACTGTGGTCGCAAAGCAACCATGTCATTGCGGGTTGACGAACAGGGCAATGCGATACGCATGGGGCAACAAATAGCTATTGGTGGCAATGATCGTTACGTTTCCTGTTGTCGTAAACACTGGAAAGAAGCCATGGGGCTGTGCTAAAACGGTTAAATAGAGTACGGAATATGGGTTTTAGCGAAGGCACTTGATGGTATACTGAGTTTCTCATTTTTTAGCCAGAAGTGACTATGCAAAGCTTAACCATTCCAAGACCTGATGACTGGCACCTGCATTTACGCGATGGTGCTATGTTGCAAACGACCGTACCTGCAACTGCGGCAGTGTTTCATCGTGCCGTGGTTATGCCAAATCTTGTACCTCCGGTAACCACCGTAGCAGCCGCTATGGAGTATCGTGAGAGAATTTTGGCCGAGATCCCCGCCGGAATGAGTTTTAATCCGCTCATGGCTTTGTATCTTACGGCAGACACAACTCCTGCAGAAATTACTGAAGCTGCTGCGAACGAGCGTGTTATTGGCTTCAAGCTCTATCCTTCAGGAGCCACTACAAATTCAGCCGCTGGTGTGAAGTCGGTAGAAGCTCTGGCTCCGGTACTGGCAGCTATGCAGGAGCATCAGGTACCTTTGCTGGTGCATGGTGAAGTAACCGACAGCGACATCGATATCTTTGACCGCGAAAGAGTTTTTATTGAACGGCATTTAATTCCGATAACCGAGCGCTTCCCGCAGTTAAAGCTGGTGCTGGAGCATATAACCACCGCCGATGCGGTTCAGTTTGTTGAAAACGCCAACAGTAACGTTGCAGCCACAATGACCCCGCAACACTTACTGATGAACCGCAACGACTTGCTGGTCGGTGGTATTCGTCCACACAACTATTGCCTGCCAATTTTAAAACGTCAGTCACACCAGCAGGCCTTGCAGCAGGCGGCCTTGTCCGGTAACCCTAAGTTTTTCCTCGGAACTGACTCAGCCCCGCATGTGCAGGCAAGCAAAGAGACTGCCTGTGGTTGCGCGGGTTGTTATTCAGCTCCAGCTGCAATTGAGCTGTATGCTGAATTTTTTAGTCAGCATAACGCGCTGGATAAACTGGCGAATTTTGCCAGTGTTTTTGGTGCTGACTTTTATCAGTTGCCCCGCAATACTGAGACCATTGAACTGGTTCAGCAGCCATGGACCGTTGCTGAAACGGTAGACACGGCAACAGGTCCTATGGTGCCATATTGGGCTGGGGCTGATTTGCAATGGAAACTGCGTGGCTAGCCCTTAAAGTTGCGTCGCAAGAAATGAGTTATGACGAAGATCATAAAGAACTTCAGACAAGTGCTTTTTGTGGTGAGCTTTGCAAAGTTTCTGTTAACATGGTTTTAAACAGAGTAAAGGATGTTGTTGAGTGCTAGGACTTTCAAAGCAAAAAGAAAATGATCACCGCATTTGCTTTCAGGTAACGCAAAACAGCGTCCGTCTTCTTATTGTAAAAGGGTCAGGTAAAGCTCCTGAGCTGATTGTTAACGATCATGAACAAGTGCAGCAGGACAGCTTAGTTAAACACGCAGAAACTCTGCTGGGAAAATATTCGCGTTTGTCATTAAAACACGCAAGCGTTACTTTGTTGCTAGGAACGGACTTATACGAGTCTGTTCAAGTTGATCGGCCCGCTCTGGATCCCGCTGAAATTTCAGGAAGCTTAAAATATACGTTAAGCGATTTAGTCTCTTTTTCGGCGGAAGAAATCATTGCCGACTATTATGAGTTTCCCGAGCAGCCATCCGGTCAGGATAAACTGGTTGCAGTTGCGGCGAACAAAAACTTTTTAATGCCCTGGGTTGAGTTATTTAATGAGCATGATTTGAGCTTAACGGATATCGCAATTACGGAATTGGCGCTACCCCGCTTAGCCGAGACTCAGAGTCACGCTGAACTCACTTTATATCAAAACCCCGCGGGCAATTACATTGCCCAAATTAATACCCCAAAAGGTTTGATGTTTACTCGCCTGCTACGAGGTGTGACCGATGTGTCTAAATACACAGAGAGCGAAATAGAAGCTGGCGCCTTAGAGCCTTTAGCAACAGAGTTACAGCGTTCGGTCGATTATTTCGAAAGTCATTTGCGACAGGCTCCCATTAGCCGAATTATTCTCGCCGTAGAACATATGACGCCGGAAGCTCTTGAAAAAAGCCTGGCTGAGCTGTTAGCAGTAGAGTGCACTAGGTACCAGTACCCGCTATGGTCTGCTGACCTACGCGAGGGCGACTACTCCGATCTTGCGGGCTTAGGTGTTTTAGTCGAGGGCGATTTATGAAGCAATGGGTAAATCTGTACCGCAACGAGCTAAAGCCTGTAAAGCAGAGGCTCACCTTAACGAAGGTAAGCTCTGTTTTGGGTGTTTGGCTGGCGCTGTTGCTCGTTGTGGTTGGTGTTACTCAGTGGCAAAAGACAGCGGTTGTTGAAAAGAATGAGCGTTTGTCGGCTACTTTGAATAAGATAAATAATAAACTGGAAGGCAGCCGCGAGAGAATTTCCCGACGACAGCCGAGTCCACAATTGCAGGCAGAAAAACAGCAGTTGCAACAAGAGTTGCAGGACGCCAGAAGTTTCAGTCAGCAAATTGCAGAGTTTCGTCAAAGCAGCTCTTCATCCGTTAGTGAGTTTTTACAGGAACTTGCAGAAATCACCCCGGAAGACATCTGGTTAACCGATTTTTCAATGTCTGGCGAAAATATCCGTTTACACGGGCAAGCGCTAAACAGTGAAGCCTTAGTGCTATGGATGGATAAATTTGGGCAATCGAGCTTACTGGCTAATAAGCGTTTTGCGGTTGTTGAACTTAAGCGCAGTGAGCAGGGGTATCAGCAGTTTTTGCTGCAAAGCGTCAGAAGCAGTGAGGACGAATCAAACAATGAATAATTGGTGGTTACGCGCACAAGAAACCTTTAACTCTATGCCCGGGAGACAGCGAGCTCTTTTGTCTCTGGCCGGTTTTTTAATTATTACTCTGCCGCTTATGAGTTATGTTATTTCCCCGACGCTGAAGCAGAGCAAAGCGCTTTCTGTGGAAAATGCCCGTATTGCTTCTCAAATAGAGCAGTCTGAGCAATTAGAGCAGGACTTGCAGGCGCAGTTAGGCAAAGATATTGATGCTCCGCTCAGGGAGGAAATTAAGCACTTGAAGCAGCGGTTAGCTCAGGCAAAAGGCGACTTTTCACAAAGCCAGGTTTTATTGCCCGCACAACAACGAAAACAGTTTCTAAACAGTGTGTTACGTCTTGCCTCAGAACTGGGAATGGATAGTTTAGAAGCTAAAGAGCCGACCGTCGTATTTGAAACCGGATCTATAAAACTCTATCAGCATGCTGTGCAGGCGGAATTTACCGGGCGCTTTTTCGCGGTATCCGACTTTGTGGATACGTTGCAAAAAGAATACCCGAATGTCCAGTGGGCCCGCTTTGACTATCAGGTAGGCGACTACCCGACAGCAACAGTAACTATAGTTTGGTATCTGCTAAGTACGGATAAGGAGTTTATCAGTGCTTAGAGTCATTACTTTTTTATTGCTTATGGTTTCGCTTTCGACTTTTTCGCAAGAGAGAGACCCGACTCAGCCTCCGCTCACGGTCAGTCAGCCTTCAGTGGAAATGGATAGCTGGGGACAGAATATAAAACTGTCTCAAATTTATTATTCAGACCAGAGTCAGTCAGCGCGAATTAACGGAGAGTGGGTTAAGCCTGGCGACAATGTTGATGGTTTTCGGGTTAGCTCAGTCAACCCTAACAGCGTTATTTTAGAGAAGAACAACGAGAGAGTAGAGATTACTTTGTTTAAGCCGATAAAACAGAACGAGAAAGGCAATCCGGGGGCGGTACAATGAAGAAAGTTGCAGCAGGAGCGTTATTGTTAGCACTGAGCGGCTGTGCTTATCAACCGAGTTATTCTCCAGATGAAGCCAATAAAGCGATGAAACCGGAAGCTTCTGAGAATAAAAAGACGGAAATTAAAAAAGAGCTGCCAGCAGAAGTCAGTAACTTCTTAAATCAGACGGCAAATAAAGAAAAAGAAGATGGGTTGGCCTTACTTGAGGAGCCCCGTTTTGTGCTGCAGGCCAATGATGTCGACGCGCAAGCCTTCTTTTATGGGTTAGCGGCAGATTCTCCTTATAATATTCTGGTACACCCCAATGTCAGTGGCGAAATCTCGTTAAGCCTGAAAGACGTGACCTTAGATGAAACGCTGGATGCGGTGCAGGACATGTACGGTTTTGAAGTTCGTCGTGCCGGACGCACGATTCAAATATACCCGGCCGGGGTAAGAACTCAAACATTCTCACTGGATTACCTGTCGCTGCGCCGCTTTGGTATTTCACAGACTGAAATTTCAGGTGGTGGTGTGAGCGAGGAACGTGACCAGGGTTCACGTAATAACTCTGGAATAAGCAATAGTAACACTCGATCCGAAGGGAGCTCTCTGCTCGGTAATAACGGTGGCGATTACAGTCGCGGCAGTCAGCAGAACCAGTTGCAAGGTAATGGCTCCAGCATTAATACCCAGTCAGAAACCGACTTATGGGGCGGTCTGAAAGACGTCATTGAAGGTATTATTGGCGGTGGTAATGTGGTGCTTTCACCGCAGGCGGGTATTGTCAGCGTTACAGCTTCGCCTGAAAAGTTAAGGGCTGTTGGAGACTTTATCGATACACTGGAAACACGTCTGCAACGCCAGGTGATTCTGGAAGCCCGTATAATTGAAGTGACCCTGAATGATGGTTATCAACAAGGGATAAACTGGCGTGATATGGCAAGCGGGACTGGCTTTGGCGTTGACTTTAACGGAGTGACACCAAGTAACACAACTTCGGCGACTATTGGCGGGCTCTTTGGTCTAACCTACGAAGATCCGTCCAATAATTTTAACGGCATGATAGAAATGCTGCAGACTCAAGGTACGGTGCAGGTACTCTCGAACCCTCGGGTTAGTGCATCAAATAACCAAAAGGCCGTTATAAAAATAGGCCAGGACGAATATTTTGTTACCGACGTTACCAGCCGCACGACATCGGGAGTTGGGGATTTGACATCGTCTGATTCCGATATTGAGTTTACACCGTTTTTCTCCGGTATTTCATTAGATGTAACCCCTCAGATAAGTGACGACGGTGAAGTAATACTTCATGTTCACCCCTCAGTGGTGGAAACCAGTGAACAGGAGAAAGTCATTACAGTGTCTGGCAAAGAGTCTGTATTGCCACTGGCTAAAAGCAACATTCGGGAGTCTGACACCATAGTAAAAGCACGCAATGGTGAAATTGTTGTGCTGGGTGGTTTAATGCAAACCACAAATTCTGAGGAAGTGGGTAAAGTCCCGTTACTGGGTGACATTCCGTTGTTGGGCGAGTTATTTACTAACCGCCGCAACCGCCAGGAAAAGAAAGAGCTGGTTATATTACTGAAACCGACTGTGGTGGGTGTTGATACCTGGCGCGATGAACTGAAACGATCTCGCGAACTGCTGCAGGAATGGTTCCCGGATATAGAACAATAACTAAGGTAGTATGTACTTATACCATTACGGCTTACGCGAACTGCCCTTTACGATAACGCCGAACACGCAGTTCTACTTCGACTTGAACAGCCATCACGAGGCTTTCGAGGTGGTTTTAACGGCGTTAAAAACTGGTGAAGGCTTTATTAAAATTACCGGAGAAGTCGGAACCGGTAAAACCTTGCTGTGCCGACGTTTATTAAACGACATTCCTGACTTTTTTAAAACCGCTTATGTTCCGGACTCATACCTTGACCCGGCAGAACTGAGGCTGGCCATTGCTCAGGAGCTGGACCTGGAAACCGAAGAAATGACCAACCAGCAGCAGCTGGCGCGGGCACTACAACAGCGCTTGCTCGATATAAATAAAAACGGGCAGGCCGTCGTGATACTCATTGATGAGGCACAGGCGCTACCGGAAAAAAGTCTCGAAGCTTTGCGCTTACTGTCCAACTTAGAAACCGAACGGCGTAAATTGGTGCATATTGTTTTACTGGGTCAGCCGGAACTGGATGAGCGTTTGTCACAAAAAGCCTTTAGGCAACTTCGTCAGCGAATCAGTTTTTCACATAAATTAACCGCCATGAATGCGGATGAAACGGCTGAGTATATAGCGCACCGTATGGATGTCGCTGGTTATCAGGGGACTCCGATATTCGACTGGAAGTTAGTTCGGCGATTACACCGTTGCAGCCGTGGCGTGCCCCGCTTGATTAATATGCTGTGTCATAAAATGCTGCTGCTGGCTTACGGAGAGGGTCGGCATCAGCTGTCGACACGTGACTTAAAGTTAGCGGTTAATGATACTGAAGATACAGAATTGACTCGCTCGGTATGGCTTCCCGTAACGGTGTCTGTATGCGTGTTTTTTCTGGCTGCAGCTGCGCTCAGTTATTGGCAAATGGGTGGTTCGCTATGAGCGTTATTAATAAAGTTTTAAAAGATTTAGACCGTCGGGGGCAACAGCCCTTCTCGAAAAGGGCCGCGATTAGCGCGGTAGAGCGCCGCAGTAGCCATCGTTTAGCCCTGTGGTTGTTAGCGGTTATGCTGGTAATTGTTCTGGCCTTAGTGGTTTTTTGGTGGCAGTCGCGTTCAGAAAACACAATGACGGTAACAGAGAGTGGGCCTGCTGAAATGCCAAAACTGCAAGAACGGGTCGAACCATTCATTGATACTGCAGTGATAGAAGTGCCAGCTGAGCGAACTCCTCGCTCTGAAACTGACTCGCAGCAATCTAATGAAATAGAGGTACGAGACTTAGAGCCGGTTACGGTTACTGAAACCGAGCAGGAAATAGCCGAAAAAGCAGAGCCCCTCCCAGAAGAGCCTATTTTGGCCGCTGAAGAGACCGAAAGCGAGACGCAAAAAAATGGTGAGTTTAGTAAGCAAGCCGTGCAGCTCTCGCCAGCAGAAATTTCCGCACAACATATTGAAAAAGCGCAAAAAGCTCAGCAACAGGGACGCTTAACGTCGGCAGAAGACCATTGGCGTAAGGCGCTTGCTGTTACACCTGAAAATAAAGAGGTGCGAAAAAAGCTGGCGGCTTTGCAGTTTGGCCGGAATAAGGTATCGCAGGCATTAACAACGCTGGAAGCCGGTTTTAAGCTGAACCCGGATGACTTTGAGTTTCGTCTGTTAAGTGCCCGTATTCTCGAAAAAGAAGCGCGGCCTGCAGCTGCGCTGAGCTTATTGAAGCAAGCGACACCAGACGCTGGTGCCTATCCGGAATATGTCCAGAAACAGGCGTTGTTGGCCCAGTCGCAGGGTGACTACAAGGCAGCGGCTGACGCGTATCAACGTCTTATTGAGTCTGAACCTGCGCAGGGCCGCTGGTATTTAGGTAAGGCGGTGGCTCAACAGGAATTTGCGCCTGAGGCGGCGGTGGCATCCTACAAGGCAGCTTTAAAGCGAATCAAGCATCAGCCGACTCTCGACTTTATTGAGCAGCAAATTGTGACATTAAAGGCAACTGAATCAACAGGTGAGCAATGAAGCGTCCTCGTCTTAAAATGCGACTGGGTGATTTGCTGGTTCACGAGCAAATCATCAGTGAAGAGCAACTGCAAAAAGCACTGGAAGAGCAAAATGTTAGTGGGCGTAAACTGGGTGCAACCCTAACCGACCTGGGCTTTATTTCGGAACATCAGCTGCTCGAGTTTCTGGCGCAACAGTTAAAGCTGCCGCTTATTAGTATCTCAGAGCGTAAAATCCCACCAGAAGCCTTCAAGCTGCTTCCGGAAGTTCAGGCGCGTCGCCACCGGGCTCTGGTTATTGAAGCCGATGAGAAAAAAGCTCTGGTTGGTATGAGTGACCCGGCCGACTTGTCTTCAATTGATGCGATAAATCAGTTACTTGCTCCGCGTCACGTAGAGTTGGCAGTCGTGCCTGAAGGCGAATTGATGCAGGCTTTTGATAACCTTTATCGACGCACCAAAGAAATTGAAACCTTTGCCAGCCAATTACAAGATGAGTACGACGACACCAGTGAGTTTGAGCTGGGGCAGTTAAGTCTTGATGACGACACCGATGAAGCCACAGTAGCTAAATTGCTGCAGTCCATTTTTGAAGACGCAGTGCAGGTCAGAGCCTCCGACATTCACATAGAGCCGGACGACCGAAAATTAAGGATCCGTCAACGTGTGGATGGTGTGCTGCAGGAAAACGTATTAGATGAAACCAACATAGCAAACGCCCTGGTTTTGCGTTTAAAGCTTATGGCCGGGCTGGATATTTCTGAACGACGTCTGCCGCAGGACGGTCGGTTTAATATGAAAATCCGCAAACACAGTATCGACGTTCGGGTATCAACCATGCCGGTTCAGTATGGCGAGTCCTGTGTATTGCGTTTGCTGGATCAGTCTGCCGGGCTGTTGTCGCTGGAGCAAACGGGGATGCCTGACGCTATTGTTAAGCGTATACGGGCTTTAATTAAACGTCCGCACGGCATGCTACTGGTAACCGGGCCTACCGGCTCGGGAAAAACCACGACCTTATACGGTGCACTTAGCGAGCTGAATACCGAAGGCAAAAAAGTGATTACGGTTGAAGACCCTGTTGAGTACCGTTTGCCGCGTATTTCGCAGGTGCAGGTGAACAGTAAAATTGGGCTGGATTTCTCACGGGTTTTGCGCACCACCTTACGTCAGGATCCCGACATTATCATGGTGGGTGAGATGCGCGACCATGAAACCGTTGAAATAGGTTTGCGCGGCTCTATTACCGGTCACCTGGTTTTATCCACATTACATACCAATGATGCTATTACCAGCGCCATGCGTTTAATTGATATGGGCGCGCCGCCTTATCTAGTGGCCGCAGCTTTGCGCGGCATTTTGGCTCAGCGTTTAGTACGCCGGGTTTGCGATAAATGCACCGAAGATTATCAGCCCGATGAAGCTGAAAGTCAGTGGCTGGAGCATTTGAAAGAGGGAAGTTCGGGCTATTCTTTTAAACGCGGAGTGGGCTGCCAGACATGCAACCATACCGGCTACCGTGGGCGTATTGGTGTGTTTGAACTGCTCGAGATGAACACTGCAATGATGGATGCGTTAAGAGACGGGAATACCCGCGAATTCGCGACGGCGGCTAAAGCTCACCCCGGGTATCAGTCCATGGCGACAGTGGCACTGGACTATGCTCGGGAGGGTGTTACCAGCGTTGATGAGGTATTGTTTCTGGCAGAAAGTGTTGAGGACAGTATCTGATGCAGTTTCGGTATCGCGCACGGGATAAAGCCGGTCAGTTGCAGCAGGGCTCACTGGATGCCAGTGATGAGCGCAATGCCGCCGATGTACTGATGCGTCGCGGCTTGGTGCCGTTATCGATTCATTCTGTAAAACGTCAGAACTTCTCTTTGCTGGGCAGCGGCTTTGGAGAAAGTTTAAAGTCTGCGTTTCAGCAAAAAGTGTCGCTGGACGAACTGATTATATTTTGTCGCCAAATGTATTCGCTGACGCAAGCTGGTATTCCTATGCTGCGGGCTATTGAAGGGCTGGCAGACACAACCCAGAACAAGCGCTTACGTAAGACTTTACAGGATGTGCATGGCCAACTTGAGCAGGGCCGTAATTTATCGACAGCAATGTCCCAGCACCGGGGTGTTTTCCCCAGGCTGGTCATTGCTATTGTGCATGTGGGCGAAAATACCGGGCAGCTGGAAGAGTCCTTTCAGCAGCTGTCGGTTTATTTAGAGAAAGAACAAGACACCAGAAAGCGAATAAAAGCCGCAACCCGCTACCCAAGCTTTGTTCTTATTGCGCTCGTCATTGCCATGTTTGTACTGAACATTTTTGTTATTCCAACTTTCGCTTCTATGTTCAGCCGGTTTAATGTTGAACTGCCCTGGGCAACCCGCGCCTTGTTGGGCTCGTCTAATTTTTTCGTCGCCTATTGGCATATGTTGTTGATTGCAATGGTCGGGGCTTATTTTGGTCTGCGGTATTACATAGCAACAGACAACGGAAGACTGAAGTGGGACAGCCTAAAGTTGAAAACACCCATTATTGGCTCCATTTTAATGCGTTCTATGCTAGGTCGTTTTGCCCGCAGCTTTTCGGTCATGATAGGAGCCGGCGTTCCACTGACACAGGCTTTATCTTTGGTTGCCGAAGCGGTGGATAACGCCTGGATGGAAAAACGTATTATTGAAATGCGCCGCGGCATTGAACGCGGCGAAAATTTGTCGCGCGTAGCAAAGCAGTCGAACCTGTTTACACCGCTTATTTTACAGATGATATCAGTGGGTGAAGAAACCGGACGGGTAGACACCTTGCTATTGGAAGTGGCGGAATATTATGAACGTGAAACCGACTATGATCTTAAGACCCTAACAGCGCGTATTGAGCCGCTGATGATTGCTGTTGTCGCGGTTATGGTGTTGATATTGGCCTTAGGTATTTTCACGCCAATGTGGGACATGATGAGTGCCTACCAGGGGCGTTAATAATGACGGCAAACGACGTTGAAGAGCGGAAAGGTCTGCGGCGACTGCAAAATGTGCTGGTCGTAGCGGTGTTTTTGGTTCTGTCAGCGGTTGCTGTGAGAATGCTGCTTATTGATGAGCCGCAGCACTGGCGGGAAACAGAGAAAGACGTCGCGCTGTCGACATTTTCAGAAGCTGTCAGTTTGGTTCGGGCAGAATGGTTGCGCCAAGGAAAGCCCGCTACAGTGGCACTGTTTGAACGTGCTGATTCGCCGGCAGGCTTTATTAAGGTGAATGATAAAGGATGGCCGTCGGTTGATAATGATTGCTTGGGCTTGTGGCGTAAGTTAGGTGGCGAAATACCCGCTAGTGCGCTAAGTGCGAGAAAAGATGAAAATCGCTGTTACTTTGCCATTAATGAGAAACCATGGTTCTGGTTTGATACAGATCAAGGTCGGATACAGCGAGAAAAACGCCGGTAGGCATTGTTGAGAACTTGTTATAAAATGGATTTATAGAGGCTAACTATGAGTGGGAACATGCGCAACAGACAGAAGAAACAACAGGGCTTCACCATTATTGAGCTGATAATCGTGGTGGTGATTCTCGGCCTATTGGCTGCGGCGGCTATTCCGCGATTCACTGACGTTTCTTCTGACGCCGAAGATGCCGCGCTTGAAGGCGTTGCCGGGGGCTTTGCCAGCGCTGTTGGTATTGTTCGTGGTGAGTGGGAGCTGAGTGGACGTCCTAAAGGAGCTGCGTCTACCGGCGCTGGCGCTGAAGTGTCTATGGACCAGGTATTGCTGTATGTCGATGGCAATACCGGTTATCCGGTGAGTGGCGATAATAACGCTGCGCACGATGAAAATATTCAGGCAGCTGACTGTGCAAGCATCATGCAATCGATATTGCAGGGCGCACCGACAGTCTCAGAAGACTTTGCTAATCTGGAAGAAACGCGTTACTTCACTTATGTGACGCAGGACTCCACAACGGGCAATGATATGTGTGTTTACTACTTGGCGAACACCATAAAAAATGAAGCGAATGCGCCATCTGGTGATGATTATCTGACACTAGGCAACGCTTTCGTTTATAATCCACGTAATGGCGGCGTGAGTATTCACAGCAACAACCAATAATTTTTTTAAATCACAACTGAGAGTTTTAATTATGCGTAATCAAAAAGGTTTTACTCTGATCGAACTGATCATTGTCATTGTAGTTTTGGGGATTTTGGCCGTAACCGCCGCACCTCAGTTTATTAATTTTTCGAGTGATGCTCGTGCTAGTGCCTTAAAAGGTATGGAAGGGTCCATTAAAGGAGCTACGCAGTTGACTTACTCTAAGGCTGCTGTAGAGGGAAAAGAGTCGGCCGCTTCTGGAGAGAGTATATCAGTAAAAGGCAATACAGTTGATTTGGTTTATGGATATCCAGCAGCATCTGGAACGGGAATTATCAATGCTGTTGATGGTAGTTTTGATACTAACTTATCAGCTGACTGGGTATACGAAGAAGGAACTCAAGATGACGGCTCTGGCGGTACTGAGCCTTCAGGTGAAATCTTTATAGCTCAGTCATCGTCAGTAACTGGTTCAGGTAGTGGTGGTGACTATGCTTCAGGTGATATAGCTTCTTCTAACTGCTACCTTACTTATAAAGTAGCTTCTAGCTCCGAGCCTGCTACGGTTGCGGTAAGTGAAGATTCAGGTTGTTAAGCCTTGTAGCCCGCAGTAATTAAGGCTGCGGGCTTCTATTTAAAGCTAAAGGCCAAATATGAAGTCCCAAGGCTTCACTCTTATCGAGCTCATCATCATACTGGTCATCATCGGTATTCTAGCCGTATCAGCCAGCCCCATTTTTATTAGTGATTCCGGTATGAAAAGCCAAAGCGCTCGATTACAGGCGCTGAGTATTTTGCGAGCTATTCAGCAGCAAGCTATGCAAGATACAGCGAACGATTATAGTGTTTCGGTAACAGAAAGCACATTAGGGAACCCACCTTACAATGAAGATAACAATCTTCAACTCAGCAACTTAGATGATATTGCGTTTTCTCCTGCGGGTATAATTATAGGCTTTAATGCACTAGGACAACCAACGCTTGATTGCGATGGTGGTTGCACAGTAACCATTATCGAAAGCTCAGGCATCAGCCGCACCATCAGCATTAATAAAGAGGGCTTTATTGATGCGCAATAAACAAGAGCAAGGCTTCACCCTCATTGAGCTTATTGCGGGCATAGTCGTTATTGCTATTGTTACCTTAGTGGTTATAGCAGGGTTGGGCCAACTTTTCCGTCAAAGCGTAGATCCCTGGCAACAGGTAAGAGCGACTGAAGTTGGTCAAAGTTTGATGAATGAAGTAATGGCGCGCCGTTTCGATGAGAATTCTAATGTCGGGAACCAATATGTACGTTGCTCTGAAGGCTCTGGAAGTTGTACAACGCCAGCACCATGTCCCAGTGACGCAAGCACACCTAACGCGGAAGAAGCTCAGCGCTCTCAGTTTGATGATGTAGACGACTACAACGGTTTGAAGCTTAACGGAGCTCAGCTTAGTGGCTCATCACCCAACCGTTATAACGGCTTTGAAGCCTTAGTGTGTGTTACCGAAATAGCCGCCAATGAGTTAAAAAGCATTACGGTCACAGTCACGACACCTCAGGACGAACGTATTGAGTTCAGCGCTATTAAGGGAAACTGGTGATGAGCGTGCAAAGAGGCTTCACTTTAATAGAGCTCGTCATCGTCATTGTTTTGCTGGCGATAGTTGCTGGTTTTAGTTTTCAATTTGTGGGTATTGGCGCACAAATGTTCAGCACGGGCTCTGAACGTTTGCAAACTATCGAGAAAAGCCGCTTTGCTATTGAGCGGCTGACTCGGGAAATTAGAGGTGCGGTTCCGAACAGTGTTCGAGTAAGCGAAAATAAGCAGTGTATCGAGTTTGTTCCTATTATAGTGGCGGGAACCTATTACAATGCGCCTATTCAGTCAGACTCGGGTAGTGAAATGACGTTAGTGACTTTTGCTGACAGCCCTGATGACATTAATGGAAATGAGCGTGTTTTTATATATGCGACACGGCCTAATTTTATTTACGCAGATTCTGGGCGTAATGCTGATATTCAAAGTTATGAGAAAACAAATAATATTGAGTTTGAATTAACATTTAATGAAGAGATTCGTTTTGCGAAAGAGTCACCATTAAAAAGAGCTTATATTGGCAGCACACCAGTGAGCTTCTGTCTGGATTCAGGGAACTTATTTAGGGTGAGTAGCTATGGATGGGGCCAGGCGCAAACCGAGTGGTCCAGTGGCGATTTAATTGCGACGGGAGTGAGTTCTGACGAACCCTTTGACGTAACCGCTAATAACCAACAAAGTAATAATATTGTCACCATTCAGCTTCAGTTTGGTGATAATGCGGAAGAGCAGGTTTTCTATTATCGCGAGGTGCACATTCCTAATGCGCCATAACAGACCTTTTAAGCCAATAAAAACACAACGAGGCAACACCTTGGTTATCGCGGTGTTTGTGATTGTCGTGCTTGGAGGATTGGTTGCGGCACTGGCCAGTTTACTGAGAACCTCTTCCGAGAGTGTGGTGGTAGAGGTTCTGGGGGCGAGAAGCTATTTAGCGGCGCAATCAGGTTTGGAACAAGCGATGATGACTGTTTATCCTTTGAAGGATAAGGTTGAAACCAACTGCAGTGACATAGCAACTCCCGAGAACGAGCCTTTCAATTATGAATCTTCTGGGCTTCAACAATGCTATGTAAGCATTAGTTGTGGTTGTGCAATTATTAGCTCTGATGGCGAAACAACAACTAGCCTGGAGTGCAATGAAGAACCGGCAGAGACGAATGTCTCATTTACTCACCTAGTTATAACCTCTAGCGCAGTGTGCGAAGCAGGTGCTCAGCGAGCCTCGCGAGAGCTTCAAATAGAAACGCGAATAGAGCAAGGAGAAGAGCCGTGAGCAACTTTGCACGTTTAGCTGTTCTTATTATTGTTCTATTTGCGTCTTATAGTATAAGCGCGGCAAATTATACTTTGCCAAATAATCCGCTACCTGGCTGCTCGCTGGACAATTCAACTGACACTTATACTTGCCCCAATGGACTAACGCTGGGGTTTGAAGACAGGCTTCAAGTGACTGGTAAAAGAAATGTCACTATTAATGTATCTGGTGATGTGAACTTAGGCACCAGAGTCCGTTTAAACCCAAATGGACAGCCTGACCAACTTACGATTGATACAACAGGTAGCTTCAGAGGCGGCTACAACAATGAGATAAATGCAAATATCTCGAGTGGCGGTAGCTTAAGAATTGACAATGAAACTCCCGTACAAGGAAGCTTAACTGCGCAGACCAACTTAACGTTGGGGTTCAGAAGCTCTCTAAATGGCAGTGCCACGTCGCTAGCAGGTAATGTTAATACAGAAAACGAAGTTCAAGTGATCGGCGATCTGTCAGCGGCTGGTAATATCGTTTTAGCGTTCCAAAGTGAGGTGGCAGGAAATCTATCAAGTGGTGGCAATGTGTCACTTCAAAATGAAGTTGAACTAGCGGGAAACGTTGATTCAGGTGGCTCCGTCTCCTTAAACTTTCGTTCGGAAGTAACTGGGAATATATCGGCAAGTCAGGATGTAACCTTACAAAGGGAAGTGACGGTAGATGGGAATGTGAATTCACCTGGTACGGTGTATGTTCCGGATAGTAGTCGTGTGACTGGCTACGTCAATGCGCCTGAAATTATAGATGAAGATAACGTTCAAGGGGAAACCTGCGATATAAACGACAATATAGGCCCTTGCTCTGGCTCTCCGGGAACTCCGACAATAGAGCCGATAGGTTATTGGTATTTTGATGAGCTGAATTGGAATGGTAATACTGGCGAAGTCGTCGACCAATCAGGCAATAGCTATAATGGTCAGGCGCTTCGTAACGCGTCAACCTCTGGGTTCTCACCCGCTATTGATGCTGATCTTGGCACCTGCCGTTATGGCAAGTTTAGTGGCGATAACGTTGTTCAAGTGCCGAACGCTACAGAAATAACTCAAGCTGACTCAATATCCATAGCTTTTTGGTTTAAAGGTGATGCGAGCTTACAGAACCAAAGTGAAAGTTATCAGACATTGCTAATAGTTGGCGATGGGCCGACTGAATCTTCTGCTGGGCGTTTTGAAGTTTATAGACAGGACACGTCAGACGGCGGCGGTATCTATTTCGAAATTCGCTTACGTAATGGGGCTATTGTGAATGTCGAAGCAGGAAATCAGTTAGAGGGTGGCACGCAGCTACTGGATGATACGTGGCATCACGTAGCGGCAACTTACAGTCGAGATGATAGGCGACTTCAAATTTTTATCGATGGGAACCTCGTAGATCAACGATCATTTAATGGGAATCGTAACTTAAATAGCATTAGTGACAATTTATTTATAGGTGGACAATCAACTGCATCTAACAGTTTTTACGGTGAGTTAGATGAAGTGTTTATCAGTGATGAAGTCATGTCGACTGATGATGTTTTAAACTTGATGTTGACGACCCGCTCTTGTGCCGACACTAGACCACAATGTTCCGAGGTGTGGCCGCAAGGCTTTAGTCCTGTTAACAACGCTCCGCTTCCGCTTGATTTACCCGACCGAGCATTGAACTCGCAACTGCCAGGTGTATTACAACCAGAAGATTATTTAAGAGTTGGAAGCTTCGGTGATGTTGGAGCCGATTATTTTACGAACGGACAAACCTCCAGAGTTTATATTGATGGCGACCTAACGATTCAGTCCGGGCGCCGAATAAACATTAACGGTAATGCAAATGAACTGATACTGGTTGTTACCGGCGATTTGTATTTAGAACAAAATGTCGAAATAAATGGATTTATATACGTCAGTGGCAACTTGTACTTTGAGCGAAGTATATCACCTTGGTTCAGGACGGTAGTTGAAGGCGGATTAAGCCTAAACGGGCAATCTGCTGATTATGGTTCGTTTGGGTTCTTCGCTCCAAATATTCAGTACCGTTCACCTGCAGAACCGCTCGATGGCGGTAACTTCTGTGAAGCTGGAGATGTCGATCCTCCGGCGACGGCTCCTGATCATTATCGTTTGTCATACTCTAGTCCTGCGCTGACATGTGAAGCCGCGGAAGTCACTGTTGAAGCATGTGCTGACGCTTCCTGCTCTACTTATTCCTCTGTTGCCAGTTCCGTGTTCTTATCGGATAGCGCGGGTGATTGGAGTCAAAATCCGGTAGCAGCGTCACCGACAGCGACCACACAGTTGAGTCAGACCGAAGCAGGAACTTACATTCTTGCTATAGATGACACACAAACCACACCGGGAGCGTTGAATCCCCCCCAGTGCTATGTCAATGGAAACTTTAACGCAGGTTGCTCCATTACCTTCAATGACACCGGTCTGAAATTTGATTCTATAGGTACTCAGACATCAGGCAATAGCTTTCTAACTAACCTGTCGGTTGTGCGGACCAACGACAACACGCAGGCGTGTGAGGTCGTTGCTGAGCAAGTTAACCAGATAGAGATGGGAATGCACTGTGTTAACCCGGGCAGTTGCAGTGACTTTGGCGAGTTTCCGTATGCGCAAATGTCTGTTGAACAGGAGCTTATTAATGAGCTTCAGGAATACGGCTCAGGAGGCTTTAGTGGCTGGACTCCAGTAGCCGCCGGTTTTGATGCTGGCCAAGAAGAATTAGAGGTTCAGTACGGTGACGCCGGAAAAGTAAGCCTGCGCGCAAAAGCCCAACTACCAAATGGAAAAACCATTGAAGGCGTCTCCAATGAGTTCGTCTATAAACCTGCTGCCATTGAAATGGCAGCAATAGCAGCTAATACTTACTCTGATGGAATTTTCGCTAAAGCGGGAGAGGCATTTTCAGTTGACCTTCAGGCGCGTAATAGTGCCGATCAAGTGACTCCGAACTTTGGAGAGGAGACTCCACGCGAATCACTGAATTTGGATAGTGATGTTGAGCCAGTAGATTCTGACAATGTTGGAGGTGCTCTCGAGAATGCCTCAGCTTTTGATGCTAAAGACGATAATATGCTGTTTAGTAACGACTCGGTTACATATTCTGAGGTTGGGAGTGCGACGATTACGGCGAAAGTTGCGGATGAGGACTACTTAGGTGCCGGTCCTGTTACAACCGAGCATATTATCGGTCGATTTATTCCTTACGAATTTCAGATGGAAGCGATAGGCGGCTTTATGAATACTTGCGGGGAAAATCAAAATGTCTTTTATTATATAGGGGAATCACAATCCCTCTCACAGGGATTCGCTTTAACCGCAGTTAATAAGTCTGGACAAACAACAAAAAATTATCCCTTAGAGGACTCCATTCCGAACCTTGGGGAGTGGGGGCTAGAGTTTTACCCCTTTAATAAAGTTTTTAACGATGAAAACGAACTGACATCAATAGAATTATTAGAGGGAGAATTGACTCCTACAAATCATGAATTGAACTGGAGTAATGGTGAAGCATATTTCTCTTTCGCTAACCCTACAGTTATTTACGAGAGATCAGGGACCGAAGAGGGACCTTATGAAAACTATAGTTTAGGTATTCAGTTCAACGATGGTGAAGGGGGAAACTATTACTCCGTAATAAGTGAATCTGACCTGCCGGCTGCGGGTAGTGCCCCATCCTATAAGCTCTATGATAGAGCTCGCTTATTATACGGACGTGTCAGCCTACAGGACACTTACGCTGCAATAGGCGATCAAATGCCGGTTATAGGTAATGTTGAATATTGGGACGGGGAAAAGTTTGTTATAAATGAGGATGACTCATGCGAGACGTTTGACAAAAGAGCACACGAATATTTAGCGGGCTCATCTTTTTATAGTGAAAATGATGAAGTTCCAGACCCAGCTCCAATCCCAGCTCCCGCTCCGGTTGATATTGCAGCTTCAAGTGATATCACTGTTGAAAATGGACAGTTAGCACCGCCATCAATACCTTTAGACAGTCTGCTGCGTTGGGAGTCTGGCCAGGAAGGAGCTGAGCTGCCTAATAAGCCATATACGTTCGATTTTAACTTAAATGTTCCGCCGTACCTAAAATATGAGTGGGACAATGATGAAAGCGATGACGAACAATACCAAGATAACCCTCAAGCCGAAGGTACCTTTGGTATTTACCGAGGCAGTGATCGGCAAATCTACTGGCAGGAAGTGGGTTGGTAGAACGAATTATAACGATTAATCGACAATTCGATGACAATGCCTCTTGCTCTTTTGTTAACAAGCAAATAGCATAAAGCAGAGTTTAAACGAAAAATGCGGACGTTGACGAACGTTCATAATTATTACAATAACGATAGTGCGACTACAGCTTTGGCTTTTACGCCGCTTTGTTATTTTTTCAAGCTTGGAATGGAAACATGATGCGATTGGCTCGACTGGCCTTGGTAATGGCCTCTACATTGACATTCGCCTCGACGGCTCTTGCTCAGCAGGAGATGACTGTCGAAGAAATTGCTAACCAAATTTCGACTCTAGAGAGCGATTTTGAAAACTTTTCTGGTACTGTAAACACGCTTCAGCAAGAAGAGCGGAACCTGCGAGAAAAGCTGCAAAACTTGCGTGAGCGCAACAGCGAACTGGAAGCGAAACGTGAATCAGCATTGGCGGAAATGAATGACCGCTACCAACGTTTGGTGGAAGACCCAACAATCGACATTGCTGGCGCCCAAGAAGCGTACAAGCAAGCCGTTATGGCCCATCAACAGAATAAAGCAGACATTAAGCAGCAAGTGAGTCTGGTTAATGAAAAAGCACGCGAAGTAGAAGAAGCGCGTGTAAGCAAACACAGTCTTATTAATGAAATTGAAACGCTTAAAGAGCAACGCAATTTAGCGCGTGTCGATCGCTTAGAAAGTGAGTTTAACCGTACTGGCGAACTTGAAGTGAGTCAGTCAATTAGCTGTGACCGCCAGGAAACACTGGGGCAGTGTGAAAATCGCGGCAAGCTCATGGCTAAGCAAAAAGCATCGAAACAATATCTTGATACCATTCTGGATGGTTTAAGTGAAGCTTCACTCGCTCGCGAAAACATTGAAAAAGCCAGTCCGAATGTACAAATTTTAGGTTCTAAAACGGTCAGTAATGGCTTTAGTGGCGCAGGTAACTACGGCGTTAAACTGGCGGTTGAATTGCGTGGTCAGTTACCTCAAAGTCAGGCTTGTACGCTATTGAACGTTGATATGCGCTATTGTGCGTCGGAGCAACGGCCGGGGGAGCTGCAAGCGGGTGATGAGGAAACGGTTGATAGCTCCGTCATGCACCCGTTAACCATACGCTCTAACGTGTATGATGATGAAGTTGTTATCGATGGTGTAAGCTATGGTTCCACCCCGTTGGAAGTAATGTTGCCCGGCGGTGAACATCAGGTTGAAATTCTTAAGTATGGTTACTCTGCCTACGCGGAGAAAATTTTACTGAAAGACGCTACCGCTATTCGTGCTGAATTAGAGAAATCTGATTACTCCTTTACTCGTGGCGAAAAAATTCAGGACATTCTGTATCGCGATGTTCGTGGTCCTGAACTGGTTGTTGTGCCCGCGGGGAAATTTAAAATGGGCGACTTGGTCGGCAATGGTTTACCGAACGAACGTCCGGCCGAAACGCGTGAAATTCCGACCGCATTGGGTATTTCTGACACTGAGATTACGGTTGAGCAATTTGGTAACTTTGTGGAAGATACGGCCTATGTCACCGAAGCTGAAAAAAACGGTACTTGCGCAAGCCTGAGCAATGGTCGTCCGCAGTTTAACGAAAAACTTACGTGGAAAAATCCTGGGTTTAAACAGTCACAAAGCTCACCAGTGGTTTGCGTCAGCTTTAACGATGCACAAGCCTACGCTGAGTGGCTTACACAGAAAAGTGGATTTGAATACAGTCTTCCTACTGAAGCAGAATGGGAATACGCGGCACGCGCCGGTTCGGAAACCGATTTCTGGTGGGGAAATGATGTCGGTTATGGCAAAGCAAACTGTCGTAACTGTGGTACAGATTGGTCAAATACACGCCCTGCTCCAGTCGCGAGCTTTCATCGTAACCCCTGGGGATTATACGATACTGTCGGTAATGTCTGGGAGTGGGCTAAAACCGATGACGGTGTGGTAGTGAAGGGCGGTGCCTGGAACTTTACGCCAAGTTTGGCAAGAGTTTCTACAAAAATGGAACTTCCGTCAGATTTTAACTCCAACTACATTGGATTCCGTGTTGTAAGAGCTCAGTGAGTATTACTGAGCTCTTTGCTGTCACTCTGTTAGCTTATAAGTAGGGATATACCGCTTCATGTTTAAAAAAATTCGCGGCCTTTTTTCAAACGATCTTTCTATTGACCTTGGAACAGCGAACACGCTTATCTATGTCAAGGATGAAGGCATCGTTCTGAACGAGCCGTCTGTTGTTGCCATTCGTCAGGAACGTTCAGGTGGGCCAAAATCTATCGCCGCCGTTGGTGCAGCAGCAAAGCAAATGCTGGGTCGTACACCAGGTAACATTCGTGCCATTCGTCCTATGAAAGACGGTGTTATTGCAGACTTTTATGTGTGCGAGAAAATGCTCCAGTTTTTCATCAAGCAGGTGCACGATAGTCATTATTTCCGGCCAAGCCCAAGAGTTTTAGTCTGTGTTCCATGCGGTTCAACCCAGGTAGAACGTCGTGCTATTCGCGAATCTGCACTGGGTGCCGGTGCGCGCGAGGTTTACTTAATTGATGAGCCTATGGCTGCCGCTATTGGTGCAGGCTTACCGGTGTCTGAAGCTACAGGCTCTATGGTGGTCGATATTGGTGGTGGTACAACTGAAGTTGCCATTATTTCCTTAAACGGTGTGGTTTATTCATCATCGGTTCGTATTGGTGGCGATAAATTTGACGAAGCAATTATTAGTTATGTTCGCCGTAATTTTGGTGCATTGATAGGCGATGCGACAGCAGAGCGTATTAAGCACGAAATTGGTTCAGCTTTCCCGGGCGAAGAACTGAAAGAAATCGAAGTTCGTGGTCGTAATCTTGCTGAAGGAGTTCCGCGTTCCTTTACTCTTAACAGTAATGAAATCCTGGAAGCTTTGCAGGAACCTTTAATGGGTATTGTCAGTGCCGTTATGGTTGCGCTGGAGCAATCTCCACCTGAGCTTGCATCGGACATTTCCGAGCGAGGCATGGTTCTTACCGGTGGTGGTGCGTTATTGAAAGACATTGACCGCTTGCTTCTGGAAGAAACAGGCATCCCGGTTATTATTGCTGATGATCCGCTAACCTGTGTTGCACGAGGCGGTGGTAAAGCGCTGGAAATGATTGATATGCATGGTGGTGATTTATTCAGTTATGAGTAATTCATGAAGACGCTGTTTGCCCGCGGTCCATCCTTACTCTCCAGGCTAGTGCTCGCACTAGCCTGTTCGTTTCTGCTGATATTTATTGACCACCGGCTTCAGGCAATGAAGCCGGTTCGGTTATTTTTGAATTCGCTGGTGGCTCCGGTTCAGTATTTGGCTATTTTGCCAGAACAGCTGCTGGACGGTGTCTCCGAATCGTTAAAAACCACGTCGCAGTTAAGTGATGAAAATAAGCAGCTTAAGCGGATTATTCTGGAGTTACAGGGTGAGCAACAGCAGCTCCGCTTTCTTCAGAACGAGAATAAACGACTACGTGAACTTCTTGGTTCAGACGCCCGCGATTCAGCCCGGCGTATGGTTGCCGAGGTCATCGCCGTTGCCTCCGAGCCGTTTTCACAGCAGTTGGTTATTAACAAAGGTACGCTTAATGGAGTCTACGAAGGTCAGCCCGTACTCGACAGCCATGGCATTATTGGACAGGTGCAGGACGTAGGCGGTAATACCGCTCGTGTTTTGTTACTCTCGGACCAGAGTCATGCGATATCCTTGCGCTCAGAACGCAGCGATATTCGCATATTGGCGCAGGGAACAGGCGATATCGGTCGTCTTGAGTTGATGTTTATTCCCCACAGCACTGAGCTGAAAGAAGGGGACCTTCTCATGTCTTCGGGGTTAGGGGGAATATTTCCTGAGGGCTATCCGGTGGCAACAATTCGAAAAATTGTCAGGGATGAGTCTCTCCCTTTTGCTAAAGTGGTAGCGGATCCCGTCAGCGCGCTTGACCGCGTACGTAACGTTTTATTGTTGTGGCCAAGCGACGGCGAGCAGCAGCCCATTTTTGATGAGGACGAGGAATAATTGTGATAAAACCCGGCTTCATTACGTTGTTGATCACCTACGTTATTGCGCTGACTCTTATGGTCATGCCAATGCCTGCCGCGTTCGATACCTTTCGGCCTGACTGGCCAACCTTGGTTATGCTGTACTGGATAATAGCCTTGCCGCACCGGGTAAACATGGGAACCGCTTTGGTACTCGGCGTGCTGAGCGATATATTGCTGGGGTCTATTGTCGGCGTGCATGCTTTAGGTATGGTTGTTGTTACTTATTTTGCGGCACGTCATTTTCAGCGTATTCGTAATTTTGCCTTAATACAGCAAGCGCTGGTTATTGCCGTACTGATTTTTATTAAGCGCTTTGTTGTGTTTGAAGCCAATGTGTTTTTGCACGACGCTGAATTTACGTTCTCTTACTTCTGGCCAGTGCTCACCTCAGCTGTTTTTTGGTTATGGGTGTTTCCGTTACTGAGAAAAGTCCGTCGTCAATTCGGAGTTGCTTAATGCGCCTGCTACTCGCTTCCTCTTCTCCCCGTCGGCGAGAACTGTTAACGCTATTGCATCGTCCTTTCGATTGTGACGTTCCGGAAATTCAGGAACTACGAGAGGCTAATGAGAATGCCAATGATTATGTGACTCGTCTGGCTGAAGAAAAGGCTCAGGCAGTGGCACAACGACAGGAGACTCCCTGTCTGGTGATAGGCTCTGATACGCTGATAAGTTTTCAGGGACAGGTGATGGAAAAACCAGAAAGTTATGAACATTTCAGTCAAATGATGAAACAACTTTCTGGTCAGACACATGAGGTTCTGACATCAGTGAGTGTTTGTCGCTGGAATGGGCATAGCGTGGTTGCCAGCGAGACGGCTTTAGTAACAACGCAAGTGGAGTTCGCTGCGCTGAGCCAGGAAGAAATAGATGCTTACTGGGCAACTGGTGAGCCTCATGATAAAGCGGCTGGCTATGGTATTCAGGGCTATGGCGGGAAATTTGTAAAACGTATTGAAGGTAGCTACTTTGCTGTTGTTGGCTTACCTTTATATGAAACTGAACAGTTGTTGCGGATGTTTGAAATGACAGGTGAAGTCGATGAGCGTTGAAGTCCTAATGAATGTGACCCCCACAGAGACTCGTGTTGTGCTTGTTGAAAATGGCATCCTGCAGGAAGTCCACATTGAACGCCAGGCAAAGCGTGGCTTAGTTGGCAACATTTACATGGGCAAGGTATCACGGGTGTTGCCGGGAATGCAGGCGGCGTTTATTGATATTGGCCTCGATAAAGCGGCTTTTTTGCATGCCTCGGATATTGTTGTTCAGGTGGACGGTGATGATTTACCGCGGCCTGACGAAAAAACACAGCAAAGCATTACCGAATTAGTGCATCAGGGGCAGCATATTATGGTGCAAGTGGTTAAAGACCCTCTCGGAACCAAAGGAGCGCGTTTAACCACTGACATTACCCTACCGTCGCGGTACCTGGTCTTTATGCCTAAGAGCGACCATGTTGGCGTTTCTCAGCGTATTGAAGAAGGCGAGGAGCGCGAGCGCTTACGGCAGCTGGCAGAAGAGGTCAGTAAAAGCGACGGGAAATTCATTGTTCGCACGGCGGCAGAAGGTGCTTCAGAGCAGTCGCTGCGAGGCGATGCTGACTTTCTTTTCCGGCTGTGGGAGAAAATAAAAACGCGAAAAAAATCTCAACGCAAAGCGGGTATGTTGTACGAAGATTTGAATCTTTCCTGTCGTGTCTTGCGTGACTTTGTCGGTGAAGAAATAGAGCGCATTCGGGTTGACTCCAAAGTTACCTTCGATACGCTCAAAGTCTTTACTCAGGACTTTATTCCCGAATTAACGAAAGTACTTGAGTATTACACCGGTGACCGGCCTATTTTCGACTTGTTTGATGTTGAAAATGAAATGCAGCGAGCACTGGATCGTCGGGTTGACTTGAAATCCGGTGGCTCACTGATTATTGATCAGACCGAAGCGATGACCACGGTCGATATCAACACCGGCGCGTTTGTGGGTCATCGTAATCTGGAAGAAACCATATTTAACACCAATATCGAAGCCACGCAGTCGATAGCCCGCCAGTTACGGTTACGCAATCTTGGTGGCATCATCATTATCGACTTTATCGATATGAAGAACGAGGAGCATAAGCGACGGGTATTGCACAGCCTTGAACAGGCGTTAGGCAAAGACCGCGCAAAAACAACCATTAATGGTTTTACCTCGCTTGGGTTAGTAGAAATGACCCGGAAGCGCACCAGAGAGAGCCTGGAGCATGTTTTGTGCTCGGAGTGCCCGGTTTGCCTGGGGCGAGGCAGTATGAAAACGGTTGAAACCGTCTGCTATGAAATTATGCGTGAAATTGTCCGGGTTCATAAAGCTTATGAAGCTGATAAGTTCGTTGTTTATGCATCCGCGAAGGTAAGTGAAGCTTTACTTAATGAAGAATCTCATGCGCTGGCTGAACTTGAACTGTTTGTTTCGCGTCAAATAAAAATACAAACCGAACCTCTGTATAATCAGGAACAATTCGACGTAGTAATGATGTAAGCCGTATGAGGATTCTGTCGTGGATTTTGAACAAACTCTGGCTAACGCTGGCTATTGTGCTGGTGCTGGTTGCTGTCGGCCTGAGTTTATTGCGTTACAGTCTGCCATACCTGCCCGATTTGACTGAGCCACTTGAGCAACAGCTGGAAGCCCGTTTTCAGCAACCCGTGAGCATTAGCGAATTATCGATGGCCTGGACCCGGGAAGGCCCTTCGATTGTGCTGGATAATTTAGTTTTGATGGAACGTGAGCAGTCGCCTGTGCAGGTGCGCATTGGGAAGGTTCATGTAGTGCTCGACTTCTGGAAAACCTTAAGGGATCAACAGCTCATAGCGCAGCAGTTTATTCTTAATGACGCCCGCATAGCGGTAGATATACGCAAATTCTCGGTAGCTAGCGAAGCTGAAAAATTAGATTTAGATTACGTAAACCGCTTATTCCTTCAGCAATTAGAGAAGTTTTCTCTGAATAATAGTGAGTTGTTACTGACAAACTTGCGTGGCGTAACGCGAGAAATTGATATTGACCGACTGTCGTGGAGCAATGAAGGCAAAAAGCACCAGGGGATTGGCCAATTCCGGATGGA
The DNA here is from genome assembly GCF_033052775.1 of Idiomarina sp. Sol25. NCBI lineage: Bacteria > Pseudomonadati > Pseudomonadota > Gammaproteobacteria > Alteromonadales > Idiomarinaceae > Idiomarina > Idiomarina sp. Sol25. Next base: position 34,982 of record NZ_JAUPEW010000004.1, read on the forward strand.
GGATTTTGCGACCAACAGTCTCGATTTCATTATCGACTTGCGCGGCGACCGTTGGGCGGAATTTAACGGTCAGTTTTATGTCAATTCGCAGAACGTCGATATCAGTCCCTGGCTTGAGGAGCAACTGGGCGAGATTGACGTACAAGCTTCAAACGTAAACTTTACCGGTTGGCTTGATGTTCGGAATGGCCAGTTATTTGAAGGTTTAGTCAAGTTAAGAGACAACCGCGTTACCTGGTTAGACAGTCATTCAGAAGAACTCAACTGGTTGCAGTTACCTGAAGGTGAAATTGTGCTGAGGCCGGAAGAAAACGGCTGGTTGCTCAACAGTTTACCAATGACGGTGAATACCTCAGTAGGTCAACTGGAGTTACCGCGTATTGCCTGGCAGCAACTCGATGAGACCCATGATATCAGTGTGAATGATATCGCGATTGATGAGATTGCCGCATTACTGCCTCTGCTGCCGTTTAATAAAAAAGCTGAGTCGGTAAGAAGTCTGGGCTTACAGGGTAAAGCGAGCTTGCGCTATCGCCTGCACCCTGTCTCCGGCCAGCAATGGTCAGTAAAAAGCCAAAACTTATCGGCGGACGGGAATGCGCGCTGGCCGGGCTTTAATGGTCTGGATGTCAATATCAGTAGCTTGTCGAATCATGGTGCATGGCAAGTAGAAGGCGACAATGTTCTCTTTACCGGTAATAGTCTTTCCAGCAAGCAAGCGTGGGATATTGATACGCTTAATTTATCGGGGTCCTGGTTGCTACAAGCGGACAACTGGCGGGTGAATTTAGAACAGCTACAACTCCAGCGAGACGACTTTAATCTTACCGGTAGTGGCGGTTTGTCCGGCGACAGCGAAACAACACCACAAATTGATTTATTTCTTTCTACCGCCCAGGGCTTTTCTGTCGATACGGCCCGTAAGCTACTGCCATCAATTATGGGGCAGGGAGTAAAAGACTACCTTTCCACAGCCTTAGTTTCCGGTCAGACTCGTGGTATGGAGTTACTGTGGCGCGGACCTGTCACGCAGTTTCCGGGTGAGGATAACCGAGGTGTCTTCAATGCGCGGGTAGAGTTCGATAATTTAACCTACCGGTTTCAGCCAGACTGGCCGCCGTTAGCCGATGCTCCGGTAAAGCTCGATTTTTATAACAGAAGCTTGTTCATGTCGACAGATTCAGGGCATATAGAAGATGTGCAGGTAACCTGGGTTGATGCGCAGATTAAGGATTTAACCGATGTTTCTCAGGGGTTGCAGATTCAGGGTGGTGTTAGTGCAAAGGGTGAGTCGTTGTTACCAGTGTTTGAGCAGTCGCCGCTGGACAGCGTAACCGAAACGCTCATGCAAATTAACCCGAGCGGAAAGGTTTCTGGTTCTTTGCAGTTGGATATACCGCTAAACGACTCGCGAGATGTTGATGTTGTTGTCGAGGCGCCGTTAGCCGGGGTGTCTCTCAATATCGAGGCGATACAACAAGATTTTACGGTTTCTGAAGGCCATCTGAAAATTGACAACAGCAAGATACGTACCGAAGGGCTGCGTCTGAACTGGTACGGTATGCCGATACCAACCGACGTATCGGGACGGCTTAACGGCGAGGATTATTCACTGAATGTGAATACAACTCTGGACTGGCAGAGCGAGCCTTTATTTAAGCAATTGCCTTATTCGCAGTGGAAACCGTTTTTTTACGGTGCGGTAAATGGCGAAGCTAATCTAGAGTTAACGTTCAACGACGACGATGTCGGCGTCGTGCTGGAGTCGCAGTTTGACTTGACTGGTCTTGAGACCTCGCTGCCAGCGCCGTTGCAAAAAGATTTTGGTGATAACTGGCAATTGGCTGTTCAGCTTAATGGTACTGGAGATGAGCTGCGTTTACAGGCAAATATCGATCAGCGTCTTAACTGGGATAGCCGCTGGCAGCCAGGCAGCGGAGGCTGGCAACAGGCACGGCTGAATATTGGAGAGGTCAACTCTGCGAACGAACTGGCCAATGGGTTCGCGATAAACGCACAGCTCCCACACGCCGATATAGGCCAATGGTACTCAGTACTTTACGCACTGTCCGGGGACTCAAACGTTGATGCTGAAGGTGGTCGTGGCGAAGGGTGGCTGCCCGATTCAATTCGTATCGAAACGCCTCAGCTACAGTGGGGACGACAGAAGTTTGATCAGGCGGACATTCAGGTATGGCCGGAAGACTCCGTCTGGCAGGCGCGGGTAGATGCTGAGAACGCCGTGCTAAGCGCGACCATTCCGGAAAGCTTTGTACAGCAGGGAATAACGGTCAGAGCCGATTACCTGGCGTTAAGCAGCGACGTCGAGCTTCCGGAAAATACCGGGAAGACCGACTGGAGCTGGCTTGAAAAAGTTCCGAAGCTTAACTTTTTCTGCCGCAGTTGTCGCATTGACGAGCATGAATTAGGCGAAGTTGAGTTAGTGCTTGCTCCGCTTGAAGATGGCTTCAGTATAGAAAAAATGGCTCTTAAAAAAGGCGGTGATGAGCTGGCTTTAACGGGTTACTGGCGCTACACAGACGAACAAGCGTTAAGTGCGCTTTCCGGACGTTTGGAGGCTGGAGACCTTGGTGATTTATTACGTGACTATGGTCTGGAAACGGCGGTCAGAGACAGTGCTGCGGCTATCGACTTTAATTTAAACTGGCGTGATCATTTGTATCAACCAGACTGGAATTCGTTAAATGGCGAAGTCGCCTGGGATTTAGAAAAAGGCTACCTCGCTGAAGTGAGTGACGGCGGCGCGCGCATTTTTTCACTGCTGAGCCTGGACAGTATCCTCCGAAAGCTGACTTTAGATTTTCGTGATATTTTTTCACAGGGAATGTTTTTTACTGACTTAACCGGTAGTGTCCAGATTGACGAAGGTGTTGCTCATACTAACGACGCAAGATTACTAGGGTCAGCTGGCGATATGGATATTCGCGGCTGGACCGATATGAAAACTGGCGAGCTGAATTATAATTTGACTTATGCGCCGAAGGTTACCTCCAGCCTGCCAATTATTCTTGCCTGGATGGTGAACCCTCCCAGCGGGCTGGCTGCGCTGTTCATCGACAAAGTACTGCACGATGCAAAAGTGATTTCGCGTCTGCGTTATCAGGTCACCGGTACTATTGAGGAACCGGTGGTTGAAGAAATAGAACGTGACAGCCGCCCGGTTGATTTGCCAGAATTGGAAGAGAACTCAACCGATTCAGAGGCAGACGATGACACAAGTTCAACTGACGGCGCTGCAAATGAGCAGTCGTCCGGACCCGCAAGATAATTTAGCCATTGTTGCTAAACTGCTGGAACAACTCCCTGCCACACGCCCGCAACTGGTGGTGCTGCCTGAAGCCTTTAGCTGCTTCGGTGCCGGTGACCGCGCTCAGTTAGCGATGGCTGAAACCTACAAGGATGGTGAGGTGCAGAAACAGCTGGCCGCCTTAGCGAAAAAGCATGAGGTTTATCTGGTGGGCGGTACGCTGCCAATAGACGCCGGTGAACGATTCTCTGCGGCCTCCATTCTTTTCGGCCCCGATGGCGGCATTCTCAATCGTTATGACAAAATTCATTTGTTTGATGTTGATGTGGCGGATAATACCAAAGAGTACCGTGAGTCTAAGTGGACGCAGCCGGGCAGTAACGTGGTAACGACAGCAACGGACTTTGGTGTGGTTGGCATGGCAGTATGTTATGATCTGCGCTTTCCAGAGTTATTCAGCGCATTGCGTCAGGCTGGCTCTCAAATCATTGCTTTACCCTCTGCATTTACTCAGGTTACCGGAAAAGCTCACTGGCATGCATTGGTTCGCGCCCGTGCCATTGAGCAACAGGTTTTTATCGTGGCACCGGGTCAGGTGGGGGAGCATGCAAATGGTCGTGAAACGTTCGGCCATTCAATTATTGTCAGCCCCTGGGGTGAAATACTGGCAGAACAGGAACTGGATGAAGGTGTTGTTTCTGTCAGCGTTGATGTAGCGGATATTGAACCCATACGAAAACAAATGCCGGTGGCGCAACAAAATCAATTTGAGGTAGTACAAAAGACATGACACTAACTGACTACGAATTGTCACAAGACGACATAAGCAAGGCCTTATCCACGCTGTACAGCGGTGATATTGATTTTGCCGATATCTATTTACAACACAGTGTCAACGAGTCGTGGGTGCTGGAAGATGGCATCATTAAAGACGGCGCGTTTCATATTGAAACGGGTATGGGTGTGCGCGCTGTTCAGGGCGAGAAAACCGGCTTTGCTTATGCCGATGAAATTACGTTGAATGCGTTGCAGCGCACCAGTGAAGCGGCCCGCGGTATAGCGCGTCAGGGCCAAAGTAAAAAGGTTGAAGCCCTGAAGTCGGTGCAGGCTAAGTCGCGCTATGAAGCGCTGAATCCGCTGGATACTTTATCTGAAGACGAAAAAATTGAGTTGCTGCAAAAAGTCGATGCGCATGCGCGGGCACAGGACTCACGTGTAAGCCAGGTGGTGGTGAGTCTGAGTGGCAGTTACGACGAAGTTTTAGTGGCTGCGACAGACGGCACTTTGGCCACCGATAAGCGCCCCTTAATTCGTCTGAACTGTTCTGTTATTACCGAGCAAAACGGTCGCCGCGAACGCGGCAGTGCCGGTGGTGGGGCGCGTGTAGGATATGAATTTTTCCTTGATGAAGCGTCCGGCAATGCCCGCTGGCAGCGTTTTGCGGAAGAAGCCGTACGTCAGGGCTTAGTGAATTTAGAAGCGAAACCTGCACCAGCAGGTAATATGCCTGTGGTACTGGGCTCTGGCTGGCCGGGGGTGCTGCTGCACGAGGCGGTCGGACACGGTCTGGAAGGCGACTTTAACCGTAAAGGCTCGTCTGCTTATTCCGGTAAAATTGGCGAACAAGTGGCTTCACCGCTTTGTACTATTGTTGATGACGGCACCCTGAGTGATCGTCGTGGTTCGATGAGTATCGATGACGAAGGCACACCCAGTGGTTACAACGTATTAATAGAAAACGGCATATTGCGTGGCTACATGCAGGACAAAATGAATGCGCGTTTAATGGGTCAGGCAACGACCGGAAATGGCCGCCGTGAAAGCTTCGCTCACTTACCTATGCCGCGAATGACCAATACCTATATGTTAGCCGGAGAAAGCAGCCCGGAAGAGATTATTGGTAGTGTGAAAAAGGGCATCTACGCGCCGCAGTTTGCCGGTGGTCAGGTCGATATCACTTCCGGACAGTTTGTGTTTTCGGCATCTGAAGCCTATTTAATTGAAGACGGTAAAATTACCACACCGATAAAAGGTGCAACGCTTATTGGGAACGGACCAGAAGCTATGGCTCAGGTGTCTATGGTGGGTAACGACCTGTCGCTGGACGAAGGTGTCGGTGTTTGTGGTAAAGACGGGCAGAGTTTACCCGTAGGTGTTGGGCAACCGACGCTGAAACTGGATTCAATGACAGTTGGCGGTACCGAATAAGTGAGTTGCCCAGTATTAACCGAGCAGTTCACGTAAATAAACAAACAGCTGGCGGGCAGCAACCGGTGGTTTTTGTTCGGCCCGCTGTTTTTCGGCAAGACGAATAAGCTGACGCAATTTTTGACGGTCAGCATCTGGGTGCTCTTCAATGAATTCTTGTAGAGCATCGTCGCCTTCATGCAGCAGTTTATCGCGAGTTGTTTCAATCTCGTGAAAAATGGATGTTTGCTGCTGATGCGCATTTTTTAAATTATTTAAGGCTTGCTCAATAGGCGCTATATCACGTAAGCGCATGAGCTTGCCAATAAATTGAAGCTGGCGTCGGTAGCCTTCGTGCTTGTTACGAATTTTACGGGCAAGTAAAACGGCATCGCGCAGCTCATCGTCCAGTGGCATTTTTGCTAACTGGCTGTCGGTCAAATTGACAAGTTGAGTCCCTAGCTCCTGGCGTTCTGCCATGTCGCGTTTTTTTTGGGACTTGCTGACGAAGTCGTCAGATTGTTCAGGGTTTTCGGCTGGGCGTTTCGGCATAAGTTCGATTCATTAGCGCTACAAAGCCGTCAGTTTAGCAGTGAGGAGAGTTTTTTGATAGTACAACTGAGTGACTTACAGGTTCAAATGAAGCAGGTGGAGAGTGCTGTTAAAGAAGCACTGCGACTGGCTGAAGCAAAAGGCGTCAGTTCTGCTGAATGCTCAATCAGTCACAGTTCCGGTATTTCGGTGGGAACCCGCCTGGGCGAAGTCGAAACCGTAGAGTTTAATCAGGACGGGGCGCTGGGTATCAGTGTTTACCGTGGCAACCAAAAAGGCTCGGCATCAACTACAGACTTGTCGGAACAGGCTATTAACGCAGCAGTCGACAAGGCCTGTGATATCGCCCGTTTTACCTCTCCGGACCCATACAATGGGTTGGCTCCGGCAGAATTAATGGCGACCAATGTACCCGATCTAGACTTGTGTCATCCGGGTGACCAGAGCGCAGAGTATGCCATAAAGCAGGCATTGGCTTGCGAGAAACATGCGCTGAATCTGGATGAACGCATTGTTAACTCTGACGGCGCGCATTACGGCAGCCATACGGGGTTTCGCGTTTATGGTAATAGCCACGGTTTTATTGGCGGTTACTTACAGTCCCGGCATAACCTCAGTTGCGTTTTGATAGCCAAAGAGGGCGACAAAATGCAGCGTGATATGAGCTATTCAGTTGCTCGAAAAATGCACGAATTGAAATCTGCCGAGAGCGTTGCTGAAGAAGCCGCCGCAGAAACCCTGTCGCGGTTAGGAGCGCGCAAAGTCCCAACCGCTAAAGTGCCGGTTATTTTTCGGGCTGACGTGGCAGGGAGTTTGTTTGGTCATATGGTCAGTGCGATAAGCGGTGGCAATTTGTATCGTAAGTCCAGCTTTCTGCTCGATCATTTAGGCAAGCCGGTGCTGCCAGAATGGCTGAGCATTCAGGAGAAACCGCATATTGTCGGTGGCCTGGCGAGCTCACCGTTCGATGCTGAAGGTTTGGCTACGAAAGATCGCGATATTATTAGCGACGGGGTGCTGCAGACTTACCTGTTAACCAGCTATGCTGCACGTAAACTGGATATGCAGCCTACCGGCCACGCAGGTGGTATCCACAACTGGCGGGTGACACAGCAGGACAACTCGTTAGCGCAGTTATGCAAACAAATGGGAACAGGCTTGCTGGTAACCGAATTGATGGGGCAGGGCGTGAACATGGTTAATGGTGACTATTCGCGCGGAGCGGCCGGCTTCTGGGTGGAGAACGGTGAAATTCAGTACCCGGTAGAAGAAGTGACCATTGCCGGTAACTTGAAAGACATGCTGGCGAACATTGTTGCCATAGGTAATGACACCGATGAACGCCACGCACTGCATACCGGCTCGGTGTTATTAGAGCAAATGAGTATTGCCGGCAATTAAAAAGACAGGGAATTAAGACAGTAACAAAGTTGCTGAGCCAAGGAAGGCGAAAATACCCACGACGTCAGTAACGGTCGTCAGAATAACTCCGCCTGCCAGTGCTGGATCGATGTTAAACCGTTTCAAAATAAGGGGCACGGTAGCGCCGGCAAGGGCAGCTGCGACCAGGTTCATCATCATCGCAAAGGCAATAATGCCGCCGACTAACCAGCTCTGCATCCACAGCGCAACGACTGCAGCGATTAACACTGACCAGATAGCCCCGTTCAGAAAGCCAATGGCCAACTCTTTACCAATAAGCCATCGCGAATTACTTGAGCCGATGTGGCCCAGCGCCATACCTCGTATGACCAGTGTCAGGGTCTGACTACCGGCTATGCCGCCCATACTGGGTACAATGGTATTTAAAATAGCCAGTACAGCCATTTGTGCCAGTATGTCTTCAAATAATGAACTGACCATAGCGGCAAGTAAGGCAGTAACCAGGTTTACCGCCAACCATACGGTACGGCGGCGAGTACTTTTTAATACCGGAGCGAAGGTATCTTCGTCATCTTCCAGACCGGCCATACTCAACATGGAATGTTGGGCGTCTTCGCGGATAATATCGACCACGTCATCGATGGTTATACGACCAACCAACTGCTGTTCATTGTCGACGACCGGCGCAGATACCCAGTCATGACGTTCGAACAATTTCGCAACCTCGGTTTCATCCATAGTCACTGGGATGGTGGTTATATCCGCCGACATAATTTCGTCAATGCGATGGCTAGGGTCAATAGTTAACAACTGGGTTAAGGTAATTTCGCCAATGAGCTTTTCATGACGATCCACAACGTAGAGTTTATCGGTGGCTTCGGGGAGTTCACCTTTAAGACGCAAATAACGCAGCACGACATCGATAGTGACGTCCGAGCGCAAGGTAATGGTATCGGTATTCATGATACCACCGGCGCTGTCTTCGGCGTATGAAAGCGCGGTTTCCGCACGTTCCCGGTCGCTTTCGTCCATGGACTTCAGAACTTGCTGATAGACTGGCTCTGGTAAGCCACGCAAGACGTAGGCAAGGTCATCGGTGTCCATGCCTTCGGTGGCAGCAGCAAGGTTCTCCGGTGCCATTTGACGGATAATGTCTTTCTGAACCTCTTCGTTCAGTTCCTCAAGAATTTCGCCGTGTTCATCTACGTCAACCAGTTTCCAGACAATGGAACGACTTTTGGGCGGCGAGGATTCCAACAGCAATGCCACATCGCATGCCGGCATATTATGCAGCATACGGCGGGCAGCAACGAACATACCATCAGACAGCGCGGAGTTAACCTCCTGAATGCGCTGCATGGCATATTCTTTGTCGGAAAGCTCAGCAATCATGCTTATTCGTCTTCCTCGAAGCGATCTTCAAACAAAGCGCTAACGGCATCCAGTGCCGCTTGTGCGTCTTTCCCTTCGGCACAGACTTCAACAGTTTTTCCCTGTTGACTGGCCAGTAGCATCAGGCACATAACGCTGGCAGCGTTAACGCATTGCTCACCTTGAGTAACCGTAATGTCCGACTCGAATTCCTGCGTTAATTGCGCTAATTTTGTTGCCGCGCGTGCGTGCAAGCCTAGTTTATTGCGAATAATTAACTTTCTGCAAATTTTATCCATGGATTTTTAGTTCCCGGTGTCTGACCTGAACCTTGACAGTTTTTTGTTCAAAGCGCTCGGCTAGCTGCTGAGAAATATAAACTGAGCGGTGTTGACCGCCGGTACAGCCGGTAGCTATGGTCAGGTAGCTGCGGTTGCTGCGCTGAAAGTGCGGCAGCCAGGTATCTAGAAAGTTTTCCAGCTGATAAATAAACTTAGTCACCAAGGGCTCTTGGCGAAAGAAAATCTGCACGTCGGTATCCAGGCCGGTAAGCAGCTTAAGCTCAGGTTGCCAGTGCGGATTGGGTAAAATACGCGCATCAAAGACAAAGTCAGCGTCTTTGGGCAAACCGTACTTAAAACCAAAAGACTGAAACACTATAATCAGCTTTTTATCCGCTCGTCCCAGCACCCGCTCAGTGACCTGTTCACTTAATTGGTGCAGAGATAAATCGCTGCTGTCGAGGCGCCAGGTTGCTCTCTCCATAATGGGTTCAAGCATTTTATGTTCGGCCTGAAGCGCTTCAAGCAGAGGCAGTTCTTTTTGCGATAACGGATGCAGGCGACGAGTCTCGCCAAAACGCTTTAGTAAGGTATTGTCGTCAGAGTCAATAAACAGAATTTCCGGTTCAACGCCTTTGGGCAAAAAGCTCAGAGAATCCAGTGATTCTTCAGAATGCTCTGGTAAATTGCGGACATCAATGCTGATGGCTATTTTTTGATATTGCTCGATGACTGCATGCACCAGCGTTGGCAACAGGCTTATGGGTAAATTATCAACGCAATAAAAGCCTAAGTCTTCCAGTACGCGCAGAGCAATTGTCTTACCTGATCCGGAACGACCACTAACAATGATCAGTTGCATGGCGACTGTTCACCTTCGCCCACAAATAATTGATATAACGCTTTGTCAGAATCTGCATGGCGCAGTGCGCGGGTGCAGTCTTTGTCATTCATTCTTCTGGCCACAGTGGCCAATGTTTGTAAATGGTTCTCGTGCTCTGACTCCGGCACCAGAAGCGCGAAGATAATATCGACAGGCTGGTTGTCAATAGAATCGAACTCGATAGGTTCGTCTAGGGTCAATAATACCGCCACCGGATGATTTGCATTAGGTAAACGGCCATGAGGAATTGCGATACCTAAGCCAATTCCCGTACTGCCTAAACGTTCACGGTTTAAGAGGCTCTCAAAAATGTCATGACGGGTAATGCCAGACAGCTTAGGGGCTACGATTTGACTAATGGTTTCAAGTAGTCTTTTTTTACTTGCGCCCTCGACTGCACACTTGGTGCAGTCGGCGCTTAACAATTCACTCAGTTGCATGGATTAATGTTGTTTCATTTTCTCTTTGTGTTTAATCACCTGACGGTCCAGTTTATTAATTAAACCGTCGATGGCCGCGTACATATCTTCGTGCTTTGAATCGGCGAAAAGCTCACCGCCATTCACGTGCAGCGTAGCTTCCGCTTTTTGAATCGTTTTTTCAACGTTTAGGATGACGTGAACATTCGTTATATGGTCAAAATGTCTTTCCAGCTTGGCAAATTTTGTGTCCACGTAGTCACGCAGAGCTTCGGTAATATCGATGTGATGACCGGTCAAATTAATTTGCATAACGTCTTCCTTCTGCAGTTAACAAAGTTATAAAAGACTTTTGCGTTGGCTCGATGATGGAATGTTCAACGATTCCCGATACTTCGCAATTGTCCTTCTTGCTACTTGGATACCCTGTTCGGCTATCAGTTCAGCAATCTTACTGTCGCTTAATGGTTTACTGCGATTTTCAGCAGCGACCATCTTCTTAATTAAAGCACGTATTGCCGTGCTTGAACACTCACCACCGCCCTCTGTACTGACATGGCTTGAGAAAAAATATTTCAACTCAAATACACCACTTGGGCAGTGTAAGTATTTTTGTGTCGTTACGCGTGAAATCGTACTTTCATGCATATCGACAGTTTCAGCAACATCGTTCAGTACCATAGGCTTCATAGCCTCTTCACCATGCTCAAAAAAGCCTTGCTGGCGCTGTACTATGCAATTAGCCACCTTCAGCAGCGTATCATTCCTGCTCTCCAGGCTTTTTATGAACCAGCGAGCTTCTTGCGTATGGTTCTTTATGTACTGGCTGTCGGCTACTGACTTTGCCGCTTTACTTAAGGCGGCGTATTCTTCGTTCACTTTTAATTTAGGTACGCTGTCGGGGTTTAATTCGACCATCCAGCGACCATTTTTTTTAGTAACGGCCACGTCAGGAATAACATATTCAACAGGTTGCTGTGCAACTTGCTCGCCCGGATGCGGATGCAATTGTTGAATTAATCGCATAGTCTGGCGTAAATCGTCTTCCGATAACTTCAGTTTACGCTGAATAGTGCGAAAATCGCGACTGCCGAGTAAGTCCATATGTTCAGTCACTAAGCATAAAGCAACCTGCTTGTATTCAGTGTCGTCGCTCAGTTGCCGCAATTGAATGGCAAGGCACTCACTGACACTGCGAGCGCCGACACCAATTGGATCAAAATGCTGAATACGCTTTAGCACCATGCAAACTTCTTCTGCTTCTACTTCGGGCAGACGCACGGCTTCAATAATTTCATCAACATCGACCATTAGGTAGCCGTTGTCGTCTATGGCCTCGATAATGGCTTCCGCTATGGCGGTGTCTTCTTCTGAGAAATGAGAAAGTTGCATCTGCCAGAGTAGGTGATCCTGCAGAGATTCGCTGGTAGAGCCCTGGTAGACTTCAAAATCGCCGTCAAAGGATTTCCCCGAAGAGGCTGCGCCGTTGGCAGGGGTATGACTGGAGTAGGTGTCGTCCCAACTGCTGTCGACCGGCAGTTCGTCAGGCATCTCCTGAGTTTTTATAACGTCGGATGTTTCCCGCTGACTGTCGTCCCTTTCCTCAATGTTGCGGGTTTCAGACTGGTCGGCGTCGTTACTAGTTTCACCTTCAACCTCCAGCAATGGATTACTGTCTAACGCATCCTGAATTTCTGACTGAAGATCGAGCGAGGAAAGCTGCAGCAGGCGGATAGCCTGTTGGAGTTGTGGCGTCATGGTCAGCTGCTGACCAATTTTTAGCTGCAGACTTTGCTTCATAATGACTGTCCCGGTATCACGTTATAGGGTGAACTGCTCACCGAGGTAAACGTCTCTAACCTGTTGATTCGATAATATACTTTCTGCATCGCCGCTGGCAATAAGCTCGCCATGACTGACAATATAAGCGTGTTCACAAACAGACAATGTTTCGCGAACATTGTGGTCAGTAATCAGTACACCAATACCACGTTGTTTCAAATGTTCAACAATCTTTTTAATATCAATAACCGAAATGGGATCCACCCCGGCAAAAGGCTCATCCAGCAAAATAAACGTAGGTTCCGCTGCCAGGGCACGGGCAATTTCGACCCGACGGCGTTCACCACCTGACAGGCTCATGCCCTGACTGTTTGCTATGTGCCCAATATGAAACTCTTCGAGCAAAGCATCAAGTTGCTCTTCACGTTCGTTGGTTGATAGTTCTTTACGAGTTTCCAGAATAGCCATCAGATTATCGCGCACGGTTAACTTCCGAAAAATGGAAGCCTCCTGCGGCAAATAGCCAATACCTCTGCGTGCCCGCTCATGCATTGGCAGCAAGGTAAGGTCATTGTCGTCCAGTAAAATTTGGCCTTTATCGCTATTAACCAAACCGACAATCATATAGAAGGTTGTGGTTTTGCCTGCGCCGTTGGGGCCCAGCAAACCAATAATCTGTCCTTGACTGACTTCCAGACTGACGTCTTTGACGACTTGTCGGCTTTTGTAGCTTTTGGCTAAATGTTTGACTCGTAAAGTTGCCATATTAAGGGTTCTCGTTATTTTTTTCGTCGGTGTCAGTTTTTGGTTTTGGCGTGAAAATAGTGATAACACGGCTGTCTTCTTCGCCTGAGCTGCTTGCCGTTACCGTTTGCTTATCCAAATCATAGGTAATTAAACTGCCGCTGGAGCTACTGCTGCCTTGAGATATGCGTGCGTCGCCTTTCAGCTCCAGTCGTTGTTCCGACTGAAAGTAGGTTATTTTTTTCGCTTCTGCGTTAATTTCATTACCATCTTCCAGCGTCTGGCTGTAAGTCGCAGGAGTACCTTCTGCAATAAAAATATCTGCTTGTTTGGCGCTCTCGCTGGCGGACGCTTCTAATCTGTCTGCGCGAATTAATAGGCTGCCCTGGCGAATAATAACGTTATCCGTCAAAACCAGACGATTATTTTTAATATCAAGCTCTTCTTTACTCGACTCTACTTCCATTGGCTGACTAAAGTCAGACTTACCCTGAGCCATAACCGCTGACGGTATTAAGGCAACCAGGATGAGTTTACTCAGCAGGCTGGAAAATCGTTTTAACATGTCTTTTTAGCTCCATTCGTTCAGCTTTCAGGTCCGCAGTCATGCCGTTACCCCGAATTAATAGTCGGGGTCCGTGAATGCTTACCGGATGTTCAGTGCTCATTGACTCACTTTTCAAATCAATAATCAGGTACTCGGTTAACACTTGTTTGATGCGAGTATCCGGCTCTAAAGCAAGGATTTCAACATCGTGCTCCAAAATCAGGGTTTGGTCGTCGTAGAAAGTCCCTTGCTCGGCACTGACCTCCCAAAGCTCTTCGCCTTGCTCAGAAAATACCGTGTAAACCGGGTGTTTAAGTTCGGTCAGACCAATTTGGTTATAGTGAGACATCTTCTCAGATTTGATCTTGTGAGCCAGTAAACCGTCACTTTCGAAAATACGCGTTTCCAGACCAAAAGCGGTAAAGTCGGGCTGCATCGCACGTGTTGTAGCCGCGTTGCTACCGTCAGCGTCATCGCTAAAAGGGCGCCAGACAAGCAATAGTCCGGCACCGAATAATAAAATGAGAATGACAGTAACGCGTTGACTCACACACTGGCTCCTGCCGCCAGGTGCAGTTGTCCTTGACTGAGCATGATTAAATCACAGATTTCGCGCACGGCACCATGTCCGCCATGACAACGTGAAATATAATCGGCCTGCTGTTGCACCGATGCGTGAGCGTCCTGGACTGCAATACCCAGACCCGCAGCTTTAATTAAAGCTAAATCGGGAGTGTCGTCGCCAACATAAGCCACTTGCGCTGCGCTAAGGCCTAACTTTGTCAGTAGCTCATCGAAAGCGGCTGTTTTATCGTTCTGTCCCTGATAAATAAAGCCAACATCTAAGTGCTCCATGCGATGTTCAACAATGCGTGAGGTCCGCCCGGTAATGACCGCTGTTTCGACTCCTGATTTTTTCAGTGCTTTCATGCCAAAGCCATCCCGGGTGTGAAACGCTTTCAGTTCCTCACCATCGTTACCTAAATAAATGCGGCCGTCGGAGAACACTCCGTCCACGTCCAGCACTAGCAGCTTTATCTCGGAAAAGCGTTTAAACAGGCTTTTTTCAATGTCGCCATACCAGGTGTTAATACATTCCATTAGAGCACTCCTGCCTGCAGTAAATCATGCATGTTCATTGCGCCACAAGGCTGCCCATCTTCGTTAGTAATAATGAGCCCATTTATTTTTCGGTCCTGCATGAGTTTTAATGCCTCAGCGGCCAGCATATCCTCGTTCGCAGTAATACAGGAGCGGGTCATAACTTCTGCTATCGGAGTCTTATGAACATCGATTCGGTTATCCAGAATGCGACGTAAGTCACCGTCTGTAAAAATGCCGGCAAGGCGCTGGTTTTCATCAACTATCGCGGTCATGCCCAGCCCTTTACGCGATATTTCCAGTAAGGCATCACTAATAATAGCGTCGGCCGGTATAGTCGGAACACGCTCGCCAGTGTGCATCACATCATGCAACCTTAATAGCAGGCGTTTACCCAGCGAGCCGCCGGGATGCGACAATGCAAAGTCGTCGGCAGTAAAACCGCGGGCGTTGAGCAGGGCAACCGCCATCGCATCGCCCATAACCAGCGTTGCTGTGGTAGAAGCTGTAGGCGCCAATCCCAGCGGGCAGGCTTCCTGTTCAACCGCTATGCAGACATGAGTGTCAGCCAGCCGGGCAAGAGTGGAGCCCGGTTTGCCCGTCATTGAAATTAAGGGGACGCCCAGACGCTTAATGACCGGAATAATGTTCAGCACTTCGGCTGTTTCGCCACTGTTCGATATCGCAATGACCACATCTTGAGCCGCAACCATGCCTAAGTCTCCATGGCTGGCTTCGCCCGGATGTACGAAAAATGCTGGTGTGCCAGTAGAGGCAAGTGTGGCTGCTATTTTTCCACCAATATGGCCGGATTTCCCCATGCCGGTGACAATAACGCGGCCTTTGCAGTTGAACAGGGTTTGGCAGGCGGCATCGAAATTCTCATCCAAATATTGATACAGACCTTCAATCGCCTTTTTTTCGATATCCAGTACTTGCTCGCCCAGTAGCCGAAAGTTCTGGGTGACTTGTTTCATTGTCATGCCTCTGGCGTTGCACTTTTGCCCTGTATAATACGTCATTCGGTACAACTCTGCCTACCGTACGCAAGTAAATCTTGTATTTTATTACAAAAATAATTACTATACCAACCAGACGGTTGATAAAGTAAGTGCAGACAATAGTGAATACACCATGGTAGAGAAAAAAGGCGCAGGGCGACCCAGCAACAGAGATGTCATTCTGGATGCCGCTGATCAGTTGGTTGCTGCAGAGGGGGCAGGGCATCTGACGTTTGACGCCTTGAGCCAGACGACCGGCATCAGTAAAGGTGGTTTGCTTTATCATTTCAAGAGCAAAGACTGTTTGCTGCAGGCTATGTTAAAACGCCGCGTTGAACGCTACGAGGCACTTCGTGAGCAATATCATCACCAGTTTGCTAATGACCCAAAAGGCGAATTAAAAAGTATTTTACTGGCAGCGCTTGATACGGACGCTGAATGCGCCCGGTTAGGCAGTGGCATGTTGGCGGCCGCTGCGACTAACCCTGAGCTGTTAGGTCCTTTAAAAGAACATATAGCATTGACGCTGCAGCGGCTGGAACGTATTGCCGGAAGCAAAGTGGGCAAAACGCTGTTTTATGCGGTTCATGGTGCGCGTTTATTTGAACAACTCAACTTGTGTGACGCCTGCGTGCATGAGCGAGAAGAGTTTGCACAATATTTACTGAAGCTTGTCGACGAATTGACAGAAATAGAATCAATTCGCTGATAAAATTTGCAACACTTTTTCGGTATTGGATAATACCGACAGTCGTTAAAATTTAAGACTGGTAAACTCGTAACAGGAAACTGTCGTGACAAACTTGGTAGAACTTAAAGATCTGACTTTTGCTCATGGAAGTCATAGAGTCTATGACGGCCTGTCGTTAGATGTTCCGAAAGGCAAAATGGTTGCTGTCATGGGGCCTAGTGGCATTGGCAAAACAACACTGCTGCGCCTTATCGGTGGCCAGCTCAAGCCTGAAAGCGGCAGTATCAAAGTGGCCGGAGAGGAAGTCCCGCAGTTAAAACGCGAGGCCTTGTATCAGTTACGCAAGCGCATGAGCATGCTGTTTCAAAGTGGTGCGCTGTTCACTGATATGTCGGTTTACGAGAATGTCGCCTTTCCACTGCGCGAGCATACCGATTTACCCGAAGAAATTATTCGAAGTGTGGTTTTAATGAAGCTTGAGGCGGTGGGCCTGCGTGGCGCACGCCACCTTATGCCGTCAGAACTGTCAGGTGGTATGGCTCGTAGAGCCGCTCTGGCAAGGGCTATAGCTCTGGACCCCGACCTAATCTTGTACGATGAGCCTTTTGCCGGCCAGGATCCCATTTCTATGGCGGTCATTGTAAAGCTTATTAAATCTTTGAATGAATCTCTGGGTTTAACCTCTATTGTCGTATCGCACGACGTAAAGGAAGTGTTGTCGATTGCGGATTACGCTTATGTCATTGCTGACAAAAAAGTGGTTGGCAAGGGAACTCCGGATGAACTCCGTAATAATGACACGGCAATTATTAAGCAGTTTTTGAACGGAGCGCCCGACGGGCCTGTCGCGTTCCATTACTCAGATGACGATTTTACAACGGACTTATTAAGGGGCGAGGGATGATCCAGTTTATACGGTCTATCGGCCGCCAGGTACTGGATAGCCTGGCGGGCATTGGATATGCCTTAGCTATGCTCATGGGCGCCATTATTGGTAAGCCGCAACCTGCTAAGTCCTGGCCGCTCTTTATAAAACAAATGTATGTCGTCGGCGTACTGTCGATGCTTATTGTTATTGTCAGTGGCTTATTCATTGGGATGGTGTTGGGTTTACAGGGCTACACCATTCTCGTCGATTATGGCGCCGAGCAAAGTCTGGGGCCTATGGTTGCGCTGTCGTTATTGCGTGAGTTAGGGCCCGTCGTTACGGGGCTTCTATTTGCCGGGCGGGCGGGTTCTGCATTAACTGCGGAAATTGGCCTTATGAAAGCCACTGAGCAACTGTCCAGCCTGGAGATGATGGCAGTTGACCCTCTACGTCGTGTCATTGCCCCAAGGTTCTGGGCTGGTGTGGTTAGTATGCCA
Organism: Idiomarina sp. Sol25; assembly: GCF_033052775.1. Taxonomy (NCBI): domain Bacteria; kingdom Pseudomonadati; phylum Pseudomonadota; class Gammaproteobacteria; order Alteromonadales; family Idiomarinaceae; genus Idiomarina; species Idiomarina sp. Sol25. The sequence goes on from NZ_JAUPEW010000004.1 coordinate 52,557, forward strand.
CTGCTGGCGCTGATGTTCTCAGCCGTTGGTATTTACGGCGGTTATTTGGTCGGCTCTGGCTGGCTGGGTGTTGATGAGGGCGCTTTCTGGTCGGTCATGCAATCAGCCGTTGACTGGCGGGACGATCTCCTGAACGGCGTTATTAAGTCTATTGTATTTGCTTTCGTTGTTACCTGGATAGCTTTGTATAAGGGCTATCGTGCAGTACCAACTTCGGCGGGAATCAGCACTGCGACAACGTCGACAGTGGTGACTGCGTCGTTAGCAATTCTAGGACTCGATTTTATTCTTACAGCTATCATGTTTGGTGGATAACCATGGAATCAAGAAAAACACAGTTATGGGTAGGCGTTTTCGTTGTCGTCGGTATTTTGGCTCTGTTCTTTATCGCATTAAGAGCAGCCAGCGGCACTATGACGACATCGGGCGACAGTTACACCCTGTACGCTAAGTTCGACAATATTGGTAGCCTGAAAGTCCGCTCGCCGGTGAAGGTGGGTGGTGTCGTTGTGGGTCGTGTTACTGATATTTCATTGTCGGGCGACTATTACGAGCCACGTGTGGCAATGAGTATTAGCAAAGATTACGACAAGTTTTCTGAAGCCAGCACATTGTCGGTGCTGACGTCGGGACTCCTGGGCGAGCAATACCTTGGGCTTGAACCTGGCTTTATTGACGACAGCGTAGGCACGCTAGAAGACGGCGATACCATTACTGATACTAAGTCAGCATTGGTTTTAGAGAACCTGATAGGCCAGTTCCTGTTCAGTCAGGGCAATGATTAAGTGGTAAGGAGAGTCCCATGGCAGTAAAACAATGGATAATGGCTATTTTTGCAACCTTAGTATTGGTCGCATCAGCGTCAGCCGATTTAATTCGTAACGATGATCCGCAAGAATTGTTAAAAGAAGTTGCGGAAAAAACCTTTGATCGCATTGCATCTGACAGAGAAAAAATTGACGAAAACCCTAATTATTTAAAGGAAATCGTTGAAGACGAGATGATGCCTTACGTCGATAACATGTATGCGTCGAAGAAAGTATTAGGCCGTTATTTACGAGACACAACAAAAGAACAGCGCCAGCGTTTTTACCGTGCTTTTTATGACTATTTAGTGGCAACCTATGCGCGTGCCTTTACTCAGTATGATGAGGACAAGCACAAGGTTTCTTTCGAACCGAGCGCAGATCTCGCGGATGATGCGCGTTCAGCGGTAGTGCGCACTCGAGTTAAAGAAGAAGGGCGTCCTGAAATTCGTCTCGATTTTCGTATACGTTACGACTCCGATGAAGAAATCTGGAAAGCCTACGACCTGGTTGTTGAAGGTGTCAGCCTGCTGAACAGTAAGCAAAGTGAAATATCTTCGGTTATTCGTGCCAATGGCATTGATAAAACTATCGAGCTGATTGAAAAGAAAGCGGCTGAGCCTATTAAGGCAGATGAAGAAGTTGAAAACCCGGCAGAGGGTCTCTAATGAGTACTCAGCAGACAGAGTTAGCATCAGTGAAAGTTAGCGATGATAACGCGCTGGTTTTCAGCGGTTCATTGACTCGTCATAGTGTCGCCAGACTGTGGACACAACGCAAAAGCTGGCCGGTGGGAAGCGAAACTAAGGTTGATTTGACCGATGTTGAGGTTATTGACACAGCCGGTGTTGCCTTTTTACTTGAAATTCTCAAGTTAACTGGCGATGGCAAAGGGCCGCTAACCTGTATAGGGGCATCTGAGCAGCTAAAACAAATTGCCCGTGTTAGTGGCGTTGAGTCACTGCTTTCGTTAAGCTAGGCGGTCTTATTAACTTTTAAGCCAACGGCAGATAACAATGAATACTGAAGAACTGAAAACTTTGCTGAACGATGCGCTTTCTCTGGAAGAGCTTCTGGTTAAAGCTGAAGGCGCGAATGTAGAAATTATTGCTGTCAGCGAAGACTTTAAAGATATGAGTCGGGTAAAGCGTCAGCAAGCCGTGTATGGTCCTCTAAACCCGTTGATTGCCGACGGTTCAATCCATGCCGTATCGATAAAAGCTTACACGCCGGAAGACTGGGCGCGTGATAAAAAATTAATGATGCCATAAGGTTGTTGGTTAGTTGATGGATAAATTTAAAATACGTGGTGGCCAACCTTTATCGGGTTCGGTCACTATTTCAGGTGCAAAAAACGCGGCTTTACCTATTTTAATGGCGTCTCTGTTGCCGTCTGAAAAAATAACCTTGTCTAATGTCCCCGACCTTCACGATGTCGACACGACACTGGAGTTATTAGATTGCCTGGGCATTAGTCACAGTAACCTGAATAATAATAGCGTCTGTATTGACCCAACCACGCTTAACCAATTCAAAGCGCCTTATGAATTAGTTAAGACTATGCGTGCTTCCATTCTGGTTTTAGGCCCTTTATTAGCTAAAACTGGTAAAGCGGAAGTGTCGCTACCGGGTGGTTGCGCGATAGGCGCGCGACCGGTAAATCTTCATATTGAAGGTTTGCGTAAAATGGGTGCACATATTGACGTTGAAAATGGTTACATTAAAGCGTCAGTAGACGGTCGCCTCCAGGGTGCTGAGATTTTGCTCGACACGGTCAGCGTGACCGGTACTGAAAACTTGATGATGGCAGCGGTACTGGCTGAGGGTGAAACGGTCATAGAAAATGCGGCTCGCGAACCAGAAGTCATTGATTTAGCTAACTTTCTCAATAGCCTGGGCGCGGAAGTCCGGGACGCAGGAAGCGACACCATTCATGTTACTGGTGTCAACAAGCTGCATGGTGGCGAATACAGTGTCATGCCCGACCGTATCGAAACCGGGACCTTCTTAGTTGCCGGCTTAGCAACTGGAGGCTCGGTGCGTTGTGAGAAAACTGACCCGGCTAGCCTCGATGCGGTATTGAAAAAGCTGGAAGAAGCTGGTGCGACAATTGAGAAAGGCGATGACTGGATAGCGATACAGAGCCATGGGCGGCCTAAAGCGGTGAATATTATTACAGCTCCTCACCCGGCCTTTCCAACCGATATGCAGGCTCAGTTTTGCGCGTTGAACGCTATTGCAGAAGGCACTGCCGGTATTCGCGAAACGATATTTGAAAACCGCTTCATGCATATTCCTGAGTTACGACGCATGGGTGCAAATGTTGAGTCAGAAGGCAGTACGGCGTTATGTCACGGGGTCGATGAACTGACCGGCGCTGAGGTTATGTGTACCGATTTACGAGCTTCTGCTTCGCTCGTTATAGCGGGGTTGGTTGCGACCGGCGAAACTGTTGTCGAGCGCATCTACCATATTGACCGGGGCTACGAAGGGATTGAGAAAAAACTTCAGGGCTTAGGTGCTGATATTGAACGAGTAACGGCTTAGCAGCCGTTCTCACTTATTACCTCGGTAATTCGGCCACTGTCACGGTGGTCGTCATTCGTTTTTCATTACGATAAAATTCCACTTCCAGTTCAGTGCCAGGCTCACTACCCGCAACCCGGTCAAGACCCTCCGGCGCAGAGCGAACGGGGTCGCCACCAATAGCGATTAAAAAATCGTTTGGTTTTAGTCCTGCTTTTGCCGCCGGACTGTTTCGTTCGACTTCCGTTATTAATATGCCAGACAGAGACTGTTCTTCGCTAAAGTTAGGATTAACGCTAATACCAATGTATCCGCGGACCACTTTGCCTTCCTGAATAAGCGTTTTCATTACTTTGCGGGCATTTTCATAAGGTACGGCAAAATAGATGCCTTCGCCGCCGTCTCCGAACGCCGAATTATAGCGGGCGTTATTAATCCCGATAAGCTCGCCGGCGGTGTTGACCAAAGCTCCGCCTGAGGCGCCCTGGTTGATCACCGCGTCCATTTGAATCAAATCGGAATAGGAATTGCTGACACCGACCCGACCACCACTGGCACTGACAATACCTTGTGTAATTGTCTGGCCGATGTTGTATGGATTACCTATGGCAAGAACAATATCACCAACGCGCACGCGGCGTGTCGACTGAACCGGAATGACCGGTAAGTTCTCTGCATCAATTTTCAGTACGGCTAAATCGGTGTAACGGTCACTACCAATTAACTGAGCGGCATAGCGTCTGCCGTCCTGCAGTGCGACCTCAATTTTATCAACGTTATCGACAACGTGATGGGCGGTCAGAATATAGCCCTGAGTGTCCATAATAACGCCTGAACCTAAACGCCATACGCGTGATGATTGAGGTTGATAATAAGAGCCCTGAATTTCGCCCATGCTGTAAATATTCACGACGGCAGGGGCTGCTTTTCGAACGGCCTGATTAAAAGAGGTAATTTCGTTGCCGTTTTGTCTTAATGATTCAGACTGAGCCCAGAAAGGCTTGGCGATAATCACTATAGCCGCAACAACTAGGCCTAAGCCAACTGACTGAAATAAAAATCGTAGAGTTGAAGAAAGTTGTTGCATACCAGCTTCCGGTTAAATCAAGTGGTATCAGCATAGCACTGATACCACCTGCCTGTCACAATGTCAGTTTGCGTTCCGCAACACAATAAATAGTGAACTGTCGTCTCGCTTGATATTAAGAGCTATAACGCCACTGTTATCTTCAATTGCTGACCGCAACTCCGACAGTGACCTCACTGATTTTCTGTTAACGCCCTGAATAATATCGCCTTTCTCGAGGCCAATTCGCGCGGCAGGAGAACGTTCTTCAAGCTCCTCTACTTCAATTCCATTCCCATCCGTTGCCGCAAGAGTAGCGCCCTGTAAAGCAGGGTGAATTGACTCCGCTGTAACAGACATGTCCTGCGCACCAAGGGTAACGTTTACAAACTGCTCTTCTCCGTCGCGAATCACTCCAAGCTTTAATGAGTTCCCCGAGCCTATCGAGCCGACCATTGCACCAAGCTCAGAAAATGAGCGGATTTTTTGGCCGTCAACTGAGATAATGACATCGCCGGATTCAATACCAGCTTCAGCGGCAGAACTACCCGGTACCACCTGTGAAACAAAAGCCCCCCGATTGACCGGAATATTCAGTGCCTGAGCAACATCGTGAGTTAAGTCGTTACCCCGAACCCCCAGTACACCGCGGCGAACTTCGCCAAACTCAATCAATTGTTGTACTAAGTTGCTCATCATGTCTGATGGAATAGCGAAACCGATACCGATATTGCCGCCGTTAGGACCGAGTATTGCGGTGTTAATTCCGATGAGTTTTCCGTCTAACGTGACCAGAGCGCCGCCGGAATTGCCGCTGTTAATAGCAGCATCGGTCTGGATGAAGTTTTCCAGTTCTTCAATGCCAAGACCACCACGCCCCAGAGCACTGACAATACCCGAGGTGACCGTCTGACCGAGTCCGAAGGGGTTGCCAATGGCAACAACAAAGTCTCCCACCCGCAGCTCGGATGATTTACCAAGCTCAATTGCGGTAAGGTCTTCTCCGTCCTCAATTTTAAGTAATGCCACGTCACTACGAGCATCGGTGCCTATGACTTTGGCGTCAAACTCACGACCATTTTTGAGGGTAACCAAAATTTCTGTAGCGTCGTCTACAACATGGTTGTTCGTTACCACATAGCCTTTGTCGGCATCAATAATGACGCCGGAACCTAACCCTTGAAACGGTCTTTCGCGGACTTGTTCACGTGGCGAGTCCGGGCCAAAAAAGAAGCGCAGGGCGTCTGGTAAGCGCTGTCTTACTTCTCGCTTACCTTTAACCGATATATTAACGACGGCAGGGGTAACATCCTCAAGCATAGGAGCTAAAGTGGGTTGCTCGTCGTCACTGCTAAAAAAAGGAATACCAGCCTGAGCTGACGTTATTGGGGTAAAGCTAAAAACAAAGAGTAAACTGAATAATGCTAAGACTCTTTTCATAATTTGAGTGACTCCTTAATAAAGCACTAACAAGCGGTCGTGAGTTAAGACCGCTTGTTAGCTATATGAGTTCACTCTAAAAATGTTTCAAGAGGTTTTTGAGGATTGTTTTTCTTGCTCTGGTTCGTAATTACTCGAAAAGAGCCCGCTAGAGCCCTCGGTATAATCGCGGGGCATATCATTGGCATTATAACTGTCACGGCCAGAGCGATGATCTTTATTTAACGAATTTGCTACGCGCAACTGCTTGATTGTGTCTTCTGCAAAAAAGGGTAGATCACTTTGTCCCTCGCTTTTCTCCAGTAGCTCGGCACTTTGGTTTAAGTAGCTTTGTAAACGCTGCTGGGTATCTGCTAACTGTTCGACCATAGCGTTTGCAGTGGCAAAGTGCTCGGCCACTTCGCGCTGATAGTCAGTTAAACGCTGCTGACTCTGCTGTACTTGCTCTTCTAGATCGCCTGACTGGCCTTTTGACTGACTGTAACGAGCCGCAAAAAAGCCAATGACGGCACCGGCAATGACCAACAGAACTCCAATAATCCAACTCATAAGTAACTCCTGAACAAGCTGTCGCAGCGGCGAATGATTGCTGCGCTTCACCTTCATGATAACATATCAGCCTATAGGATAATCCCAACTGAGGTGAAGTGGTAGTGTCCAAACAGCAAATGTCTCCAATAGAACGTTATCAGTATGATATAGAACACAATGATTTCTCGAAAGATGCAGCGCAGCTTAACGCTGTTAAACATTTGCAAAGGCTGCATGATGAGCTTATTGCGTGGTATCAGTATCAGACTCTGCCAGGCTGGAAAAAGTGGTTTAATAAAGAACCGAGCAGGCCTCAGGGTATTTACTTTTGGGGTGGTGTCGGCCGTGGCAAAACTTATCTGGTTGACACTTTCTTCGACGGTTTGCCAATTGAGCGCAAATGGCGGATTCACTTTCATCGCTTTATGCACCGGGTTCACAATGAACTTAAGCAACTGGATAAACAGAGCGATCCGTTGCGCATTGTGGCGGATAACATAGCCGGCGAAGCACAAGTTGTCTGCTTTGATGAGTTTTTCGTGCAGGACATTACCGATGCCATGTTGCTGGGCAAGCTGTTCGAGTACCTATTTGAGAGGGGAGTTGTGCTGGTAGCGACGTCAAACATTGTTCCTGACGATCTCTATAAAAATGGGCTGCAACGCGCGCGTTTTATCCCGGCGATAAAACTTATCAATCAGCACTGCGAAGTGGTTAATGTCGATAGCGGCATTGATTATCGCCTGAGAACGCTTACGCGGGCGGAAATTTTTCATTCGCCACTGGATGAAAAGGCTGATAAAAATTTATGGAAGTACTTCACGGAACTGGCTCCAGAGTGTAAAGACGAGTATTTGTCAGAAGCTATTGAGATAGAAGGGCGGGATATTGACGTACGAGCCGAATGTGACGATGTGGTGTTCTTTGACTTTACTTCCATTTGTAAAACCGCTCGCAGCCAGAACGATTATATGGAGATAGCTCGTCTTTACCATGCTGTTCTTATCAGCAATGTCGAACAAATGGGAGCGGGCAAGGACGATACTGCGCGGCGTTTCATTGCATTGGTGGATGAGTTTTATGAGCGTCGGGTGAAGCTAATTTTATCTGCCGAAGTAGCAATTGAATCGTTATATACCGAGGGCCAATTGAGTTTTGAATTTCGTCGGTGTGTTAGCCGATTGCAGGAAATGCAAAGTCAGGAATATCTGGCAATGGCTCATAAAGCATAAATTTCAGAAAATGCGTGATCTTTAACCGCGTTTTTCCTATAATCCGCGCAGCCCACGTTACAGTCCGTTGTGTTACATAACGTAATGCAGCGGTCGCAGCAGATAACTAAATGATTTTTATCGTTTTTTTATTGTTGTGATTCGCGGGGAAGCCCGGAATTACTGTCCGTGAACTTTTAAAATGTAGGTTTTATACAATGAAAACATTTGTAGCCAAGCCAGAAACGGTAAAACGCGACTGGTACGTAGTAGACGCTGAAGGCAAAACTTTAGGTCGTTTAGCTACTGAAATCGCTCGTCGTTTACGCGGCAAGCACAAGCCTGAGTACACACCTCACGTTGATACCGGCGACTACATCGTCGTCATTAACGCTGAAAAAGTTGCCGTTACCGGTAACAAAGCTCAGGACAAGATGTACTACTCGCACACTGGATTTCCGGGTGGTATCAAATCAATCAGCTTTGAAAAACTGATTGCTAAGAAACCAGAAATGGTCATTCAGAAAGCGGTGAAAGGTATGTTACCCCGTGGTCCATTGGGTCGTGCCATGTTCCGTAAACTGAAAGTGTACGCAGGTACTGAGCATAACCATATTGCTCAACAACCTAAACAACTGGATATATAATACGGAGCAAGAACACTATGGCAGATAATCAATACTACGGTACTGGTCGTCGCAAAAACTCCACGGCTCGCGTATTTTTGCGTCCTGGTAGCGGCAACATCAAAATTAACAACCGTGAACTGAACGAGTACTTCGGTCGTGAAACGGCTCAAATGGTTGTTCGTCAACCATTAGAGTTAGTTGAAATGACTGAAAAGTTTGACATGTACATTACCGTAAATGGTGGTGGTACTACCGGTCAGGCGGGCGCAATTCGTCACGGTATTACTCGTGCATTAATGCAATACGACGAAGCTTTACGTGGTCCATTACGTAAAGAAGGTTACGTTACTCGTGACGCTCGTCAAGTTGAACGTAAGAAAATCGGCTTGCACAAAGCACGTAAACGTCCACAGTTCTCAAAGCGTTAATTCGTCTTTGTTTTTTGTGGCAAAACCCAGCTTCGGCTGGGTTTTTTTATGTCAAAAATAAATGGAAATAGACCAATTAGGGCGGCTATTAAGCTTGTAAAAAGTGTGTCTTTTCATTATCATCTCAAAGCATTTTCTGTAATCCGCACAAGCGGACAAAGCAGCAGCTAATTCCCGACTTCGCGACAACGCATCGTGGAGCGTCCAAAACTGGAGAATAGATGGATGAGCAATGCGCCTGTAGATAAAGGCCGCCGTCGTTTTTTGACTGTCGCAACCTCAGTGGTAGGTGGTGCCGGAGCGGTTGCAGTAGCCGTTCCTTTCATAGCATCATGGAACCCAAGTGCGAAAGCGAAAAACGCGGGAGCGCCCGTAGAAGTAAATATACGCAAAGCTGAACCTGGTCAGATAATCCGCGTGAAATGGCGCGGCAAGCCCGTTTGGATAGTACGTCGTACACCAGATATGCTTGAAGAGCTGGGAAGTATCGAAGACAGACTTCGTGACCCGGAATCTGAAGAACCTCAACAACCAGAATACGCACAAAACCAATACCGCTCAATTAAAGAAGAGTTCTTTGTTGCGGTCGGTATTTGTACCCACCTGGGGTGCTCTCCATCTTATCTTTCTAGTGGAATGGGTGAGCACGTTGAAGGGGTCGAGGCTGGCTTTTTCTGCCCATGCCATGGTTCTAAGTTTGATGTCGCAGGGCGCGTATTCCAAGGTGTTCCTGCACCACTGAACTTGGTCGTGCCGCCACATTATTTTATCGACGATAACACCATTTTGGTGGGTGAAGATAAGGGGCAAGCATAATGTTTAAGCGATTTGTAGAGTGGATGGATGCCCGCATCCCCATGACCAAAACCTGGAACATCCACCTGGCGCAGTATCCGGCTCCAAAAAACTTCAATATGTGGTACGTTTTTGGTTTTTTGGCAACCATCGTATTAATTAACCAAATACTGACTGGTGTCTGGTTAACCATGAACTACGTGCCAAGTGCCGAAGGCGCGTTTGCCTCGGTCGAATACATCATGCGTGATGTCGAATACGGTTGGTTATTGCGTTATATGCACTCCACCGGTGCCTCGGCGTTCTTCGTCGTGGTTTATCTGCACATGTTCCGCGGTATGATGTACGGTTCTTACCAGAAGCCTCGTGAGCTCATTTGGCTGTTTGGTATGTTCATCTTCCTGGTACTGATGGCCGAAGCCTTTATGGGGTACTTGCTACCTTGGGGACAAATGTCTTACTGGGGTGCACAGGTTATTATTTCATTGTTCGGTGCCATTCCGGTCATTGGTGATGATTTAACCTTATGGATACGTGGTGATTACGTTATTTCCGGGGCTACGCTAAACCGTTTCTTTGCGCTGCATGTTATTGCGTTGCCGCTGGTACTGGTTATTTTGGTGTTCCTGCATATTGTTGCTCTGCATGAGGTTGGCTCAAACAACCCTGACGGTATCGATACTAAGAAACCTAAAGGCTCTGTGCCAGACGAAGAAAAGCCGAAGTTTAAGTTCCACGAGCGCTTTACAAACAAGAAAGACATTGTCGATTCTATTCCGTTTTTCCCTTATTACATCATTAAGGATATGTTCGGGTTCGGTGTGTTCTTGTTCTTGTTCTGCTACGTTATTTTCTTCAATCCGGAAATGGGAGGCTTTTTCCTTGAGCCGCCTAACTTTGAGCCGGCGAACCCGTTGAAGACACCAGAGCACATTGCTCCTGTATGGTATTTCACGCCGTTCTACGCAATTTTACGTGCGGTACCTGACAAGCTATTTGGTGTTATTTTGATGTTCGCTGCTATTGTCTTCCTGGCTCTGTTGCCTTGGTTAGACCGTGGACGAGTACGTTCTATTCGCTATCGTAGCCTGTTGCATAAGCTGAACTTGACTGTGTTCGCTATCAGCTTTGTTGTACTGGGTTATCTGGGAACGCAACCAGCAACACCTGTTGCGACCGTGTTCGCGCAGATATTTACGTTCCTGTACTTTGCATTCTTCGGGCTGCTCTGGTTCTACAGTAAGCGCGAGAAGACTAAACCGGTACCAGAAAGGGTGACGTCGAAATGAAAAAACTGTTAATCGCTCTTCTAACTTTGGTTCCGTCGCTGGTATTTGCGGCGGGCCCTGAAGTTCCTTTGGACAAGGCCGAAGTCGACTTACACGATAAAGCCTCACTGCAGCGTGGCGCGCAGTTATACATGAACTATTGCCTGGGTTGTCACCAACTGCAGTACCATCGCTATAACCGCACTTTTGAGGATCTTGGTATTCCGCAAGAGTTAGGCGAAGAAAACTTGCAGTTTACCGGCGACAAACCCGGTGACAGAATTACCAATAATATGAATCCTGAAGCAGCAGCGAACTGGTTTGGTACCGCGGTACCCGATCTAACCAACGTTGCCCGTGTGCGTGGCGCCGACTGGATTTACACTTATTTACGTTCATTCTATAAAGATGACAGCCGTCCTTTCGGTGTCAATAATGCGGTGTTCCCAAATGTTGGAATGCCTCATGTATTGCAAGAGCTTCAGGGGCTTCCTGAGAAGACCTATGAAGAGCGCCTGATAGACGGTGAAATGGAAGAAGTGTACGTCGGTATTGAAACCGATGGCAGCGGCCGTCTATCCGAAAGTGAATATGATCAAGCTATGTTGGACTTAACCGCTTTTCTGGTTTATACCGGAGAGCCTATGTTGTTAGAACAACGTCGCATTGGTTGGTTTGTTTTTGGTTTCCTGCTGGTATTCACCATTTTGGCATGGCTACTGAAAAAAGAGTTTTGGAAAGACCTCAAATAATCGAGTCTTATCAGTCTGTTAGACAACGACTTAAGAAAGGGTGGCTTGCCACCCTTTTGCCGTTGATATTATCTGGAGAAAGGAATGGCTGTTGCAGCAAATAAACGCTCAGTAATGACGTTATATTCAGGAAAGGATGACTTAAAAAGTCATCAGGTACGCCTGGTGTTAGCTGAGAAAGGTGTTGGTGTCGAAATTACCTATGTGACCGACGAGCATACGCCGGAGGATCTGTTACAGCTTAATCCGTACCCAGAGGCTAAACCCACTCTGGTTGACCGTGAGCTTGTGCTTTATAACGCTCAAATTATTATGGAATACTTGGATGAGCGTTTCCCGCATCCTCCTTTAATGCCGGTTTATCCGGTTGCCCGTGGCACGAGCCGTTTAATGATGTACCGAATAGAACGCGACTGGTATAGTCTGGCTGAAAAAATTCAAAAAGGTGACGCTCAGGCAAGGCAGGAATTGAAAGAAGGCATTCTTTCTCTGGCACCTATTTTTGCAGATACGCCGTATTTTATGAGTGAAGAGTTCAGTCTGGTTGACTGTTATCTGGCTCCTTTACTCTGGCGTCTACCAGCCTATGGTATTAATTTAGAAGGCCAGGGCGCAAAAGAAATTAAGCAATATATGGTACGCCTATTTGAACGTAAAACGTTCCAGGGTTCTTTAACAGAAGAAGAGAAAGAGCTCGCGCGTAATTAATTTAATCGACGTCGAGGAGTTTTACTATGACGCCGAAAAGACCGTATCTACTGCGTGCATTGTACGAGTGGATAGTTGATAACGACCTGACACCACACTTGGTAGTTGATGCAACTATTGTGGGAACTGTTGTGCCTCAGAACTTTGTTAGTGAAGGGCAAATCGTACTTAATATTTCTCCGACAGCGGTTCAGGGGTTGCAGCTGGCTGACCATGAAGTGCGCTTTAGCGCACGTTTTGGTGGGCAGCCAATGCAAGTTGTTGTGCCTATGACGGCGGCTTTAGCTATTTATGCCCGCGAGAACGGTGCCGGAGCGATGTTTGAGGCGGAACCCGAGCTGGATAAAATGCCCGAGCTCCAGGAAGAAGAGCCGGTCGGCGATGACGCTGAACAAAAACCAGCTAAGAAAAAGCCCAACTTGAAAGTTGTTAAGTAACAATACAAAGCACTAACGCTTAATGGTTAGTGCTTTAATTACCCGCTCAACGCCATCTACGTTTCTCGCAACCTCTACCGCAGCATCTGCCTCAGCCTGGCTCACATGGCCCAGCAAAAATACTTCAGCGTTTTCTGTCACTACTTTAATGTTAGCGGCATCTATAGACTTATTATTAGCGAACTTGAGCTTGATTTTACTGGTTATCCAACTATCTCCGGCGCGCACAGCCGCTGATGCTTTAGAGCCAATGCGCAACTGGTTGAAAATTTTATTGAGGCCGTTCGTGTCTTTGATAACGTCTTCAGCTCTTCTTTTCAGTGCTTCGCTTGGAACTTGGCCGACCAAAAGAACATTGGTATCGTAGCTGATAGCGACTACGCGAGCATCGTCAAGTTGTTCGTCATTTCCCAGTTTAGCGTTAGCTTTCAATTCGATAGTCTGATCATCCACTTGTGTTCCAATTGTCCGCGGATCAGTAGCTGAAGATATTCCTACGGCTGCTGCTCCGACAGCAACCGCAGCGCAACCCTGTAAACTTAATAAACTGATAAAAACGACGGGTAAAGCGGTTTTTGATAACGTCATATGCTTCAGTGCTCCTGCGGAAAGATCGTGTTTTCAATTTGTTCACATAAGCCGTGGACAATAAACAACTGAGTTTCGAGTATACGAGCCGGATTTAAACTGGGTGCTCTTAATTCAATATCGTTAGCACCTAACAGTCCCGAAACAGAGTCGTTACCCTCGCCGGTTAAAGCAATAATAAGCATATCGCGGCTGATAGCGGTTTCCATTAGGGATGCCAGCTCCTCGTTTCCCTGATTATCTGCTATGACCAGTAAAATATCACCCGCCTGCCCAAGGGCTGCAAGCTGCTTCTGCTTACCAAGAGCCAATGCCAGTACTGGAAAGGGAGGGCGCTCGAGTTTCATGCCTTCGGTCATGAGGTTTGCAAAGTGCTGTGCAACGATACTTGTCGTCCTATCGCCACAGCAGAAGACACGTTGGCCATTCAACAGGTTAGCAACTAACAGTTCAACTGTTGTGGCCATTTCATCGGTCAGGCTCTCTACCGCTGAAATTTGTGTTTGTATACTTTCTGTAAAAAGTGCCTTAATCAATTCGTCATTCATAATCAGAATGCGTCCTTAAACCATTCAATTTTTGTTGGCTGACCTACTATTGCAATTACGTCGAAACGTATAGCTGCAGTATGTTCATCGATATTATTACTGAGTAAGTAGTGACGAGCGGTAAGTCGAATCCGGCGGCATTGCTGAGGCTGAATCTGTTCAATAACTGCTGCAAAACTCTCATCGTCCCGGAATTTCACCTCGCAAAAAACCCAGTAATGACCGTCTCGGGCTATGATATCAATTTCTCCACCGTCAATACGGTAATTTTTGCAAATAATGGTAAGGTTATTCTTCTTCAGAAACTCGGCTGAGAGCAATTCAGCGCGCTTACCGGTAACGACTTCCTGCATTGTCTGCTTCCTTAGCTAAGGTGACTTCTCCTTTACTAAAGGTAGCCCAAATAAGCTTTCGCTGAACCACTGAATTATCAATGTGCAGTTCACCACTTAAACCCGACCAAACCAATCCGGGCATGCGCTGCATCATCTCAAGTCGTTGAATCAGGGCGACGCTGTCGTAACCCATTGCGGTTAAACGAGCCAGCGACAGATCCCACCCATTTCGTAACTCAAGCCATTGACTTAGAAGCCTGTTTTTACCTTGACTCTCAATTAACCAGGGAATGTCTGAAAAAATGATGTCATTAAGATCTGAGTCACCTAAACGATTCCTGAGTTCATGGGTAGCAGAGCTGGCATAAACAGGAATGGGGTTCGCAAACGGGGAAACACTGACATCAATAAAGGGTTTTAACAGACGTGTCTGTTGTAGATTACCCGGCAGGTAAATAGCACTAATGTCTCTTCGACTGCGCTCCTGCGCATCGACAATAATTTTCCCGGCGGCAATTTTAACTGCGCGAATACGTTGTTGACTGTCCGTTAACCCCAGCGATTTCTCGACCGTAGCCTTCATATCTTCGCGTTCAGAAAAGTAGGAGACAGTGGGCTGGTTAGCTTGTTCATGGTCCCAACTGGAGGTGAATGCATCAACCATTCTGCGCCCGCTGGAGCCATCGGCAGTAATGACCAACGCACTTCTTGGGCCGGGAAGTTGCTTGTTAATTTTCTGCGCAGCTTGTTGAGCTTCGCTCTCAGGGCTTAGTGCGAAAAAGACATTGGTTAGTGAATTTTGTGCCGCTTCATCGTCTATCTGATTAAGGTAAAGCTGAGGAATTCCCGTAAGAGGTTGCTCTACCCAAGCTGCTACTTTGTCTTTTAGCAGTGGGCCAATGATTCCAACCGGGCTCAGTTCTTGTATTTGTTTTTGTTGAGACTCAATATCGCCTGTTTCGCTGTCTATAAAAACAACTCTTAGATTTTTCATTTCACCGGTGCGGGCGATAATTCCGTCACGCACAGCATGGCCTTGCTGTTTATAGCGTCCGGATAACGGCAGTAATATTGCAAGGCTGGGCTCAGGGGATGACTGCCCGGCTTCCGGTTCATCTTCTGACGGCTTTAATGATGGTTCAAGCCAAGCGTCGACCAGAGTAGCAGCATCGTGGTTTGGGAAACTTTGCTGCCACTGCTTTAAGTAAGACTCCAGACTGCCCGGTGAAGCCATCGCCTGACGGTGATAATCGACCAGGCGCCACCAACCTGCCAGGGCTAAGTCATTAGGCCGCTGCTGCGGCAGCTCTGATTGTTTAATCCGTCGGGCAATGGACCAGACTGTATCTGTATTTGGCTGTTCCGCAAAGCGTTGAGCATCAACTTGCCAGACTAGCGACTGCCAGTAGTCTTGTTGTTGATAGGCCGCCTGTGAGAGTAGTTGCAGGCTAAGAGCGCGAAATTCTCTTTGATTAAACTGAGTGGCGACACTTTCCAGTTCTTTTATTACTTTTGACCAAAATTTTTGTTCTGCGGCCCAGCGGGCACTCGCAAGGCGGTAATACTTTTGACTGTGACGGGTAATTTTTTGCGCACTTAACTGCGAAAGAATAGCGGCCGCCTGTTGCCACTGTTGTTCATTTTGAAAAGCATTAGCGGCTCTTATTAAAGCCGAGTGTTGCTCAACTTCATTTGCTGCTGCATCGGCTTCCTGTAACCAGTCACTGGCTGAATTCTCTTCTGTTAAGCTTAATTCCTGGTCAGCAACCCCTACCGCCTTTGCAGGATCCTTCACTGAACGCTCAGGGGCCGAGGTACACTGGGTTAATACCAGTAATGCCATTAGAGCTAAAAGTACAAATGAATGAGTTCTAAACACTGTAAGGTTCCGCTTTGGTGCCTGTTCGGTGATACTATAAACGGCATTGACGTTGGAAACAAACAGAGACTGATTATGGCAGAGCAGGGCATTCTTTATATTGTACCGACACCTATCGGTAATTTAGGCGATATAACGGAAAGAGCAGTTAAGACATTGGCCGAAGTTGCAGCCATTGCTGCAGAAGATACAAGACACACGCGCAAACTCATGCAGCACTATGGCATACAGAATGATGTATTCGCGCTGCATGAACATAATGAGACACAGCGTGTAGAAGCGGTTATCGAACGTCTGCAGCAAGGTGACTCGCTGGCATTAGTCAGTGATGCGGGTACGCCACTTATTAATGACCCGGGTTATGTTTTGGTGCATCGTTGCAGGGAGCAAGGACTTAAAGTTATCGCGTTACCCGGTGCCTGCGCTGTTACGGTTGCGTTGTCTGCGGCTGGACTACCCACAGACCGGTTTGCGTTTGAAGGTTTTTTGCCATCCAAGCCTCAGCAACGTCGAGCCAAACTGGAAGCTTTGAAACCAGAGCCGCGGACTGTTGTGGTGTATGAAAGCCCTCATCGAATTTTGCATACGCTGGCTGATATGAACGTAGTTTTAGGCAGTGGTCGGCAGGTGGTTCTGGCACGCGAGCTGACTAAGCAGTTTGAAACGTACTTAAGCGGCACTGCGGCTGAACTACTGCAGGTTTTAACCGACGATACAAACCAACAGCGCGGCGAAATGGTTTTGCTTATAGCCCCTGCGCAGTCAGAAACTGATGTCCGTGACGGTCCGGGAGAAGCGGCTAAGCGCACGTTGCTGCTGTTATTAGAAGAGTTACCGTTAAAGAAAGCGGCAGCCATGACCGCAAAAATTCATGATGAGCGGAAAAATGAACTCTATCAGTGGGCGCTTGAGAATAAAAATAATGAGTGAAACAAAGATTGAGTTAATGCCTGCTGCAGCGTAGAATCCCCCGCGGAGAGCTGGCCAGACAATCGCCGCCTGTTTACAGGGGGAGGAAAGTCCGGGCTCCATAGGGCAGGGTGCCAGGTAACGCCTGGGCGGTGTAAGCCGACGACTAGTGCAGCAGAGAGTAAACCGCCGATGGCTGCTTGCAGCACAGGTAAGGGTGAAAGGGTGCGGTAAGAGCGCACCGCGCAACTGGTAACAGTTTGTGGCACGGTAAACTCCACCCGGAGCAAGGTCAAATAGGGGTTCTTTGGCGCGGCCCGCGTTGAACCCGGGTAGACTGCTTGAGGGTCAGGGCAACCTGATCACTAGATGAATGATTGTCCACGACAGAACCCGGCTTATCGGCCGGCTCTCCACCTTTTTAGGGTTTTAAAACTGCCAGTCTTTTAGAAACTTCAATAATTCATTGAGCGGCAATGGCTCACTAATAAAGTAGCCCTGTGCAAAATCGCATCGTTGTTGCTGCAGTAACTCCCATTGTTGCCGGGTTTCAACACCCTCGGCAATAACGTTAATATCCAAAGCCCTGGCTACCTGCAACAACGCATCCAGCAGTGCTACTTGCACCTTGTTTTGAGGTGCCTGATGTAAAAAGCTACGGTCTATTTTTATATAATCGACAGGATACCGCTGCAGATAATTAATACTGGAATAGCCGGTACCGAAATCGTCGATTGCCAACTGCACTCCCTGAGACCGCAAATAGTGCAAAATTTGCAATTGTCGTTGTTTATTACTCATTAACAGCGACTCGGTAATTTCAAAGGTTATGCTGGTATTCGGTATTCCATGCTGACTAATGCAGGACAACCATCGTTTGGCTGACTCCATATCGTTAAGTTCACGTTCAGAGCGGTTAATAGAGACCTCAATGGGATAACCTGACTTGTGTACGACCGCCCAGTCAACGCAGGCTTGTTCCAGAACAAATTGCCCTAATTCATGAATAAGCCCGGTACGTTCAGCAACCGGAATGAATTCAGCGGGCGAAATCATGTTTCCGTCTCCATCTTTCCAGCGCAACAGAGCTTCGCATTTACTGATTTTTCCGCTACTGAAGTCGATGATGGGTTGATAAACCAAAGAAAATTCATGCTGCTTAAGACCTTCACGCATGCGTTTATGAATGGCATTCTGCCGTTCAGTTTGTTCTCTTAATTCGTCATTAAAAAAGTAATGAGTGCGTCGCCCTGCGGTTTTTGCAGCGTACATGGCAAGATCCGCGTTTTTTAATAGTTCAGATGCTTTGATGCCGTCATCAGGGTAAAGAGCAATGCCTATGCTGCAGGTGGTTTGAATTTGGTTCTGGCGTAAGTTAAAAGGCTCACTTAACTGTCGGTTAATTTGGCCGGCAAGGTCATTAACTACTTGATGCGACGTAAAGCGATTAATAACGACAACAAATTCATCACCGCCAATACGGGCAATAAAATCTGAGCCCCGCAATTGGTTTCTTAAACGATCAGAAACCGAGACTAAAAGTTCGTCGCCGGCATCATGGCCGAGGTTATCGTTAACCTCTTTAAAGTGATCAAGATCGATGAACAGAATGGCAAAGTGCTGCTCCCGGCCTTTCTGCGTTAACTGGTTAAGGTAGTCGACAAAAGCACGTCGATTCGGTAAGTCAGTAATCGAATCAAAATGCGCCTGATGGTCAATGGTAACCAGAGCCGAGCGAAGTCTGCTTTGCGTCGTCACCAAATTGTACATAAAGGCGGTCATTAAAAAGGACAAAAGCAGTCCGGCCACAATAATGATCCAATAAATGTTACCGCGACCTGCCCAAACCGTATTTTTGGGAGCCAGCGCTAATATCCACTTGCCGGTTGAAACCGCCACGTCAATGGCGACGTAATCTTCGTTCCAGATTGACACATCGCCGAAGTCAAACAGGTGGTCGCCATTGGCGTCTTCTCTCTTTAACGCGAAAAGGTAGTCGTCGACGGAGTCCAGGCCACTACTGGCAAGCAAGTCTCCTATATCAATGACCACGGCAATCGTGCCCCACAGCTTATTGTCATTCATAAAAACGGGGGCTCTGGCAATTAACGCCCAACCTCCTTGTATTAAGTTAACCGGGCCATCGACAACAATTTGCTTTTTCTGAATGGCTTCCCGGACGCTTTCGAACTGCGCCGGGGAAGTGCGGTAGTCAAAACCCAAAGCGGCTTTATTCGGAGCCAGAGGGTAGACAAACTCAATGATCAAATTAGGTGCTAACGCCACATGGCGTATTGGTGCATCACCGCTAATCAATTCTTGCATCAGCAGCCGGTAACGTTCAGAGGAAATGTCTGGCGAGAGCTTAATTTCGGCTTGTAGCGCACGAGCCGTGGCTAACGAGGAATTGATCTGACCTTCCAGCGCGGCGCGGAGTTTACCTAAGCGTTCGGTAGCTACTCGTTTGCGTGACTCTACCACCTGCGAGTGCTGATTCTCAGCAAACCAGATAACGCCGGTTACCAGAACGCAGAAGCTGATAAAAATAACGAATAAGTAGCGTTTCATTAAGTACCATTGCTCACCAAAACTGAATTGAGTATCGCACAAAAATCATACGAGCTCTAACGGAAAAGTAATTTTACGCGTTGCATCAATCGCTTAATGTAAATTTACCGTCAGGGCCTGGCAAATAGAGAGCTTTTTTCTTGACAGTAGGAAAGAGAGACACCTAGACTGTAGCATTGTGGGGATTTGTGGATAATAGTGGATCGCAATGATCAGGTGGGATCATGTTCCGAGGTGCAACAACATTAAGTCTGGATAGCAAAGGGCGGTTAGCCATACCGGCTAAATACCGTCATGCGTTGTCATTAGACTGTGAAGGAAAAATGGTCTGCACGATTGATATTAAGCAACCGTGCCTGTTGCTGTACCCGCTCCCCGAGTGGCAAATCATTGAGCAAAAGCTGACTCGATTATCCAGTATGAACCCTGCAGAACGTCGCTTACAGCGACTTCTTTTAGGCCACGCTGACGACTGTGAAATGGATAAAAACGGTCGTTTGCTCCTGTCAGCTCCGTTAAGACAACACGCCGGTTTAGAGAAAAAACTGATGCTTGTCGGGCAGCTGAATAAATTTGAAGTTTGGAGTGAAGACGCCTGGCACGAACAAGTGGCGCAGGACATGGATGTTGAACGCGAAGGTGACTTTACTCTCAACGAACGACTAGAAGACTTTTCATTATAATGATTACAACGTCACCGCAACACGTTTCGGTGCTACTGGAAGAGTCGATAGAAGCATTAGCGACTGATCCGCAAGGCACATACATTGACGCCACATTTGGCCGTGGTGGGCACACGCGCGCGCTGCTCAATAAATTAGGTGACGATGCCCGCGTTATTGCTCTGGATCAGGACCCTGAAGCTATTGCTGCGGCTGCTGCATTTGCCGACGATCCCCGTTTTCAAATTATCCACACCCCTTTCTCAAACCTGCAACAAGTGCTTGACGATCTGCAGTTGAATCGGCAAGTGACCGGTATTCTATTTGACCTTGGCGTATCTTCCCCACAATTAGATGACGCTGAACGCGGCTTTAGTTTTATGCGAGACGGCCCTTTGGATATGCGGATGAACACCACCAGCGGCGAAACCGCGGCCGAATGGCTTAATCGTGCAGAAAAGGATGACATCAGTTGGGTTCTTAAAGAGTATGGCGAGGAACGTTTTGCCCGCCGTATAGCCAGCGCTATTGTGATGGATCGCGAGAAAAAGCCTTTTACCCGCACAAGGCAGCTGGCGGAGATGATTGCCCGCGTCAGTCCGGTAAAAGAAAAGCATAAGCACCCGGCAACGCGGACCTTCCAGGCCATTCGCATTCACATTAACCGCGAACTGGAGCAAATAGAGCAAGCGCTGGAAGCTTCTCTGTCGGGTCTGAAAGAAGACGGCCGACTGGTGGTTATTAGTTTTCATAGTCTGGAAGATCGTTTAGTAAAACGTTTTATTCGCAAGCACAGCGAAGGAAAGCAGTTACCTCCGGGCTTGCCGGTAACTGAAGCTGAACGCAATAAAGATAAAGCGCTGGATAAAGTCGGCAAAGCGATTAAGCCGGGTAAAGCTGAAGTGCAGGTTAATCCTCGTTCGCGCAGCTCTGTGCTGCGCATAGCAAAGAGGATCCGTAATGACTAAGCAGCGTTATCCCAGCCTGATGAAAATGTTGCTACAGGATTTATTGCAGCACAAATGGGTTTTGCTTCTCAGTGTGGTGGTTATTGGTAATGCGTTAGGTATTGTTTATACCGCCCATTTGAATCGGCAGTTAACCAGCGAACGTGATGATTTATTGTCGCACCGGGACACTCTGGACCGTGAATGGCGGCACCTTGTGGTGGAACAAAACGCGCTGACTGAACACAGCCGGGTTGAACGTATTGCACAGGAACAACTGGGTATGCGAGACGTTGAGCCAGAGCAGGAGGTGTTAGTTTCATGGCAGTGACTCGTCGCAAGAAGCACACTGAGCCAGCCGGTACGCGTTGGCGCTTTTACACCGCAGTATTCTTACTGTTCGGTGTATTTTCTGTGTTAATTGCACGCGCAGCCTATATCCAGGTGATAAGCCCCGATGCCTTCTCATTACAAGGCGATATGCGCAGTTTACGGGCGTCCAGTGTTGCGGTTCAGCGAGGCACGATTGTTGATCGTAACGGAAGGGAATTGGCGGTTAGCGTCCCGGTAGAAACCGTATGGGCCGACCCCAAACGTATTGCCGAACGCGAGGCTTTAGCAGACGAGCGTCGCTGGCAGGCTCTGGCTGAAACTTTTCGCATGAACCGTAATGAACTGGTCAGTAAGGTGGACGACCCCTCAAAACGTTTTGTCTATCTGCAACGCAAAGTGACGCCATCAGAAGCGGATTACGTGAAGCAGTTGAAAATTCCCGGTGTGTATTTAAAAACAGAGTCACGTCGTTATTACCCTACCGGAGAGATCAGTTCTCACTTAATCGGTTTAACCGACATTGACGGCGCCGGACAGGAAGGTCTGGAGCTTCTGTACGACGAACATTTAACCGGTACGCCGGGTAAACGAGTTTATCGCAAGGACGCAGAAGGACGGGTTGTTGAAGAAATTAGCCAGACAGATGCACAACAACCAAAACAGCTGACACTGAGTATCGATCAACGTGTTCAGGCAACTGCTTATACCGAACTGAAAAAAGCCGTGCGCTACAATCAGGCAACTTCAGGCTCGGCGGTAGTGCTTAATGTTGAAACCGGTGAAGTGCTGGCGATGGTCAATAGCCCGTCCTTCAACCCTAACAATCGTTCGGATTTGCAGTCTTTCAGGATGAGAAACCGGGCAATTACCGACAGTTACGAGCCCGGTTCAACAATGAAGCCGTTGGTGGTTCTCAGTGCACTTGAAAACGGTCGGCACAAAGCGGGCGATAGCATTGATACCAGTCCCGGTTGGTTAAGAATTGGTGGACGTCGCGTAAGTGACCCCCGTAATTATGGCGAGCTGTCATTGACTGAAGTTCTGAAACATTCATCGAACGTTGGAGTCACTAAAATAGCCTTGGATTTAGGCATTGACTCATTACTGCAAACCTATGCTGACGCAGGCTTTGGTAATGATACAGGTGTCGCCTTATTGGGTGAGAGCATCGGCATACTGGGTGACAGAAGACGTTGGTCTGAGTTTGAAACGGCGACGCTTTCTTACGGTTATGGTTTGTCGGCAACGACACTGCAACTGGCTAATGCTTATAGTATTATCGCTAATGGTGGGAAAAAACGTCCGCTGACGATTTTCAGGCAGGAATCTCCTTTACCTGCAGAGCAAGTTTTCAACCCGGATAACACCCGCGCCGTAATGCATATGATGGAAGAAGTGGTTCGCGATGGAACCGCCACGGCAGCAAAAGTTCCTGGGTACCGTATTGCCGGAAAAACGGGGACAACGCGAAAAACCAAAGCAACAGGCGGTTACGGTGATGAATACGTGGCACTATTTGCCGGGATAGCTCCGGTTAGTGACCCAAAAGTGGTTGTGGTTGTGACTATAAACGAACCGGGTACCGACGACTATTATGGCGGCACGGCCGCAGCTCCGGTGTTCTCCAAAATTGTATCGCAAACCATGCGGCTACTGAATATACCGCCGGACAACCTGGATGATACGCAGGTGCACGCTGCGGGCTTTGGGGGGGATAAATGATGAAACTTGCAGAGTTGCTAACTATGCTGCCAGCGTCGTTCTCCATTCCTGATGTTACCGTTAGTGGGATAAAACTCGATAGCCGGCAAGTTGCTAATGGCGATGTTTTTGTCGCTATTCCGGGCTATGAAACCGACGGCCGCGCATATATTGATGCGGCCATTGATGCTGGTGCCATTGCGATTATTGCTGAAGCCCCGGGAATGGCGATTGAGCAGCGCCGGAGTGTCGTTGTGGTCGGTTTTAGTGGCGTTCGCGAGCACCTTTCACGCATTGCTGGAAATTTTTTCGGGCATCCATCAGAAAAAATGCAGCTGGTTGGTGTGACCGGAACCAATGGTAAAACGTCGGTGACCCACATTATGGCGCAGTTGGCAAAAGCCCTGGGTATGGAAGCGGCTGTTATTGGTACAACCGGAAGCGGACTTATTGGTCGTTTATTACCGGAGCGTCATACCACACCAGACGCCGTTACCGTCCAGCAACGTCTGGCCACCCTATTAGCTGAAGGTGCAGAACTGGTTGCTATGGAGGTATCGTCACACGCACTGATACAGCGTCGTGTTGAAGCTTTACACTTTGCTGGCGCAGCTATTACCAATATCAGCCGGGATCATCTCGACTATCACGGCACCATGGAAAATTACGTGGCCGCAAAACAACGTTTATTTGCTGATTTTGGCGTGCAAAACCGAGTGGTTAACGCCGACGACGACACGTTAAGCCAGTGGCAGCAAGACGATTTAGCTGACTTATGGGTTAGCCTAAATGCCAGCCCCAATGAACCCTGCCTGCAGGCGACTGGCGTTCAGTTCCATGAGCAGGGCTCGGTGTTCAGCTTAAACTGGCAGGGTGAATCCTGCGTCATTGAAACACCCCTATTAGGGCGCTTCAATGTTTACAACTTACTTTGCGCGGTTGCGGTGTTGTTGAAACTGAATAAACCACTTGCGGATATCGGCAAAGCCTGTGGCAGTTTGCAGCCCGTTCCCGGGCGTATGGAAGCCTTCCATAATAAGCAGTCGCCGCTGGTGGTGGTTGACTACGCGCATACACCGGACGCTCTGAATCAGGTATTGAGTGCGCTGCGGCTGCATTGCAAAGGCCGTTTATGGTGTGTATTCGGCTGCGGCGGTGACCGTGACCGTGGTAAGCGTCCGCAAATGGGTAAAGTAGCGGCGGATTACGCTGATGTTGTTGTGGTTACCGATGACAACCCGCGGACAGAACCCGCGGAAAAAATTATTGAAGATATTTTGACCGGTATTGCGGATAAAACCCAAGTTAAGACTTGGCCGGGTCGCCGGGAGGCTGTTATACGCGCAATGCGGGAAGCCGGAAAAGATGACGTTGTATTACTCGCCGGTAAAGGACACGAAGACTATCAGGTTATTGGTACTCAACGCGTTGACTATAACGAACGAGCGGTAGTCAGCGAATGGCTGCAAGGAGACTGCGCATGCTCTCAGTATCACTGAAATGGATTGCGGAGCAGGTGGAAGGTCGCCTGATTGGCTCTGATTGTACAATTGATGCAGTGTCTACGGACACTAGAACAGACTTAACCGACGCATTGTTTATAGCCTTAAAAGGTAAGAATTTTGATGCACACGACTTTGTCGAACAGGCTATAGATAAAGGCGCAGCGGCCGTTATTTGCGAAAAGCAAGTGGATAGCGAGTGCCGCCAGATTATTGTCGAGAACAGCCGTCATGCGCTGGGGTGCTTAGGTGCGGCCATTAAAGCGAAGGTAGCGCCGAAAACCGTAGCTGTCACCGGCAGTAATGGTAAAACCACAGTAAAAGAAATGCTGGCGGCCATTTTATCTATTCGTCATCCGGTATTGGCCACGCAGGGGAACTTCAATAACGATATTGGTGTGCCGCTTACATTGTTGCGCCTGCAGGAAAAACACAAATATGCAGTGGTTGAACTGGGTGCGAATCATCCGGGTGAAATTGCTTACACCACCGATTTGGTCAAACCCGATGTCGCCATATTGAATAATGTGAGCGCTGCCCATGTTGAAGGTTTCGGAAGTTTACACGGGGTTGCCCGTGCTAAAACTGAGATTTTCCGTGGAGTGGGTGGCCAGGGAACGGCCATTACCCCCCGCGACTCCGAATTTTATCCCTGCTGGCAACGAGCTTGCAGCGATATGAAGTGGAAGACTTTTGGCTTGAGCGATAGCGCCGACGTTTACGCCAGCGACGTAACACTGAACGGCGAAGGGCATCCGTCGTTTACTCTGCATTTAGGCGGAGAAACAAAACCGCTGGAGCTTAAACTAAGCGGTCGCCACAACGTGCTTAATGCTCTTTCTGCAGCTGCTGCGGCAAGTGAGCTGGGTATATCGCTGAATGACATTGTTGCTGGGTTGCAAACGGTAGAGCCGGCTCAAGGGCGTTTGACAAGCATAAAAGTGAGTGAACACTTACGTATTATTGATGACACCTACAACGCCAGCGTTGCCTCAACGAAAGCTGCCCTGGACTTACTGGGAAGTTATCAGGGTTATCGCATTTTTGTATTAGGCGATATGGGTGAGCTGGGCGCCGATGCGCGAGCTTACCACGAGGACATTGGTGAACATGCTATAGGCAGCGGTATTGATAACTTATATAGCCTGGGCGTGCTCAGTCAAAGTGCCAGCGAGGTCTTTAACGGCCACGGAGGCAAGCACTTCGGTAGCTTACAGTCGCTGGTCGAGTCTGTTTTACAAAGACTTACAGAACAGACTGGCAAGCAAGCTGTCACAGTGCTGGTTAAAGGCTCACGCTCTGCACATATGGAGCGCGTTGTTGCAGCAATACAGCAGGCTGTCACGGTTAGTGACAGCGCAGAGGATAAGCACGAATGTTAGTTTGGTTGGCGGAGTACCTAACCCAGTTTGAAAGCGCGTTTAACGTGTTTTCCTACTTAACCTTGCGGGCAATACTCAGTGTTTTGACCGCACTGGTTTTGTCGTTGTGGTTAGGACCAACATTAATTCGCCGTTTGCAGCGTTTACAGATAGGGCAAACGGTGCGGGATGACGGCCCGGAAAGTCATTTAGTCAAAAGTGGTACGCCGACTATGGGCGGTGTTTTGATACTGGCAGCCGTTCTGGGTTCTTCACTGTTGTGGGCCGATCTCGATAACCGCTACGTTTGGGTCGTTTTATTGGTTACGACTGGCTTTGGTATCGTCGGCTTTGTCGATGATTACCGCAAAGTTGTACGCAAAGATCCGAAAGGCTTAATCGCTAAGTGGAAGTATTTTTGGCAGTCGGTCATTGCCAGCGTCGCCGCTGTTTACCTTTATTGGAGTAGTACTCAGGGCGCCGAAACCGCTCTTCTGGTTCCATTCTTTAAAGATGTGATGCCGCAGTTGGGCATGCTTTATATACTTATGGCCTATTTTGTCATTGTCGGTACCAGTAATGCGGTTAATTTAACTGACGGTCTGGACGGTCTGGCCATTATGCCAACCATTATGGTGGCCGCAGCACTGGGCATTCTTGCTTATGTCTCCGGCAACGTGAATTTTGCTGAGTACCTGCAAATTCCGTATTTACCATTGACCGCTGAATTATTGGTGGTGTGCACAGCTATTGTCGGTGCGGGTCTTGGGTTTCTTTGGTTCAATACTTATCCGGCTCTTGTCTTTATGGGCGACGTGGGCTCGTTGGCGCTGGGAGCTGCACTTGGCATTATCGCGATATTGGTCCGACAGGAACTGGTGCTGTTCATTATGGGCGGTGTGTTTGTTATGGAAACGGTATCGGTAATGTTGCAGGTGGGCTCCTATAAGTTGAGGGGTAAGCGTATTTTCCGTATGGCGCCTATTCATCACCATTACGAACTAAAAGGGTGGCCGGAGCCGCGGGTTATCGTTCGATTCTGGATATTGTCGCTAATTTTTGTACTGATAGGACTCGCAACTTTGAAGTTGCGTTAAAAAATAATGACTAAAATAGCCTGGCAGAACACAAAACACATTGTTGTCCTTGGTCTTGGAAAGACCGGGGTGTCTGTGCTGCGCTATTTGCAACATAAACGGCAGCAGGATAAGAAGTTCGCTGAGGTTCAAATTCAGGTTTTTGATTCGTGTGAAAACCCTCCGGGTCTGGAAGAAGCGAAACAAATATTGGGCGATACCGAACTGCTTAATCGGCATTGGGAATTAGAAGACACCCTGGCGGCCGACTTAATCGTTGCCAGTCCGGGCATCGATTTACGTGAAGACTCAATAGTTCTGGCGCGTGATGCAGAGATTCCAATTGTTGGTGACGTTGAGCTGTTCGCACAAGAATCAACATTGCCGATAGTGGCGGTAACCGGCTCTAATGGAAAATCCACAGTAACTCGCATGGTCGAGTTCATTGCTGAACACTGTGGCAAGAAAGTGGCAGCCGCTGGTAATATCGGGGTACCAGTACTCGATTTGCTGCTGGAGGATCAACAGCCCGATGCTGTGATACTCGAACTTTCCAGTTTTCAGCTGGAGTCAATTTCCAGCTTAAAGCTTAAAGCCGCAGCGCTTATGAATATCAGCGCTGACCATATGGATCGCTACTGCACTCTGGACGAATATGTAAAAACCAAACAACGTATTTTTACTCATGCCGAAACCTGGATACTGAATCGTCAGCAGCAGGATACCTGGCCACATCCGGTTACCGGAAAGTTAATGACCTTCGGTAACGACTCGCACCCCAAACACTTTGGCTTGCTGTCTGGAAATATCGACCGTGTTAGTGGACCGGTTGCCGTGACTTTCGGTGGCAGTGTCGTACTGCGGGCAGATCAATTGCAACTGCAGGGCATTCATAACCTGGTGAATGTGCAGGCAGCCCTGGCTTTGTGTCAGGCAATAGATATTGATATTGAAGCCGCGGTTAGCGCCGTAAAAGAGTTTAAAGGCCTGGCGCATCGCTGTGAGTTAGTCAGTAACAACAATGGCGTGTTTTGGGTTAATGATTCAAAAGCGACAAATATTGGTGCGACCGCCGCAGCGGTTGAGGGCCTGAGGCCAACGATAAACGGGCGTTTACTGCTAATAGCGGGTGGCGTCGGCAAAGGTGCAGATTTCCGCGAACTGCAATCGACTTTGGAACGGGTTGATATTTTACTAACAATAGGTGAGGACGGCCCCCGCATTGGTCAGTTGTTTAACGGTTCACGGCAGGTAAATAGTTTACAGCAGGCTGTGGAGCTGGCGGCATCTTTAGTGCAAACCGGCGACATGGTGCTGTTATCGCCTGCGTGTGCAAGCTTTGACCAATTTCAAAATTTTGAACATCGGGGCGACAGTTTCCGTCATGCAGTGGAGGCGCTTGATGTCGACAGTGCGTGAAGAACAGTTGAATCTTGAGATACCGACCTCTGACGTTGGTAGTCGTTGGCAGAAGCTGATTAACTGGTTTCAACCAAAAACCAGTCAGCCACTTTACGACCGTATGCTGTTTACCCTGGCAATGGCGTTACTGGCCTTTGGCTTCGTTATGGTCACGTCTGCGTCCTTGCCTACGGCAGAGCGTTTAACGGGTAATCCGTTCCATTTTGCCATTCGTCACGGCATTTATATCCTGATTAGTTTAGCCGTTATGTTGGCAACTTTACGGGTACCGGCTAATAGCTGGAATCAACAGAGCGGTAAGCTGTTATTGCTCGGGTTGATTATGCTGCTAATGGTTTTAGTTGCGGGGTATGAAGTTAACGGTGCACAGCGCTGGATTAAAATCGGTCCAATTACTTTTCAGGCGGCAGAGGTTGCTAAACTTTTCTTCTGTATTTACATGGCCAGTTATTTGTCCCGCCGGGAAGACGAAGTTAGAGAAGCGACTAAAGGCTTTATCAAACCTCTGGCGCTATTGTTTATTGCCGCTGTGCTTCTATTAATGCAACCGGATTTCGGAACGGTGGTTGTCATGTCGGCAACCACCGTGGCCATGCTGTTTTTAGCTGGCGCGAGGCTATGGCAGTTTTTTGCGGTATTCATTACCTGCGTGCTGGCACTAATTTTACTGATCATCGTTGAGCCATACCGAATGCAACGACTGCTCACTTTTCTGGAACCGGAGAAAGATCCGTTCGGTGCTGGTTATCAGTTAATGCAGTCACTTATTGCCTTTGGTCAGGGCCAATTCAGTGGTGTCGGTTTGGGGAATAGCATTCAAAAATTACAGTATCTGCCGGAAGCGCATACAGACTTTATTATGGCGGTTGTTGCCGAGGAACTGGGCTTCCTTGGCGTGCTGGCGGTTATTGCAACCGTATTAATGCTGGTATGGCGAGCCTTAATTATTGGCCGCCGCTGCTTAATGCGTGAACAACGTTACGGTGGTTATCTGGCCTACGGTATTGGTATTTGGTTTAGTATCCAGGCTTTCGTGAATATCGGTGTTGCGTCCGGAGCACTACCAACCAAAGGGTTGACGTTGCCGTTGGTAAGCTACGGTGGTAACAGCCTGATAATCTCGGCTCTGGCCGTTGGGTTGCTGTTACGCATAGACCATGAACGTCGAATGCTGGGTCGCAAAGTGGCACCGCGCGGAGGTGCCGAATGAATAAAGTCTTAATAGCAGCAGCAGGCACCGGCGGTCATATTTTTCCGGCGTTAGCGGTGGCGGAGCAGCTGCGCGACAACGGCTGGCAAGTTGACTGGCTGGGTACGCAGGAAGGTCGGTTAGAAAGCCGGGTAATTCCGGCCGCGAACTTTCCTTTACACAGCATTAGCATGACCGGGGTTCGCGGTCATGGGCTGAAGAGAAAGCTGTTTATGCCACTGACTTTGGCGAAAGCGGTTTTACAGTGTCGGCGTTTACTGAAGACGCTGCAGCCACAGGTAGTGGCAACCTTTGGTGGTTATGTCTGCGCCCCAATGGGGTTAGCCGCCAAACTGCTGGGCATTCCCTTAGTGGTGCACGAACAAAATGCCATACCGGGCATGACCACCCGGTTGTTAGCTCCCAGAGCAAACAAAGTTATGTTGGGGCTGCCGGTTGCCCTCCCGCAGTGGCAGCAGTATCCGGTTGTTGGCAATCCACTGCGCAAGGGGTTATTGGCACAAGCGGCTGAACAGACAGAAAGTTCAAAAGCAGACGGTGTCTTGAATATATTGGTGGTCGGCGGAAGTTTAGGTGCGCAGGTATTGAACGAAGCGGTGCCGGAAGCCGTCAAAACATTAGAAGGTGTCGAACTGAACGTGGTTCATCAGTGTGGTGCTGAACGCGGAGCGGCAACTGAGAAGGCTTATCAGGGTACGTCGGTGCTTAAAACGCTTAAAGTTACCGAATTTATTGAAGATATGGGCGACGCTTTTAAAAGTGCTGATTTGGTTATTTGCCGCGCTGGCGCATTAACCGTATCGGAGTTGGCGGTAATGGGTGTCGCGTCCATTCTGGTGCCATTGCCACACGCTGTGGATGATCACCAAACCGCTAATGCAAAGGTTTTAGAAAGCCATGGTGCGGCAGTTTTATTGCCGCAAACTGAAGTAATGGAAGGCGCATTGAAACGACAGTTAAAACGTTTATTGCATGACAGACAACAACTGTGGACAATGGCGCGTTTCGCTCGCCAGTGTGCGATGCCAGAGGCAACGCAACGACTGGTGAATGAATGTATGGAATATAAAAAGAGCGATGACTAGCATGACCGCAACCAACGCACAGCCATTTACTATTGTGAACGTCCCGGAAATGCGCCGGGTACAGCGAATACATTTCGTTGGTATCGGTGGTGCGGGTATGGCCGGTATTGCAGAAGTTCTGTTAAACCAGGGCTATCAAATTTCGGGTTCAGATATTGCCGAAAACGCCAATACCGATCGTTTGCGTTGCCTTGGAGCGACAGTGGTTCTGGGGCATATGGCGAATAACATCGAAGGTGCCAGTGTGGTCGTGGTATCCAGTGCGATAAAGACAGATAACGCTGAGCTGGTTGCAGCACACCAGTTGCGTGTACCTGTGGTGCGTCGTGCAGAGATGCTGGCCGAGCTTATGCGCTTCCGTCACGGTATTGCGGTAGCCGGTACGCACGGTAAAACCACAACCACGTCATTGGTTGCGAGTATTTTTGCCGAAGCGGATCGCGATCCAACTTTTGTGATAGGCGGCTTGCTCAATAGTGCCGGCTCGAATGCTCGCTTAGGTAACAGTAAGTACCTCATTGCTGAAGCCGATGAAAGCGATGCATCGTTTCTGCATTTGCAGCCAATGGTTGCCATAGTCACGAATATCGAAGCGGACCATATGGACACCTACGAAGGTGATTTCAATAAGTTATTGGACACCTACGTTGAATTTTTGCATAACCTGCCATTTTACGGTTTAGCGGTTATGTGTGTCGATGACCCGGTAGTGGCCGATCTAATACCGCGACTCGGGCGTCAGACAATGACTTACGGTTTCAGCGAAGCTGCTGATGTACGGGCAATAAATTATAAGCAGACCGCCAGTGAGAGCTGCTTTACCATTTTACGTAAAGGGCTGAAACCACTGGACGTGTGCCTGAACCTGCCGGGCAAGCATAATGTATTGAATGCTCTGGCCGCAGTAGCTGTAGCAACAGATGAAGGAATTAACGACGAAGCCATTAAGTCAGCATTGAATAAATTTGAAGGTATCGGCCGTCGTTTTCAGCATTACGGGAACTTTGTCATCTCAGATAAAGACACGAACAAAGAGCCGGGCGAAGTCATGCTGGTGGATGATTATGGTCACCACCCTTCAGAAGTTGCTGCCACGATTCAGGCCGCGCGGGAAGGCTGGCCGGAACGCCGTCTGGTAATGGCATTTCAACCGCACCGTTACTCACGTACACGGGACTTATACGAAGATTTCGTTAACGTGCTGTCGCAGGTTGACGTATTGCTGATGCTGGAAGTTTACAGTGCCGGGGAGACGCCGGTAAGCGGTGCTGACAGTCGTTCATTATGTCGTTCCATACGCCAGCGCGGACAGATAGATCCTGTTTATGTGGCAACCGTGGATGACATGCCCGAAGTGCTTGAGTCGGTTTTGGCACCGGGAGATTTGCTGTTAACTCAGGGCGCTGGAAATATTGGCGCCTTGGCCAAGCGAATTGCAACTGAGGTGTTGAGTCATGAAAGCTAATGCCTTTGGTAAAGTGGCTGTCATGCTGGGCGGTACGTCGGCTGAGCGCGATGTTTCGTTGAAATCCGGAATGGCGGTATTAAAAGGCCTGGTTGCAAAAGGCACCGATGCACACGCATTCGACCCGGCAGCGCATAGTTTGCAGGAGCTTGTGGAGCAAAAGTTTGACCGCGTGTTTATCGCTTTACATGGCCGCGGCGGTGAAGATGGCAGCATGCAGGGTGCATTGCAAATACTGGAAATGCCATACACCGGCAGTGATGTTCTGGGCTGTGCACTGGGTATGGATAAAGTGCGCTGTAAACAAATTTGGCATTCACTGGGTCTGCCAACCGCCAATTGGCGGGTGGTAACGCAAGCTGAAATAGAGCAAGTGAATGTGGAAGCCATGTTGCAGGAGCTCGGTGGCCGGGTGATTGTAAAACCAGCACGTGAAGGCTCTTCTATCGGTATGAGCATTGCCGATAACGGGCGAAGCCTGGCTTTAGCGTTGCAGCATGCGGCACAGTTTGATGATGACCTTTTAGTCGAACAGTGGGTTGAAGGTGCGGAATATACTATTGGCATATTAGAAGGTAAGGCATTACCGGTTATTCGACTGCAAACGCCACATGAGTTTTACGATTTTGAAGCCAAGTATCAGGCAAACGATACCCAGTATCATTGTCCTGCAGGACTAAATGACGATGACGAAGCAAGTTTGCGAACGTTGGCTGAACGTGCTTTCGCAGCCATAGGAGGCAACGGCTGGGGGCGTATTGATGTAATGCGCAACAACGCGGGTGAGTGGTTCTTATTAGAGGCCAATACGGTACCGGGAATGACAGAGAAAAGTCTGGTTCCTATGGCAGCAAAAGTTGCAGGTTTACAATTTAATGACTTAGTGGAGCGCATTTTAGCGCAAACGCTGGAGCGCTAACGATGGCCGCTGAACAGCGCCTGCGCTCAGTCAACTTTTGGTCAGGTGTGGTGGTGTTATGCCTGACTATTGCGGGGGCACTGGTTGGTATCTATCAGTTAAACGAAGTGCTGACAGACGAGCAACAAGTACCGCTGTCTGAACTCAGTGTTCAAGGCGATTTGCACTACACCGCAAGTGAAGGGATAAGACGGGCACTGACTGCGGAGCCGTTAGGAAGCTTTTTCACGGCAAATGTGGATGATTTAAGAGGGCGGGTAGAGCAGCTACCCTGGGTGCAAAAGGTTTCTATTCGAAAGGTTTGGCCGGATAAACTATCGGTTTATGTGACAGAGCACAAACCTGTTGCCATGTGGAACGGCGATAGGCTTATCAATCAGCATCAGGACGTTTTTCGGGCTGATATAACGAGGGTAGAGAGCAGTTTGCCACAGTTGTTCGGTCCGGAGAATGCGGTTAAAGAGACCTGGAAAGAGTTTCACCGGGTGCAGCAAATGCTCGAAGTTAATGGCTTTCAGATAAAAGCGTTGAGATTAACGGAACGCTTTGCGGTCAACGTCGTTCTGGCACAGGGAATTGAAATTAAATTGGGGCGGGAAGCCACACTAGAAAGAATTAAGCGGTTTATCGATGTGTTTCCCAGCATCGTTGAGCACGAAAAAAGTAAAAACAACGAAATCGATACTGTGGATTTACGATACGACACCGGGGCCGCAGTGGCCTGGCGTGAAGCAAAAAGTGAGAGTTAGACGGTTATGTCAAAAACATCGGAACACAATATGGTTGTAGGTCTGGATATAGGCACCAGCAAAGTGACAGCGCTTATTGGCGAGTTGCTGCCTGATAATGAGATCAGCGTTGTCGGTGTTGGTACAGCGACCTCGCGTGGCATGGACAAAGGCGGTGTGAATGACCTTAACCTGGTTGTTCAATCAGTTCAGCGCGCTGTTGATGAAGCTGAACTTATGGCTGACTGTCGTGTGGCCTCGGTGTATCTGAACATTTCCGGGCGCCATATTTCCTGTCAGAACGAAAGTGGCATGGTACCGATTAACGACGCTGAAGTGACTCAGGACGATGTCGACAGCGTGATTCACGCAGCACAGTCAGTGCCTATTGCAAAAGAGCGTCGTATTTTACACGTCTTGCCACAAGAGTACGTCATCGACTCACAGGAGAGCATTCGCAGCCCAATTGGCATGTCGGGTGTTCGCATGGAGTCCAAAGTGCACATTATTACCTGTGCAAACGATATGGCGAAAAACATTATAAAAGCGGTTGAGCGTTGCGGGCTGTCGGTGGATAAGCTGATTTTTTCAGCGTTAGCGTCCAGCATCTCAGTATTAACCGATGACGAAAAAGATTTAGGCGTGGCGCTGGTCGATTTAGGTGGCGGTACCATTGATATTTGCCTATACGCGGGCGGTGTATTGCGTCATACCGCGGTCATTCCGGCGGCGGGTAATCAGGTTACCAGTGACATAGCGAAAATATTCCGTACGCCGACCAACCACGCGGAAGAAATTAAGACCAAGCATGCGTGTGCACTGCGACAAATGGTCAGCATGGAAGACACTATTGAGGTACCTTCGGTGGGGGGGCGCCCGTCGCGAGTCATGTCGCGTCATACGCTGGCCGAAGTCGTTGAGCCGCGTTATCAGGAATTGCTTGAGCTGGTCAGGGACGAAATTCAGCAAAGTGGTTTAGACGAACAGATTGCTGCCGGGGTGGTGATTACTGGCGGTAGCGCAAAAATGGAAGGCTGCGTCGATTTTGCCGAAGAAATTTTTCAAATGCCGGTTCGTATCGGCGTTCCTCGGGCCATGAAAGGCCTGCGGGATTACGTCGAAGATCCGGTTTATGCCACAGCGGTGGGACTGTTACGGTATGGGCAGGAAGATGCCGCTGTGTCACAAAAAGAAAGCTCTAAAACTGACGTGATCGGACTCTGGCAAAAAGTGCAGAGTTGGTTCAAAGGTGAGTTTTAACTTGGGGTAGCACGTTAAAAGCAGGTAGGGAGAATTATTATGTTCGAACTGATGGACAATTATGAAAGCGAAGCCGTCATTAAGGTGATTGGCGTCGGTGGTGGCGGCGGAAACGCTGTCCAGCACATGGTAAAAGAATCAATTGAAGGTGTGCAGTTTATTGCAGCCAATACTGATGCGCAGGCTCTGCGTAATCATACGGCAGATGTCACCATTCAATTAGGGCAGGACATCACGAAAGGCCTTGGCGCTGGCGCTAATCCTGAAGTGGGTCGTCAGTCGGCAGAAGAGGACCGTGAGAACATCAAAGTCCACCTAGAAGGTGCCGATATGGTGTTTATTGCAGCTGGCATGGGCGGCGGGACCGGAACCGGTGCAGCACCTGTTGTTGCAGAGGTTGCCAAAGAACTGGGTATTCTTACGGTTGCCGTTGTAACAAAGCCTTTCCCGTTTGAAGGGAAAAAGCGCATGGCCGTAGCCGACGAAGGTATTAACGCACTGGCACAGAGTGTCGACTCGTTAATTACCATACCAAACGAGAAGTTGCTTAAGGTTATGGGTCGTGGAACCAGCTTGCTGGATGCCTTTAGCGCAGCAAACAACGTGTTGTTGGGT
This sequence comes from Idiomarina sp. Sol25, assembly GCF_033052775.1. Taxonomy (NCBI): domain Bacteria; kingdom Pseudomonadati; phylum Pseudomonadota; class Gammaproteobacteria; order Alteromonadales; family Idiomarinaceae; genus Idiomarina; species Idiomarina sp. Sol25. Next base: position 88,267 of record NZ_JAUPEW010000004.1, read on the forward strand.
GCGGTTCAAGGTATTGCAGAGCTGATTACTCGTCCGGGTCTTATCAATGTTGACTTTGCTGACGTTCGTGCGGTTATGAAAGAAATGGGTACTGCAATGATGGGTACCGGTGTTGCCAGCGGTGAAGACCGTGCGCAGGAAGCGGCAGAAATGGCCATCAACAGCCCGTTACTGGAAGACATCGACTTGTCTGGTGCTCGTGGTGTTCTGATTAACGTGACCGCCGGCATGGACATGAGTATTGAAGAACTGGACACCGTTGGTAATACGGTTAAAGCCTTTGCTTCCGATAACGCAACAGTGATCGTGGGTACGGTTATCGATACTGAAATGTCTGATGAGCTGCGCGTAACGGTTGTCGCTACAGGTATTGGCGCTGAACGTAAGCCCGATATCTCTTTGGTGAATAATACGAACCAGACAGCGCCTAAGCGTGAACCGCAACCGGCTTATCGGAGTAATGATATAGACCGCGGCGCGGCAGCACCTCGTTATGAGGAGCAGGAAGAGCTGCAAGCGGAAGCAAAAGCGGAACCAAAACGTCAGCCCGCTGCCAAAGCTAAACAGGATAAAGAACTCGATTACCTGGATATTCCGGCTTTCTTGCGAAAACAGGTCGACTAAATTGACGTAATGCTTGATAAGTCTGCGTAAAATTTGATCGAACCATGACAAATGTCGTATAATATGCGGCCGCTTTGGCTTTCGCCATGGCGAACCGAATATAAAGGTAGGTGAGCAAGTACCATGATTAAGCAACGTACATTACAGCAAGCGATATCAACCACAGGTGTTGGGCTGCACAAAGGCAATAAAGTAAACCTTACTTTACGCCCTGCGCCGGCCAATACTGGTTTGATATTCCGTCGTGTGGACCTTGACCCTGTGGTGGATATTCCAGCACGGGCCGACTGGGTGCGTGATACGCAGCTGTGTACCTGTCTTATCAATGAGGAAAACGTTCGCGTTTCTACCGTCGAGCATTTGCTCGCTGCGCTGGCCGGCGTTGGAATTGATAATGCGATTATCGAAGTCGATTCGCATGAAATTCCAATTATGGACGGCAGCTCGCACCCGTTTGTTTACCTGCTACAAAGCGCGGGCATTGAAGAGCAGTCAGCAGCGAAAAAGTTCATCCGGATCAAACAGCCGGTACGTGTCGAAGACGGTGATAAGTGGGCGGAACTGCTACCCCACGATGGTTTCCGTATCGACTTTGCTATCGACTTTGAACACCCGGCTATCGCAGACACAGGGCAGACCGTTAGTATCGATTTTAGCGCGAATGCTTTTATCAAAGAAATTAGTCGTGCCCGTACCTTTGGCTTTATGAAAGACATTGAGTATTTACGGGAAAACAATCTGGCATTAGGCGGCAGTTTTGATAACGCCGTGGTGCTGGACGAATTCCGCATTCTGAATAGTGACGGCTTACGTTACGATGACGAATTCGTAAAACACAAAATGTTGGACGCTATTGGTGATTTGTACATGGGGGGCCACAGTATTTTAGGTCACTTGCGTGCTTACAAGTCAGGGCATGCGCTGAATAATCAGTTATTACAGGCATTATTAGCGCAACAGTCAGCATGGGAATTTGTGACCTTTGACGAAGAGCAGGCTACGGCACCTATCGCTTTTTGGTCACCAGCAACAACAACAGCTTAACCTTTATCGTTGGCGGTAAATTTTGCCGCCAACGCTTTTAATTCCGACTTCAACGGCTCATCACATCCCTCAGCCATTGTCAGTAGCCGCTCTGCGCTGCTCGAATCTTTCTGATTTTTAATATTTTTCTCAAAACTGTTCATTGACGGAGACACCTTAATTGAAAGGCTCTGTACCGGGACCGTCGCATTATTGCGAAAATGCGTTATAATGGCTGCTTGCTGAAGTTTTAGCCTGGTTGCCCAGCTACCGTTATCCACCTGAATGATCATTTGACCATCGCGGATATTCAGTAATTGGCAGTGTTGACTGGTGTTTTTATCAACGGATTGCTGAAACAATTGTTGCCAATGCGAAAGTTGGGCGGCAAACTGTGCATAATGTCGTAATGTTGACGACAAGGTTTTTTGACCTGAACGAAGCCATTCTGATGGTGTTTTCGGGTGTCGTGACATAATTGCGTAGTAGGCAAATATTAAGAGAGTTCAGATGAGTTTATCAGTCTTTTATCGAGGCTCCAAAATACGTTTTCGTATTCGGTTAAGTCGACGTCGATTTTTTTCCTTTGTCGGCATTGCAGCCTTTATTGGCCTTGCTACCTGGCAGCCATGGCAGTATCAGGGGATTGATCCTGCGGTGGCACAGAACAAAATTACGGAAGAGCAGAAAAAGCTTGTTTTACAAGAGCAGGCACTAAAAGGGTTAAAAGAAGACACTCAAAAGCGCTTGGGTGCCATGACGGTTTACCTGGGTGAATTAAGGGCTCAAATGCGTCGTCTGGACGCCTTGGGTGAGCGTTTAGCCGGCGTTGCTAATCTGGACAACGGTGAGTTTAGCTTTAATCAGGAACTTCCTATTGGTGGACCAGAACTAGAAGTTGCTGAACTTCCTCACAGTTCTGGTACCGATGTCCTTACTGAAATTGAAGATATGTTGTCGCAGATCTCTGACAAACAAAAACAGCTATCGCTACTTGAATCTGTGATGATGAATCACCAACTTAATAATGATGCATATATTGCAGGTCGCCCAATCTCAGACGGTTGGTTGTCTTCGCAGTATGGTGTTCGTAAAGATCCTTTCAATGGCACGCCCGCTATGCATAAAGGGTTAGATTTTGCCAGTTATAACGAAGACGTTAAGGTTATTGCTACCGGAGCCGGTGTTGTTACCTGGGCCGGCGACAGATACGGTTACGGTACTTTAGTCGAAATTGACCACGGTGGTGGCTTAAAAACCCGTTATGGTCACAACGACGAATTAACAGTTTCAGTAGGGGATGTTGTTACCCGCGGCCAGCAAATTGCGAAAATGGGCAGCAGTGGTCGGTCGACCGGACCGCATGTTCATTACGAAGTTTTGCGCAACGGCCGTCAAATTGACCCTAATCAGTTTGTGTATCGTAAAGCTGACTCAAAATAACTCGGTAATTTAATTAGAACGTAGGCGGTGCTTTAAGTACCGCTTTTGTTGTTCAGGAAAGTAACACAGGATAAATCAATCTCATGCTAGGCAGTCTGTTTCGAAAAGTATTTGGTAGTCGCAACGATCGCATTCTCAAAACTATGAAGAAAGACGTTGAGCGAATTAATTTGCTGGAACCCGAGTTCGAAGCGTTAAGTGATGCCGAGCTAAAAGAGAAAACCACGGAATTTCGTAAGCGCCTGAACGGCGGTGAGCAAATAGAGAAAATTTTACCCGAAGCCTTTGCTACGGTTCGTGAAGCCAGCAAGCGGGTTTTCGGTATGCGTCACTTCGACGTACAGCTGATTGGCGGTATGGTATTGAACGATAACCGTATTGCAGAAATGAAAACGGGTGAAGGTAAAACGCTGACAGCGACTTTGCCCGCTTATTTGAATGCCCTACCGGGTAAAGGCGTTCACATTATTACAGTGAACGATTATCTTGCCAAGCGAGACGCTGAATTCAACCAGCCACTATTCGACTTTCTTGGGTTGAGCGTTGCGTTCAACATTCCGGGTATGGCGCCTGAAGATAAAAAAGCGGCTTATCAGGCCGATATTACGTACGGCACCAATAACGAGTTTGGTTTTGATTACCTGCGCGACAATATGGCCTTTGCACCACAGGACAGAGTCCAGCGCGAATTAAACTACGCTTTGGTCGATGAAGTCGACTCAATTCTGATTGATGAAGCCCGTACGCCGCTGATTATTTCCGGTCCGGCTGAAGACAGTTCAGAAATGTACCGTAAAATGAACGAGCTGGTTCCACACTTAGTTCGTCAGGAAAAAGAAGACACTGAAGAAGAACAAGGTGACGGCGATTTTACTATTGATGAAAAAGCCAAGCAGCTGCATCTTACCGAACATGGTCAGGAACACATTGAAGAGCTACTGAAAGAGAAAGGCATGTTGGAAGCGGATGATTCGCTTTACTCTGCCGGCAACATCAGTTTATTGCACCATATCAATGCTGCTTTACGAGCTCATCATCTATTTCAAAAGGATGTGGATTACATCATCAAAGACGAAAAGGTTGTCATTGTTGATGAACACACCGGACGGACAATGGAAGGCCGTCGTTGGTCTGAAGGTCTGCACCAGGCGGTAGAAGCCAAAGAAGGCGTACCAATTCAGAACGAAAATCAGACTTTGGCCTCTATTACCTTCCAGAATTATTTCCGTCTATACAACAAGCTTGCGGGTATGACCGGTACAGCCGATACTGAAGCTTTCGAGTTCCAGTCTATTTATGGTCTGGAAACCATTGTACTGCCAACCAATAAACCAATGGTTCGTGATGACAGGGCCGACCTGATTTATCTGACGACACTGGAAAAATACGAAGCTATAGCTGAGGACATTGAAGAGTGTCGTAAGCAAAAGCGCCCGGTGTTGGTGGGTACGGTTTCTATTGAAAACTCTGAGCTTTTGTCACAGCTGCTGAAGAAAAAGAAAATTCCTCATGCGGTATTGAACGCTAAATTCCACGAACACGAAGCCGACATTATCGCTCAGGCAGGCCGTCCGGGAACAGTGACCATTGCGACCAACATGGCCGGTCGTGGTACCGATATCGTTCTGGGCGGAAGCTGGATGGCAGAAGTTGAAAAGCTGGAAGAGCCATCTAACGAAAAAATTGAAAAAATAAAGCAAGGCTGGCAAAAACTTCACGACGCGGTGATTGAAGCTGGCGGCTTGCACATTATTGGTACCGAACGCCATGAGTCGCGTCGTATCGACAATCAGTTACGCGGTCGTTCTGGTCGTCAGGGTGACCCGGGTTCATCGCGTTTCTATCTCTCGCTGGAAGATCCACTTATGCGGATTTTCGCTTCAGACCGTATTGGAACCATGATGAAGCGTCTGGGGATGAAGGAAGGCGAAGCCATTGAACACCCCTGGGTAACGCGAGCTATTGAAAACGCGCAACGCAAGGTGGAAGGACGTAACTTCGACGTACGTAAACAACTGCTTGAGTACGACGACGTAGCCAACGATCAGCGTAGTGTTGTCTATGACCAGCGTAATGAATTGCTGGATGAAGGTGATATCTCTGAAACCATCGTTGCGATACGTGAAGACGTTATCAATTCTGTGATCAGTGAGTACGTTCCGCCTCAGTCTCTGGCTGAGCTCTGGGACTTGAAAGGTTTAGAAGAGCGTCTGCGTGGTGATTTCCATTTAGAGCTGCCATTGCAGCAATGGCTGGACGAAGAAGAGCATTTCCACGAGGAAGTGTTGCGCGAGCGAGTACTGGAGCAGCTGGTTAAAGCTTACCAGGAGAAAGAAGAGGTGGTAGGGCCGGAAGTTCTGCGGCGCTTTGAAAAATCCATTATGTTGCAGAGCCTTGACCAACACTGGAAAGAACATTTAGCGGCAATGGACCATCTGCGTCAGGGGATTCACCTGCGTGGTTATGCTCAGAAGAACCCGAAACAAGAATACAAAAAAGAGGCCTTTGCGCTCTTTACCGAGATGCTGGAAGCCCTGAAGCTCGACGTTGTGACTATTCTGAGCAAGGTTAAAGTACGTGCTCAGGAAGATGTCGATGCAGTGGACGAGCAACGTAAGGCTGCCGATAGCGCGCCACGTGAGTTCCGTCATGAGCAAAGTGGCCCGGCAGCTGAAGAGCCTCAGAAAAGCTCTGATAGTGCTCAGGGACAACCGGTTCGTAAAGGCGCAAAAGTGGGCCGTAACGAACCATGCCCTTGTGGCTCAGGTAAAAAATACAAACATTGTCACGGTAAACTATAGGTTTTTATGGAAACCCAAAAATCGCCTGCTGTCCACGTGGCAGTCGGCGTGATTGAAAATGAGCAGGGCGAAATTTTTATCGCCCAACGTCACCCTGAACAACATCAGGGTGATAAGTGGGAGTTCCCCGGCGGTAAAGTCGAAGCTGGCGAGAATGTCCAACAAGCGTTGCAGCGCGAACTAAAAGAAGAGTGCGGTATTGATGTGACCGATATGGCACCGTTAACCGTCATAGAGCATCAGTACAAAGACAAGCGAGTTTTACTCGATGTCTGGTGGGTGCTTTCTTACGGCGGTGAAGCGCGTCAGTTAGAAGGTCAGGACTGGTGTTGGGTTGATAAAAACCAGCTGGATGCATTCCAGTTTCCGGAAGCTAATCAGCCCATTGTCGAATGCATTATGCAGTCATTAAACGCTTATTAATACAGCAACTCATATTCTAATAGCGATTACCTGAACTAATAGTCCTGCTCGTCACCGTTATAGTCGTCGTTAGCTATGACAACGGGTTCGCCCGGAATGCTTTTTTCTTCGTTTGCCCATTCACCTAAATCAATAAGCTTGCATCGCTCACTGCAAAAAGGTCTGGCAGGGGATTTTTCTGACCATTCCACCTGAGTCTGGCAGGTTGGGCAGTTAACACTAATGCTCATGGACTACACCTTGCGAGTTCAAATTCAATATCGTGCAGGGATGTTTCTTTGTTCTCCCCCGGTAAGGGCATGAATCGTACCGTAAATCGTTGCCGATGCCCACTGATGACAGGATAAATCTTCGCCGAGCGGGGGACTCTAATTCGCAGCATGGCAAGTAACTGCTCTGAACTTTCCTGCAGGAAACCATTTTGCAATTGTATTGGCGCAAAAACGGATTGCTCGCGTAATAAGGTGAGTTTTAAAGTAATAGCCAGTTCGACAAAAGCCAGTGTCTGACTCCAGCTTTCGCATTGTTGCTGCTTCTCTTCAGCAGACTGACTTAACCATAAATGTAACTGCGGTAATTCAAATAAGCCGCTCATGCCAGGTTGGCTGAACCGTTGGCGTATACTTGCCAGCAGCGCATCGTCTTTGAGCTGGCGTAAGTACTTTGGAATATCCTGCAGCGTGCTGAGGCAATGCTCAATTTCATTAATGGTTCTTCGCAATGCGTCGCGGTCAACGTCGGGGTGTTCTTCCCATTTCTGTAAACGCTGTTTGTCGAGCTCTAAATCTTTCGTCAGTTCGGTACGAATGTCACAGCGCTCAAGTAGTTCGGTGACAGCAAACAGGGCATTAAAAAAGGGCTCAGCCTGTTCATCAAAACAGGTTCGGCTTGCTTTTAACTGTTCGAAGCCATGCTCTAAACGCAAATAAGTTCGCATACGCTCCTGAAGCGGATATTCATAGAGAATGTTGTCGTTATCAGTAGATGTCATGCGATTGCCGATTGTTGAACTCTGTTGCTATGATAGCGGATTACTTTTCCTGTGCAATGGTTGCCGCAAGATAGCGCTGATGCAGTTGGTTAATTTGCTGACGTAAGTCATCGATACTGCCCTCGTTATTCAGAATATCGTCCGCCTTACGACGTCGTGTTTCACGGCTCAGTTGAGCTTTCATTATTGCCTCAATTTCCTCTTTTGGACTCTCGTCGCGCTGAACGGTTCTTTGCAGTTGCAATTCTTCCGGAATATCTACCACTAATACCCGCTGGCAGTACTTATCTAAATTATTTTCCAGTAGTAGCGGCGCTGATAAAATTACATAGGGCGAGCTAGCCTGCTCCAGTTGAACCAGAATTTCCTCTCGTATGGCTGGGTGCAACAAGCTGTTCAACCAGTCTTTTTCTGCGGGGGCAGAGAATATTTTTTGGCGTAGAGCTTTGCGGTCAAGCTCCCCTTTATCCGTTAGCAGATCGCGACCAAAGTGCTCTGCAATAGCTTGCAGGCATGGACTGCCCGGCATCACCACCTGACGGGAGACAATATCAGCATCGACCACGGTTATACCCAGCCTTTCAAACTCCGCTGTGGCTGCCGACTTTCCGCTACCAATTCCTCCGGTTACACCCACTACGTAGGTCATTTTTAAACGCCTCCTAACCAATGCCAGTAACTGAACAACAGCTCCATACCATAAAAGTAACTCAGCAGGCCTCCGCCGATTAGAAAAGGCCCAAAGGGGATAGGTTGTGAGCGGCTTTGCCGGCGCAACATAATCAGACCTATTACGGCTCCGCAAACCGAGCTGGCAAGAATAGTGACTGGCAACAGAGTCGCGCCGGTAAATGCGGTAATAGCCGCCAGCAGCTTAAAGTCGCCATAGCCCATACCTTCTTTGCCAGTGATGAGCTTATAGGCCCAGAACACGCTCCAAAGACTAAGATAACCCGCTACAGCACCAATAATTGCGGAGGCCGGAGTTATGTCACTTAAGTCAGAGATAGACCAGAGCAAAGCGACCCAGAGTAAAGGGTAAGTGAGCTGATCGGGCAGTAACTGATGACGCCAGTCGATAACGAACAGGCAAATCAATAACGAACAGACCGTAGCATACACCAGCGCCGGTAGCGTGAACCCGAAATGCCAGCCTATCAGACCGAAAGCCGCGCAACTGATAATTTCAACCAGCCAGTAGGTAACCGGAATGGGGGTTTGGCAATGGCGGCAGCGAGCGTGCAAAACCAGATAGCTCAACAGCGGAATATTATCGTACCAGGCAATAGAGGTCTTGCACTCAGGGCAATGTGACCCCGGAAACGCGATGGAAAAGCGGTCCTGCTCGGTAACCGGCGTACCGTTCATTTCGGCACATTCATGTTGCCACTGGCGTTCCAGTTGTATTGGCAGTCGGGTGATCACTACGTTCAGGAAGCTACCGATAACGGCGCCCAGCGCCAGCGCGACCACCAGCGTTGGTAATGACTCGGCAGCAAGCAAGTATTCCATACTTCTATTCCTTAGTTATTGAAACTGCTGCCCCATAGAAAACAGCGGTAAATACATAGCGATCAAAAGAGTACCTATAATGCCGCCTAAAACGACCATCAGCAAGGGCTCTGCCAGCGCAACCAGGCGCTCACAGTTTTCCTCAAAACGTTGTCGCTTGAAATTGGCAAGTGCGGCGAAGGCGTTATCGATTTTACCATTTTGCTCGCCAACTTTAAGAAAACTGAGAGTGCGGGGTTCGTTCAGCGTACTGGAGCGGAAGCTGTCGACCCAACCATTACCGGACTCTAGCTGTTTATGAATGTGACGCAAAGCTGCCTTATGGGGTAACCAGCTCAAAGATGACTCGGTGCTGAGAATAGCTTGCCGGGTTTCAATACCAGCTCGCAAAGCTACCGCGAGCCGGTGAAACAGTTGTTGCAGTCTAATATCCTGAAGTAATTGCCCAATAACGGGTAATTGCGCTAGTGTTCGTTGAAAGAACAGGGGAGCTTTGCTTTTAACGGCAAAAAGAGTAACTGCCGCAACGAATATCGCACTGAAAATGACAACTGCCTGCTCTTTCAAAAGTGCTGATGAATTCAATAAAACAGCGGTTAGCCATGGGAGTTCGCCTTCACCAAAGAGTTCAGCAAAGGCTGGCAAAACCCAGCCCATCATCATGAAGCAAACACCAGCAGCCACTATTAATACAATGACGGGATAACGCAGTGCTTTGGTTAATTGCTTTCTCAGTTGATGCTGGCGTTTTTCCAGTTCTTGTAACTGCTGTAACGCATCGGCAAGCTGTCCGTTTTGTTCGGCCCAGGCTATGGCGTCAATGTCAGCTTTGGGAAGCCAGTTTTCGTAATAGTCCAAATTGCGACTGAACGAGAAGCCGTGCTCAATATTGCGAATACAATCTTCAATTAACCAGCGCAGGCTTCTGGACTTAGTTTCGCAAATACTGTGCCTCAGAGCTTCTGAAAGTGGCAGTCCGCTCTCCAGTAAACTGGCGGTTTGTTGCAGCAAGGTGTACCAGAGCGATAATTTAGGTTTATTCAGTTTTCTCTGGCGCTTAGATAAGCGTTTTATTTTTGTACAACGGATATGATGTTGCGATAGCAACTGTTTAGCCTGCAAAAGTGAGTCTGCATGAACCAGCCCGGACGCCTTATCAGCCTGCCACTGCCAGCAGTAATTAAGCGTTTTCATAACTGAGTCGCTCCTTTTCTGCAGGGCTGATTAAGCCGCTATCGATATAATGCTGTAGCGCTTGCGAAAAGTCGGGAAGGTTGAACTGGCTAAGATAATGACGCAAATCGTCAATGGAGGCTCGTGAGCTGGTTAATGTCTCAATTAGCCTTTCTGCTGTATCTAACCAGGGCACAATCTCAAACACTGCCTGCCGCTTTTTCTCGGTTCTGTTGTAGCTTTCGGCTACCGGCAGTAAGCGTTGGCTGACGATAAGCTTTAATGAGCTGCGAATATCCAGCGGGTTAACGCCCAGGGAGTGCAAACGCTTTAACGTATCCAGGCAGCTGTTGGTGTGCAATGAACTAAGAACTAAATGCCCCGTTTGCGCTGCCTGAACTGCAATTTTAGCTGTCTCTGCATCGCGGATTTCACCAATAAGGATGACATCGGGGTCTTGCCGGAGGAGGGCGCGGAGAATTGATGCGAAGGTCAGCCCCTGGCGCGCATTGACCATCACCTGACTGCAGCCCGGCAGCGGGACCTCTACCGGATCTTCAACACTGCAAACGTTGCTGCGCTCAGTATCCAGCTGACTAATTGCGCTGTACAACGTGGAAGTTTTACCGCTACCGGTTGGGCCGGTCACCAGAATTAAGCCTTGCTTCTGACCTAAACAGCGGGCAAACCAACGATACTGTTGTTCCAGCAGCCCAGTTTGCTGTAAGGGGGGAATGTTGCGTGTGGGCTGTAAGCACCGCAGCACCAGTTTTTCTCCACCGATAACCGGACAGCAGTTTAATCTGAATTCCAGTTGCATATTATCACCGGATTGCACCGACAAGCGTCCGTCCTGAGGCTGACGTTGCTCGGTTAAGTCAAGGTTGGCCTGCACTTTAATGCGCGAATAAATCTGCTGTGCGAACTCTCGCGGAATAAAATCTAAACGGCGCAGCTGTCCGGCTTCGCGGCCTCTGACAACAACACCTTGATTCAGAGGTTGCAGATGCAGGTCAGATAACCCTCTCTCTGAGCAATAGAGCAGCAGTTGATTAACGTACTCGATAGCCGAGTCCTTTGGCAGTTGAATACCGGGTCGCTTGCCTTTGCCACGAATCAGCAATACTTTTTTATCACTGTAAAAGCTGAGCAATACCTCGTCGACCGGTGCAAATCCGGGTTGTTGTACTAAAATGAGCCATGTTTTCCCCTGAGCAAACAGCAGCAAACCATGTTGCTGCAGAAAAGGGTCGTGCTCATTCTCCGACGAACTCATCTGCCCGGGCAGGTGGGTGAGTGAACAACAGGCGAAATCAGTCATTAGTAGCTTACCTGCTGTTCACAGTTTTGCACCACTGAGCGCATTTCGCTGTAATCGGAACAGGAAACGCTCCAGTCTAAATGCGTATTCGTGGCGTTGGGTGTCAGTTCAATTTGCAGTGGCTGATTGTTAATACTCACCGAGTTAAGAGTTAAGCGCACCGCGGCTGATTCGGTCAGACTGAGATCACTGAGCTCATCGGGTAAAGGTGACGATAAGCCGGGAATGCCTTTATTTCCGGCCTGATTGCATTGGTTTAACTGCCCCTCAATTTGCCAGCATAAAGCGATACCCAACTGTAACGGCTGAGCATGGGCTAAGGCTTTACTGACTTTGGCCTGCTGGGTGTAATAGGTGTACGACGGAACGGCAATGGCCGAGAGGATGGCAATGATGGCCACCACGACCATCATCTCAATAAGACTAAAACCCTTACCTGGAAAACGAAGAACGGATAAACGACGAACGGGCAAACGGTGAAAATGTACTTCCTGCATAATTCAGCTCCCTGTTTAAGAACAGCAGAACTGTGGTTCACCCGAGCGAATTAGTAAATTCTATTTTTCTGTAAGTTATTGGCTATCTATGATCATTTTTTAGCTATCTTCTGAAATTCTCATTGATAAATCAATTGCCTGGACGTTCTTTGTCAAAGCGCCGGAGGAGATAAAATCAACGCCGGTGGCAGCCAGTTCCGGCAAACGCTCATCGGTGATATTACCCGAGACTTCCAGTTGCGCGTTGTGCCCGGCATTATCATGGTTTTGCTGTACCACCTGCTGAATGTCTTCAATACTGAAGTTATCCAGCATAATGACGTCGGCTCCGGCCTTCAGGGCCTGTGCGAATTCATCCAAACTCTCAACTTCAACTTCCACCGTTTTACCCGGGTTCAGGCGTCTTGCTGTAGCTACAGCCTGAGCAATGCCACCACAGGCAAAAATGTGATTTTCTTTAATTAGGTAAGCATCAAATAAACCAATGCGGTGGTTCACACCGCCACCGCAGCGCACCGCGTATTTCTGTGCTAAACGCATACCAGGCAGGGTTTTTCGGGTGTCCAGTAGTTTCGTTTTATAACCGTCGAGCAATTTGCTGTAGTGATAAGTGGTGGTCGCGGTAGCAGATAGCGTCTGTAAAAAGTTAAGTGCCGTGCGTTCACCGGTCAGCAAAATACGGCTGGGGCCCTTTAAGCGGCACAGCTCCGTATTGGCTTTTACCTTATCGCCGTCTTTGACCAGCCATTCAATTTCCACCTGATTTCCCATTTGGCGAAACACCTGTTCAACCCAGGCACAACCACAAATGACAGCGTCTTCACGGGTAATAATGCTGGCACGGGACTGGCTTTGTTCCGGGATCAGTTGCGCAGTAATATCTAAACGGGCATCTTCGCCGAATAAATCTTCTTTCAATGCGGCGCGCACACCGTCCTGAATAGCAAGTTGCAGCTCGGGCTGGCTCATAGATGGCTTTACCTTTTAACAGACAATACGGATACTAGGGGGCAAACTTTACCGTTTTGTTGAGCCTGTGAAAAGCGACCCGATAAAAAATCATAAAATAACGACTGCGGCGCAGCATCCGTCCCCGCATTACGATGAGCGCCCACAAAGCGCTGAAGTCAGTCTGCTGGTCATTCACTGTATTAGCCTGCCGGAAGGGCAATATGGTACACCTTATATTCGCCAGTTGTTTATGGGCGACCTGGAACCCGATGCGCACCCGGACTTTGCTATCCTGAAAGGGCTGAGGGTGTCGGCCCATTGTGTGATCCGCCGGGACGGTACGCTGGAGCAATACGTGCCTTTTGATAAACGTGCCTGGCACGCCGGTATGTCCCGTTATTGCGGGCGCAGACGATGCAACGATTTCAGTATAGGTATTGAACTCGAAGGAACCGACCACAGTGCTTATACTCAAGAGCAATACGAACAATTAATTGCAGTCACTAAGGCGTTAATCGGTACTTATCCCAATCTAAACCGCCGGCGTATTGTCGGCCATCAGGATATCGCCCCGGGTCGTAAAACGGACCCGGGCAGTGAATTTGACTGGCAAACCTATTTAAATGCCTTATAAGGAGTCATGAATGGTTCTCATTGCGTTGCTGATTGCTTTAAGCGTTGAGCGTTTGTATCACAGCCCGGCCTTTTTGCACTGGTCGTTTTTTCTGGAACGCTGGCAACACTGGAGTGCGGCACGGCTGACAAACGAAAAGTGGGAAAGTGAGCCACTGCAACTGGTTCGCCTGCTGGTTCCTGCTTTGGCTGTCGGCTTTTTGGTGGTGTTGCTGGACAACCTGATGGTCACCTTCATTGTCAGTATTTTGTCTTTACTGCTGGCAATGAATTGCCAGCCCGCCCGCAAAAGCTATAAAGCGTATTTAAAAGCGGCAAACCGAGGCGATGAACAACAGGTAAATGAACATCAACAGGCATTAAGTGAATTTGCCGGGCATCATCAGCCAAAACAGTTAAGTGACACGTTAATCTGGATCAATTATCGGCAATATATTGCGGTGATGTTTTATTTTGTGCTGTTTGGCAGTTTTGGCGCTCTGGTATACGCCAGTCTGCGTTATGCCGAGAAGCAATTAATAAATAAACAGAAATCGGCTAAACCCTGGCAGCAATTTATGTGGTTCGCAGACTGGGTTCCGGCTCGCTTAGCCGGGTTTGGCTTATTAATTGTGGGGCATTTTTCACGGGCGTTTCCGGTTTGGGCCAAGCACTGTCTGAACCCGCAGACCGATCCGGATAAACTGCTTTTTAATGTCGCCAGCAAAGCAGAAGACAGCCCTCAGCATCCCGACGACAGAACCGAGCACATTGCTTGTCAGTTGCGCTTAATGCGTCGCCAGCAGGTTTTCTGGGTGTGTGTTATTGCCGCCTTAACCTTAACGGGTTGGGTAAACTAGAGGTTGTACCAGCTGAGAAAAATTTGGGCTCAGTGGGTAAATGATTTAGAATAACCGCATCATTTGGTCTGACCAATTTACCGTTATGCCGGATTTACCCATAAAACAAACGAAATTATCTGACACTATTGTCGCTCATCTTGAGCAGATGATCGTGGATGGGCGGCTCGGTGCCGGGCAAAAACTTCCGTCAGAACGTCAGTTGGCTCAGCAGTTCAATGTGTCACGGCCATCGTTGCGTGAGGCCATTCAAAAACTGGAAGCAAAAGGTGTTTTAGAGCGTCGGCAGGGCGGAGGCACTTATGTTATTAACAGCATGAATGAGCAACTGACCGAACCTTTATTTGAGTTACTGGCCAAACACCCAGAGTCGCAATTTGATTTGCTTGAGTTCCGTCATGCATTGGAGGGCATCTCATCTTTTTATGCGGCGTTAAGAGGCACCGACGCCGATCTGGATCGGATTTCCGAGAGTATAAAAGACTTAGAGAATAGCCGGGCTAACAGTATCGACGATCAGGTCAACGCAATAGTGGAGTTTTACCACCGCATTGCCGAGGCTTCGCACAACGTTATTTTGTTGCATGTCATTCATGGCATGCAGGAATTACTGGCCGAAAATATTAGGCAGAACCTGGAAATACTGGCGGGTCGTGACGACTTGCTGGGAAAACTGAATCAACACCGTCAGCAGCTGGTTAGTGCCATTGTTGCCGGTAAACCGGAGCAAGCGCGGGATGCGTGTCATCAACATTTAGCCTATATTGAACAGACATTGTTAAACTTAGGCAAAGAACAGTCACGCATTCAACGTTCGCTACGACGTTCCTGAATTGATAAAAAGGTAAGGAATAGCTATGAGTGAAGAATTAAACAAAGATGTCGACCAGCAGGAAACTCAAGAGTGGTTAGACGCTCTTGAGGGGGTGCTTGAGGCTGAAGGCCCGGAAAGAGCGCACTATCTGTTAGAACAACTGGTCGACAAAGCTCGTCGCAATGGCGCTTATTTACCGTATAAGCCAACCACGGCATATCTGAATACCATTCCTGCCAGTCAGGAACCCACTATGCCGGGTAACCAGACGCTGGAATCGCGCATTCGTTCAGCCATTCGCTGGAATGCCGCCATGATGGTGTTGCGTGCATCGCAAAAAGGCGAAGAGTTAGGTGGCCACCTTGCCAGTTTTGCTTCTTCGGCGATGTTATACGATGTTGGCTTTAACCATTTCTTCCGTGCGCCAAATGAAGACGATGGTGGTGACTTCCTGTTTATCCAGGGGCATGTGTCACCTGGTATCTACGGCCGGGCCTTCATTGAAGGACGTTTGACCGAAGAGCAATTGAATAACTTTCGTCAGGAAGTCGACGGTAAAGGCTTACCTTCTTATCCGCACCCGAACTTAATGCCGGACTTTTGGCAGTTCCCGACGGTCTCTATGGGCTTAGGCCCAATTCAGGCTATCTATTTAGCCCGCTTCCTTAAGTACCTGACTGACCGTGGCATTAAAGACTGTTCAAAACAACGTGTTTACTGCTTCTTAGGTGACGGTGAAACCGATGAGCCAGAAAGCTTAGGTGCTATTGGTCTGGCTGCTCGCGAGGAGCTGGACAATCTGACTTTCGTTATTAACTGTAACCTGCAGCGCTTAGACGGGCCGGTACGTGGTAACGGTAAAATCATTCAGGAACTGGAGGGTAACTTCCATGGCGCCGGCTGGGAAGTGATTAAAGTTATCTGGGGGCGCTACTGGGATCCGCTGTTGTACCGCGACACCGAAGGTAAATTGCAGCAGTTAATGGAAGAAACCGTTGACGGTGATTACCAGAACTTTAAAGCCAAAGGTGGCAAGTTCACCCGTGAAAACTTTTTTGGTAAGTACCCTGAAACCGAAGAAATGGTCGCCAACTTGTCTGACGAAGACATCTGGCGCTTAAACCGTGGCGGGCATGACCCGGTAAAAGTCTACTCGGCGTACCATAAAGCCGCTAATACCAAAGGTCGGCCACAGGTTATTTTAGCGAAAACCGTAAAAGGTTATGGCATGGGTGCTGCGGGCGAAGGTAAAAACATTGCCCACCAGGTTAAGAAAATGGATTTAGACGCGGTTAAGCACATGCGTGACCGTTTCAATATCCCGTTTGAAGACAAAGAGCTGGAAGACCTGCCTTACTACAAGTTTGACGACGACAGCGATGAAATGAAGTATTTGAACGAGCGTCGCGAGAAGCTCGGTGGTTATATGCCAGTGCGTCGTCCGGAAAGCGATGTTGAGCTTGAGCTGCCCGCACTGAAAGCTTTTGATGCGGTTCTGAAAGGTTCAGGGGATCGTGAAATTTCCTCAACTATGGCCTTTGTTCGTGTACTGACAGCGCTGCTGAAAGACAAGAAAATTGGTAAACGTATTGTGCCAATTATTCCGGATGAAGCTCGTACCTTTGGTATGGAAGGCTTGTTCCGTCAGGTGGGTATTTATTCGCACCATGGCCAGAAATACACGCCGCAGGATAAAGACCAGGTTGCCTATTATCGTGAAGATAAAAAAGGCCAGGTGATTCAGGAAGGCATCAACGAACTCGGTGCTATGGCGTCCTGGATTGCAGCGGGTACCAGTTACTCGTTAAATAACGAGCCGATGATTCCGTTCTACATTTACTACTCAATGTTCGGTTTCCAGCGAGTCGGTGACTTAGTCTGGGCCGCAGGTGACAGTCAGACCCGCGGCTTCCTGGTCGGAGGTACTGCCGGTCGCACAACGCTTAACGGTGAAGGTCTGCAGCACCAGGACGGACACAGCATGGTTCACTTTGGCACGGTGCCAAACTGCATTAGCTATGATCCGACATACGGTTATGAAATTGCAGTTATCGTGCACGATGGCCTGAAACGCATGTTTGGCGACCAGGAGAATGTTTTCTATTACCTCACTGTAATGAATGAAAACTACCATCAACCTGAAATGCCGGAAGGTGTCGAAGAAGGCATCATCAAAGGTATTTACGAACTGGATAAAGTGAAGGCCAAGAATAAGGCCAAAGGCGACGTTCAGTTGTTAGGCAGTGGCACCATTTTGCAGCAAGTACGTGAAGCCGCGACAATCTTGTCTGAAGAGTATGACGTGAACTCAACGGTTTACAGCGTAACTTCATTCAATGAGCTGGCACGTGACGGTCTGGATACTGACCGCTGGAACATGCTGAATCCTGAGAAGAAAGAAAAAGAAGCCTACATTACGCAAGTCATGAAAAAGGCAAAAGGACCGGCAGTAGCAGCAACTGACTACGTTAAGTTGTACGCTGATCAGGTTCGTGCCTGGGTACCAACCTCTTACCGGGTATTAGGTACTGACGGCTTTGGACGCTCAGACAGCCGCGCTAACTTGCGTAAGCACTTTGAAGTGAATCCGCATTATATTGTGGTTGCAGCACTTAAAGAGCTGGCAGACCAAGGTGATATCGATAAGAAAGTGGTAGCTAAAGCTATCAAAGACTACGATATCGACACTGACAAGCTGAACCCGCGTTTAGCATAAGGAGGTACTGAGATGGCCGATCAAATCGAACTCAAAGTCCCCGACGTGGGCGGCGAAGAAGTAGAAGTTATTGAAATTTTGGTCAGTGAAGGCGATACCGTTGAGCAGGAAGACGGTATCGTCACTGTCGAAAGTGACAAAGCTTCCATGGATATTCCGGCATCTTCAGGCGGTAAAATTACCGAGCTGAAAGTAAAAGTTGGCGATACCATCAGTGAAGGCGACGTGCTGGCTATGATCGAAGCTTCCGGTGACTCGGAAGAGTCGGATGACTCTGACAGTGAAGACTCTGAAGAAGCCAGCGATAAAGCCGACGAGGAAGAAAGCGACGATAAAGAAGCCGATGACGAGGCTGAAGAATCGGAAGAGAAAGAGGAAGAGGAGAAAGACAAAGACTCTGAATCTGAGAAAAAATCTTCTGGTGGTAGCAGCAAAGTCATAGACGTGGAAGTGCCGGATATTGGTGATGAAGAAGATGTTGAAATCATCGAAATTCTGGTGTCCAAAGGCGATTCAGTGTCTGCTGAAGACGGTTTAATTACACTAGAAACCGATAAGGCCACCATGGATGTGCCTTGCCCGGAAGACGGTGAAATTGAAGAAATGCTGGTTGAAGTCGGCGACAAGGTGTCGCAGGGCTCGGTTATTGCCAAGCTGAAAGTTTCTGGTGGCGCTGATGACTCTGAAGCTGAAGAGGAAGACTCAGCGAAAGAAGAGAAATCAGAATCTGGTGAAGACTCCGGTAAAGAATCAGATAAGTCGGATAAAAAGTCTGACGACAAAGACCAGAAAAAAGACAAAGAGAAAGACAGTGGCAGCAGCGTTAAGCCAAGCAGTGAACGCCAGCCTCCGGTGCCTGATCACCCAAGCCAGCGTAGCGACCGTAAAGAAGGTGTTCTTCATGCGTCGCCTGCGGTACGCCGTGTCGCGCGTGAGTTTGGTGTCGACTTATCGCAAGTTAAAGGTTCAGGTCCTAAAGACCGTATACTGAAAGAAGACGTACAAGATTTCGTTAAATACGAGCTCTCTCGTCCGAAAGCCGTTGCGGGCGCAACTGGCCAGGGCGGCGGTGGATTGCAGGTAATTGATCCGCCGAAGGTCGACTTCAGCAAGTTCGGTGAAGTGGAAGAAGTTCAGTTGTCGCGCATTCAGCGTAAATCTGGACCTAACTTACACCGTAACTGGGTGACTATCCCTCACGTAACGCAGTTCGATGAGGCCGACATAACTGAGCTGGAAAACTTCCGTAAGTCAGAAAACGAAGTAGCTAAGAAGAAAGATTTGGGTTTCAAGATAACGCCGTTAGTGTTTATTTTGAAAGCGTGTGCCAAAGGCCTGCGAGAGTTCCCGACCTTTAATTCGTCTTTGTCAGAATCCGGTGAGTCACTGTACATGAAAAAGTACGTGAACATTGGCGTGGCGGTTGATACGCCAAATGGTCTGGTGGTTCCGGTTATTCGTGATGTCGACAAAAAAGGCATTTACGAACTCTCGGAAGAGCTGGTGGAAATTAGCTCGAAAGCGCGTGACGGTAAGTTGAAAGCAACCGATATGCAAGGCGGGTGCTTCTCAATTTCCAGCTTGGGTGGTATTGGCGGTACAGCCTTTACACCTATCGTGAATGCTCCCGACGTTGCCATTCTTGGGGTCTCTCGTAACGAGATGAAACCGAAATGGAACGGCAAAGAGTTTGAACCACGCCTGACTCTGCCATTGTCGCTGTCCTATGATCACCGTGTCATTGATGGTGCTGAGGCCGCGCGTTTCACCGCCTATTTAAGTGGTGTACTGGGAGATATCCGCAAATTGGTGCTTTAAGCACCAATTGGGGTAGGAAATACGAAAAAATTCGCGCTACAATAGCGTCACATTTAGCGTTGACTGAGCGCAGCCGGTGGCTCAACTGGCTGTGACAAAAAAGGGGTTAACATGAGCGACAAAATTACAACACAGGTAGTGGTGTTAGGTTCGGGCCCGGGCGGATATTCAGCAGCTTTCCGTGCGGCTGACTTGGGTCTGGACGTTGTTTTGATTGAGCGTTACAGCACCTTAGGCGGTGTTTGCCTGAACGTTGGCTGTATTCCGTCAAAAGCATTGCTGCATATGACCAAGCACATTGAAGAAGCTCAGCACTTGGCGGAAGAAGGTATTGAGTTTGGCGAGCCAAAAATTGACCTGGATAAACTGCGCAAACACAAAGAAAAAGTGGTTGGCCAGTTAACCGGTGGCCTTGGCCAGATGTCAAAAATGCGCAAGGTAAAAGTGGTTAACGGTTACGGCAAATTTACCGGCAGCAACACCATTAAAGTTGAAGGCGACGACGGCGAAACCGAAGTTAAATTTGATAACGCTATTATCGCTGCAGGTTCTCAAGCCATTAAATTGCCGTTCATTCCACATGACGACGACCGCGTATGGGATTCCACCGACGCACTGGAACTGAAAGAAATTCCTGAGAAAATGTTGTTATTAGGTGGTGGTATCATCGCTCTGGAGATGGGCCAGGTATACGCCTCTCTGGGATCTAAAGTTGATGTCGTTGAGATGACCGATCAGTTAGTACCGCCAGCTGACGCTGACATCATTAAAAACTTCAACAAACAGATCAAAGGCCGCTTTGAAAACGTGATGTTAAGCACTAAAGCAACCAACGTTGAAGCGAAAAAAGACGGTGTTTACGTCACCTTTGAAGGTGATAAAGCGCCAAAAGATCCGGTCAAATACGACGCGGTTCTGGTAGCTGTAGGCCGTGCACCAAATGGTAATAAGATTGACGCCGACAAAGCCGGCGTGAACGTTGACGACCGTGGCTTTATCAAAGTGGACAGCCAGATGCGCACTAACGTAGACCACATTTTCGCTATTGGCGATGTCGTCGGTCAGCCTATGCTGGCGCACAAAGCGGTACATGAATCGCATGTGGCGGCAGAAGTCATCTCTGGTAAGAAGCACTTCTTCGAACCGAAAGTGATTCCTTCTATCATGTACACCAATCCAGAAGTTGCATGGGCCGGTGTTACTGAGAAAGAAGCGAAAGAACAGGGCATCGAATACGATGCAGTGACTTTCCCCTGGTCAGCTTCGGGCCGCGCTATTGCGTCAAACGCACAGCAAGGCATGACCAAGCTTATCTTTGATAAGAGCAATCGCATTATCGGTGGTGCCATGTGTGGTACTAACGCCGGTGAATTGCTGGGTGAAGTTTGCCTTGCCATTGAAATGGGCTGTGATGCAGAAGACATCGCGCTGACGGTCCACGCACACCCAACCTTGCATGAATCTGTTGGCTTAGCCGCAGAACTTCATGAAGGTTCAATTACCGATATGCCGAATCCTAAGGCGAAAAAGAAGAAGTAACATTTTGTTACGATAAATCATCGGTAAAACGGCTGCATTCATCGCGAATGCAGCCGTTTTTTTTGCGCTGAATTTCACAATGCGCTAGTTTAGTGGGGTTAAAATAACGAACACTAAAGAAAGGGTAATAACCGATGAAAAAATTAACCGCTGTAGCGCTTGGCGTATCTATGGCATTAACTCTGGGCGCCTGTTCTCCGCAACAGGAAGAGTCAAAAAAACAAACCCAGCAAGCCGAAGAAGCAAAACAAGAACTGAGCTCGGGCGTTGTACTTGAGAACTTTGATCACAGCGTTAAACCGCAGAACGACTTATTCCGTTATGTAAACGGTACCTGGATTGATAAAACAGAAATTCCTTCTGACCGTTCATCGGTAGGTTCGTTTTTCGATTTGCGTGAACAAAATCAGAAGCGCTTACGCGACATCATTGAATCAGCTGCCTCTTCCAACCCTGAACCAGGCACAAACGAGCGTAAAATTGGCGACTTCTTCAACGCTTATATGGATGTTGAAACGCTTAACGAGCTGGGCGCAAAGCCAATTGCGAGCGACTTAGACGCTATTCAGGCACTGGAAGACTATGACTCAGTTGCCGAACATATGGCACGCATGTTCCGTGGTGGCGTTTCAATTCCATTTGGCTTTTATGTCTACCCGGATGCAAAAGACCCACAAATTAACGCGATGTATGTTTCACAGTCAGGCCTTGGTCTGCCGGACCGCGATTATTACCTGAAAGACGACGAAAAATTTGAAGAGTTTCGTGACGCTTACCAGGAATACGCCGAGGACATTCTGACAATGGTCGGCGTTGAAAATGCCGATGACGCCGCGGAGCGTATTCTTAAATTAGAGACTCAGTTGGCTGATATTCAGTGGAGCCGCGTAGAAAGCCGCGATGCGAATAAAACCTATAATAAAAAATCAGCCGATGAAGTTGCTGACATGTTGGCAGACTTTGATTTCAAACGTTTCATTGATACGTCCGACTTATCTGACGTTGAAGAAATGGTAATTCGTCAGCCATCTTACTTTGAAGAGTTTGGTGAATTATTTAACGACGTTGATTTACAGGCCTGGAAAGACTATTTAAGTTTCCGTCTGGTGAACGAGTACGCTTCTGCGCTGAGCGAAGACATCAGCCAGCGTCGTTTTGAATTTTATGGAAAAACCTTACGTGGTACGCCAGAGCAGGAACCTCGCTGGAAACGTGCAGTAGACGCAACCAATAGCGTATTAGGTGAAGTGCTGGGTCAGGTTTACGTTAAAGAGTACTTTCCGCCAGAAGCGAAAGAGAAAATGGAAGGTTTGATTGAAAACCTGCGTGATGCTTACGGTCAATCTATTCGCAACCTGGAATGGATGACGGACGAAACCAAAGAAAAAGCCTTAGAGAAGCTGGAAAAGTTTGATCCGAAAGTAGGCTATCCAAGCAAGTGGCGTGACTACAGCGAACTGGAAATTTCGTCAACTGACTTAGTTGCTAACTACAAAGCTTACGCTGAGTTCAATTATCAGGAAGAAATTGCCAAAATTGGCGGTCCTGTTGATGAAGAAGACTGGGGAATGACGCCGCAAACCGTCAACGCTTACTACAGCCCAGTACGTAACGAAATCGTATTCCCGGCCGGCATTCTGCAGCCTCCATTCTTTGATATGGACGCCGAAATGGCGGTTAACTACGGTGGTATCGGTGCGGTAATCGGTCACGAAATGGGACACGGTTTTGATGACCAGGGTGCTAAATACGATGGCGACGGTAACCTGCAAAGCTGGTGGACCGATGCGGATAAAAAAGCGTTCGAGGAACGGACTCAGCAATTGTCTGCACAGTACAGCGAGTACGAACCTATCGACGGCCTTAACGTTAACGGCGACCTGACTCTGGGCGAAAATATTGGCGATTTAGCCGGCCTGACAATTGCGTACGAAGCGTACAAAATGTCATTAGACGGCGAAGAAGCGCCAGTTCTTGATGGCTTTACCGGTGAACAGCGCGTATTTATTGGCTGGGCTCAGGTATGGCGTGGCAAGTATCGCGAAGACGCGATTCGCGAGCAGGTTATGAGTGACCCGCATTCACCAGCGGTGTATCGAGTCAACGGTACCGTTGTGAACGTTCCGGCGTTTTACGAAGCCTTTGATGTTGAAGAAGGTGACGAATTGTACGTTGCACCTGAAAACCGCGTTACTATCTGGTAGTATAGCGGGCTATGAAAACACTAACGGTCATCTGGATATTGGTTACAGCATTGCTGGTGGGGAGTTACTCTTCACCAGCAGTTCATGCTATGCCGATGTCAGACACCGTTAGTGCTTCACTACCTCATGATATGCCACAGCATGACTGCTGTGATGAGTCCGATAGGTCGATGGAACAGTCGAACTGCGACAGCGAAAGCTCTTTTTGCCAGCAGTGCGAACAACATTGTGCCGGTCAACTTGCGTTGATAAATCCGTTTAAACAACTTTCGCCGGCGGAATCCACGCACGCTGCCGACCCCCTTTATTCAAATCTTCCGGTTATTACTGACACGCTGATACGTCCGCCGAAACACGCAGTTTAAGCCCAGTTTTTACGTCTTAAACCGTTTTCGAGGAAATACCATGCGTTATTGGATAGCTATATTCATCCTGATCCCATTGCTAACTTTGGCTCAGGAACACAATCATAATCATTCAGAAAATCAAAATCCGTTCGAGCAGAGCACCGAATACGTCTGCCCTATGCACAGCCAGGTGGTTCGTGACGAGCCGGGAACCTGCCCAATTTGCGGTATGGATCTGGTTAAGAAAGAGCCTAAACAGGACCACGCCGGGCATGATGAAAAGGGCGAGGCTAATGAGAGTGAGGCCAAAAGTGAAAAAAGCTTCACCGTGTCAGAGTCGAGTCAGCAGGCCATTCGGGTAACCACCGCAAAAGCAGTTCGCAAAGACTTACAGCCGCAACTCATGGCGCAGGCTCAGGTGCGCTGGCAGGAATCTGCGCAGCGGCATATCCATAGTCGTGCAGAAGGCTGGGTAGAAGAACTGCACGCCGACGTTGAAGGTCAGTGGGTGGAGAAGGGCGACAAACTCTACAGTCTGTACGCACCGGACTTGGTTGTGGCACAGGACGACTACCTGCAGTTACTTGATTCACTCTCAGATATCCGCAACGGTGACCGTCAGCAAAGCTTTAAACGCCGCGGGCAGCAGCGTCTGAGGTTGCTAGGCATGACTGAAGCACAGATTAAAGCGCTGGAGCAAGGTGGCGAAACCGAATATGTGGTGGACTATTACGCACCTGAGTCCGGTTATATTACCAGCCTGGATATTCAGGAAGGCATGTACGTTTCACCCGGTCTAAAATTACTGACCCTGACTCAGGACAATCAGCTGTGGTTCTTTGCCGATGTCCCGGCGCGTTACAGCAAACAGTTAAAAACCGGGCAAATGGCACATATTTCTTCTGAGCACTTTCCCGGCGGCCAATGGATGAACACCATTGACTACATTTATCCACAAGTTGACCCGGTAACCCAGACCATCAAAGTACGCATTCCGGTTAACGACTCCATTGACCGGCTACGCGAAGGTTTATGGGCAACGGCGCATATTGAACTAAAGCCAGTAAAAGACACTGTGGTTGTGCCGGTTGCCAGCTTAATTGTTACAGGCATGAATAATCGTGTGGTGGTTAAATTCGGTGAGCGCGAATTTGAAGTGCGTGAAGTAACTACCGGTCTCAGGGTTGGTAACGAAATTGCCATTGAAGAAGGTCTGCAGGAAGGTGAGTCAGTGGTGACTTCGGGTCAGTTCCTTTTGGATTCCGAGGCCAGCTTGCAAGGGCTTGGACTGAATAGCCGCGACGACGCTCCTGCGCCACAACATAACCACTAGGAGGTTTTATGTTAGCTCGTATCATCGAAACCTCCATACGCAACTCGTGGATGGTGTTACTGCTGTTCTTGGGTCTGGCTTTCTGGGCCTGGCAGTCGCTGCAGCAGACCAAACTGGACGCAATACCGGACTTGTCGGAAGTTCAGGTTATCGTCAAAACCAATTACCCGGGACAAGCGCCGGCGGTAGTGGAAGAGCAGGTGACGTATCCGCTTTCGAGTGTGATGCTGTCCGTACCTAAAGCCACCTCCGTACGCGGTTTCTCGTTCTTCGGCGACTCCTACGTTTACGTTATTTTTGAAGACGGTACCGACCCTTACTGGGCCAGAAGCCGTGTGAACGAGTACCTGGATCAAGCACAAAGCCAGCTACCGGACCAGGTTCGGCCGGAGTTAGGCCCCGATGCATCCGGTATTGGCTGGGTGTATCAATACGCATTGGTCGACGAAACCAACCAGCTCAACCTGGGCGAGCTAACCCGCCTGCAAAACTGGTTTTTAAAACAGGAACTGCAAAGTGTGCAGGGGGTAGCAGAAATTGCCACCGTCGGCGGTATGGTTGAAACCTACCAAGTGGTGCTGCAGCCGGAAGCCTTGCATCGTTATAACCTTACCCTGAATCAGGTAAAGCAAAGCATTCAGCAGGCCAATAACGAAGTGGGCGGCTCTGTGGTTGAAATGGGCGAAGCTGAATACATGGTGCGCGGCCTGGGGTATTTGAAAAGTGTCGAAGACATTCGCAAAATTCCCTTGCCGCTCACCTCAGAGCAGCAGGGTACTGTGTTGTTGGAGGAAGTGGCGGATATTCGTATTGGACCCCAGGTACGTCGTGGTATTACCGAGCTCAATGGCGACGGCGAAGTCGTGGGTGGTATTGTGGTCATGCGTCATGGCGAAAATGCCCTACAAACCATTGCCGCAGTTAAAGACAAACTGGAAGAGTTGAAGCAAGGCCTGCCCGAGGGCGTTAAGGTAGTTCCGACCTATGACCGTTCAAGCCTGATTCAGGCATCGACAGACAACCTCACAACCAAGCTGATAGAAGAAATGTTTTTTGTTGCTGTGGTGTGCATTTTGTTTCTCTGGCACGCACGCTCAGCGGTGGTGGCCATTATCAGTTTGCCGCTATCAGTCCTGTTCGCTGTCTGGGTAATGAACATGCTGGGTATCAGCGCCAACATTATGAGCCTGGGGGGGATCGCCATTGCCATTGGCGCGCTGGTGGATGCCGCCATTGTCATGATCGAAAACACCCATAAGCATCTGCAGAACTATCAGGAACGGCATCAGATAGTCGCTAAAGGCTCTGCGCGGCTGAAAATCGTTAATGAGGCCTGTCGTGAAGTGGGCCCATCCCTATTCTTCTCGTTGTTGGTCATTACTGTCAGTTTTGTTCCGGTGTTTGTGCTGCAAGGCCAGCAAGGGCGTCTGTTCGAACCCTTAGCCTATACCAAAACTCTGGCAATGGCCGCCGCCGCGATTATTGCGGTAACGCTGATACCGGTACTTATTGCGTTGTTGGTGCGAGGCAAAATACCCGCCGAAGAAAAGAACTGGTTGTCGCGCGGCTTAATTGCCCTTTACCGTCCACTGCTGGCTTTTACACTTAAGTTCCCTAAAACCATTATTGTGCTGGCCCTTCTAATCACAGCTTCTGCCTGGCACCCGTATAAAGAGCTCAATTACGAGCTGATGCCGCCGCTGCATGAGGGTGACCTCATGTACATGCCGACCACACTGCCGGGTATCAGTGTTGAAAGCGCCGGTGAGTTGTTACAGCAAACCGATAAACTCATTGCAGAGCAGCCCGAGGTTGAGCGTGTGTTTGGTAAAGTCGGTCGTGCTGACACTGCTACCGATCCGGCACCAATGACGATGATAGAAACCAGCATTACCCTCAAACCCGAAAGCGAATGGCGTGAGGGAGTAACAGTGGACGACATTATCGCTGAGTTGGATGAACGGGTGCAGATACCCGGCGTGACCAACGCCTGGGTTCAGCCCATTCGTACTCGCATTGAGATGCTGGCAACCGGTGTTAAAACCCCGCTGGCTATTAAAGTCAGCGGTAGTGACTTTCGTGAAATAGAAACGCTGGCTACCCGTATTGAAGAGACGCTTTCTGAACAAGAAGCGACAGGCTCGGTCATCGCAGAACGCTCTGGTGGTGGACGTTATATCGAAGTGGAGCCGAAACTGCGTGAAGCGGCCCGTTACGGCATTAGCCAAAGCGACATTCACGATCATATTCAGTACGCCATTGGTGGAGCCAATATTGCGACATCGGTGCAGGGCAATGAGCGT
Organism: Idiomarina sp. Sol25; assembly: GCF_033052775.1. Lineage (NCBI taxonomy): Bacteria > Pseudomonadati > Pseudomonadota > Gammaproteobacteria > Alteromonadales > Idiomarinaceae > Idiomarina > Idiomarina sp. Sol25. Next base: position 115,572 of record NZ_JAUPEW010000004.1, read on the forward strand.
TTTCCTATTAATCTGCGTTATCCCCGGGAGCAACGCGACCATATCGAGAAGCTAAAAACTCTGCCGGTAAAATCGGCCTCCGGACAATGGCTGACGTTATCGGATGTTGCTGACATTCAGGTGACTCAGGGCCCAGCTATGCTGAAAAGCGAAGACGCCCGCTTAAGCAGCTGGATCTTTATTGAACCAGCGAAAGGCATCACGGTCGGCGACTACATTAATCAAGTCAGCGGTGCTATGGCTAAAATGGAAATACCGGTAGGTTATAACTGGAGCTGGACCGGGCAATACAAAGCCATGCAGCAGGTGGAAAGTGACTTAAAAGAGATCATTCCGCTGACGCTGTTGGTTATTTTGTTGTTGCTGTACATGACTTTCCGCTCGCTACCGCAGGCATTACTGGTGATTGGTACCTTACCCTTGGCATTAACCGGTAGCTTATGGCTGATTTATCTGCTGGATTACAACCTGTCATTGGCGGTTATTGTCGGCATGATAGCTCTTGCCGGTGTTGCCGCGGAATTCGGCGTGGTCATGTTGTTGTATTTAAACAATGCCTGGAAAGCTGTGGCATACGACAAAGGTCAGTTGAAAGCGGCAGTAGAAGAAGGCGCGTTGTTGCGGGTACGACCCAAAGCCATGACCGTGCTGACCATTATCGTCGGCCTGCTGCCGATAATGCTGGGCGGCGGTGTCGGTAACGAAGTCATGCAGCGCATCGCCGCTCCCATGGTGGGCGGTATGGTATTAGCTCCGCTAATTTCCATGCTGGTGATCCCAGCCGTGTTCTATCTCGCTCGGAAATAATGGTGCGTAGGCTGACTTTCACGTCAGGTGAGGTGGAATATAGCGAGCGCTGGAGGTTGCAGGAACCATTGAGGAGGGCGCCCGTAAATACATCCCTGTAGGGTTTGGGCAGCGCCATCCATGGCGCTGCACACCTCTTCAATAGCTCGCCGCAACCGTCGGGCGCGCCCACTATCTGCCACCGCACCTGACGCAATTTTGCATTTCGCTTCCCGCCAAGCACCCCACCTGATGTGAACATCAGGCTACGACCTGACATAAGTGTCAGGCTACGTGCTGTGATCGTCACGCGCGCAATTCCCCCAAATGAAATGTCAGGCGAAACTTTCCCAGATGGCATTAGCCGCCGGGCCCAGCGTTCTGTTTGCGGAGCGCACCAAATGAATTTCCAGGCGCACTTTCTGGACGAATCCGGGAATGCTGAGCTCAACCAACTTGCCCTGCTCAAGAGCTTCCAGAGCAATGTGTCTGGGAACAATGCCCCAGCCAAAACCGGCGACAAGCAATTCAAATTGCGTATTCACTTCATTTACCCTTATGCGCTGCTGACTAGGCAAACGCAGCACGGCGTCCAGGTTAATGCCTATCTCTAGATCCTGCGGTACCAGCATAGGTAGCTCTAATAAATCTTGGCGGCTTTGTGGCTCACGGCCAAATTCTTTCATCAGCGTGGATGACATCACCACCGTTAATTCAAACGGTGCCACCGGTAGAGTTTCAAAGTCACCGTACTGGCGAAATAGGGGTAGCCAGGGGCACAAAGCTAAGTCGGCGCTGCCGTTATCGATACGTTTTAGTGCCCGCATTTGCGACTCGCCGTCTACGTGCAGTTCGGTCGCTGGGTATTGTTGTTGAATGTGCTGAATACTGGGTATCCAGAGTTTGCTGTCACAGGTATGGTCATAACATAGCGTCAGCAGGGGCTCGGCACCGTGCTTCAGTTTTTCCGCCAGCGACTGCAGACGTTGCTGCTGGCGCACAACTTCTTCTGCCTGGCGTAAAAAATGTCGTCCCTGCTCGGTAAGCTCTAAGCGGTAACCGGCACGGTTAAACAAAGCAAACCCTGCGTTTTCTTCCAGTTTTTTCAACGCCATGCTCACCGCAGACTGTGTGCGGTTGAGCTGCTCGGCTGTTTTTTGCAGACTGCCGAGATGAGCTACGGTGATCATCATTTTTAGGTGAGATAAATTCATTAAGTTTTTATGATTGTCTTTTTAATTTTAATTCAATATAACTGTAACTGTACTTACGGTAAACTTATTCCAATTAAATTTCCCTGAAAATATCGGACCAAAATTCATGCGCTGGCTGAAACCTTTTTCTATCGCTCTGGTCGCTGTTGTTATGGCGGCGTGCAGTGAACAAGCACAAGTTAATGATACTCAACAAGCGCGCCCGGCGCGGCTCATGCAAGTGACTGAAGCTGACGGTCCGCGGTTACGTGAATTTCCGGCGGTGGTCGAGGCGGCCAAAGTGGCCCAGCTGACTTTTCGGGTAGCAGGCGAGATCATTGAACTACCGGGGCGGCCAGGCACGGAGGTAAAAAAGGGGGATTTAATTGCTCGTCTCGATCCGACCGATTACCAACTGGCGGTAAACCAGGCAAAAGCTCAATATGAACTGGCATTATCGCAGTACGAACGCAATAAGGTTTTGGTGAATCAAGGGGTTATGTCAGAGGGACAGTTCGATCAAATTGAATCGCAGCTAGCCGTTGCAAAATCAAATTACGAAACCGCCAAAGCAAATTTGCGCTACACCAAGTTAACGGCACCTTTTGATGGTGTTATCGCTAAATTGGCCGTTGAGAATTATGAAAATATTCAGCCAAAGCAACCCATCGTTGTCTTACAGATAAGCAATGCTCTGGATATCAGTATTAATGTGCCCGAAAACATCTTTGCCAAAGTAAAAAGGCAAGCCGACTATCAACCAGAAGTTCGCTTTGATGCGGCTCCTGACAGCACTTATCCAGCTCATTTAAAGGAGTGGAACTCGCAATCAGATAGGGCGACAAATGCCTATGAAGTGATCTTTACCTTACCAAAGCCTGAGGATATCAATTTATTGCCTGGTATGACGGCAACAGTCATTGTGGATATAAATGAAGTCTTACGCTCATCAAACATTGGTATGGTTGTTCCTTCAAAAGCGGTGTTCACGGACACTGATGATGTGGCTTATGTTTGGGTGGTTGACGACAACATGCGCGTACAAAAGCGCAAGGTGGTTATTGGACCAATGACAAACGAAGGCCTGACACTCCTGAATGGACTGAAGCCCGGCGAAAAAATTGTAACAGCCGGTGTTCATCAGCTGGAAGAAAACCAGCAAGTTCGTGAATGGCAACGCGAACGGGGTCTGTGATGAATATAGCTCAATACAGTATGGAGCGAAAAACCACTAGCTGGATGTTGTTTCTCATCTTGCTGATAGGTGGGTTAATTGCCCTGACTCAGCTTGGTCGCCTTGAAGACCCCAAATTCACCATAAAACAGGCAATGGTCATTACGCCTTATTCCGGAGCTTCAGCGCAGCAAGTAGAGGAAGAAGTCACCTATCGGCTGGAGGACGCGATACAAGAATTGAGTTACGTCGACAACGTGCGCTCTATTTCCAAGCCCGGATTGTCGCAAATAACGGTTGAGATGAAGAGTATTTATCGTACAGAACAGCTCGATCAGATATGGGATGAACTGCGTCGTAAAATTAACGATGTAAAAAACCAGTTACCACCAGGTACAGGTGAACCCATTGTCCGAGACGACTTTGGCGATGTCTATGGCGTAATGATGGCGATAACGGGCCCCGATTACTCTTATAAAGACATTGAGCGTTACGCTGATTTTTTAAGACGAGAGCTGGTACTGGTCGATGGTGTAGGCAAAGTGAAGCTGGCCGGCGAACAACAGGAGCAGGTTGTAGTAGAAGTGTCGCGCACGCGTCTGGCTAATTTGGGTATTTCTCCTAAACGTATTGCGGGTCTGTTGCAGACACAGAATGCAGTAGCCGACGCTGGACGGGTAACAATAAACGAAGAAGCTTTGCGTATTGCCACTAGTGGCGAGTTTGCGAACGTTGAGGACATGTCGAAGCTAGTTATCAGTAACCCCGGCGCTGAGGAACGTATTTATTTGCGCGACGTTGCGACAATTTACCGCGAGGCTAAAGAAATTCCCTCACACGTAGTGCGTTACAATGGTCAGGCAGCACTTTGGGTTGCGGTTTCTTTTTCCGATAACGTGAATGTGGTTGAAGTGGGTCAGCGCATTCAGAAACGGCTGGACGAGTTGTCGTATGCACAACCAATAGGTATGTCGGTTGATCGCATCTACGATCAGCCACATGAGGTCGAGAATTCAGTTGACGACTTTTTGCTGAACTTAGTCGAAGCTGTCGCCATCGTTATTATCGCGCTGTTGCTGACCATGGGATTCCGCAGTGGGCTTTTAATTGGCACAGTTTTGTTGCTAACCGTGCTGGGTACTTTTATTTTCATGTACCTAGCCAACATAAATTTGCAGCGGGTTTCCTTAGGTGCACTTATCATTTCCCTTGGTATGCTGGTCGATAATGCCATTGTTATAGCTGATGGTATTATGGTGGCAATGCGTAAGGGCAAAAGCAAAGTCGATGCTGCCGTCAGTGTTGTAAGACAAAACCAGTGGCCCTTGCTGGGTGCGACGGTCATTGGCATTATTGCTTTTGCACCTATTGGGTTGTCATCCGATGCGACCGGCGAGTTTGCGGGGAGCTTGTTCTGGGTTTTATTAATATCACTGCTACTCAGTTGGTTCACTGCGCTTACTCTCATTCCATTTTTGGCAGACCGCCTATATTCGGCTAAAGACATTGGTGACGAGAAAAATGATGCCTTTTCTCACCCGGTGTACAAAGGGTACAAAGCCGTTTTATCGACCTGCCTACGCCATCGAATAATCAGCATGGTTGTTATGCTGGCTTTATTAGTTGCGGCAGTGCTTGGGTTCGGACAAGCCAAGCAGTCATTTTTTCCACCTTCGACAACGCCGTTATTTTATGTCGACTTGTGGTATCCACAGGGAACAGATATTCGCCATACCGAGGCAGACTCTAAGCGTTTAGAGGACTACCTTCTGGAAAAGCCGGTAGTCACTTCAGTTGCAACAACGGTAGGGCGCGGCGCTCCGCGTTTCACCTTAACCTACCTGGTAGAGAAAAGTTATGAGAGTTACGCACAACTTCTCGTTCGGGTCGAAGATAAAGAAGCGATGGAACCGTTGATGCGTGACACCAGGGAAAGAATTCGAAGTGAACACCCCGATGTCGAAGATAAATTGATTCGTGTTGAAATTGGTCCGGCAACGCCTGCCAAAATAGAAGCTCGCTTCTCAGGTCCAGACATTGAGGTGTTACGTCAACTCAGCAAAAAAGCACAAGCTTTATTAGATCGGGATGAAGGTGCAGTAAACATCCGTTCAGACTGGCGAAATCAAACTAAATTGTTACGGCCGGAGTATGATGAAGCCGCCGGGCGCCGAGCCGGTATAACCAAAGAAGATGTGAATAACCTTTTGCGTGCCAATTTTGTGGGCCGTCGGATAGGTGTATACCGAGACGGAACCGATCTATTGCCTATTATTCAACGAGCTCCAGAGTCAGAGAGAGTCGATCTTAATAATTGGCAAGAGCTGCAAATTTACAGTCCGGTGTTTGATCGCTTTGTGCCGTTAGCTCAGGTCGTACGCTCCATTGGAGTTAGGTGGGAGGACCCATTGATACTGAGGCGAGACAGAAAGCGTACTCTTACTGTAATGGCTGACCATGACTTATTGCGTGATGAAACCGCCGCTCAAGTCTTTGAACGGGTGAAACCGCAAATTGAAGCTATTGAACTGCCCCTGGGCTATGAGCTCAATTGGGGAGGTGAGCACGAAGTTTCAGGCGATGCTGAAAAGGCCTTATTCAACGCCTTACCATTTGGTTTTTTGGTGATGTTTATTATTACCGTGCTGTTGTTTAACAGCATTCGCCAGGCCGCTGTGCTGTGGACGACTGTGCCGCTTTCCATAATTGGTGTGACTGTGGGACTCTTGCTGCTGGACAAACCGTTTGGCTTCATGGCGTTACTTGGCTTTCTCAGCCTTTCCGGCATGCTGATTAAAAACGGTGTGGTGTTGCTGGAGCAGGTTAATGCTGAGTTGGACGCAGGTAAAGAAGCAACCCAGGCGTTGAGTGATGCCGCGGTTAGTCGTGTTCGTCCGGTAGGAATGGCGGCAGCCACCACCATTTTGGGTATGATACCGCTGCTGTTTGACGACTTCTTTGCCAGCATGGCAACGGTCATTATGTTCGGCCTGGGCTTTGCTACCGTACTGACCTTGTTTGTCGTACCTGTTATGTACGCCATAGTGCAAAGAGTACCGCGCCCGTAACTCGGGCGCATTCACCCTGTTTATACCCTGAATTATCTGTTTTATAGCCCCGTGTCATGGGAATTTAACAGTAATATCCGTATAATGCGCCGCACTAATGAACCGCCTAGAATTCATGCAAGCAAATGAGAGGTAATATCAGTGCTTAAAGAATATCGTCAGCACGTAGAAGAGCGCGCCGCAGAAGGCATCCCTCCGAAGCCATTAAACGCAGAGCAAGTAGCCGATTTAGTGGAGTTACTGAAAAATCCCCCAGCAGGCGAGGAAGACTTTCTGGTTGAGCTGCTGGCCGAGCGTGTGCCACCGGGTGTGGATGAAGCTGCCTATGTTAAAGCAGGCTTCTTAAGCGCCGTAGTTAAGGGCGAAATTGAAAGTCCGGTTGTAAGCAAAGAATACGCAGTAAAACTGCTGGGCAACATGCACGGTGGTTACAACATCGTCACGTTGGTGGAGTTGCTGGATGACTCTCAGCTGGCTGAACTGGCGGCAAAAGAGCTGAAAGAAACCATCTTAATGTTCGACGCTTTCCACGACGTGGAAGAGAAAATGAAAGCCGGTAATGCGCTGGCGAAAGAAGTGGTTGAATCCTGGGCCAATGCTGAATGGTTCACCAACAGCGACGAGCTGCCTAAATCAATTAAAGCTACCGTCTTTAAAGTGACTGGCGAAACCAATACCGATGACCTTTCTCCGGCGCCGGATGCCTGGTCTCGTCCGGACATTCCGTTGCACGCCAAAGCGATGTACAAAATGCCACGCGAAGGCATTACTGACGCAGGCAAGCAAATTGAAGAATTAAAAGAGAAAGGTCACCCGGTTGCCTTCGTTGGCGACGTAGTGGGTACCGGTTCTTCACGTAAATCTGCGACCAACTCAGTACTGTGGAATATTGGCGAAGACATGCCGGGTACACCAAATAAACGTGCCGGCGGTATCTGTATTGGCTCTAAAGTTGCTCCAATTTTCTTCAATACCATGAAAGACGCAGGTGCGTTGGTATTTGAAGCCGACGTCGAAAAAATGAACATGGGCGATATCATCACTATTTACCCATACGAAGGCAAAATCGAGAACGAAGCCGGCGACGTTATCGCTGAGTACGATTATGCATCCCGTGTCATTTTAGATGAAGTACGCGCCGGTGGACGTATTAACCTGATCATCGGCCGTGGCCTGACAGAAAAAGCACGTGAGTCTCTGGGCATGGGTCCATCAGACTTATTCCGTAAGCCAGAGCAACCCGCAGACAGCGGTAAAGGTTTCTCGCTGGCGCAGAAGCTGGTCGGCAAAGCTTGTGGCATGGAAGGTGTTCGCCCGGGGGCTTACTGTGAACCTAAAATGACGACTGTAGGCTCTCAGGATACCACTGGCCCTATGACTCGTGACGAGCTAAAAGACCTGGCATGCCTTGGCTTTAACTCAGACCTGGTTATGCAGTCGTTCTGTCACACCGCCGCTTATCCTAAGCCGGTTGACGTTGAAACTCAGCACACCTTACCTGACTTCATTATGAACCGTGGCGGCGTAAGTTTGCGTCCTGGCGACGGTATCATCCACAGCTGGTTAAACCGTATGTTGTTGCCAGATACTGTTGGTACTGGTGGTGACTCACACACGCGTTTCCCTCTGGGTATTTCATTCCCGGCAGGCTCTGGTCTGGTTGCCTTTGCTGCAGCTACCGGTGTTATGCCGCTGGACATGCCTGAATCTGTATTGGTCCGTTTCAAAGGCGAAATGCAGCCGGGTATTACTTTACGTGACCTGGTTCATGCCATTCCTGCGTTTGCTATCAAAGAAGGTCACCTGACCGTTGATAAGCGTGGCAAGAAAAACATTTTCTCAGGTCGTATCTTAGAAATTGAAGGTCTTGATCACTTAACTGTAGAGCAGGCCTTTGAATTGTCTGACGCTTCTGCAGAACGTTCAGCGGCTGGTTGTACTATCGACTTGTCTGAAGAGTCTGTTGCGGAGTACCTGCGTTCTAATATCACCATGCTGCGCTGGATGATAAACGAAGGCTACGGCGATGCGCGTACGCTGGAACGTCGTGCCCGTAAGATGGAAGAGTGGTTAGAAAACCCACAGCTGACCCGTGCAGATAAAGACGCTGACTACTCAACGGTTATCGAAATTGACCTGAACGAGATTAAAGAGCCTATCGTCTGTTGCCCGAATGACCCGGACGACGCGAAGTTCCTCAGCGAAGTTGCCGGCGACAACGTCGATGAAGTTTTCATTGGTTCGTGCATGACCAACATTGGTCACTTCCGTGCAGCAGGCAAATTGTTAGAGAAAAACTCTGACCCATTAAACACGCGTTTGTGGATTGCACCACCAACGAAAATGGATAAAACCCAGCTGGAAGCCGAAGGCTATTATGACATTTATGAGCGTAACGGCGTTCGTACGGAAATGCCGGGCTGTTCACTGTGTATGGGTAACCAGGCACGGGTAGAACCAGGCGCAACGGTATTGTCTACCTCAACTCGTAACTTCCCGAACCGCCTGGGTGATGGCGCAAACGTTTACCTGACTTCTGCAGAGCTTGCAGCTGTCGGTGCTATCGTTGGTCGCCTGCCAACTCCGGAAGAATACATGGAGTACGCACAGGACATCAATTCGATGGCTGGCGAAGTCTACAAATATCTGAACTTCGACCAGATGGATGCCTTCCGCGACGCAGAAAAAGCGGCCAAGGAAAACATCATCCCAACCATCAACGTGGCTTAATGATGGGGAATGGAAACATAATGACCGGTAACAGGAAGACGCCTGCAAGTACGTCCCTGTAAGGCTTGGCTGGCGCCATCCATGGCGCCAGACACTTCCTGTTACCGGCCACAATGTGTTTTCATTCCCATATAAGTTTACCTAAAACCGCTTCGGCGGTTTTTTTGTGCCTAATTTTCGGGTCGTTTCTTAATGGACTATACTTTAGTTTGTCTGGCAGGAGTTAATTATGCAGATAAAAACTATCCATCATATTAAGCAAAACACAGCATCACTAAATGCCGAAGAAGCTATTGCCACACTTAAGCTAATGAATCTAGCTGAGCGGGATATCCGAAACCAGAACTTGCTGTCTCTTAGTGAAGCAAAAGAAAGATTAGGGTGTGAGGTTGGAACAAAGAAGTTTGAGCCTTAAAAATAGGCTGATTTAGGCAGTGAATAATGAGTGCGCCGATGGTTATAAGGGCTTTTCAGGAGGTGTGCAGCGCCAAGGATGGCGCTGCTCAAACCCTACAGGGAAGTACTTGCGGGCTTCCTCCGGAAAAGCCCTTGTAACCTCAGCACTCATGGTTCAATGCCGTTATTTCTGCTCAGCAATCCAGTTGTTGATGTGCTGCTCGAGTACTTTCAGTGGTACGCTGCCGTTTTCCAGTACCGCATCGTGGAATTCACGAATATCGAACTTATTACCCAGCTGTTGCTCGGCTTCTGCACGCAAACGCTTAATGGTCAGTTCGCCCAGCTTGTACGAAAGCGCTTGTGCAGGCCAGGTAATGTAACGGTCAATTTCGGTTTTCACATTATGAAGTGACAACGCAGTATTATTGGCCATAAACTCCATTGCTCGCTCACGGCTCCAGCCTTTGGCATGCATACCGGTATCCACCACTAAGCGCGCCGCACGCCACATTTCGTAGCTTAAACGACCAAAGTTGCTGTAAGGGTCTTCATAGAAACCGGCTTCCAGACCCAGGTACTCAGAGTACAAACCCCAGCCTTCACCAAAAGCGGAAATATAAGTTTGCTGGCGGTATTCCGGTAAGTCTTTCAGTTCGTTCGCTATAGCGCTTTGTAAATGGTGTCCCGGTACTGCTTCGTGCAGAGTTAAGGCTTCCATCTGGTAAAGCGGACGGCGGTCCAGCGCGTAGGTATTTACCCAGTAGAATCCCGCGCGGTCATCCCGGCTTGAACCTGAATAACGGCCGGTTGTGTATTTGGGGGCGATCTCAGCAGGTACCGGTGCTATACCGTAAGGCTGGCGGGGTAAGGTTTTAAACAGTTTTGGAAGTTCACCGTCCATTTTCTTCGCTATCCAGGCGGCATACTCCAATAACTCTTCTGCAGTTTCCGGGTAAAACTGGTCATCTGTACGTAAAAAGTCGACAAACTCGTCAAAGTTACCGTCAAAACCGGTTTCCTCAATAACTTCCAGCATCTCGCCGCGAATACGCGCAACTTCCTGCAATCCAATTTCATGGATTTCGTCAGCGCTCATATCAAGCGTGGTGTAATGTTTAATTCTGTTCTGGTAGAAAGCATCGCCGTTTGGTAGCTCGCTGGCACCAACACTCTCACGAGAATTCGGCAGATACTCTGTGACCATAAAGTTAAAGTAGTCGTCATACGCCGGCATAACTTGCTGATCAATAGCGGTTAACGCATCTTCTTTTAGCTGCTTCCACTGCTGGTCATTAATAAAGCCCGGTTGATCAGAAAATGGCGAGAAATACACGCTTTGGTCGGCATCTTGTACAATGTAGGCCAGTATGCTTTCTTCAAAGCCAGCCATAGCAGCGGCTGGTTGCGTATAACCTTCCTCTATCGCTTTACGTAACCAATGCGTTTGTTGTTCCATATAACGTGGAATTGAACGCAGTTTCGCAATGTAATTTTGATAGTCCTCAGCTGAAGAGAACGAAGTGTACGATGGCATAAAAGCTAAAGAACTGTGGAAGCTTCCTTCTGCCGTTAATGGCATGTAGTGTGCTTTAAAACGATACTCATCCACTTTGTTTTTTAACGTATAATGGATCATCGCATGGTTGATTTGGTCATCCCGGCTAAGCGCGTTAAGGTTAACGGCGTTAAGCTGTTCGAGCCACTTTGAGCGTTGTTGGTAGCGTTTTTCTAACGCTTCCGGTGACATATCGGTCAGCTCAGTATCGCTGGACTTATTCAGTTTTTCCCAGATAGTGTCAGCCAGTTGATGAAACTCAGCAGCAGCACTTTGTTGTTGTGTGCTGCTACGCTGGGTTTGGTTATCAGCTGTGGTGGTGCAGGCTGTAACGCCCAGCAAACCAAAAATAAGTATCAGATTACGCATGATTTTTCCTTGCGGTGTCATAACGAATACAGGCATTCTATAATGCCTCTTGCGCTAATTAATGTAAAAGCGAATAGAACGAACCCACAAAAATAACAGTTAAACGGGAGAATAGGGTGGATAAAGCTCAGTCAGGAGTCTACGCGGAACCTAATCTGCATGGTCTGACGTTGTTTTGTCACGTCATGAGCGATGACGTAGAAAGTTTACGTCGCAAGTTAGCTCGTTTTCCAGCTATTTTACGCGATCTTGACGCCCGTTTCTCTGAAGGCATGTTAACAGGCTTTGTTGGGATAGGGGCAGACTACTGGGATATTCTCTATCCCCATAAGCGACCGCTGCACTTGCAGGCTTTCCCTGAGCTTAGCGATGGAGACCGTGAAGCACCTAGACACCCCTATGATCTTGTCATACAAATTCGCTGTGACCGTTTCGATGCTAACTATCTGGCCGGGCGCACGCTGATGGAATGGTTCGGCTACGACATTGAAGTGGCTGAACAAATCCGTTCCTTCCGTTATCTGGACGGCCGCGACTTAACCGGCTTTATCGATGCGCCGGATAACCCGCGGGGGATGCGTAAGCGTAAAGTCGCGTTAGTTGACGTACAGGACGACGCCGACTTTGTCGACGGCAGCTACTTATTTGTGCAGAAGTTTCGGCATGACTTGCGTCGTTGGGACTATTTAGGCCCGGAAAAGCAGGAACAGTTAATGGGGCGTGAGAAAGTATCCGGTGAACGTCTATCAGAAGCCAAAATAGAAGGTGTCACTCACGCCGCGAAAAGTCGTTTAATTGACAGTAGCGAACAGCCTATCCCACTATTACGGCAGAATATGCCGTGGGGCGACTTGCGTGAACAGGGGCTTCTGGCCATGTATTTTAGCCATTCGCCTAAAAGGGTTGTCCAGTGGCTAAAGAACCGTTATTACGCCGACGAACAAGGGGCTTACGACCCCTTACTTGATTACTCACAAGCCGTATCCAGCTCCGGTTTTTTTGTTCCTTCAATGCGCTTTATGGAAGCGAACAAAGAAGTTGCCGAAGACATAGTGGACTATGAAGAGGGCAGCACCGCCTGATTTGCGAACAGCTCACGTACTTTTCGCAGAGTGAATTCAATATCAGCCACTTTAAGCGGTGCAATAAAAATCGTGTCGTCGCCGGCAATAGTGCCTAGCACGCCTTCTTTTTTACCGACGGAATCCAGCAACCGGGCAATTAACTGGGCAGCCCCCGGACTTGTGCGAATAATGACCATTACATCATTATGCTGAATATCCAGTACAAGCTGGCTTAATGGCGCCCGGGTGGAAGGCACGGCTAAATCAGGTGGTAAACAGTAAACCATTTCCTGCTTTGCATTGCGGGTACGAACCGCTCCTTGCTTACTCAACATGCGCGACACTTTAGACTGACTAATGTTATCAAAGCCCTCGGCTTTCAAGGCATTAACAATTTCTCCCTGCGAGCCGTACCGCTCTTCGCGGAGCAAGGTTTTAAAAGCTTCGAGTAACGTGTCCTGCACCATTTGAGTGTCAAATTCCTATGCTGTTTCCATGCTATAATTATGGACAGTGTACTGCATAAAGATGCGCTATTCGAGTGCTGAATATGTATCGGGCAAAGTTGTATTTTTACTGATATAAGAGTACAGTTTTGCCCCAAATCTTGCATTTTTAAGCAGTTTAAATTGACCAACAAAAACGGAGTCTGAGATGAAAGTAGCCGTATTAGGTGCGGCCGGTGGTATCGGCCAGGCATTGTCATTGCTTCTGAAAACCCAATTACCAGCAGGTTCAGAATTGTCGTTGTATGACGTTGCGCCAGTAGTTCCAGGTGTGGCGGTTGACTTAAGTCATATCCCTACCGACGTGAAAGTAACAGGCTTCGGTAAAGACGACTTAGCATCAGCATTAGTGGGCAGCGACATTGTATTAATTCCTGCCGGCGTACCACGTAAGCCAGGTATGGATCGCTCTGACCTGTTCAACATGAACGCAGGCATCGTTAAAAACTTAGTACAGGGCGTAGCAGACAACTGCCCTGACGCCTGCGTTGGTATCATTACGAACCCAGTAAACACCACCGTTCCAATCGCTGCTGAAGTACTGAAGCAAGCGGGTTGCTACGACAAGCGTAAGCTGTTCGGTGTTACCACACTTGACGTTATTCGTTCAGAAGCCTTTGTAGGCGAACTGCGTGGTCTGAACCCAGAAAACGTAGAAGTTCCGGTAATTGGCGGTCACAGTGGTACAACTATTCTGCCATTGCTGTCTCAGGTGGAAGGCGTTGAGTTCACTGAACAAGAAATCAAAGACTTAACTCACCGTATCCAGAATGCCGGTACTGAAGTTGTCGAAGCTAAAGCTGGCGGCGGCTCAGCAACCCTTTCTATGGGTCAGGCAGCAGCACGTTTTGCCTTGTCACTGCTGAAAGGCCTGCAAGGTCAGGACACTGTTGAGTGCACCTACGTAGAAGGTCCTGGCGACAACGCTAAGTTCTTTGCACAGCCAGTACGCTTAGGCAAAAACGGCGCCGAAGAAATCCTGTCTTACGGCAAACTAAGTGCATTTGAACAAAAATGCATGGACGACATGCTAGACGGCCTGAAAGGCGACATCCAAACTGGCATCGACTTCGCCAGCTAAGCTTTCAGCACTCCGCTCTTGAAAATATTGGGGTAGGCCAGCATCGGCTGGCCATTGCAGGTTACCTTCCGAAAGACGCCTGCAAGTACGTCCCTGTAAGGCTTGGGCAGCGCCATCCTTGGCGCTGCACACTTTCTCCAGATAACCCTGCAACGGCTTTTCGCCAATACTGACCAACCCCAATATTTTTCCAGCTAGACGTACGCTCAAATATTCCAATTGATACACAGCGTTAGTTTTTTAATTATCAGGCTAGAAGATGCTTAAAAGGGGCAGGCTGTTGGATTGCAAGCGTTACGAGTGTTGAAGGTTTCTATGGCAGAGTGCCGAAGGCCATGGATGGCAATTGCTAATCGGAAATGCCTAAAGCGGGAAAGGTTCTGTTTCGGAGGTGTGTAGCGCCATGGATGGCGCTACCCAAGCCCTACAGGGATGTATTCACGGGCGTCCTCCGAAACAGAACCCGCTCCCCCAAGGCATTTCTACCCGGCTAAGCTACTCGGTCGACTGCCAGGTGGGTTAGGGCTAGTAGGGCTTGTTTGTAGTCGGAGTCGGGGAGTTCGCTTAGGGACTCACGCGCTTGTTCGGCTGCCTCTAAGGCTCTGTCGCGGGTGTACTGTAAGGCGCCTGTTCGCTCCATGGCGGTCAGCACGGTTTGTAAGTGTTCACGTCCGTCGCCTTGTTCAATGGCTTCGCGAATCAGCTTTTGTTCTACTTCGTTGCCGTGCCACATGGCGTATAACAAGGGGAGCGTAGGCTTACCTTCCGCTAAGTCATCACCGGCGTTCTTGCCCATCGATTCGCTATCCGCGGTGTAATCCATTAAATCATCTACTAGCTGAAACGCGGTACCCAAATAACGACCGTAATCGGCAAGTTGATGGGTTACTTTTTCGTCTTGTGCGGTTAATACGCCGGCTAACTCTGTAGCTGCCTCAAACAACTTAGCGGTTTTACCGTAAATGACATTAAAGTAGCTGGCTTCTGAGGTATCCGGGTCGTTACAGTTCATTAACTGCAACACTTCACCTTCAGAAATGATGTTGGTGGCATCCGCTAAAATACGCAGTATTCGCAGGGAGTCTAAATCGACCATTAACTGAAAAGCGCGGGTATAAAGGAAGTCACCAACTAATACGCTAGCTTCGTTACCAAATACCGCGTTGGCAGTTTTGCGTCCGCGGCGCAGTTCCGATTCATCAACGACATCGTCGTGAAGCAGAGTCGCGGTATGAATAAACTCGATAATCGTAGCAAGTTTGCGGTGATCGTTACCTTCATAACCCAGAGCCCGACAAGCTAATATTGCGAGCAGCGGTCGTAAGCGTTTACCGCCACTGTTGACAATATAAAGGCCTAACTGGTTAATTAAGGCAACATCCGATTGAAGTTGTTCACCTATTAAGGCATTAACACCAAGCATATCGTCTTTGGCTAATGCGTTAATGGACTGCATATCCATCATAGATATCTGTTTATTTACAAAATTTAACGGAAAACAGATGGTACACTATTTATAGCGGAGCGGAAACTCAATCCGCGTTAAGCGGCGCTGCTTTTAAGTTCAAATTAAGGGTTGCGATCGATGGCGGGATTACGTACAATTCGCGCCCTGATTTGAATTTGGATGCCCAATAGGGTTGTGGAGAATAATATGTACGCAGTATTCCAAAGTGGCGGTAAGCAGCACCGTGTGTCTGAAGGCCAAATCGTCCGCCTGGAAAAACTGGAAGCAGCTACCGGTGATGTAGTTGAATTCGACCAGGTTTTGATGGTTTCAGACGGCAGCGATGTAAACATCGGTGCTCCGTTCGTATCCGGTGGTAAAGTGAAAGCGGAAGTGATTGATCACGGTCGTGGCGATAAAGTTAAAATCGTTAAGTTCCGTCGTCGTAAGCATTCTCGCCGTCAACAAGGCCATCGTCAGTGGTTCACGGAAGTGAAAATCACTGGTATCAACAGCTAATTAAGGGGTAACGACATGGCACATAAAAAGGCTGGTGGTTCTACTAAAAACGGTCGCGACTCAGAGAGTAAACGTCTCGGTGTTAAGCGCTTCGGTGGTGAGTCTGTATTAGCAGGCAACATCCTGGTTCGCCAACGTGGTACTAAGTTCCATGCTGGAAGTAACGTTGGCATTGGTAAAGACCACACATTGTTTGCAACCTCAGAGGGCAAAGTGTCTTTTGAAGTGAAGGGCAGCAAAAACCGTAAATATGTGAGTGTTATTACTGATTAATAACGCGAACATAAACTGAAAAGTTTCGGTTCTGAAAGCCCTGCCTTACGGCGGGGCTTTTTCATATGTGCTAGAATTTTGCACAGTATTCGACAAGTGATAAGTAGCAGATTGCGATGAAATTCGTTGATGAAGTAGAAATCCGCGTAGACGCGGGTGACGGTGGTAATGGTTGTATCAGTTTCCGTCGCGAAAAATATATTCCCAAAGGCGGCCCTGACGGCGGCGATGGTGGCGACGGCGGTGACGTTTATCTGCAGGCAGATGAAAACCTGAATACCCTTATCGACTATCGTTTTGAACGTTTTCATAAAGCTGAGCGCGGTAAAAACGGTATGGGTAAAAACTGTACGGGCAGACGTGGTAACGACATAGTGCTGCCAGTTCCTCCAGGCACCCGGGCTACCGATATCGATACAGGCGAAGTTCTTGGCGATTTGACGAAACACGGTCAGCGTTTGATGGTGGCCAAAGGTGGTTTCCATGGTCTGGGTAATACACGTTTCAAAAGCAGTATAAACCGCGCTCCAAGACAAAAAACCGACGGCACTCCTGGTGAGGTACGCCCGCTAAAGCTGGAACTGATGTTGCTGGCTGATGTGGGGTTGCTGGGTATGCCTAATGCCGGTAAATCGACTTTTATTCGTTCGGTTTCCGCTGCACGACCTAAAGTAGCCGACTATCCATTTACGACTCTGATACCAAACCTGGGTGTTGTGCGTCCCGCGCCGCATCAAAGTTTTGTTATTGCCGATATTCCGGGCCTTATTGAAGGCGCGGCTGAAGGCGCAGGACTTGGCATACAATTCCTGAAACACTTAGAGCGTTGTGGCTTATTGTTGCACCTGGTCGATTTAGCACCGTTTGATGAAACCGACCCTGCTGAGCAGGCGCGCATTATCATCAATGAACTGGAAAAATACAGTCCTAAGCTGGCAGAAAAGCCACGCTGGCTGGTCATCAATAAAGTCGACTTGTTACTGGATGAAGAAGTTCAGGAAAAAGTTGATGAACTGGTTAAAGCATTAGATTGGGACGGTCCGGTATTCCAAATTGCTGCGCTGGAAGGGCGAGGCAGTGATGCGCTTTGTCGTGAAGTTATGTCCTATCTGGAAACCTTGCCTGCGCCTGATACAGAAAAGCAGGAAGAGGCTGATCCCGTCGAGTTTATGTGGGACACCTATCACGAAGAAGTTATGGAAGAAGAACTGGACGATGAAGATGACGACGATGATGATGATCACGACGTCGAAGTCATTTATCAGAAGTAGCCTGACGTAAACGTCAGGCTAAGCATTAAGGGTATCGCCGAATGAAAATATCACTCGTGGTGGCTATGGCCGATAACCGGGTTATCGGAAAAGACAACAAAATGCCATGGCACCTGCCGGACGAGCTGCAATATTTCAAAAAAATTACCTTGGGTAAGCCAATTGTTATGGGACGCAGAACTTTCGAATCAATTGGTCGTCCTTTGCCCGGTCGTAAGAATATCGTTCTAAGCCGTCGAACGGATCGTTCGGAAAATCAGGACAGCCCTGTGGTTTGGGTGTCAGGGGTGCAACAGGCAATCGCCGCTGCAGGACCGGTTGATGAGCTGATGGTGATTGGCGGAGGAAAAATTTATGAAAAGTTTTTACCCCTCGCAGACCGACTATATGTTACTAAAATAGAACTAAATGTTGAGGGAGATACCTATTTCCCCGATTATCATGAAGTCGGCGACTGGCAAGAGGTAGAGCGGCAAAACTTTGCCGCTGATGAACGTAACACCCATAACTTTAGTACTCTTATTTTCGACAAGGTAAGTTAATAAGAAGTTATAAATTCAGTAACTTACCTGAATTTTAAGCCATTGCAGCAAGCTCGAGTTCGTAGTATCATCTTGATGAATTTTTGAACAATCTTGTGATGGGGTTTTAGATGAAAGCAATTGTATTAGGCACCATGATGGCTGCCGTTGCGGCAACAGGCGTAACTTTTTCAAAAAGCGCAGAGGCAAATGAATTAGCCTTAAGCTTATGCACATACGTGCAAGGTGATGACACCATGCGTATGCGTAAAAAATTACGTGATGCTCGTGTACGCGTGCGTGATATTTACACTGGCATTCAGTGCAACGGTCAAAGCTTATTGCAATTTGCCATGGCTAACGGTTCACAAGACATTGGTGAGTTCATCGTTGGTCGTTTGTCAGTAGACGAACTGAAAGCTTCTGGCGACTACGAATGGGCGCAATCTAACGGTCACGGCAGCAGTGCAATTGCTGTAGCAATTAAAGATCGCGCTGGCCTGTAATTAGCACCGACAAAGTTATTTTCTAAAAGCCTGCAATTTTTTGCGGGCTTTTTTTTACATCTTCTAACAAATCAATCAGTGACTTACCTTGTAATTCTCCCCTGTTCTCTACGACAATAGATCCGTTGCATATATAAACGGAATCGCTATGAAACAATGGATGGCATTATCGCTACTGCTACTGGGTCTGGTGCCGCTTAGTGGTCAGGCACAGACAACATCAAATGAAGCTTCGAGCTGTTATTTACCTGGTGTGCAAGAGAAACTGCATTGTGGCACAGTTTCAGTTCCAGAAAACTACGAACAGCCTGACGGCAAACATATTGGTATTTATTACGCTATTCTTCCGGCTATTCAGGAGGGAGCGCAAGCCGATCCTATGCTCATTCTGGCCGGAGGGCCGGGCCAGGCTGCTACCGAATTAACTCCAATGATAGCGCGTATGTTCGAATCGGTGCGTCAAAGACGCGATATCCTTCTAATTGATCAGCGCGGTACGGGCAAAAGTCATCCGCTTGAATGTGACATTGAGCGTCCGGATGAGTTGATACGTGCTGACGATGAGCAGGATCTTAAAGCCTTGAGTCGCGAGTGTCAGGAGCAGTACCCCGATACAGACACCACGCAATATCATACCGTTAACGCCGTAAAAGACTTTGAACGGGTACGTGAACATTTGGGTATAGAGCAACTGAACCTTTATGGCGGGTCTTATGGAACCCGCGTCGGTCTAACCTATTTACGTGAAGCCCCTGCTTCAGTTCGCACGGCTACCCTCGATGCTGTCGCCCCGCCTCAGGTCATTATTGGGCCTTTTGGTCAGCACGGAGCCGATGCGTTTGACGAAATGCTCAAGGATTGTTCCGAACAAAGCCCATGTCACGAAAAGTTCCCTAACCTAGAGCAAGAATATTATGAGGTTATGAATGAGCTGGAAACCGGGGATATACTGCTGGAAACGCGTGACCCCCTCTCATTTGAGCCGCTTGAGATAAAACTGACCCCCGGACGTTTCAGCTCAATTATCCGTGTTGCCTTATATCACCCCAATACTCGTCAACTATTGCCCTACGCCATTCATTCTGCAGCTGAAGGAAGCCACCACGCCATACTGGGTTTGATGGGCGGTACTATGTCGCAGAACAGTATTTACCTGGGCCTTATGCTGTCGGTTGTATGTGGCGAAGATTTACCCCGGGCGACTCCGGAGCTTTTTGCCGAGGACGGTAACAATCAGTTTATTGGTAGCCGAACAGGTGATGCCTTTGTTGATATGTGTGCGGGCTGGCAGTCATCAAGTGTCCCTGCTTACTGGTCCGATCCTGTTGTCAGTGATAAACCTGTTTTACTGCTATCGGGAGAGCTGGATCCGGTGACGCCTCCAGAATGGGGAGACATAGCTCATAGAACTTTACCCAACAGTAAACACCTGGTTGCACCTAACGCGGGACATACTATTGCCAGTCATACCTGCGCTAATCAGCTTATTGCCGATTTTATCGAGCAAGGTTCTGTCGAAAATATTGACGGCGGCTGCTTAAAAGAACAAAGACTTAAGCCATTTGTACTGAACCAGAATGCAGCGGGGCTATAAATAATGATAAACGTAGATGCACTGACAAAAACATTTAAAAATGTGCAAGCGCTGGATTCTCTATCATTTCAGGCAAAAGATGGCGAAATTACCGGTCTTCTCGGACCCAACGGTGCAGGAAAAACCACGTGTCTTCGTATTATTTACGGGCTATTGCAGGCTGATACCGGCAAGGCAGAAATTGAAGGTGTTGACGCCAACCAGAATCCTATTGGTGCACGCCGTAACCTCGGCATATTTCCTGATAAGTTTGGCTTATACGAACGTTTAACCGTGCGCGAGCAAGTGGCTTATTTCGCCGGACTACACGGGCTAAAAGGCATGGAGCAAAAGCAGGCCGTTGAGAAGGTGATAGATAAACTGGATATTAAAGAGCTTGCAGACCGCCGAACAGCAGGGTTTTCACAAGGCCAGCGGATGAAAGTTGCACTGGCTCAGGCTTTAGTACACAGCCCGAAGCACTTGATTCTGGATGAGCCCAGTCGAGGTCTGGACGTTATGAGTACCCGAATTTTACGAGATGTGTTGCGCGAACAACGCGCTCAAGGCACCTGTATCTTGTTTTCCAGCCACGTTATGCAGGAAGTTGCTGCGCTATGCGACCGAGTGGTGGTTATGGCAAAAGGCAAAGTTGCAGCTGAAGGAACACCACAGGAACTTTGTGACATGACCGGCGAGCAACAGTTGGAAGATGCCTTCGTTAAAATTATCGGTACCGACGAGGGGATAGCAGCCTGATGAGTGCATTAACTTCTGTATGGAAAAAAGAATTCCGGGACGCTATCCGTGATAAACGCTCTGTTTTAGCGGCAATGTCTTATGCGTTTTTCGGACCTTTATTAATGGCGGTAGCCTTTTTTTTCTTAATAACGCAGCTGACCGATCCGGCGGACGTTGAAATTACTATTGAAGGTGAAGAAAACGCACCTCAGCTGGTTGATTTTCTTAACGAACGAGGAGTCGTCCAGAAACAGGGTGAATGGGCAAAAACCGAAACGCCTATAGTCCTTACTTTGCCTGAAAACTGGCAGGAAAGCGTTAGTAAAGCCGAACCGGTAGAGGTCACCTTGCGCGCTGACTGGTCGGCACAAAAGCAGCAAACCGAAATTAAGCGTGTAGAGCAGGCAGTGCAGGCGTACTCGAGTCAAATAGCGGCTTACCGATTGACATTACGGGGAGTTGATCCGCGTGTTGTGCAACCAATACAACTGCAAAAGCAAGACTTAGCAACCCGGGGCTCAAAAGCGGCCTTGATTATGGGCAGTGTACTGGTGTTTATTATTCTGTCCGTGTTCTGGTCTGGTATGAATGTCGCTATCGATATCAGTGCAGGTGAGCGTGAACGTAATTCGCTTGAGTTTTTGCTGAGTCAACCGTTAAGCACCTGGGACATCGTTACCGGTAAAGCTCTGACCGCAACAACCTTCTCACTATTTGGAGCCATACTGTCACTGGTACTTATCCCTATTATATTTGCCTACGTTCCACTGCACGAAATTGGCATGAACGTGAACTTTAGCGTGGGTATGATGGTACTGATGTTCGCTCTGCTGGTGCCGCTGGCTCTGCTTGCGACCGCGCTGCAATTGTTCGTGTCCTTCCGCGCTAAAAACTTCAAAGAAGCGCAGACTTATATTAGCTTCTTACTGGTCATTCCAATGGCGGCTTCTTTTGGTGTGGAATTTGCGCGACTTAAAAACCCGATCCTCTACTACCTGCCACTAACCGGTCAGCATCAGGCCTTCCTGTCACTGATACGCGGCGAGAACGTGAATGTAATGGGTACAGTAATCAGCGCAGTCGCCACCCTGGTAGCCGCATTGCTGCTAATGAAATACATAGCCCGAATGCTCAAAAGCGAAAAAATCGTCTTCGGCCTGTAGCGGAGCTGAATAGCGAGCGCTGAGGTTACAAGGACTATTGTGGAGGACGCCCGTGAATACATCCTTGTAGGGCTTGGGCAGCGCCATCCATGGCGCTGCACACCTCCACAATAGCCCTATGTAACCGTCGGCGCGCTCGCTATCCTCCACCTCAGATAAAAAGCCAATCTGAGCCGTTATGAGAAAGGTTAAAAGGGCAGGCTGTTCACTTGTGAGCGTTACGAGTGTTGAAGGCCTCTGTGGCGGAGTGTCGAAGGCCATGGATGGCCTTCGTCAAGCCCTCATGGATGAGCTCGTCGCGTCTCCGTCACAGAGGCCTTCAACGCTCAAGCGAAACAAGTGAACAGGCTGTCCCGGCTCAGTCGCGCAGGCGGCCGCAGTGGTAGTAGAGCCATTGGCCCAGACGGCGGAAGCGGGGGAGTGGGAACGGCTTTAGTTGAGACTGGTAGTAAGGTAGTTCTGGCAGGGGCTGTTCCATGGCGGCTTCTGCCAGTCGTTGGCCGGCCAGGGCGGTAAAGCTGACACCGGCACCGCAGTAGCCCATGCTGGCGTAGATATTAGCCTTTACTTTGCCTACTCGCGGGTAATCGTCCAGTGACACACTGACCCAGCCGCTCCAGAAATGCTCCCACTTGTTCACTCCCCGCAGTTGCGGAAAGGTTTGGTGCAAGGCCTGCAATAAGCGTTTAGCATAAACCGGGTTGGCGGCATTTTTCCCCTGAATGGCACCACGACCACCAAACAACAATCGGTTATCCGGCAGTAAACGGAAGTAGTACTTCAGAATACGAGTATCCATTATGGCGTACTGGGGTGACAGCTTAATGCTCTCAACCTGCTCTTCACTCAGAGGTGGGGTAGTAATAATGCTTGAGAGCACCGGTAACGAGCGGCTGGCAAGCTCCGGCAGTAACTGCCCTGAGGTATAGCCATTAGAACAAACCAACAGCTTACGAGCGCGTATAGCGCCTTTCGCGGTTTGCAGGTACACGCCTTTGCCGCCAAGCGACACGGCTTTAGTCACCGGACTGTGTTCAACTAACTGCGCGCCCGCAGCGGTGGCGCGTCTAGCCGTCGCTGCCGCCAGTAACATGGGGTTCAAAGCAAAACAGTCAGTGAAGCGTAAGGCAGCGTGCGCCTGCGGGCTTGAAATAATGTTGCTTAATTGCTGTTGAGTTAGCCATTCCACCGGCTGGTTAAATTGCCTGAGCTGCTCATATTGTTGCTTTAACGGACGAATGGCGCCAGGTTTGTGCGCTATTTTCAGATAACCACCGTTTTGGCGCTGGCACTGCTCCGGGCAATAACGCAAAGTTTCTTCAATGAGTTGAAGTGCCTTTTGATGTTCGCCTGCAATGCCTCGCGCAATATCAGTACCCAGGCGTTCAGCCCAGGCCGACAAGCCCAGTCGGCCGGTGCTTTTCATCACAAAACCAGCATTACGCGACGAACAACCCCAGGCCAGTTGGTTGGCTTCAAAAACGGCAACAGAATGTCCGTTTTCAGCCAGAACCCGGGCAGCGTTTAAACCCGTGTACCCAGCTCCAATAACAGCAAACTCCACGTTCTCCGGCGCATCCACACACTCCGGGAAATCGGCCTGCGTATGCTGCTGCCAGTAACTCGGCTCAGGAGCATCATGAGGCCCCGGAGGCGCATTAACCAAAGGATCATACATAATCACCCACCTATAAAAACGGAGAAGGAAGACAGCGAGCGCTGAGGTTACAAGGACTATTGTGGAGGACGCCCGTGAATACATCCCTGTAGGGCTTGGGCAGCGCCATCCATGGCGCTGCACACCTCCACAATAGCCCTATGCAACCGTTCGCGCGCTCACTATCTCCCGCCTCAGGTAAAAAGCCAACTTAAGCTGTTATGAGGGAGGAAAAAGGGGCAGATTGTTCACTTGTGAGCGTTAAGAGTGTTGAAGGCCTCTGTGGTGGAGTGTCGAAGGCCATGGATGGCCTTCGTCAAGCCCTCATGGATGAGCTCGTCGCGTCTCCGCCACAGAGGCCTTCAATGCTCAAGCGAAACAAGTGAGCAGTCTGCCCCCAAGCCCATGCAACCTCAGCGCTCTTTCACCGCCGCCTTACGTATCGAATTTCAGCAGCATTTCGCCGGCGTCGCAGTAGCAGGTGCCGTCGCATACTGGGCAGTAGTAGCCGTCTTCTACTGAGGCTTTGTACCAGCGCTTTTCATGTTGTTTAATCATTTCTCCGCCACAGCGAGTGAAATACTCATAGGCGCTGTTATTGGGGCTCTGCATCCAAATGTGCGCTAAACCACCACGGCAGCCCAGCTCTTTGGCGGCATCGATACTACGGAATAACAGTTCCTTGCCTATACCCAGGCCGCGCGCTTTTTCCGACACGGCGGCGCACTTAAAGTAGCACAGCTTCTCGGCAGGAATGGGCCAGGCGTCTGGGGTGCAAAAATCATCAATTGGCCATTGTCCGGGCGCCAGAGTAATCCGTATACCTAAAGGGGTATCGGCGCGCAGAGCTATCCAGTTTAACTGAACGTTACCGGCGGTTCCGCCGGCTAAATACTTCTGAAAGCTGTCTTCATTCAGGTAATTTTCACCATGAACTTCGTTGGCCAGATCAATAACGGCCGCCATATCGGCAGCCGTTATTTTACGATAAATGATATCGCTCATTAGTAGCGGTACTCGTCTGTCTTGAACGGACCTTCTGCATCAACATGAATGTAGTTAGCCTGATCTGCTGTCAACTGAGTGATAACTCCGCCGAAGCCCTGCACCATATAACGTGCAACTTCTTCGTCCAGTTGCTTAGGCAGAACTTCTACACGCAGATACTCTTCCTGCTTCTTAATTTCCATGTCGGCAAATTTTTGCTCGAACAAGTGAATTTGAGCAAGTACCTGGTTAGCAAATGAACCATCCATAATACGGCTTGGGTGACCGGTTGCGTTACCTAAGTTGACCAAACGGCCTTCGGCTAACAGAATCAGGTAATCGTTGTCGTCGTCTGAACGGTAAATTTTATGAACTTGTGGCTTAATTTCTTCCCAACGCCAGTTTTTACGCATAAAGGCCGTATCAATTTCGTTATCAAAATGGCCAATGTTGCAAACCAGAGCGGTAGACTTAAGTGCCGCCAGCATGTGACGGTCACAAACGTCCATATTACCGGTCGTGGTCACAATTAGGTCGGTATTGCCCAGTAAGTCTTTGTTAATGTTCTCGCCGTTACCGGTATTTTTACCTTCAAGGTAAGGAGAAACCACTTCAAAGCCGTCCATGCAGGCTTGCATGGCGCAAATTGGGTCAATTTCGCTGATTTTAACAATCATGCCTTCCTGACGTAAACTCGCGGCAGAACCTTTACCTACGTCGCCATAACCAACAACCAGAGCTTTCTTGCCTGACAATAAGTGGTCAGTAGAGCGTTTAATCGCGTCGTTTAATGAGTGACGGCAGCCGTACTTGTTGTCATTTTTTGACTTAGTGACGGCATCATTCACGTTAATGGCGGGTACTTTCAAAGTGCCCTTTTCCAGCATGTCCAGCAAACGGTGAACACCCGTGGTGGTTTCTTCAGTAATGCCGTGAACTTTTTCCAGCATCTGCGGGAATTCATCGTGGATCATCAGGGTTAAATCACCGCCATCGTCCAGAATCATGTTGGCATCCCACAACTCGCCGTCTTTATGGCAAGTCTGCTTCAAGCACCATTCGTATTCTTCTTCGGTTTCACCTTTCCAGGCAAATACCGGTACACCGGCAGCAGCCATAGCCGCAGCAGCATGGTCCTGAGTGGAGAAAATGTTGCATGAAGACCAGCGCACTTCGGCACCCAGTTCAAGCAATGTTTCAATCAACACGGCTGTTTGAATGGTCATATGGATACAACCAATAATACGGGCGCCGGCCAGCGGCTTGCTGTCAGCGTATTTGCGGCGGATAGTCATCAACGCCGGCATTTCAGATTCAGCAATCGCAATTTCCTTGCGGCCCCATTCGGCTAAGCTAATATCTGCTACTTTATAATCTTGCCAATCTTCTGCACTCATAGCGACTCTCTTTTTCAGTGATTTCTGTCAGTGAATTTTTCAGTAAATTCAAGCCGTTTGAGCGTTCATAACACGCTCAATTAATTGCTGTTGTCGGTCTTTACTCAGTCGGGCGCCAAACTTTGTGACCAGTTCAGCAGACGCATGACTGGCTAAACGACCCGCGTCTTCCAGCGACATATTACGCGTTAAGCCATAAAGCATAGCACCTGCAAACATATCACCAGCGCCATTGGTATCAATGGCTTCAACCGGTACGCCCGGAATATGCACCTGGCGTTCGCGGTTGGCAATTACAGCACCGTCTTTACCTAAGGTAATAGCAACCGTGTCGGCCTGCTCTAATAATACGGATAAAGCGGCCTGAGGATCGTCCTTACCTGTTAATAATTCTGCTTCTTCACGGTTACAGAACATTAAATCGACACCACCGTCCAGAATTTCATCAATTCCGCTGCGGAAAAACTTCACCATGGCAGGATCAGAGCAGGTCATAACCAGTTTTGTATTGTTTTCCCGGGCTACCTTTTTCGCATGTTGAATCGCGCCGCGCGCAATTTCTGAGGTAATTAAATAACCCTCTATATAAAGGTAGTCTGCCGCTGCAATGGCATGGTCGTCAATTTCAACGGTAGATAAATCGGCCGTTATGCCCAAATGAGTCCGCATGGTGCGTTCGGCATCAGGAGTCACCATTACCAGACAGCGACCAGTCGTGCCTTGGTTCTTCTGCTGGTGAAGGCTGGTTTCTATGCCTATTCTTTCCAAATCCTGACGGTAAAACATGCCGGCTTCGTCGTCAGCAACTTTACAGCAGTAGTAGGCTTTGCCGCCAAATTGAGCGAAAGCCACTAACGAGTTAGCGGCTGAGCCACCGCCGCTTTGCTTTTTCAACTCGCCCAGCTGGCTTAGTTCTGCAATCAGAGTGTTTTGAGCGTCTTCATCAATCAGCTCCATCATGCCTTTTTTTAAATCGTGCTTCTGCAGGAAGTCCTCAGAGACCTCAAACTCCTGATCCACCAGCGCATTGCCAATGCCGATTACATCAATGGTTTTCATAGTATTAAATGGTTGCCTTATCAGGCGGGTAGTATACCCGATGAGTTACTCAGGGTCGATAAATCAACAGGGCAAAAAATGTAATAACCAGACAAGTAACAAGAAAGCCCTGCCATTGCCTTTGCCAGCGGGAAGCTCTGGGTATTAAAAGCTCCGCGGGCCGTCCGGCAAAACGCTGTCTTGAAATACGAATTCCCTGCACTTGTATAGGCCCTCCTAAACTTACCCGATGGCAATAGCTGAAGCTTTGTATCCAGCTGAGCAAAACTGTAGAGAACAAAGGGTTACGCTTTAACGGTTGCAGCTTGAACTTATTGCGCTGAAATAGCGCTATAAACCGTGCTGCAAGGGCCAGTAAAAAGGATGGTAAGAAATGCGTTATGGTGTGAAGCCAGTGCGTTGCAAGACCAAACTGTCGGTATTTTGCCTGTGCAACCGGCCACACCTGAGTCAGTTCAGAAAGGGTTCGTACTCCGAGTGCCGCCAGTGGCCCGCCAACAAACCAAAACAGTAACGGAGTAAAGCGATGTTCCAGAATACTGGTCGCGCGCAGTTCGATGCTGGTTTTGGCAATGCCGTGTTCACTCAGTAAATCGCAGTCGCGCCAGGTTATGCGACTTAGCCAGGCGCGGGCGGCGTTTTTACGGCCACGTTGCAGGTGGCTGTCGGCCAGTTTAACGGCATGACTGACAGGTTGTTGACGCAGGCTAACCAGTAAAATAAGCCAGCCAATGGCAAGTTCCACTTCAGCACCGGCAAAGACAATAGCCGCTGGCAGCAGCACCAGCAGCGACATAGTTAACCAGGCTAAAAAACCGGCAAGACGCTGCTGACCGACAGGGCGCTTGGGCTTGTTAACCTTGCCGCTCATGTAGGCGGCCATTAGCCGCAAAACGGCAAAGGGATGCCACTGCTCTGGCCAGGGAAACCAGCGCTCTGCCAGCAAAGCCAGCAGAGCCAGAGCAACAGGTGATAATAAAATGTCGGTTAAAAGTTCCGTGTTCATTCAGCTATACTGCCACGGAGCAAGTTAAGCGGCAATCGGCTGGTTATTCTTATCTTTATTCGTTGGTACTGCAGCGCGCACATGTTCAGACTGGCGAATTTTACCGTGAATGTAGTCGTGCAGTTCGGCAACGCGATAACCGGGCTTCGCTTTAAAGCGCAGGAAAGGTAGTCCGGCAGCGGCCAAGGTGTTTTTCAAAAACAAGTTACGCTTTTGCTGGTTAAGTGATGACTGACCTGGTTCCAGCTCTATAGCAGCTTTAACCTGCATGGTGTGAATGTCACACAATACGTAGTCAAGAATGCGTTGGCTGGCTTTGGTGTGGGCATCTTTGCGTGCGGTAGAAGATAAACCTGAGCGCACGGTAACAATGTCGCTTAAACGAACTTTGGTGAATATGCGGAAGCTGTCGCCGACGGACTTTTCCAATAGTGTCAAAAACTGATCTTCCTGAGCAGTGCACAAAGCAACATCTTTTAGCTTATAGGGGTAGGGCACATAGTTTTCAGACATTCGGCTGGCAATAATAGCCACCGCAATTAACACCACAACAAACAACAACAGAATAATTTCCATTTTTCACACCTCATCAGAAAATTGACGCTCTGTGAGGTGTGAAGCAAAAGCTGTGCCAGCTATGGCTGCTTATGGAATTTATTTAACCCGATTAGGCTGAGTAACCGCCGGGAACACCTTTGGTCGTGACACTCACCGCGTCGTGCGCATGCAGCGACTCATAGTGATTTACCCGCAACCAGAAATCACGGAAGTTTGGCATTTGGTTTAACTGGTGTTGTAAACGGCGCGATGCGTCCTCACAGAACATCAGGTTTTGTCCATTTAGTCGTGCGAACTCTTGTTCGTCCTCACGTTTAACGGCGGCTTGTACTGGTGTTTTAAGAGCCGCTTCAATGGCATCAATGAGTTCTACAATCGGAAAGTCATTAACACTGTCACTTAGGGCGACTTTTACTTCAGCAATTGAGCGCTGGCTGTGTGGTGTGGCAACAATACCTTCGGTAGAGCCTAACCACTCGTGCATGACACTGGCGTCCACCTGCTCCTGACCGGCAAATTTCTCACTAAAGGCATCCTGAATTAACTGACGCGCTAAAGCCGCAGAGCAAGGGCAAGTTGATGAGTAAGGCACATCAACAGACAATTCCAGCTTTAACTGACCGGCATCGTAGCGACCGGTTAAACTCACTGGGTAAGCTTTCCAGCCCTGTTTTTTGCTAATCAACGATTTGCGGCGCAGGTGATAGTCAAAATCAAACTTGATAAAGGCTTGGTCACTGATGTCTTTATGACTTTCAATAAAGTCATTCAGCAGTTGCTTTAAAGTATCGTGACTGAGCTCACCTTCGGTCGACAGCTTGTCCAGCAATAGATACAAGCGAGACATGTGGATACCCTTGGTTTTCGGGTTTTTCAGATTGACGAAAGCTTCGACTTTAGCCGCTACCGGGCGTTCTGGTACGCCGGCTGCCGATACCATCAATGGAACTTCAATGTTGCTCATGCCAACCCAATCGAGAGCTCCCTCTGTCTGGGCCTGCGTTTGGTTGGCTACGTCGGGCATAACTGTTGGCATTCGTTGTGAACTCCAAGTGTCGTGAATATTGTCCGGCCTGCTTGATCTTGATCAATGAGGCTCAGTCTAAAGGTGGGCATTATATCGCAGAATTTCACCAGGTGACACCGATTGCCCTAATCGGTTCTGTCTGCACAGTGGTTGACTCAAAACAAGAATACGCCGACGATAGAGTTTTGGATTGGTGGAGCATTAAAAGATGGCAGAAAAATCGGCGATAGATACTGAGCTATTACAACAATACGTCGATACCTTAGGTATTGAAGGCGTGAATTCAACGCTGGCGACTTTTGACGGTATTATTCAAAGCTATGCGCAATTATTGCATCAGGCTGCGAAAAATCGGAACGAAGACGAGCTGCGCAAACAGGCACATAAGGTGAAAGGGGCTTGCGGTTCAGTCGGTTTAACTGAGTTATCTAAGTTAATGGAAAAGATTGAGAAAGAAGACTGGGAATGGCCGGTAGCCGAACGTTTATTAATTGAATGGGCCGATGCGGTCATCCCGCATCGACGCCAAATTGATGCCTGGTTAGCTGATCATCACTGAGCTTGCTGATCAACCTCGCCGATAAAGCGATAGCCTTCACCATGAATGGTGGTTATTAAGTTCGGCGTTTCGGGGTGAGACTCGAAATGCCGACGAATACGACGAATGGCGACGTCAACCGTACGGTCATTCGGGCGAAGCTCGCGATCCAGCATACGTTTAACCAGTGTTTCACGGTCAAGGATACGGCCCGGGTTAGACAGAAATAACTCCAGCGCACGATACTCACTTTTCGGTAAACGGAACATTTGATTTTCCGGTGAGTACAGACAGCGACTGTCACTGTTCAAACGCCAGCCATGGAACTGGAATTCAACACTGTTGTTTTCAACCGGACTGCCTGAACGCGAGGCTTCAATGCGACGGCACAGGTTGCGCACGCGAATGGTCAGCTCTTTTGGATTATAAGGTTTGATAAGATAGTCGTCAGCCCCTAACTCCAATGCTAAAAGGCGGTCATCTTCGCTATCACGACCTGTTAAGAAAATTAACCCAATGTTGTCCCTTTCGCGTAATGACTCAGCAAGTTCCAGACCATTTTTACCTGGCAAATTGACGTCCATAATGACGACATCAACACGCTCCTGACGCATGATGTTCTCCATTTGCAGACCATCAGCAGCATCAAAAACTTCGTAGCCTTCTTGTTGGAATAGACGTGTGAGGGTCTGGCGCGTAACAACTTCGTCTTCAACAATCAGTATTCTGGCATTCATAAGCGTTGATTTTCCCGGAAAGTTCGTCGCTGTTCGTGCGGTGTTGAACTTATATTTATAAAAGTTATGACGTTATATTATGACTTTTGTTTGAGATTTTTCAAGCATTGCCGACCAAAGTGACAGGAAAACGGACAATAAACTCCACACCGTTCTTTTCTTCACTAAAGAAGTGAATATTACCACCCAGTACCTGAGTCACTAAATTATAGACCAAATGCAGACCCAGCCCACTGCCACCGGAACCTCGTTTAGTGGTCACAAAAGGATCAAATATTTTGCGGTTAATGTCACTGGGAACACCTTTACCATTGTCGGTATAAATCATTTCCAGCTTGTCATCACCCAGCATAGTGAAACTAATATTAACCTGGCCGTTGCTGTACCCGTCAAAAGCATGAAGCATCGAATTGACAATAAGGTTAATCAATACCTGATTTAACGGCCCGGCTTTAGCGCGCACAGTCAGCCCTTCAGGGCATGAAATACGAATAGGAAATTTCTCAGGGTCCAGGCGTCTGGGCTTAACTGAAATAAGAACATCGTTCATGAACGACGGAATATGAATATCCCGATCAATTTCTGATGACTGATCGACTGCCACTTGCTTGAAGCTGGTCACCAGATCCGCCGCCCGGCCCAAATTACGGTAAATAATTTGCAGGTTTTCGTCGCAGTCACTTAAAAAGCGTTCAAACTCTGAGGTTGAAATTCGTTTCTCGTCAAATTTCTCCTGCATTATCGTTAATTTGTCCTGCAGCAAAGTGGAAGCGGTAACTGACAGGCCTATTGGTGTATTAACTTCGTGGGCAATACCGGCAACCATGTCCCCCAGCGACGCCATTTTTTCCGACTCAACCAGTTGTCCCTGATACTGGTGTAATTGTTCCAGAGTTTTAAGCAGCTCACCGTTGGATTCTTTTAGTGCCTGAGTGCGCTGGGTAACTTGACGTTCCAGTTCGGTATTTAACTGACTGGCTTCTTCTTCAGCCCGGCGCTGGCGACTTATGTGTTGCTGCACGCGGTCGAGCATAGTATTGAAAGCGTGTGCCATCATATCAAACTCAACCAACTTTGATGGTGCCAGACGCAGTGAATAATTCTTGTCTCGGGCAACCTGAGATATAACGTCTACCACTCCATCGAGTGGTGTCACAATGGTTTTTCGCAAACGCAAAGTAATGAGCCAGCAAAGTAACAAAGTCAGTACAAAAACCACACTGGCAATACCAATTGAGCGCCACATAAATAAGCGGGCCTGTTCCAGTGAACCTCGCAAATACACGTAACCTATGACTTCGTCGTCCAGCACCACAGGCTGAGAAACTTCAATGTAATCATCGTTAGTTTGCGGTGTTGTCAGCTTATCCAGTTTAGCGAACCGCGCCGGAATAGGGGGCAGGCCTTTTTTATTGTAACTTGAGAAAAAAGTCAGTTCGTTACTGGTTTCATCCATTTTGTAGACATGAACATGCTGGATAAAAGAGGTGTTTTCTAATGAACTCAACCGTTGTTTTTCGTTCGCATTGTCATTAAAAACCAAGCTGCTGGCAGCGTTGCCGGCCACAATTCGGGAATAAGACAAGGCCTGCTCATGCAATGATTCCTGATATTGTGCAACCTGACTTACAATATTAACCGTAAAACCAACGAGAAGCGCGAAGCTGGTGACCAACAACACGATATAAATCAATATGCGCTTCAGTGAAATGGTATGCATTCAGTCTACGGCTCAGTTTCTGAAAAAATTATATGCTTACTAATGTTAGCAAATCGTTAATAAAAAGGGCATTGATTAAACAAAAAAACGGCTTATTTATCGACAAGTTGCATGGTAAACACGATAACGACCATCATCGGCTATAATACTGCAGTTGCCAAACACCGATTCAATGACCTCTGGCCAGGGCAGAAAGCGGTTCGCGACGACTCTAAAAACGCCTTTTTTATTAAGATGTTGACGAGCATTGCCAATGAATTCACGGGCAATTTCATAGTCGGTTCTCTGACCGGTATGAAACGGAGGGTTACTGACAATGAAATCAAACTGTCCGGCATTGTCCGGTATGCCGTCGGCTAAACGCAACTCGGTTTTTACTGGTTCATCGGCGAGTGTTATCTCACTGGCGGCAATGGCAATGGGGCTCACATCACAGGCCATAAGTTCAGTGGCCACCGACGCTAGCTGCTTAGCAATAACTCCCGCGCCGCAGGCAAAGTCCATGCCCCGACCTTGAGGCAGATCGTTAATATGTTGCAGTAACAGTAAGGTTGCCGGATCAATATGCTCACGGCTGAATACGCCCGGCAAGGTAACAAAGGATTCTTGTTGCTGACCTAACTCAAAACGAATGGTTTTGGCGTAGTCTTTAATCGAGGCGCTTTCATGAGCCTGCTCATTGCGTTCACTGGCAAACAGCAGGCAATGGTTTGCCGATGCCAGTTTCTGTGCTGGCTGTAACCAGTCAGGCAAGTGCTTCATTAAAGGTTGAATGCCGGAGCGTTTTTCACCGGCAAACCATACTGGAGTTCCGGCTGGCAATGACGCTAACTGTTCCAGTAAATACTGGTTCAGCTCTTTTTCCTTCGCTACCAGAAATAAAATACCGTCGTAATGACTAAAGTCCGGTGGCTGAATTTGACAAAAAACCGGACGCCCGGCCGCTTCCCAGCAGGCCGCGTGGCCTGCGTGAAAGCTCCAGGCTGAGGCATTCGGTAAAGCAGCCAACTCGCCACCACCACCCGGATGAATAACCAGTAATGAGCCATGAGCCCAGGGTTGCCCGGACTGACGTCCAAGCATGGATAAAATTGCAGCTGACATAGTGATATTTAACGGCTTAGAGTAAGCTGTCTACTCGTAATTGTTTGTCCTGAAGTAAGAACATTGTACCATTTCGACGTTCTTTTATGCGCAGACTTTTCTCTTTAAAGATAAACAAAATACCAGGGAAGACTTCTTTGCTGACCATAGCGCGCAAAACCGGGTGGTGTTCGAAAGCTTCCAGTACTGAGTCTATACTGGTTCGGGTGTTAATAATGCGCACCTTAAGTTTGCGTAACTCAATTTTGAGCTTTTTCTGGTATTCCAGTTTTTTCACACCATCTTCCAGTTTGTCGCAACGGTTTAGCCCTTGCTGCACCACTTTTACCCGAGCCAGGGTTTTTGCCAGCAGCGTCCGCATACTGTTTAAGTGCTCAAGCGACTGAGGGTCAGCAGGCGGTAGTGACCAGTAAATACGGGTTTTAGTGCCAGCCGGAGCGCCAAGCTGTCCACAATAGATGTGATCACAGGTTTCAATCGTACCACCAATAAGTTTGCCGCGGGCATTACGGCCTTCACCACCAATGGCCAAGGGGCCCTTCGTTATAACATGGCAATGGGTTAGCTGTTTGTCGGTATTGACTCCGGTTTGCGCTTCAAAATAGGAATATTGGGCATAGGCACACCAGATGGAGCCTCCGGCAATAAGCTTGGTGGAAACATCGGGTATCCATTCATCGTCATCTTCGTCCTGCCCGGCGTTGTCACCTGACTGAATCAGGTGACCAATACAGCCTTTACGCACAGTGATATTGCCGTCGGCGCGCAGCTCGGCAGAGTCAACATAGCCTCCAACCGTAATGTCGCCTGTGCAGGTGATTTTCATGCCCTCACTGACATTGCCGGTGACAATCACGCTGCCCTTAAACTTAACGTGACCAGTTGATACATCGACGTTGCTTAGCTGCATAACATCATCAACCTGCACGCTATTTTCGTTAAAGCTGGGCATGCCGGTCCGGTCTGCAACAATTAAATTGGCATCGGTATCACTGATATGTGTCCCCTCACCGGGTTTAAAGTCCCGGTCTTCGCCGTCTCTGGCTTCCAGCTCTTGTCCAAAAACAGTAAAGCCAGCACGACCTTTGCTCGGAGGTATCTTCTGCAGTAGGGGGTGGTCAGGATCAACCGTGACTTCAGCACCTAAATCGCGCATGTCTGCCGTACCGTCTTCGCGCAACTGAGGGCGCAGCACGCGCTTTCGGGCATCGTCTGTCAGGGGTTTAAATTTGGCATTGCTGCCATTAATAGGGTGTTTACCTTTTGCTACAGTAACCGACAGCTCAGCACCCGGAGGAGCTTCATTTGTGTGCTGAACCAGGGCATCTATAGCCTTACGCTGAATGCCGGAGGTGATTTTCTTTTCCTTCAGCTTGGCAATGATAGATTCCTGCGTCAGTGCGTCACCGCCATAACCGACAATGCCGCTTGCAGTGACTGTCATATCATCGTCGCTTATCTGTAAAGTTAAATCAGCGTCAAAAATCTCCGCAATAGCGACTTGAAAGGGAATGCTGCTGGTCGAGTCTTTACTGTAATGCTGAGCGTACTTTGTTGCAGTTTGCAGCAGCATTTGTGGATCAAGTAATTTTGCAGTCGAAAACTTAGAGGCCTGCCACGCTCTCTGAAGTTTATCTACTTTGACCTCTGTAGGAGGGGTGCCAGCGTCAATGCTGATGTAAACCTCTCTTTCAGAAACCCGGAAAGTGACCGGACTGGACATAGGACGCCTGTACTCTAACGGTTATTATAATTTTTATCGGGCTATTTTAACGAATGTTTACCCTTTTTTGTATCAACTTTAATCGTCCGGGATAACTTCATTACAGTAGCTTGCTATTTTTTTGTTCACTTCAGCTAATTCAAGGTTAACTTGTGTAACGGCTTCAGTTCGCTGCTTTTGCGTCTTATGCTGCCAGTCTTTGAAAAGTTGTGCAGCCAAAAGGCTCAAGTCAGCCGCGCCAATAGTAGCACTTAAACTTTTTAACGTATGTAACTGTAAGTGCGCAGTCTCCATATTTCTTAACAAGTCCTCTGTATTCAGCAAAGGAGCAAACTGTTCCAAATAACAGTTCAGCACTTCCCGATACAGGTCGTGCTGGTTATCACAATGGCGCAGACCGCGACTAAAATCAATCGGTGCTGAATGACTGCTCATAAGGCTTGTTCTCGTATACCTCCGTAAAAGAATCGACACTTTCGGTAGCATCTGACATAGCGTCTTTATCAAACTGTGCAACATTGAATAAAGCTTCGCCTTCATTGGCCACCGGAATATTGCTGCAACCTATAATAATGCCGCGAACCGGAGATTCAATCGCATCACCCTCGCCACCGTGTGGGTTAACGCTCAAGGCTAATACTTGTTGCTTCTGAATGGTTTGCCCCAGCTCAACTTTGCGAATAATAAGGCCGTCGCGTTCTGCCCGAACCCAGGTAGAGCGGCGGGCAATGACGGGTGTAATACGACGACCACGGCGTCGACCCTTCATCATTTTTAAGTGTTTCATCACATTCTGTACGCCAATAACGCCGGCATTTATCGATGCCTCGTCAAAACGCAGTGCTTCACCGGCCTCATACAAAATTAAGGGAATACCCAGTTCGTTGGCTAATGCTCTTAGCGAGCCGTCGCGCTCTTTCGAATGCAGAATAACGGGTGTGCTGAAGGCCTTCGCCATTGCCAGAGCGTCTTCGTTTTCAACGTCCACCCGAATTTGCGGCAGGTTACTGCGGTGAATTGCCCCAGTATGTAAGTCCACAATATGCGTCGACTTTTTGACCAGCTCTTCACTGAATAAATAGGCCATACGACTTCCCAGAGCACCGCGCTCCGAACCGGGAAAGCACCGGTTTAAGTCACGCCGGTCAGGCAGGTAGCGAGACTGCTGAATAAAACCAAACAAGTTAACGATAGGTACTACCACTAAGGTGCCGTTGAGCGTGCGGGCGTCGGTGGTATTAATTAAGCGACGGCAAACTTCAATGCCGTTTAGCTCATCACCATGAATGGCGGCGCAAACCAGCAACACGGGGCCGGGTTTGGTGCCATGAAACACATCGATGCGTAAGTCTAGTGGTGCGTCGTTATATAAACGCAGGGCGGGCAGAGTAATATGCTGATGCGACCCCGGCTCTACCCATTGTCCTGCTAGTTCAAAGCCGTTCATTTTATCCTTGCCCTTTGGTGCGGGTTTTATGCGCTTTGGCGTTTTTCTCAAGGAAGGTAATAATTTGTGACGCAACGTCTTTCTCAGTTGCTTGTTCAATACCCTCCAGCCCCGGGGAGGAGTTAACCTCCATTACTAACGGGCCATGGTTGGAGCGTAAGATATCCACACCCGCCACGTTAAGCCCCATGGTTTTAGCCGCTTTAACCGCCGTTGCACGCTCAGCCGGAGTCAGTTTGACTAATGACGCACTGCCGCCGCGATGCAGGTTTGAACGAAATTCGCCGGCTTTTGCCTGACGCTTCATTGCGGCAATGACTTTGTCACCAATAACCAGACAACGAATGTCCGCGCCACCGGCTTCTTTTATATATTCCTGTACCATAAAGTTGGAGTGCAGACCCATAAAGGCTTCAATAACACTTTCAGCGGCCTGACGGGTTTCGGCCAATACCACACCAATACCCTGGGTACCTTCCAGCAACTTAATGACCAGCGGTGCGCCGCCAACCATATCAATTAGGTCAGGAATGTCCTGCGGCTGACTGGCGAACCCGGTTGTCGGCAGACCGATGCCTTTTCGCGAAAGCAATTGCAGCGAGCGCAACTTGTCGCGGCTACGGGAAATAGCAACTGACTCATTTAACGGGTAGCTGCCTACCATTTCAAACTGGCGCAAAACAGCGGTGCCATAAAAGGTCACTGAGGCACCAATACGCGGAATAACGCAGTCGTAATGAGGGAGCTCCTTGCCATGCTTATGAATGGAAGACTCACGCGCATTAATGTTCATGTAACATCTTAACGGGTTCAGTACGTCAATTTCGTGTCCACGCTCTTCAGCGGCTTCCACTAAACGGCGGGTCGAATAAAGTGAGGCGTTACGCGATAAAATCGCAATTCTCATTGCTCTTCTCCTAATAAGTGAGAGGCTTGTGGGTCGACGATAAAATGTCCGCGCATGGCTTGTCGACCCAATAACATACGAAATTTCATGGTGTCTCTGTTAGTTAACGTCAGTTCGACCGCTTGGTCAAACTGACCCAGCTGTAATCGGGTTCTGATCACATAACGGATTTCAGTATGACCGCCTGAATCGGTCACTTCGCGTTTATCAAATACCGGCGCTTCGCAAACCTGCTCGCGCAAAGAGTCTTGTTCCGGGTGCATAAATATACGCAACCACTCTTGCCCGTCGCGTTCAAAAGGTTCAAGTTTGAACGCGTGCAGACACGAAGTTTTCGCGCCAGTATCGACTTTCATATGAATTAGATTAATATTGAGTTCAGGAAGTACTCCCCACTCTTGCCAGCCAATTGTTGTCATTGTGCTACCTTGTGTTAAATCTTAAATGCTTATTACAGTATTTTTGATAAAACGCAATTTTTATTGATCAAGAACTTTCATTTTCACGTTTGTTTTGAAAATTGCTAAATTTAGTAAGATACTTAGCAATAGGACTCAACTTAAGGATAGCTTATGTCTGTTTGCCCATCTTGTAATTGTCGAAAACCTTTGGGGTTTGGCATAAAAATGGCCTTTCAGCCCATTGTCGATATTTCCCGGAAAAACGTATTCGCACATGAGGCTCTGGTGCGTGGAGAAAACGGTGAGGGTGCAGGGCGAATACTGGGGCAAGTGACTGAAGACAATAAGTACACCTTTGATCAAACTTGCCGGGTTAAAGCAATAGAGACAGCCTCTCGTATTCAGTTACCGGGTAATTTAAGTATCAACTTTATGCCGAATGCTATTTACGATCCCGAAACTTGCTTGGAAATGACCTTAGCTACCGCCCGTAAAACGGGGTTCGACCGCAATAAAATTATTTTTGAAGTGACTGAGCAAGAGCAAGTTGTAAGCCAGGAGTTTCTGGTCGACGTGTTCGAGGCTTATCGTAAAGAAGGGTTCAGGACCGCCATCGATGACTTTGGTTCCGGTTACGCCGGGTTGAATTTATTGGCTGATTTTCAACCGGACATTCTGAAAATTGATATGAAGCTTGTGCGTGATATTAACCAAAGTAAGGTAAAGCAAACTCTGGTTCGGTCCATTCAGCAAATTGGAGAAGAGTTGGGTATCCAGTTAATAGCTGAGGGCATTGAAACCGAAGACGAGTACAAATACCTGCGCGATACCGGCATCACCCTAATGCAAGGCTACTTTTTCCAAAAGCCCATGGTGGAAGCCTTCCAGGACATTAACTTCCCGTAACCTGACATTTATGTCAGGTGGGGTATCGCTCCAGACGTAAACGTTTTGCTACGCACGCGATGTCTGCAACTTCTGTAAATGGGCTTTAAAATCGTAAATGTCGCGGTCCAGCGCGTTGGCACTTACGTATAGGTCGTAGCCAAGCAGCTCCCGCATTTGTTCCATGCGCTTACCAAACACGCCAATTAGCCCCTTGTAAACCGTGCCGTTGGGGCTGATGTAACTGTCCGGAATATCAAAGTACGGCGTATAGTCCTCACGCTCCGGCGCCTGGTGCCTTAACGCCATAGTCAGCAGTTGGCGTTGTTCGAACAAAAGAGCAGAAGCCAGCCGGGGAGAAATATCATCCAGTACTTCTTCAACCCGGTACAATCGAAACCCCAGAAAGGGGGCGTCTTCAAGTTCCAGCACCCGGTTCACGCGGGGAACGTCGTAACGAATAATATTCTCCCAGCGAATCTGCCATTGTCCACGGCGGTGCAAATAACGAATACCTTCTTCGGTGATCACCAGTGACACCGGAGGCTCTATCACTTTACCAACGCCTAACAACAAAAATATGCCGGAGGTTGCGCCAAGCACCACAGAAAGCCCAACTGGAATATCGTCCCGCACCAGATGAAGAAAAACCAGTAGCGCAAACAACAATACCGCCAACCCGCAAAAGGTTAACGCGTTGCGTTTAGCTTGAGGGCTGACATTAAATTGCATAGTTCCTCCAAGACGTTGCCTGACATTTATGTCAGGTGAGATACAGCTCCTGACGTAAACGTCAGACTACAAACATTACGCAAACATCCGTTGCAATATCTGCCGGGTGAAATCTTTCTTAAGATAAAAGCCTCGTGGGCGTACTTCAATAATAGTACCCTCCGGACCAATTGCTTCTGTTAGTGCCGAACCGTCTGCGGCTTTGGGCCGAATTTGCATGGCTTCACCCTGACGCGCGGTAACGCTCTCAACCTGGCCCAAAGCAATACGATCCATATGTTCTTCCCAATCGGTGCGCAGCAAGGCTTCTTCCCGTTCGCTGGGTATCCACAAAAACGCACTGCCAACCACTCGTTCCGCTAAAGGCACCTCGCGGCGACCATCAATAGGCAACCACAAAACCTGCTGTAACTTGTTTCTTACGTTAGATGTGGCCCATTGGACTCCCTGAATATTCACTAAAGGCGCGGTACAGACAAACGTGGTTTCCAGCGGTTCACCTTCGGGCGTTACTGGCAGAGTTTTGAGTTCAACACCCAGTTCAGGGAAGTCCTGCGTGGGTTTAGAGCCTGCGGTGGCGCCCAGTTGCAGCTCCAGCAGCTGGCCTACCCAGCCTTTATCCCGGCGTAAGTCTTTTGGTACTTTTAGTCCGCTTTCGGCGGCCAAATCTGCAAAAGAGCGGCCGGCTAAAGCCGCTGCGCGCTGAAACAATTCATCTATGGACTGAGGGCGTTGTGGCTTGTCGGTCATGACTTAAATCTTCGTAAATAGTGAATCAGCATTTGCCCGCAACCGGGCTTTATGGAAGAATCCACTGTAACAGAGAATAATTGAGGATGCTCGCGTGATAGATGCAGAAGGGTTCCGGGCAAACGTAGGAATCGTCATCTGTAACGGGCATGGGCAGGTATTTTGGGCTCGTCGAATTAACCAGCAGAGCTGGCAGTTTCCGCAAGGAGGAATTCACGAAGGCGAGACCCCTGAACAGGCAATGTACCGCGAACTCTACGAAGAGGTCGGGTTAAAGCCAGAGCAGGTTGAAATTCTGTACACCAGCCGTCAATGGTTGCGTTATCGCTTGCCAAAGCGCTTAATTCGACGTGAACAACGGCCCATGTGTGTTGGACAAAAGCAAAAGTGGTTTTTGTTACGGCTTAAATGTCGTGAAGAAGACGTAGATGTATTACATTCAGGTCACCCTGAATTTGATGGCTGGCGCTGGGTCAGTTATTGGTACCCGGTACGGCAGGTCGTATCCTTCAAGCGCGACGTTTACCGTCGGGTGATGAAAGAGTTTGCCACGCAGGCGATGCCATTTCGAGTTTCGGGAGGGCGTCAGCACAGGCGTAAACGGTAAAAATGATGTTGGTTACCTTGCAAAGGATAGTCCAGGGCGTTAATAAAGCGCCCGATTTCAACATGGCGTTAAGTACCATGGTGGGTCAGGTGCGCGAAGCCTTGGAAACCGACAGTTGCAGTGTGTTTTTAGCGGACAACGACCTGCGTCAGTTTGTGATGGCGGCCAGCGACGGTCTCCGCTCCGAGGACGGTCAACCCGTTCGGGTAGATTTCGGCGAAGGCATTATCAGTTTAGCGGCACAACGTGAAGAGCCGTTAAATATTGCCGATGCCAGTACGCACCCCGCCAACAAAAAACTCAGCGACACCAACGAGAATATTTACAAGGGCTTATTAGCCGCACCTATTATTCACCGCCGTAAA
Organism: Idiomarina sp. Sol25; assembly: GCF_033052775.1. Taxonomy (NCBI): domain Bacteria; kingdom Pseudomonadati; phylum Pseudomonadota; class Gammaproteobacteria; order Alteromonadales; family Idiomarinaceae; genus Idiomarina; species Idiomarina sp. Sol25. Next base: position 157,118 of record NZ_JAUPEW010000004.1, read on the forward strand.
GTGTTGGGCATTGTGGTGGTGCATCAAAGTGTGGCGCGCAGTTTTAGTCGTGAAGAAGAAGCTTTTATTGTCACCCTGGCAGCGCAGCTGGCGGCAGTTATAGCGCATGCCGATGCTAAAGGCTTACTGGTCAGTGAGCACTCACCTTGGATACACAGCTTAAGAGGTCTGCCTGGCTCGCCGGGTGTGGCCGTGGGAGAGGCTTATGTGTCTCGACCAGAGGCGCGTATAGATGAGGTGACTCCGCGGCGCTCTGACAAACCCATTCACGAAATTCGCAAGTTCCGTCAGGCAGTTGCACGTACCCGTGCCGACTTAAAAGAACTGTCCAGACGTATGGCAGGTCAGGTTCCTGACGACACGTTGGCCATATTTGATGTGTATCAGGGCATGCTGGACGCGGCCAGCATGGGGGATGCTGTAGAAAATACGATACGAGAGGGGTGGGCTGTCCAGACCGCGTTGAAATATGTGGTCGAGCAGTTTGTTGCTCAGTTCGAGGCCCTGGAAGACTCTTATTTGCAGGAACGCGCCACCGATGTGCGTGACATAGGCCAACGGGTGCTCTTGCACTTACAAAACCGTCAGCGCAAACGCAAGCCGTTGCCAGACAATTTTATTCTTATCGCCGACGAAGTCACTGCTTCAATGTTGGCTGAGCTGCCACACGAACAAATTGCCGGTATTATTTCTTTAAACGGCTCCAGTAACTCGCATGCCGCCATTATGGCGCGCAGCATGAACATTCCGGCGGTACTGGGTGTCGACGACATTGAACTGCATTTCTTCTCGGACCGGTTGCTGGCTGTGGATGGTTACACTGGTGAGATTTATGTTGATCCGCCACCGCAGGTATTAACTCAGTTTCATCAGTTAGCCGAAGAAGAACAAGAGCTGCGCGACATTGTTACTGAGCACAGTCATTTGCCGGCAGAAACGCAAGACGGTCAGCGCGTCAGTCTGCATCTGAATCTCGGGCTGGACGTTACGCACGACTATCTGAAAACGCTGAACATAGACGGCGTGGGCCTGTACCGCTCTGAAATTCCATTTATGATGCGCGACCAGCTGCCCACCGAAGACGAACAAACCGAAATGTATCAGGAGGTGCTGGAGCAATTCCCTGATCAGCCAGTCGTTATGCGGACCCTGGACGTGGGTGGTGATAAACCACTGCCGTACTTTCCGCTAAAAGAAGATAACCCATTCTTAGGCTGGCGCGGCATACGTTTAACGCTGGACCATCCCGAGATTTTTCTCGTTCAAATTCGTGCGATGCTGCGGGCCAGTATTGGCAAGAGCAATTTACGTATTTTACTACCGATGATAACCAGTACCAGCGAGGTAGACGAAGCGTCTCGGCTTATTAAACAAGCGTATTTTGAGGTGGCCGAAGAGCAAGGCTGCGAAGTGGGTGTTAACCTGTTTCAGCCGCAGCTGGGGGTTATGATTGAAGTACCTGCCGCCATTTATCAGTTATCGGCTATGGCGAATAAAGTCGACTTTTTCTCGGTTGGCAGTAACGATCTCACGCAGTATTTACTGGCGGTGGACAGAAATAACCGCCGGGTTGCGAGCCTTTACGACGCCTATCACCCAGCAGTATTAGCCAGTCTGGATGAAATTGCCCGGCGCTGTGAAGAAATTGGTAAACCCGTTAGTGTCTGTGGCGAGTTGGCTGGTGACCCGGGCGGTGCTCTATTATTGGTTGCCATGGGGTATCGACAGCTCAGCATGAACAGCTACAACGTCGACCGGGTGCGCTGGATACTGCGTAATGTTCGCTCCAGCACGCTGAACGTAATGCTGGCTAAGGCATTGCAGGCACGTAACCCCGGTCAAATTCGCAAAATGATTGCCGAGAAGCTGGAAAGCATCGGACTCGGTGGTTTTGTCAGAGCAGGGAAATAAGCATGTTACTCACCACCTGGATTTGGTGTATCAGCGGCGGGGCAGTGGCAGGTCTACTGGCCGGCCTGTTGGGTATTGGTGGCGGTCTGGTTATTGTGCCGCTGCTCATTTATTTACTGCCTATTATTGGCGTGCCGCCGGAGTTGGTTGTGCCCAGCGCTATCGCCACCAGCCTGGCCACCATTTGTATGACAACCGCGAGTGCTTCGCGCGCGCACGCGAAACATGGTTTGATGGAAAAGTTCTGGCTCATTCGAGTGTTGCCGGGCTTGTCTGTTGGTGCAATGACGGGCGCTTTTTTGGTGACTGTCGTTGACCCTGACTGGTTAAAAATCATTTTCTCCGTGGTGCTAATAGCACTCGCGTTTCGTATGGCGTTGCCGCAGAAAACCGGTGAGCCATTAACATCGGTGTCCAAACGGTTAGTGGCGCTGGGCAGTTACATTATTGGTACTATTTCTGGTCTGGTTGGTATTGGCGGCGGAGCGCTGACTGTACCATTTTTAAGTCGCATGCGGTTGCCGGTACGCCAGGCTATTGCTATTTCCTCGCTCGGCAGCTTTGTTATCGGTTGCAGCTCGGTAGTGATGTTTATTTTAAATGGCTGGTTGTCGGGTAGGGAAACCGGCGCTTTAGGTTTAATTCACGTGCCCGCCTGGGTGGGCATTTCCGTTGCGTCGGTGTTATTCGCTCCGCTGGGTGCTAAACTGGCGCACAAATTACCAGTGAAACAGTTACAGCGCGTTTTTGCGGCGTTTTTAATTCTGGTCGCCATACAACTTATTTTTAATTAACCATAAAGCAGGGAGTACAAGCAGTGCCGTCTAATGACTATTGGCAATTTCCCGCCATTGATCCTGTTCTTTTTCATATTTGGGGACCTTTGGACATTCGCTGGTATGGCCTTGCCTACATAGCGGCTTTTGCCTTCGCTTATTTTTGGGGTATGCGTCAGACCAAAACAGACCCCAACTGGAGCAAGGAAGAGTTCAGCGACTTGATGTTCTGGGGCTTTATTGGCGTTATTTTGGGTGGCCGTATTGGTTATACCTTGTTCTATCACTTTGACTACTTTATCAATAACCCGTTGTACCTGTTTTATATTCACGAAGGCGGTATGTCCTTCCACGGTGGCTTGCTGGGTGTTATTGCGGCTATGTACCTGTATGCCCGCAAAAAACAGCGCTCGTTTTTGCAGGTAGGCGACTTTGTTGCGCCGTTGGTGCCTATGGGACTATTTTTTGGACGCATTGGTAACTTTATTAACGGCGAGCTTTGGGGGCGTGCGGCAGAAGTGCCGTGGGCTATTTACTTCCCCAGTGGTGGGCCAGTGCCGCGGCATCCATCGCAGCTTTACGAAGCTTTGCTTGAAGGCTTATTGCTGTTTGCCGTTATTTTGTGGTTCCAGCGCAAACCCCGTGGCGTTGGTGCGGTTAGTGGACTGTTCCTGTTAGGTTACGGCGTGGCTCGTTTCATAGTAGAGTTTTTCCGCGAACCCGATGCGCACTTAGGCCTGCTGTCTCTGGGTATGTCCATGGGGCAATGGCTGACCCTGCCAATGATCATTCTGGGTATTATTCTGATGATGCGCGCAAAGAAACAATCACCTACGGGCTGATGTATGCGGGACGTAGCCTGATGACATTTATGTCAGGCTTGTCTCTGCAGATGGCTTTCCACGAATAAGATCTCACCTGATGCAATAGCATCAGGCTACAGCATCAGGTACGATATAAAACATTACGCACAAGGTGATTCTGCATAACAAATGAAACAATATTTACAACTGTGCCAACGCATTGTCGACGAAGGGGTCTGGGTTAAAAATGAACGTACAGGCATTAACTGCCTGACGGTCATAAACGCTGATTTAGAGTACGATGTTGCCAACAACCAATTCCCGCTAATTACCACTCGGAAAAGCTATTACAAGTCGGCTATTGCTGAACTTCTAGGGTACTTGCGAGGCTACGACAGCGCCGCCCAATTCCGTGATGTTGGCTGCAAAACCTGGGACGCCAATGCCAACGAAAACCAGGCATGGTTGAATAACCCGAATCGCAAAGGCGAAGACGACATGGGACGTGTTTATGGCGTGCAGGGGCGCTCATGGCAAAAACCGGACGGAAGCCACTTAGATCAGTTGAAAAAGGTTATTAATAACCTGTCGAAAGGCATTGATGACCGTGGAGAAATCGTGACCTTCTATAACCCCGGCGAATTTGAACTGGGTTGTTTGCGTCCGTGCATGCATACCCACAACTTTTCGCTGTTAGGTGACACGTTGTATCTGACGTCGTACCAACGCAGCTGCGACGTGCCTTTGGGGCTAAACTTTAATCAAATTCAGTGCTTTGTTCTTTTAGCTTTGGTGGCACAAATTACCGGTCACAAGCCAGGCAAGGCCTACCACAAGATAGTGAACGCTCACATTTACGAAAACCAGTTAGAGTTAATGCGCGACGTTCAGTTGAAACGTGAACCTTTCCCATCGCCGCAGCTTCACATAAACCCAGACATTAAATCTCTGGAAGACATTGAAACCTGGGTCAGCAAAGACGATTTCACCGTCAGCGGCTATCAGTGCCACGAACCCATTAAATACCCCTTCGCCGTGTAGCCTGACGCTAAGGTCAGGTTAATTCACGAAGCAATATAACAACTGGTGCATTCGCGTCAGATTGTGGCCTGCGCTAGAATAAAAGCATTCACCAATGGCCGGGAGCCTTGAACTATGACCTTAAAAGTCACTCTGTGCGATGATTCCAAAATGGCGCGTAAGCAGCTACTGCGTACGCTGCCAGATGACTGGGATGCTGAGGTTCACCAGGCGGAGCATGGCGAGCAGGCGCTGACGTGCGTGCGCGAAGGCCGTGCTGAAGTACTGTTTCTGGACTTAAACATGCCGGTAAAAGACGGTTATGAAACCCTTCAGGCAATAAAAGAAGAGCAATTAGAAACTCTGGTTATTGTCGTGTCCGGCGACATTCAGCCCGAGGCTCAAAAGCGCGTTCAGGCTCTGGGCGCTATGGCTTTTGTGAAAAAACCGATGAAGCCAGAGGACATACAAACTCTGTTGCAGCAGTTTGGTCTGTACCAACCGGCCGCCGGTCAGCTGAAACTGGCCGATGAAACATCACAGGCTCCGGCGAATCCATTGGATGTTTACCGGGAAGTATCGAATGTTGCTATGGGACAAGCCGGCGACCATTTAGCCCGGGTGCTGGATACTTTTATTGAACTGCCTGTGCCTAACGTTAATTTCATTGCTCCGTCTGAACTGCACATGGCAATAGAGTCTATCGACACAAACAAGCAGGTCGCGGCGGTAAGTCAGGGGTTTTCCGGCAGCGGTATACTGGGCGAAGCACTAACCTTGTTCAATGAGGCCTCTATTGACGATATTGGCAAGCTGTTAGGGGCTAAGTTTGGCGAGAGTGGCTCAATTAAGCAACAACGCATCGAGTCGTTAATGGATGTCGCGTCCATTTTGTCCTCGGCGTGTTTAAACGGCTTAGGCCAGCAGTTGCATGTGGAATTTGCGGCTTCGCAGCCGGTGCTCCTAGGCGAACATCAGTCAATGCAGGAATTGATTAAGCACGGCGAACATCGCTGGCAGAAAATTCTGGCAATAGAAATTGGTTATCAGTTGCCGGAACACAAACTGGCCTTCGATTTACTGCTGTTATTCCCTGCCGACGCGGTGAAAATTCTTGACCAGCAGTTGGCTCATTGGCTTCAGGGAGACGACGAATGATAGACGATATGGATGAACTGCACAGCAAACTGAGTATTTTGGGCGCTATTGATGTCGGTATTGTGGTTATTGATAACGACAACAACATTCAGATGTGGAACGAGTTTATGCAGAACCACAGCGGCTTGCGTCCGAGTGAAGTGCGCGATAAAAATTTATTTCGTTGCTGTCCGGGTATCGAAAAGGTCTGGTTTCAGCGTAAAATTGACCGGGTGCGAGAGTTAAGTTCGCGGGTATTTATTACCTGGCAGCAGCGCCCTTATGTGTTTCGTTTTCGTCACAGCCGGCCAATTAGCGGACAAAGTGAATGGATGTATCAAAACGTCACGTTAATTCCGCTTAAGAACCCGCGTGGCGAAGTGCACCAGGTGGGCATTATTATCTACGATGTGAGTGAACAACCCAGCCATGAGTGAAGCAGTACCTGATCAGCGTTTTGGCGGCGTAAGCCGTGTATACGGGCAAGTGTCGTTAACGCATTTTCAGCAGTTACACATTGTGGTCGCCGGGCTTGGCGGTGTAGGTTCCTGGGCGGTGGAAGCACTGGCGCGCACCGGCATTGGTAAGCTGACACTCATTGACTTAGACGATGTCTGCACCACCAATATTAATCGTCAGTTGCCGGCTACCGATGACACCATTGGGCAACTCAAAACAGAAGTACTGGCACAGCGGGTGAAAAGCATTAACCCCAACTGCGAAGTAAAGGTTATTGATGACTTCTTGCTGCCGGAAAACTTTGAAGACTATTTAACCGGCGCCGATGCCGTGCTCGATGCCATAGACAGCGTTAATACCAAAGCGGCACTGGTGGCCTGGTGCAAACGCCGCAAGCTACGCTTAGTAGTGTGTGGCGGCGCCGGTGGGCAGATAGACCCCGGCATGATCCGTGTCGGTGATTTAGCCAAAGCCAAACAAGACCCGTTACTGGCCAAAGTACGCTCACAACTGCGCCGCGACTACGGCTTTTCCAAGAACCCCAAACGCAAATGGGGCGTCGACTGTGTCTATTCCGAAGAGCAACTGCGCTACCCAATCATTTCCGGTGAGCAGGAAGGCGAAGTCACACTGCAAAAACCAGGCGCCGGAACCATGCGCATGGACTGCAGCTCCGGCTTCGGTGCCGCCATGGTGGTCACCTGCAGTTTTGCCATGCAAGCCACTACTACGTTATTGAAGCGGTTGACATCCCAAAAATAACCTTTTGCGTGATATAGGTTGCAAAAATAGGTTTATTTGTCTATTTTGAGTGTAATATCACTCAACTTCAGGTGCTTCATGAATAGTCTGACGATACAGGCTTATCTGCAAAGCCAATGGCAGGACATAGCCATGTTAACTTTTACTGAACGAGCCGGGCAGAATGAACCCGACGTACAAGTGCAGTATAAAACGGACTACGCTATTGAGCACCTGGAGCAGGATGACCACCATGCCGTTTCCTTAAACCATCCAGTTCAGCTTTATTTTGATGATGACGATCAACCCGGTTGGCTTCGCTTTCTTGATGATATTATTCCAAGTGGCGCGGCACGAAGGTTTTGGGTAGATCAGCTTGAAATATCGAACTCGCCACTAGGCGAACAAAATCTGATATTACTGGAAAAAGCAGCGATTGCGCCTGTTGGACATTTGAGAATAAAGCAAGCCGTCGAAAATCAGAAAGAAGCTATGAAGCCTCCCCAGTTTACTGTCAGCGACGTTGTAGAAAGAAACGCGAGCTTTCTAGAATATGCTCAACAGCGAGGAGCCATCGCCGGGGGAGCCACCGGGGCGGGCGGGGAAGCGCCAAAACTGTTGCTGCGATGCAATAATAATGACGAAGTTTGGATAGATACGTTTCAAGACGGAACCAATACTCAGGACACATTTTATCTGGTGAAATTTCCCCGAGGTCAACGAAAGCAAATTGACTGCGATATCCTGCGCGCGGAATATCACTTTTATTGCGAGCTCGAGGAAATAGGAGTTAGCACCATAGCAACCGAACAGATGAGGCTTGAAGAAGGAGATAACTTTCCGTCACTTTGGCTTCCTCGTTTCGACGTTGAAGCTGTTAATGGCGTCGTTACTCGTAAGGCTATGGAGTCTGTCTATTCAATATTAAAGCGAGCGCCCGGTGTACGTCTTCGTCATGCCGATGTAATACGTGAGTTAGTCAGCAAAATTGAAAACTCATACATGGTGAAAGAGCAGGGAGCCTATTTTAATGTAGAGGCGTTCGTAACCGAATGGGTACGGCGGGATCTATTGAATATCGCTTTTGGTAACTCGGATAATCACGGTCGCAACACGGCATTTTTTAGAGATGAAAGCGGCATAAAGCTCACTCCAATTTATGATTTTGCTCCAATGCGAGCAGACCCCGAAGGAGTGCCAAGATCGACCGTTTGGGGAGAGCCAATGGAAAGTGGTGGTGAATATAACTTTGGCGCCATCTGCGAGGAGCTTTCTGACTTAATAAAACCTGAACAATTGCTCAATGACCTGAATACAACGGCTGAGCAACTTATTGGCTTGGAAAGCAGATTAAGAGAGCGGGGCGTTCCAGACAGTATTATGACCATGCCCAAAGTCGGACTGGCAAATATTCCAGAAAAACTGAAACGCTGGGGGCTGCTATGAGCAAAAATAACCGGCTTAGCGGCGAAGAGCGAGAAGCTCTTATTGAGCGCATTGCGCTACAGCTATTACAGGGTGAAATAAGCCAGGGACAAGCGTTGCAGGAGTTTAGAAAAAAAATTACTGCAATGAATCAAAGCGACTATGCCGAGCTCACGAAAACTTCCCGAAAGACCGTTTCGGAAGTGGAAAATGACTTGGGTAATTATTCTAGTGATGTCATTAATAGACTGTTTAAGCCTTTTGGACTAAAAGTTGGCCTGGTTCCGGCATCCGCTCGGTTAAAGCGCCGTACATTGAAGGTATCGTGAGCGCGCCCGACGGTTATGGGAGCTACTGCGGAGGTGTGCAGCGCCAAGGATGGCGCTGCCCAAGCCCTACAGGGATGTATTCACGGGCGTCCTTCGCAGTAGTTACTATAACCTCGGCGCTCTCTCACGCCTCAATAACCCGCAACTTCAAGGTTTTGGCTACCTGATACAGGCCGTTGCTGCGCGAAGGGCTGAGCGCGTTGTCGAGGCCTTCGGCGCGGTAAAAGGCGTCAATATCAAAGGCCGCTATTTCCGCTACTGAGCAGCCATCCAGCCGCTGCTGTAGCAGCGCCAGTAAGCCGCGTACAATGCGTGACTCAGAATCAAAGCGAATCACTACCGCTTCCGGGTTAGAAGTATCCAGCCACAGCCATACTTTAGCCTCGCAGCCACCCACCAGATGATCGTCATCACGACATTCCTCCGGATATTCTGGTAGACTTTTGGCTTGTTGAACTAAGTGACGAAAAAGCTGCTCCCAGCTGGCCATGTAAACTCTCCCTTACGGAAATAGAGTTTTATTCTCCCATAACTTGTGAGATCGACGCCAGTCTAGGATAATGGCAACATAATAAAAACCAACATTCAGAACATTCCAGAAAAAGGAAGGCAACATGAAGATACTTGTCGCGGTTAAGCGCGTCATTGACTACAACGTCAAGGTGCGTGTTAAACCAGATCAGTCCGATGTCGATTTGGCTAACGTCAAAATGGCACTTAACCCATTCTGTGAAATTGCGGTAGAAGAAGCCGTACGCCTGAAAGAAGCGGGCACTGCAGACGAAGTGGTGGTTGTTTCTATTGGCCCTAAAGCCGTGCAGGAACAGCTTCGCACCGCCTTAGCATTAGGCGCTGACCGTGCCATTCAGGTTGAAACCGACGACATGCCAGACTCTTTATCTGCCGCCAAAATCTTAAAAGGCGTCGTAGAGAAAGAAAGCCCGGACATGGTTATTCTGGGCAAACAGTCTATCGATTCAGACAACAACCAGACTGGCCAGATGCTAGGCGCCCTAACCGGTATGCCACAAGGTACTTTCGCGTCTAAAGTGGAAGTGGGCGATGGTTTTGTTAACGTCACTCGTGAAATCGACGGCGGCTTGCAAACTATCAAGCTGAATCTGCCAGCGGTTGTCACTACCGACCTGCGCCTGAACGAGCCGCGTTACGCGTCGTTGCCAAACATTATGAAAGCCAAGCGTAAGCCGCTGGAAACCACAAATCCGGACGAGCTGGGTGTGGAAGTTAAGCGCACTATTAAGCTGCTGAAAGTTGAAACGCCTGCTGAACGTAGTGCCGGTGTGAAAGTAGCTGACGTAGATGAGCTGGTCGACAAACTGAAAAACGAGGCGAAAGTATTATGAGCATCTTAGTGGTAGCAGAACACGACAATAACGCGGTTGATCCATCAACCCTGAAAACGTTAGCCGCTGCACAGAAAATCGGTGGCGACATCGAGGTGCTGGTTGCCGGTAAAGGGTGCTCAACCGTTGCTGAGAACGCAGCAAAAGCCGACGGCGTGAAAAAAGTCATGCTGGCCGACAATGAAGCTTACGAGCACCAGTTAGCTGAAAACATCAGCGAACTGGTTGCCGATTTAGGCAAAAACTACAGCCACATTCTGGCGCCGGCCACAACCACCGGCAAAAACTTCATGCCGCGCGTTGCTGCACTATTAGACGTAGCACAGGTTTCTGACATTATTTCGGTAGAAAGCGACGATACCTTTAAGCGTCCTATCTATGCCGGTAACGCCATTGCCACTGTGCAGTCAGAAGACAACATTAAAGTCATTACTGTTCGTGCAACGGCGTTCGATGCTGTCGCAGAAGAAGGCGGTAGTGGCGACGTTGAAAACATCGATGCGGTCTTTAACAACGACAAATCGGAGTTTGTTGAAGAACAACTGGCAGAGTCTGAGCGTCCTGACCTGACCTCAGCAGAAATCGTTATTTCTGGTGGCCGCGGTATGCAAAATGGTGAAAACTTCCACCTGCTGGAAGACGTAGCTGACAAACTGGGCGCTGCAGTCGGTGCATCACGTGCCGCAGTAGACGCGGGTTTCGTACCCAACGACATGCAGGTTGGTCAAACCGGTAAAATTGTTGCGCCGCAGCTTTATATTGCGGTTGGCATTAGTGGTGCTATCCAGCACTTAGCCGGTATGAAAGACTCTAAAGTCATTGTTGCTATCAACAAAGACGAAGAAGCGCCTATCTTCCAGGTAGCAGACTACGGATTAGTTGCCGATTTATTCGACGTACTACCGGAATTAAACAGTAAAATTTAACTTCTATTTAGCTGTTAAAAGTCGCTGCTGGCGCGCAGTTTTAGCCGTCAGTAGCGACATTTCCCCGCACTTTTTCTAACAACTTGTTATATTTTCGTGTTCATATACTTGCATATTTTTAACTCATCGGACATGATTCAGACATAACCGCCAAACAAGTTAAAAAGATTAGGTGGCTCACAATGAAAAGAAGAACAACTATGCTAAAAAAACTTCCTCTGGCTACGGCCATTGCACTGAGCTTCGCAGTACCAAGCCAGGCAGCTGACTTTGAAGTCGGCGATTATGAAATTAAATTCGATTCTATTCTGTCTTATGGCGCTTCGTGGCGTATGGAAGATCAGGCCAGCCATCTCATCCACCCCGGCAATATGCCCGGAGGAACAGCGGGCTCTAGTGTTGGCGACGACGGAAACCTGAACTTCGACAAAGGTGACTTAGTGTCATCGGTCTTTAAAGGCGTACACGATTTAAGCATTGATGGTGGCGACCACGGTGCCTTTATCCGTTTCAACTATTGGTACGACTATGTGGTTTCAGAAGAAAACATGCCGCATGGCCATGCCGGTAATAATTATTACCCTGACACCAAGTTAAACGACGATATCTTTGACGATTACTCGCAGGGCAAAGGCGTCGAGTTACTGGATGCTTTTGTTTATGCTAACTTCGACTTAGGTGGTATGCCAACTAACGTTCGTTTGGGTCGTCAGGTATTAAGCTGGGGTGAAAGCTCTTTTATTTTTAATGGCATCAACGACATTAACCCGTTAGATGTTAACGCTGCTCGTCGTCCGGGCGCTGAAGTTAAAGAAGCTTTGCTGCCCGTAGGAATGTTCAGTACCAGTATTGGCCTAACCAACTCGCTTAACTTAGAAGCGTTTTACCAGTACGAGTGGGATAACACCAAACTCGATGGCTGTGGTACCTATTTCTCCAGCGTTGATATTATTGGTGGCTCGGGCTGTGGCAAGGTGACGCTTAACCCCGAACTAACCGAAGGAAACTTTTTAAGCGACTTTGAGTCGGTACAAGCTGGCGCTTATATTGGTAGTAACCCAGTTTTAGAAGCCTCTGACAGCGGTCAGTGGGGTGCTAACCTACGTTACTACTCGTTAGATCTTGGTGCTGAATTTGGCGTTTATTACCTTAACTTGCATAACAACACGCCTATTATTTCTGCTTATGACTGGACGGTAGATCCGCGTCCATTCCAGCAAGCTGCTGAAAATGGTCAAGATGCAAATTACACCTGGTCAACACCAAACGGCTATCCTGTTGATGGGCCTCGTTTAGTACTCGAATATCCTGAAGACACCGAAGTGTATGGCTTTAGCTTCAGCACCAACTTAGGTTTGTGGTCTGTTTCGGGTGAGTACAGCTACCGCGATGGAGTGCCAGTACAAATCAATACGACTGAAATATTGACGGCAGGTTTGCGTCCTAATTTACCGAGTACGTTCTCAAGTCGAGTTGATAGCGTCCGTCCTAACAATGTAGTTGAGGGTGGCCTGGCGCATGGTTATGACCGTTTAGATGTCAGCCAAACGCAAGTCAGTTTTGTACGTTTCGTTGACCGTCTGTGGGGCTCTGATCGCATGACTTTCGTGGGTGAAGTGGCTATGAACAACGTTCACGACATGCCTGGACTACAAGAACAACGTTATGGTCGTCTTCCATTGTATGGTAAGTGTTTAACGGAACAAGATGCGGGGCCAGCAGCTAATGGCAATTGCGAAGGTTTCGCGACATCAACAGCCTGGGGTTACCGCACTCGCTTCCAGTTTGAATATTCAAACGTTTGGCAGGGCTGGGGTTTAAACCCAACTATTCAGTTTAATCACGACGTAAATGGCTACTCAACTAACAGTAACTTTATTGAAGGTCGTAAGTCATTAGGCTTGAATTTGATGGCTGATTACCTGTCAACTTATAAGATTAGTCTGGGTTACACCATGTATTCTGATGAAGAACTCGATCCGCTCTCTGACCGCGATTATGCGTCAGTTAGCTTCTCATACGCGTTCTAATACGTTGATTCACACCGTGAATCGCGATAAAACCGTCTCTACTGAGGCGGTTTTTTATTATGTAGCCTGACATTTATGTCAGGAACAATATCTCACCTGACATAAATGTCAGGCTACATCACGGCAGGTTACATTTTCCGGGAGAACAACAATGAAAAAATGGATAATAACAGCGGCGGCGCTGATGCTTTCGGGCACAGCAGCAGCCCAGGAAAAGCTCCAGTTAGAAGACATCTTTACGCTGGAATATGCATCATCACCGACTATTCACCCTAGCGGCGAATGGACGGTATTTGTCCGTCAGTCTATGGATATAAATAACGACCGCAAAGTCGGGCGCTTATGGGCTAGCCTGCCAGACGGTGATATTCGCCCGTTAACCGGCAGTCAGGGCAGTGAAAGCCAGCCGGTCTGGTCACCAAGTGGCGACCGCCTGGCGTACGTATCAACCGAAACCGGCTCTCCACAGGTTCATATTTACTGGGTCGACTCCGGTGACAGCGCGGCGGTTACCCAGTTAACGCAAGCACCGTCAGGCTTAAGCTGGTCACCCGATGGCAGTCAGATCGCGTTTTCCATGTTTACGCCGAAATCACAGCCTGCACCGGTCAGCTTACCGGGCAAACCTGAAGGTGCGGACTGGACTGCTGCGCCTAAATATATCGACAAAGGCAATTATCGTTACGACGGCGGTGGTTACGCCAAAGACGGACACCAGCAAATTTACGTGATACCGGCAACCGGTGGCTCCCCACGTCAGCTAACAGACGAAGAATTTAATCACGGAGGGCAACTCTCGTGGTCGCCGGACAGTAAGCATATTTTCTTCTCGGCAAACCGTCGTGACGACGCTTTTCGCCAGCCGGTTAACAGCGAAATTTATCGTTTAACTCTAAGCAGCAAGAAAATCACGGCAATGACGGAGCGTGACGGGCCCGATGGTTCGCCAAAAGTGTCTCCAAACGGGGAGAAAATTGCTTTTACCGGTTATGACGACACCAAAATGAGCTTTCAGGCGGCTAATTTATACGTAATGGACTTAGACGGTTCCGACGTCGAACTGCTAACTGAAGACTTAGACCGTGGAGTTACAGGCTTTGAGTGGGACAGCGACAGCCAGGGTGTGTACTTTACCTACGACGACAACGGTATTGGCCAACTGGCCCGCACCACATTAAATGGAGAGCATACGAAACTGACCGACCGCGTGGGTGGGTTGTCTTACGCCCGTCCATACGGCGGTGGTGACTTCAGCGTAGCCAAAGGCGACCGTTTAGCGTTCACCATCTCTAACCCAATGCGTCCGGCGGAGCTGGCACTTTGGGACGACGGTGACGTGCAGCAACTCACCCGGTTAAACGAGGACGCGCTGGCGCACAAGCAGTTAGCCAAGGTAGAAGAAATTCGCTATAAATCGAGTGTTGACGGCATCGACCTGCAGGGCTGGATAGCCTATCCGCCGGGTTTCGATAAAGACAAAGACTATCCGCTAATGCTGGAAATTCACGGCGGCCCGCACACTAACTATGGTCCTCGCTTTGCGGCTGAAATTCAGTTGTTTTCAGCAGATGGCTATGTGGTGCTTTATACTAATCCGCGCGGCAGTACCAGCTACGGTTCGGACTTTGCCAATGAAATTCATCACAACTACCCCAGCCACGACTACAACGACTTAATGGACGGTGTCGACGCGGTTATCGACAAAGGCTTTATCGACAAAGACGAGCTTTACGTTACCGGTGGTAGCGGTGGTGGCGTGTTAACTGCCTGGATAGTCGGCCATACCGACCGCTTTAAAGCTGCGGTTGTGGCTAAGCCAGTTATTAACTGGTACAGCTTTGTGCTCACTGCCGATATGTACAACTTTTTCTATCAATACTGGTTCCCTGGTCTGCCGTGGGAGAATATGGAACATTACATGAAGTATTCGCCTATCAGCTATGTCGGCAATGTGACGACGCCAACCATGTTGCTGACCGGTGAAAACGACTACCGTACGCCCATGTCCGAAACCGAGCAGTACTATCAGGCACTGAAACTGAAAGGTGTGGACACTGCTATGGTGCGCATTCAGGACTCAGGCCACGGTATTTACGCGCGGCCCAGTAACCTGATGAACAAAGTGGCTTACATTCTGCATTGGTTTGAAAAATACCGGGACGAATAACTCAGGTAGACTAAGTCACCGTAGAACGTGATAAACTACGCGATATTTTTAAGTCGTCAGGTCAATAAAACGAATGAATGTTGCATTGATAACCGCCCGCGGTGGCTCGAAAGGGCTGCCCGGGAAAAATATCGCGTTACTTAACGGTAAGCCGCTTATTGTCTGGACCATACTGGCTGCACAAAAGGCGGCGTCGGTTGACGCTGTTTACGTGTCGACAGAAGACCAGGCTATTGCCGATATCAGCAAGCAGGCCGGAGCCAAGGTTATTCCGCGCCCGGCAAAGCTGGCACAGGACGACACCAGCAGCGAACCGGTTATTGCACACGCTATTCATTACTTAAAAGAGCAGCCGCTTAATGTAACCAGCGTTACGCTGCTGCAACCCACGTCGCCGTTAAGATCGGCACAGCATATTGACGAAGCTTACCGAATTTTTTCGGCCAGTAACGCCAGCTGTGTTTTAAGTGTTATTGAACCGGCACATTCTGCCGCAAAAGCATACAAACTGAATTCAGATGGGTCTTTATCGGGCCTTTTGAACCTGGACGCGCCTTACATGCGCCGCCAGGATCTTCCCCGTACCGTTCATCCCAACGGCGCCATTTATATATTCAGTACAGCAGCCTTCGAAGCTGGCGACGGTATTCCGCGCCAAAATGTCTACCCTTATATTATGAGCGAAGAGGCGTCTGTCGACATTGACAGAGCAAGTGACCTGCAACTTGCCGAACAGATTATGGAGAAAACACAACATGGCTAACACCCCGGAAAAACACCCAGTAATGAAAATTGGCTCGCGCGAAATTGGTTACGACCACGACCCGGTTGTGGTCGCTGAAATAGGCATTAACCACGAAGGCAGCCTGGAAACCGCTTATGAAATGGTCGACGCGGCAGTCTCTGCGGGCGCTGAAATTATTAAGCACCAGACTCATGTGGTTGAAGACGAAATGAGTGCCGACGCGAAAAAAGTCATTCCGGGTAATGCCGATGTGTCTATCTACGAAATTATGGAACGTTGCGCGCTGAACGAAGAAGACGAAACCAAGCTGAAAGAATACGTCGAAAGCAAAGGCGCAATATTTATTAGCACCCCGTTTTCCCGCGCCGCCGCTGAGCGTCTAGAGCGCATGGGTGTTGAAGGCTATAAAATTGGCTCTGGCGAATGTAACAACTATCCGTTACTGGAGCTTGTGGCGTCGTACAAAAAGCCCATTATTCTCAGCACCGGCATGAACGACATTCCGTCTATTGCTAAAGCCGTTGATATTTTCCGTAAGCACGGCGTGCAGTATGCGCTGTTGCATTGCACTAACGTATACCCAACGCCGGACAACCTGATCCGTTTAGGCGCCATGAACCAGTTGCAGGACGCCTTTGACGACGCCGTTGTCGGTTTGTCTGACCACAGCATCGATAACCTCGCCTGCCTGGGTGCGGTAGCCGTTGGTGCCTCTATTCTGGAGCGTCACTTTACCGACCACAAACAGCGTACTGGGCCCGACATTAACTGCTCTATGGACACCGAAGAGTGCCGTTCGCTCATTCAGGAGTCAAAGCGCATGAAAGCCATGCGTGGCGGCCAGAAAGGCGCGGTAGCTGAAGAGCAGGTGACCATCGACTTTGCCTACGCCAGTGTAGTCACCATTAAGCCCATTAAAAAAGGCGAAACCTTTAGCCAGGACAATTTATGGGTTAAGCGTCCGGGAACCGGCCAGTTCCTGGCGGACGACTACGAAAACTTAATGGGTAAAACCGCCGCTCAAGAAATTGAAAACGATGTTCAGCTGCGCTCTGAGGATGTTCAGTAATGAAAAAAAAGGTGCTTTTCGTAACCGGTACCCGTGCCGACTTTGGCAAACTGAAAAGTTTAATTGAAGTCACCGATAAAGCGGATGAATTTGAAGTTCAGCTGTTTATTACTGGCATGCACATGATGTCCCGCTACGGCATGACTTCCATAGAAGTCGAGCGCCTGAAAATAGCCTCCAGCTATAAGTACATTAACCAGACCAAAAACGACACCATGGACGTGGTTCTGGCGAAAACCATTACTGGTTTGTCGGACTACGTTCACGAGAATAACCCGGACGTTATTGTGGTTCACGGCGACCGGGTAGAGGCCATGGCTGGCGCTATTGTGGGCAGCCTGAACAACATTCTGGTTGCCCATATTGAAGGCGGCGAGGTGTCGGGCACCATTGACGAGCTTATCCGTCATTCCATATCCAAAATGGCGCACACGCACTTCGTGTCCAACAGCGAAGCGCAGGAGCGACTGGTGCAGTTGGGCGAGGCTAAGTCGTCCATTTTTACCATTGGCTCGCCAGATCTCGATGTGATGAATTCACCGAATTTGCCGTCGTTGGACACGGTAAAAGAAAAGTACGACATTGCGTTTAAAGACTATTCGGTGTTTATGTACCATCCTGTGACCACCGAGCTTGAGTCGCTGGAGTCGAACATCAAGTCGACCGTTGATGCCATGCTGGAAAGTGATGAAAACTTTGTGGTGGTCTACCCCAATAACGACCACGGCACCGACACCATTCTGGCGGAGTTAAAGCGCTGCGAGAACCATCCTCGCTTTCGCATTTACCCCAGTATTCGGTTCGAGTACTTTTTGGTGCTGCTGAAAAACGCCAATATGATCATCGGTAATTCAAGCGCGGGTGTTCGCGAAGCGCCGTTTTACGGCATACCCACCATTAACCTGGGCAGCAGACAGCAAAGCCGGGCTACAGCCGGGTCTATCTTAAATGTGGAAGAACAGACGCCGGCCATTTTAGAGGCCATAAAAACCTTTAAAACCAAACGCTTTGAGCCATCGTCAGAATTTGGTGAGGGCAATAGCGCCGAGGGTTTTATCAGTACTTTGCGCTCGGAAGCGTTCTGGGCAATCTCTAAGCAAAAAGTTTTTGTAGACTGGGACAAACGTGAAAAAAGTTAATTACTATTTTATTTCATCGCCGCTGCACCTGCTGTTCAGTGTCACCACGGCTTTGAGTCATAAAGACGACATTAACGTTGCGGTTATTGATTATTACCTTGAAAGCAATCGTCTGCTATTTACCCAGGCGCTGGAAAACAGCTCTATTTTTGAGACGGTTATTAGCTTTAGCGATGCGCACATAAAAAGTAAGCTCAGTAAGCGTAAAGCACGGCTGAAAAGGCTGGCCGATCTGGTTGAAGAAATGCCTCCGTCACGGGTTTATACCGGCTCCGATCGTAGTGTCGAGTTTCAATACACCATGCATCTGGCGAACCGGGGTAAAAACAGTGCTGAAGGCCATTATCTGGATGAAGGAACCCAAACCTATCTGGGCCACCGGCACATGCACAGCTTCGTGCACAACTACGTCGACCCTTTATTGAAGAAGCTGGCTTACGGCATGTGGTGGAGCAGCCCGCAAATAATAGGTACGTCTAAGTGGATATCAACCATTCACGCTACCTTCCCGGAGCTGATACACCCAGTTTTGCGGAACAAGAACGTTGAGCCTATTTCAAAAGCGGCGTTTAAGCTGCCCGAGTTCGATGAGTTTAACAAGAGCTTGCTGGCGTTGGCAGATATCGACATAGAGCCGTTAAAGAATGTCGATTACGTTATTATATTAACGGGTGATTCCTTCTATAAAGACGTAAATGAACACCTCGACAGAATGGTGGATATTTTCAGCCGCAAAACCGAGAAAAGCCGTATTGCGTTAAAAGCTCATCCGCGCTCAAATTATATTGAACACTTTAAGCAGAAGCATCCGGAGTTGGTGCATATTGACAACCGGGTAGGGTTTGAGTTGCTGCTGCCGCAGTTTCCCGAGTCCTGTACTTATGTTGGTGACGTTAGCTCAACCTTGTTTACTATCCGTTGGTTGAGCAACAAACAGAATGTTATGGCCGTGAAGCTAGAGCAAAAAACACCCGAACATTTTTCAGCACCACTGGCTAAATTATTAAGCGAAGTCGACGTAAAACAGATGAGTTATCAGGAATTGTAGCCTGACACAAAACAAAGGAATAAGACCATGCCCTGGAGCTCTCTTTTAGCCGAAGAAAAGCAGAAGCCTTATTTTCAGCAGCTGTGGCAGCGCGTAGAGCAGGCGCGGCAGGAAACCGTGGTGTACCCGCCCAAAGAAGACGTCTTCAACGCGCTTAAGCTGACCGACCCGGAAAATATTAAAGTGGTTATTCTGGGGCAGGACCCATACCACGGCCCCGGTCAGGCGCATGGTTTAAGTTTTTCGGTACCCGAAGGCGTAAAGTTTCCGCCGTCGCTGCGCAATATGTTTAAAGCCATAGCTATAGACTACCCCGACACCGTCTTACCGCAGCATGGCGATTTAACCAGCTGGGCGGAGCAGGGTGTGTTGTTGCTGAATACGGTACTTACGGTAGAACAGGGCAATGCGCACAGTCATGCCAGCTGGGGCTGGGAAACCTTTACCGATACCGTTATAAGTAAGGTGTCAGCGGCAACCGATCATGTGGTGTTTTTGCTCTGGGGGGCGCACGCACAAAAGAAAATACCGCTTATTGACGGCAATAAACACTGCATACTGACCGCACCGCACCCATCGCCGCTATCAGCACATCGCGGATTTTTCGACGCCAACCATTTCCGCAAAACCAACGATTATTTGCAGCAACACGGCCGCCAGCCCATTCGGTGGGTATAGCTCACGTAACATTACACAAACCGCTGCAGCAGCTTGGCGACCATGGGGTGTTCGAACGGGCGCTTCAGGGTTATGGCGTAAAAATGTTCGAACACATTGGGCAGGGTTAAATAGCGTTTCAACTGCCCGCTGGTCAGCTCGTCCCGTACCACAACGTCCGGAATCACCGCCAGCGCGCCGGTATCCCTGGCTAACAGCCGCAGCATCGCCATATCGTCGGCTTCGGCCAGCACCCGCGGTTGCCAGTTGTATTCCGCACTGAGCATATCGAATGCCGCCCGCAACGGCATATTCTCCGGCGGTAACACCCAGTTATTATTACGTAAAGCCACATCGGTTAACTGCTCAATGTCACGCCCGGGCGGGCCAATAACAGACACCGGCTGCCGCGCCAGTAAACGGCTCTGCCATAATTGCTTGTCGCTGCCGCGCACACTGGTATTGGCCAGCGCAATATCAATTTGATGATCCGCCAGCTCATTAAATAACTGGTCTGGTGTCATTGAATGCAGCCGGTACTGAACATCCTGCTGGTGTATCAACTCATGAATAAAGGCTTCCACAAAGTTACGCGACATGGTCGAGGCATGACCAATACGCACAACCAAATCACTGCCGTCCATGCCTTGTTTTAGCTGGTTAACTAGGTTCTCACCTTCGTGAAAAATTCGGTCTGCATACTGGCGCGCAATGTACCCGGCCTGAGTCAGTACTAACTTACGGCCTGTGCGCTCAAACAGTGGCGTACCCAGCCACTCTTCCAATTGCTTTATTTGCGCCGACAACGCCGACTGCGACACATGAAGCTTCTGTGCGGTTTGGGTTAAATGCCCGTTTTCTGCCACGTGCCAAAAGTAATAAAGGTGTTTATAATTCATAGGGCTCACTAACCGTTCACTTAAAACGAATGAACTTATAGTTTATATCTATTTTACTTAACATCAAGCCAGCACCCATAATTGCTCCAAACAAGACACGCGAGGCGCATTCATGGCGGAATGGTTGACAATATCGGGTATACGACCGGTTTTACTGGTGCTGGTTGCAGTATTAGCGTGGGTTGTTACGCGCTACGCCTTCAGAAACTTCCGGCTGGACCCGCGCCGCCGCGCATTCGTCACCAAGCTGGTTGGCTGCCTGCTGGCGGTCTTCATTCTTATTGTCAGCAATAACCTTATTGTGTTTTTCGCCGCCTGGATGGCAATAAGCCTGCAGTTGCACAGCTTGCTTATGTTCTACCCCGAACGCGACCGCGCCGTACTGGCAGCCCACAAAAAATTCATTCTGGCACGCTGCTCCGAAACCTTTCTGGGCACGGCGTTTATCATTATGTATTTAGCAACCGGCAGTCTGCAGCTGGACACGGCTTTGCAGCAGTTCGGCACTACCCCCACGCACCTTTCTCAGCACATTGCCGCGCTGTGCCTGGTTATGGCGGCGCTCATTAAATGCGCCCAGCTACCCTTGCATGGCTGGCTCATTCAGGTGGTTGAAGCGCCGACCCCGGTTTCTGCTTTGTTGCATGCCGGCATTATCAACCTGGGCGGCTTTTTGTTGCTGGCAACCGTACCGCTATGGAGCAACAGCGCGCCGGCAGTGTGGCTGTTGTGTCTGGTGTCGGCGGCGTCGTGCTGCTTTGCCGCGCTTATTATGGCCACCCGCATTAGCATAAAAGTGCGCTTAGCCTGGTCCACCAGCGCGCAAATGGGGCTTATGCTGCTGGAAATTGGTCTGGGTTATTACGACTTAGCCCTACTGCACTTGGTGGCGCACTCGGTGTATAAAGCCCATGCGTTTTTGTCGGTAAGCGAGGTGGCAATAATAAAGCAGCCTAAGGCCCGGTCACTTTGGCGTATTGGCATTGTCTTTATCGCGTTTCAGGGCATTATTGCCGCCGCCTGCTGGTGGTTTCTGGGCAACCCCAAATGGCTTCCGTCGGCGTTACTGGCTATGGCGCTCACCACCTTATGGATGAACCTGCATCAGAAGCTGCTGCGAATAGCGGTGTCGGCATTAACTGTCGTAGTTTACCTTTTTCTGGGTGCGTTGGCGCATCAGGTTATTGAGCCGCAACCACCGTTCAGTAGTGTCTGGCTGGAGCCTGCCGTAACCCTTATGTTCAACGCCTTCGCCTTTACTTACTGGCTGGTGCATCACACGCCGTCGCACCGGCTTAGCCAGCGCTGGTTTATTACCTTGAACGCCGGGCTGTATCTCGACGAATGGTTAACGCGGCTAGTGCTGTGGCTCTGGCCCAGTCACCCCATTCACTATTACCAGCGGCAGGGTCGCATTCAGCAGGAGAAACACTCATGAGCACAGCGAATCGTTTAGCGACTATTGCCGAGCAGGTGAGTAAAGCCATTGCGCCACAATGGCCGTTGTCTCAGTGGATAGCGGTTAACCCCTTCTGGCATTACCGCCGGCAGCCGGTAGCCGGAGTTGCCGCGCATTGGCGTTACAGCGCCGGTACACGTTTGCTCATGAGCCCGGAATTTTACTGGCAGCAATGGCAGCAAAACCGAATAGACGCCGCGCTGGTCACCAATAACATGGTAAACGAGCTGGAGCAGCGCTCCCTGCTAAAAGCGCAGTTGCCGCAATGGCGTAACCTCAGTCAGTTGGTGGACAAATACACGCGCCGTCGCCGCAAAATGCGCTGGAACGACGAAGTGGTGCTGCAAATTAGCCAAACCTGTGGCTTATTTATGCAGTTTCCAACCCGTTTTCAGCAGGCCGGTAAAGACAGTTCGTTGTATCAGCATTGGCTGGCTATTTCGCGTGCCGATCGCGGTATTGAAACCTTAATGGACGAGGCCGAACTCACCGAGTTATTCGCGCAATTGCCGGACGACCCGAACACGCTTATTCAGGTGTGCCATGACAACTTTTTAAGTAACGCGTCAGATTACGCTCTGCGCTGTTACAGCCAGGCGCTTATCAGTGACTTATGGGGCTGGGCCGCCGCTTTTGCCTATCAGGACGCCCGCCAGGACAGCCAGTGGGTATTCGAGTTGCTGTGCATTCGGCTGGCCTGGGAATATATTCTGTGGCAACTGGCCGAGCGCACCAATACTAAGGTTTACCAGCAACTGCAACAAGCCTTAAGCGCACAAATTGAAAATTGTGAAGGGCAGGTGGCTCATATTGAGCAGCACAACAGCTTATTGTGGCAGTGGCAGGCGGCTTACGAACGCTCGCAGCTAAACAGGTTGCAGTTTAACCCCGACACGGCCGAAGAGAACGACACGCCACATTTACAAGCGGTGTTCTGTATCGATGTGCGCTCAGAGCGTTATCGTCGCGCGCTTGAACAGGCCGGAAAAAGCCTGGGCAGCGTAGTACAAAGCAAAGGCTTTGCCGGATTCTTTGGCGTGCCGCTGGCCATTCAGCGCAAAGGTCGCGATGTTCCTCATGTACCGGGGTTACTGCAACCGGCGTACTACATTAAAGCACCAACGCGTAAGCAATCGGTTGGTTCCTTATTAAGCAATATGTTCAATGCGCCGGTCTCCATGTTCAGCGGTGTTGAGGCGCTGGGCTTAAGTAAACTGAAGTCCTTACTCACTGGTGTGCCCGGACAACTGGCTACGGCTAACAATGCGTACATTGCCGACGGCAGCATTTGTGAGCACAACGGCGAGGCGTCAATGGAGTCGCTGGTAAATATATGCCAGCAGGCACTGGCGGGAATGCAGTTTACTCAATTTGCGAAGCATATTGTGCTGGTCGGGCATGGCTCGCATCACAGCAACAACGCCCAGCGCGCCGGTCTTAACTGCGGCGCCTGCGGCGGGCAAACCGGTGCGTTAAGCGCGCGGGTGTTAGTGCGGCTGCTTAACAATCAGGATATTCGTGAGCATTTGCGCGAGCGGGGCGTCGCTATTCCCGATGCTACCCAGTTCCATTCTGCGATGCACGAAACCGTCACCGACGAGGTTATCTGGCTATCTAATACCGTGCCGGACAGCGTCAAACAGGTGTTCCGCGCAGCAACTGAGAAGCTAACCCAGACCAGCGGCGAGTCAGCAAAAGACCGCAAAACACGCTCCGGCCACTGGGCAGAACTACGTCCGGAATGGGGGCTGGCTGACAATAACGTTTTATTTTTCGGACAGGCTGAGCGGCTAACCTCTGCTGAAACCATCGGCAGTAACTTTCTGCACGACTACAACAGTAAAAACGACCCCAATGGCGAACTTCTGGCTCAGCTCATGAGTGCGCCGGGCTTGGTTGCTAACTGGATAAACTGGCAGTACTACTGCTCAGTAACCGAGCCAAAACAGCTGGGTAGCGGCAACAAGCTGCTACATAACCGGGTAGCCAACGACATCGGTGTTTTTGAAGGCAACGGCGGAGACTTGCGACAGGGGCTGGCCTGGCAGTCAGTGCATAACGGTAGCGACTTTGTGCACAGGCCCATGCGGCTGCAGGTTATTGTCGAAGCCGACGAAGCCACCATTCAGCGGGCGCTGGCCAGGGCTGTCGCTTTTAACGAACTCTTTGAACAACAGTGGATCAATCTGCATCGACTGAACGCGCGAGGTGAACTATGTCCAGTGACAACACCAGTAACAGCAAAATGACAGCGACAACCTGCCGTACCCTGAAAGCCTTTTATGACTGCGTGCGCTCGCGGCCGTTTAACCAGCCCTTCGCCCTGCGCTACAACGACGGCAGCATCGACCACGGGCTGAACTCCGAAGAAGCCGCCAAAGAAAGCCTGCGCACCCACCACAACCCCTACCTTGAACAACCCGTTGTTGTTGAGTGGTAGTAGCCTGATATGTCGATCCTATCACTAATGCGACTTATCTATGGAGTATATTAAAACGTAAATTTTAAAATTTGTGTTTTCTTTGTTTTTTTACTATATTTAAATTCAATTGTTTGCTTTGGATAACAATAATGGCAAGGGTTAGAGTACCACTTTCTATGGAAAAACTATTTTCGGAATTTCCACCTGAGGCGGTTTTTAAAGCAATGAAAACTTATAGTATCACCAACTCGAAAGGTGAGTACTTACCGTGGGACAAATTCAAGTGGCGGGTTAAAAAAAGCGATAACGCAGAGCTCGCATGGTTAGCAACCAAAATTGCCAGAACCAATGTGAGTCGCAATTTGTCAGAGTTATGCATTATCAATGACGCATCTTGCTTTAAAGCCTGTATCCCCGACTCTTTACAGGCAAAACTCCATTATATTGATAAGCTGACCGGAGGTTCGCAAAGCGTTTCCGATCATCCTTTCTTCGGAAAGCAGGAAAAGAATGCCTATTTAGTCCAAAGTTTATTGATGGAAGAGGCTATTACGTCTTCGCAACTGGAAGGAGCGTCGACAACGCGCAAAGTTGCGAAAGAGATGCTTGAATCGGAGCGTCAGCCACAGAACAAATCCGAACAAATGATCGCCAATAACTACCGTTTAATGAAGCGGGCGGTCAGTCTGAAGAGTGATGAATTAAACATTCCTCTCATTTTGGAGTTACATGAGATAGCGACCCATAATGCTATCGATAATGACGCGGTTCCGGGTGAGTTCAGAACGAGTGACGATATTGATATACGCGACCAATATAACGACGTAGCGCATGTGCCGCCGAAAGCGAGTAGCCTACAGGAACGTATGGAAAAGCTGTGTCAGTTTGCCAATGAAGAGCACGGACAACTTAACTCGGATAACTTCATTCATCCTTTAGTCAAAGCTATCATTCTGCACTTTATGGTGGCCTATATTCACCCGTTTGGCGATGGCAACGGACGTACTGCAAGAGCTTTGTTTTATTGGTTTATGCTGAAGTCGGGCTATTGGCTGTTCGAGTATGTGTCCATTAGTAAACTGATTCAGGAAAAACGTACCGACTATGATCAGGCGTTTTTATACACCGAAACTGACGATAATGACCTAACGTACTTTCTGTATCATCAGGTCGGCATTGTGGTGAAAGCTGTTGACGCCTTGCGCGACTACATAGAGCGTAAACAAAAAGAAATATTCGAGTTCATGAATTGGGTTGAAAAAAGCTCTGTTGCCAAAGCTCTAAAAAGGGGGCAACTGGACATATTAAAAGAAGCGGTGAAGAACCCGGGGCGGGTATTCACCGTGAAAACCGTGGCAAACAACCTTGGATGTAATGAGAATACCGCACGGACCTATTTAAACGACCTCGCCAAGCGAGACTTGCTATTGGTGGGTAAAGCCAGCAAAGGCAAAGCCATGCGTTACATTGCGCCCGCTGATCTTGCCGAACGGCTGTAGCTTTAAATTCACTCTATTGCGTGAATTAGGAGCTGTTATGTTGTTAGAGGCGAAAAACACAAAGGTCATTGGAAAAGTAGCGAAAGTGGTGCGGCAACAACAAAAGCTACAAGAGCTAACCGGCAATGAGTGAACTCATAATCGAAGAGCGCCGTCTTGTCGTTTATATCAACGATGATATTGTCGGCGAGTTGCGCGAGCAAAATGGTTTATGAGCAAAAGGCTACTCAAACCCCTTAATTTGACACAAACGGAATCAAAACTAATATACCTATTTCGCCTCAAATAACGGATATTGCCAAATATCGCAAAATGCGATATTATTTTAAGTGTAAGGATACACATTGCGAATTATTACTAAAAAGCGAATAAAAGATGCCATGCTCGCCTACCCGCAATGGCAGATAGGCTTAGATTTATGGTGTCAGGTTTTTGACCAGAAGCAGCTTAACGCTAATTCTTATCAAGAGATTAAAAAAGCATGGTTAGATGCTTCAGGTTGGAACACAGATCGTATTGCCGGGAAACGGCTTAAGAACGAGCATGGCGATTATGGTTCAGTGTTTGATTTGTATGTTTTCGATGTTCACGGTACTGATTGCCGGATACTTGCAAAACTGGGTCATGACATATTGTTTATCAGAGGCGTTTTTTCGCACGCGAAATACGATAAATGGTGTAAACAAAATGTACACCAGGGCAAATTAAAGAGGTAGCTGTTATGAATGCTCAACAGGATGATATTTTAGCGCTTGGGCAAGTTGCTTCCGCACTGAGTGCAACAGCAATGAAATTTGCAGGTAGTGCAGACGAGCTTTTTCGTTATACTTCTATGCCAATAGAGTCAGAAGGCGAAGTCCTCGAACGTGCTGAGGTTATGGACTATTTAACGGATCTCGCCACGCACGATAATGACCTTGTTTTAGTCTTTGCTAACTCTATAGCTGATCGCATTGAAGAGTTTGAAAAGCAAATGGATATGCCCAAAGTTTCTGTGGCGGAGCGTTTGCGTTTGCTTATGGACTCAAAGTCCGTGAAGCAGAAAGACCTTAAGAACGTGGCTCCACAAAGCGTTATCAGCGAAATTTTAAACGGAAAACGTAACGTTAATTTAAAGCAAGCCAAAGGCTTATCCACATTTTTTAACCTACCCGTGGACTATTTTGTGGACTGATATGTCCACCACGTCATGTACATTCAATCCATAACGCTCGCGGATTTTGGCTGCCAGCGCCTGTCGCGCATCGGTTTCGCCATGAATTAAGCGTATGCGCTTAACCGGCTCTTCGGTGGCGTCAATAAAGTCCAGCAGCTCTTGCTGGTCGGCGTGGGCGGAGTAGCCGCCTAGGGTATAAATGCCCGCTTTAATCCAGACACGTTCGTGGTCAAGCTCAACATAACCGCCGCCCGGACCATACTGCTGAATATCACGCCCCGGCGTACCCGCCGCCTGATACCCGACAAACAACACATCAGTGCGTGGGTCGGGCAACAAGGCTTTTAAGTAGTTAAACATGCGCCCGCCGGTACACATACCGCTGGCAGCTATAACAATGCAAGGGTCACCGCTGCTCTGCAGAAGGTTCAGAATGCGTTCGTGTTCGCTGTGCTCATCAACCGTCAGCAGGCGGTCAAAATTCAGCGGGTGGCGGCCGTCATCCAAACGTTTGTGAGCGTCCTCGTCCCATAAGTTTTTCATAGCCCGGTATTGTTTTGTGAACTGTGCAGCAAGCGGTGAGTCCAGAATAACCGTCATTTTATGCCATACCGGGTCAGCTACTCCGGTTTCAGCCTCCAGCTCACGCGCCTGGTGAATAATGTCTTCCAGTTCGTATAGCAGTTCCTGAGTACGGCCAATACTAAAAGCCGGAATTAAAATAACACCTTTGTTCTCCACACAACGCTCAACCACCGCCTTTAACCGCTGAGAGCGATCAGCGCGGGACTCATGGTTTTTGTCGCCATAGGTACTTTCCAGCAACAGAAAGTCGGCGCGTTCTAACGGCGTTGGGTCGGGCAGCAGTGGTGTGTTTTTACAACCTAAGTCACCCGAGAACACCACGCGGTAGTGAGTGTTCACATTTTCAATTTCAACATAAGACGACCCAAGTATATGTCCGGCCTGACGAAAGCGGAGTTTAAAATGCTCGGCAGCAAACTCGGCGGGTAATTCAAACCAGTTATCATAAGCAAAAGGACTCAGCTGGCGCCGCAGGCGGGCAATAACCGCATCAATAATCTTTGCGTTACGGGTTAAGCCGACCTTTAAGGCGTCCTCAATGACCAGCGGTAGCAACAGCGCGGTGGCTTTGGTGCAGAATATGGGGCCGGTGAAGCCCGCAATTAATAACCAGGGTAAACGACCAACATGATCAATATGGCAGTGAGTGACCACCAATGCCTGTACCTGGCTTATACCAAAATCAATTTCCTGTGAGCCGGCGTCCGCACCCGTGCCTGAGGTTTCAGCGCCCTGAAACAGCCCGCAGTCAACTAACAGTGAGTGGTCACTGTCTAAAAATAGCTCGTGGCAAGAGCCCGTAACCCCTTCAAACGCGCCGTGGTGTATAACGTCCATGTGTTGGTTCTGTCTTGCTTAAAACAACAAGATTACACAAACAGACGGAAAAGCGCTATCGGATAAATGGGTGATATTGGACTACTTCAAATAACCGAGGTTTTTAAGTTTACAGTTGGTTATCTTTTTTGATAACTAACGGTAGACCCACCCTTTTATTTAATATACATTAGGTTATCAAATTTGTTAACCTAATGCGCACCTATGAGCACACATCAGTTGAAAAGTAAGTTACATGCGTTGCAGAAACATACACGCCACGCGCTTGTATCAATGCCACAATTCAGGATGTTAATGCCGGAATACTCAAACGATGCGTTAAAAGTACGTCTAAATTACCTTGTAAAAAAGGGCGTGCTTCAAAAGGTTTGTCGGGGAGTATGGGCTTTTCCTGAAAGCCACTATTACCACTCGACGAGTATTTTACACCTACCGCATTTGGTGCGACCATCAAGCCTTAATTACCTCAGTTTGGAATCTGTACTCAGTAAATATAGCGTTATTAGTCAGCAGATGTTTGATTACGCCACGGTAATGACAACGGGGCGGAATGGAACATTCAAAACTCCCCTTGGAACGCTTGAGCTTACACACACTAAGCGTGACCCAATGGCTATCACTAATGAAACGTATCCATTAGATGATTATCCATTGAGAGAAGCGACGATAAGGAGAGCGTACTTAGATTTGAAAAATGTAGGACGGAACCTTGAATTGGTTGACCAGGATGCCTTAAACGAGGCGGTTACAATGCAGTGCGCACAAGGGAGTGATGATGAATATTAAATCTCTGGCGCAAAAAATTTGTGCTGATTCGCCTGAGTTAGCGGGCCTTACGACAACAGTTGAAAAAGAGCTTCTCCATTATGAAGTATTAGCTTCAATGGCAAAGCACGGTTTTCTTAAACAATTGACCTTTCAAGGTGGTACCTGTCTGCGAATGATGTATGGCTCGAATAGACTATCGGAAGATTTGGACTTTGTGGGTGGCGCGAATTTCGACTTTGATCAGCTAGCCCATCTTCGCGATTGCTTACATGAAGACCTGTCGCAAAGGCACAACCTAAGAGTCAATGTTACTGAACCCAATTACGATAAACTATCGGATAGAGAAGCTATTCAGGTGGGCCGTTGGAAAATATCTATTGAAACCGAACCTGAAAAGAAAAGCCTGCCATGGCAGAAAGTTAAATTAGAAATTGCAACAGTTGTTGCCCATACGCAAGTTCTAAGGCCGCTTGTAAAAACCTATCCTAGTGTTCCGGATGCCTACGTAAGTATTCTTCTCAATTGTGAAACTCTAGAAGAAATTGCCGCTGATAAATTTGTTGCGCTAGCCCTGCGCCGCGCTATTAAAGCACGCGACGTTTGGGACATCGCTTGGTTAAATCAGCGTAATGTACAGGTAGATGCGGAGTTAGTTCGAACCAAGTTTCAGGACTATCATCAAACTACCGGTTTTGAAGCGCTTTCCGGGCGGCTAAAAGAACTACCATCTTATATGGCTTCAGGTGATTTTGAGCAGGAAATGCGACGCTTTCTACACTCATCAACGGTCGCTAATAGTATTGAGCAGGATGGCTTTGTCGACTATCTTGCCGATACCGTGATCCGAATGGGCGACCAGCTATTACGAGCGCAAAGTAGTGGTTCGCCAAAATTTAAGATGTGAGTAAGCGTAGCCTGACACTTGTGTCAGGTGCGATATACCCAGTTCAACCACCGCCAAACGTGCCGTGCTGAATAACATCCATATCGGACAAAAGGTGTATTGGATTACTTCAAATACCCGAGGTTTTGCAGGCGGTACTTCATAGCATCGCGAGATACATCAAACTTACTACTGAACAGATCGAGTAGTTGTTCAGTTGTAATTTTGCGTTCTTCTTTTTTTAAAACTTCACGTAACCTATCAACTTCCTGCTTAATTAATACAGCAGGCATTAACAGTTGAGCTGCGAAGCGGTTAGCGCGCATTTCTCGGTAAGTACTTGTTTCATCACGGTTAAGCGTGACAATACTGTCGGTTATAACTTCGTCGTAATTACTATCATCAATATGTGGGTATACATCGTACACAAGGTGTCCAAGCTCATGAGCAAGAGTAAAACGTTGTCTTACTGGTGGCTCAGTCGGGTTTACCCAAATATGAATAGAATGAACCTGCCCGAAGTCATCTCTTTCAACTTTGACAAAGCCAGACTTTGTCAAATTCTCAAAATCGAGCTCGTTGCTAAAGCGAACACCAGCGATTGATTTGACTAAGGAATCGACATCAATAGGAAGTTCCAGGTCGGCAACAGGTTTGCCCGTGCATTTTTCAAGAAAATCATTGGCAGAGCGCACATTCTCAAGTTGCTGAACAGAGAAAACAGTATTTTTAAATGCTGTTGCAGTCATTATTCCTTCTTCCCACAAATTTTAAAAATTCTGGTGTAAGTGCCATTCAGCACCAATTTTTAATTAGCCGCAACTAAAAGAGCACTAAAACCTATAAATGATAAAACATTAAAACCTAGAAAACATAACGGGGTAATAATACAACGCCGCCGTCGTTTCTGGCATCGCTCCTGACGTAATAACGTCAGTCTACAACTTTTAGCGTTATAGTTATGTGAAAAAATCATTTTAACGTGATAGTTATGTAATTTTTATCATTTTGCGCTATAGTTATGTCTACTACTAAAAAGCAGCGGGTGCTTTATGACTGAATTGTATTTCTCAACAACAACAGAACAAAGCCGCGAATTGACTCGCCGGGAGAAAAAGGGCGAGCTAAAGCGCCTGTATCGGGGAGTTTATACTGATGCTAGTTACGAAGAATTAACGAATCTTGTTCTAAGAGACTGGGCCAAAATAGTTAATTATTTGCTACCTAACGCTATAGCGGCTTATAGAACGGCTCATGAGCTACGTCCAGTAGAAAACACCGTGTTTGTCGCTGATGCCGTGGCGGCGCGCAGAACCATCGATATTGCGTCCATTTTAACTATTTATATTTGGCCGGGCTCAACCAGCGACCTTGTCGAACCGTTTTTGCCCGAAATGAAGCGCTCCGCACCAGCTCGTCAGTATTTAGAAAACTTAACGGTGAGTCGCTCTAAAGTAAAAAAGAGCCTGGGCCAAAGTTGGGTGGAGGAGCGCCTGTGTATTGAACTTAAACGAACCAATAATGAAGGCAGTTTGAATCAGATACGCGACCAAGCACGAGTTTTTGCCAATAAACAGGGGTTTGAAACTGAGTTTGAAAAATTAAATGCTATTATAAGCGCTTTGTTGACAACCCATTCAGGTGAATCGATATTAAAAACCGAAGTGGGCCTGGCTAGTGCTAAGCAAGAACCGTTTGACGTGCATCGCATTGCACTGTTTAAAGACCTGGCCAATTACCTTAAGCGCTGTCAGTTACCCAAATTACCTTATGAATACAATAAGTCTGGTTGGAATCACCTCGCTTTTTTCGAAAGTTATTTTTCAAATTACATAGAAGGCACAGAGTTCGAGATTGACGAGGCGGAACAAATCGTCTTCCAACGCAGTGAAATTAATAATCGACATGCAGACAGTCATGACGTTTTATCTATCTACGACCAGGTGGTCGACTACCAAGGCATGAGCATTACACCCGAAACACCTGACGAACTAATTGAAAGCCTGCAGCGCCGTCACTTCGAATTTTTGTTTGAGCGCCCAGACAAAAACCCCGGGCGATTTAAATCGAAAGTAAACAAAGCTGGTAGCAGCACTTTTGTAAGCCCAGATGATGTCGTAGGCACACTAACGCAGGCGTTTGCCATTTATAAGTCGGTGCCTGAGGGGCTCGCCAGAGCCATATTCTTGCAATTTTTAGTGTCAGAATGTCATCCATTTGACGACGGTAACGGCCGGCTGTCACGTATAATGATGAATGCTGAGCTGCACGCAGCAGGCGAATACAAACTGATAGTACCGACAGTGCATCGAGACAGTTATTTGAATGGGCTTAGAAAAGCCACTCGTGATGGAAACTTTAAAACCCTGGTAAAAGTGTTTTACCAACTGCAACGCTATACCGCATCTATAGACTGGGCGGACTATGGTGAAGCAAGAGACACGCTGGAAGCGCATAAAGCCCACTTGTTACCGGATGAAGGCATCGCTGACTTTAACCGGCAGATTCGTCAATACCGGTTTACCCCGCCAGCCTCGTAGCCAACCAAAGGAACCAACCGCTCAAAATATCGTCAAAAAGGTGCAACAAAGCCTTTGTAGGGCAAGGGCTGCATGCGGTATCATACGCGCTTGATCTAAATTTAATGAAACACAATTACAACAACAAAATAACAGCACCATCGGTCTATGGGAACCGCAGCCTATGGGCGGTAGCGTGCCCAACCGTTGCAGTCAGGGTTAAAAACGAATGAAAATTGCAGTAGCAGGTACAGGATACGTAGGTTTATCGAATGCGGTTCTCTTTGCGCAAAATAATCAGGTTATCGCAGTCGATATAGACGAAGAAAAAGTAGAAAAAATTAATAAAAAACAGTCACCTATAGTCGACAAAGAAATCCAGCTTTTTTTACAGGAAAAGCCCCTGGACCTCAGCGCCACCACCGACGCGCACGCGGCATACAAAAGCGCCGACTTTGTGGTTATTGCCACCCCCACCGACTACGACCCGCAAACCAATTACTTCAATACCAAAACCGTTGAAAGCGTTATAAGCCAGGTAATGGCAGCGAACCCTAATGCGGTTATGGTTATTAAGTCGACCATTCCGGTGGGTTATACACAGTTACTGAAAGAAAAGTTCGGCACCAACAACATTCTATTTTCGCCAGAGTTCCTGCGCGAAGGCAAAGCCCTGTACGACAACCTGCATCCGTCGCGCATTATTGTCGGCGAACGTTCAGAGCGCGCTGAAACCTTTGCTAACCTGCTCAAGCAAGGCGCAGAAAAACAAGACATTGAAATTCTGTTTACCGACAGCACCGAAGCCGAAGCCATTAAGCTGTTTGCCAATACCTATTTAGCCATGCGTGTCGCCTACTTTAATGAGCTAGACACCTACGCAGAAGTGCACGGTTTAGACACCAAACAAATTATTGAAGGCGTGTGCTTAGACCCTCGCATAGGTTCGCATTACAACAACCCCAGCTTTGGTTACGGCGGCTATTGCCTGCCAAAAGACACCAAGCAGCTTCTCGCCAATTACGACGACGTACCGCAAACCATGATTAAATCGATTGTGGACGCCAACCGTACCCGCAAAGACTTTATTGCCGACCAAATTATTGCCAAACAACCCAGCGTAGTTGGCGTGTATCGTTTGGTTATGAAGTCGGGCTCAGATAACTTTCGGGCGTCGGCCATTCAGGGCATTATGAAGCGCATTAAAGCCAAAGGCATAGAAGTGGTAGTGTATGAACCAGAGCTAAAAGACGAACGCTTTTATAACTCCAGAGTAATAAACGACTTAAATGAATTTAAAGCCGTGTCGGAGTTAATATTGAGTAACCGGCTGGCAGACGACTTAAAAGACGTGCAAGCTAAGGTGTATACGCGCGACCTTTTTAATAACGATTAGCCATAACAACGACTAACCTATAAGACAACGCAATGACTGACGAGAATAACAAACAGAACCATCCTGCACCTTATGGCCCGGGCCAATACCCGCCAAATTTTTACGCACAGCCTTACCCGCAGGACGACGAAATCGATCTGCGTGAGCTGTTTGGCATTATCTGGGACGGCAAATGGTGGATTATTGCCATTACCTTTGTGTTTGCCGTGGCATCGGTTATTTATTCATTAAGCTTGCCGAATATTTATAAAGCCGAAGCGACTTTGGCGCCGACGGAAGAGGCTCAAGGGCAAGGGTTTGGTGAAGAAATAGGTGGTTTGGCGAGCTTAGCGGGCATTAGCGTGGGTAAGCAGCAAGTTGATAAAGTAACCATGGCTATGGAAATACTGCAGTCGCGCCAGTTTATTAAAAACTTTGTGGAAAAGCATAACATTTTGCCTGAGGTTATGGCTGTTAAGGAGTGGCACCAGCCAAGTGGTGAACTCGTTTTTGATGATGAAATATATAATGCTGACACTAATAAGTGGGTCAGAGAAGTAGAGCCTCCCAAACAGCCAAAGCCGAGCAGTTGGGAGTACGTCAAAGTATTTCAAGACAGTATACTATTAGTTGAAAAAGATGAAGAAACGCCAGGGTTGATTATTGTTGCTGTAAATCACCAGTCCCCCGTTATTGCTCATCGCTGGACTGACTGGCTTATTGAGGACATTAACAACCACATGCGTCAGCGCGACATTAAAGAAGCTCAAAGCAGCATGGAATACCTGCAAAATGAGCTGGGTGAAACCAATTTAAGCAGCATGCAACAGGTGTTTTATCAGCTTATTGAAAAACAAATACAAACAGTCATGCTGGCTAATGTTCGGCCTGAGTATATTTTTCAAGTATTAGACCCTGCCGTAGTTCCTGAACAAAAAGACGCGCCCTCACGCGCGTTAATCTGCATTATTGGCACCTTCTTAGGTGGCTTTTTGTCGTTATTAGTTGTTTTTATCCGCCACTTAGTGCGTAACAGCAAAAAAGACGCAACCTGACGCTTATTCCCCCAACACGTAACCTGACGTTTCACGTCAGGTGAGATGCCAAAATATTCAAATGAACTCAATGAAAATATTAGTAACAGGCGGCGCCGGCTTTATAGGCTCAGCCGTTATCCGACATTTAATAAATGATACAAACCACAGCGTAGTAAACGTCGATAAGCTGACGTACGCAGGCAATTTAGAAAGCTTAGCTTCTGTCAGTAGCAGTTATCGATATGCCTTCGAGCAAGTCGATATTTGCGACGCAAACGAAATAAAGCGAGTATTCGAACAGCACCAGCCCGATGTCGTCATGCACTTAGCGGCGGAGTCACATGTTGACCGCTCCATTGACGGCCCCGGCGAGTTCATGCAAACCAACATTATTGGCACTTACACGCTATTAGAGCAGGCAAAGGCATACTGGAAAAGCCTAACGGAAGTTAAACGGCAGACATTTAAGTTCCACCATATTTCGACCGACGAAGTATACGGTGACTTACCCCACCCCGATTCTCACACAGGTGAATTGCCACTCTTTACCGAAACAACGGCTTATGCGCCTAGCTCTCCCTACAGTGCATCAAAAGCCAGCAGCGACCACTTAGTCAGAGCCTGGCAGCGAACTTACGGTTTACCAACGGTTATTACCAACTGTTCAAACAATTACGGTCCGTACCACTTCCCTGAAAAATTGATTCCGTTAATGATTTTAAATGCCCTAGACGGTAAACCCTTACCCGTTTACGGTAAAGGAAACCAAATACGCGACTGGCTGTACGTAGAAGACCATGCGCGGGCACTCGTAAAGGTTGCAACACAAGGCAAAGTGGGTGAAACCTACAATATTGGTGGCCACAACGAAAAGCAGAATATTGACGTAGTGACCATCATTTGCAAAATACTCGATGAATTAGTGCCAAGTAATAGCTCATACAAAGAGCTGATAAGCTACGTTGAAGACCGCCCTGGGCATGACATGCGCTACGCCATTGATGCAACTAAAATAAAGAATGATTTAGGCTGGGTACCAGAAGAAACATTCGAGTCAGGTATACGCAAGACCGTGCAATGGTACCTGGACAACCAAAAGTGGTGTCAGCGAGTGCAGGACGGCAGCTATCAGCGTGAGCGTTTAGGAAACTCTCAGGCAGGAGAAAGCGCATGAAAGGAATAGTATTAGCGGGCGGCTCGGGCACGCGGCTATACCCAATAACAAAAGGTGTGTCGAAGCAGTTACTGCCAATTTATGACAAACCGATGATCTATTACCCATTGTCTGTACTAATGCTGGCAGGTATTCGCGAAATACTCATTATTTCCACACCAGAAGACCTACCTAATTTTGAGAAATTACTAGGCGACGGCTCACAGTTCGGCATAGAGCTTAGCTACAAAGAACAACCAAGCCCCGATGGACTAGCCCAGGCCTTTATTATTGGTGAAGAATTTATTGGTGATGACAGCGTGTGTTTGGTGCTTGGCGACAATATTTTTTATGGTCAAGGATTCAGCCCTAAGCTTAAACATTCAGCAAGCCAAACTTCCGGTGCAACAGTATTTGGCTACCAGGTGAAAGACCCTGAACGTTTTGGGGTGGTTGAATTCGACGACAATAAACGCGCCATTTCAATTGAAGAAAAGCCTGAACAACCAAAGTCAAACTATGCCGTTACTGGGCTGTATTTTTACGACAACGACGTTGTCGAAATAGCTAAACAAGTAGAACCCTCTGACCGGGGCGAACTTGAAATTACCAGCATTAACCAGGCCTATTTAGAGCGCGGTGATTTAAATGTTGAATTATTAGGCCGCGGCTTTGCTTGGCTTGATACCGGTACACATGAAAGTTTACTTGAGGCTGCTCAGTTTGTAGAAACCATAGAAAAGCGTCAGGGCTATAAAATTGCCTGCCTGGAAGAAATTGGCTACCTACAAAACTGGCTGAGCTGGGAACACGTGCAGCAAGCCGGCCACGATTTGCGCAAAAATGGCTATGGCGAGTATTTACTCAGCCTTAAGCCTAAAAAGTAATAACTATGATACCTGTAACCAAACCCTACCTACCAAGCCGCGAAAAGCTCGACAAATACATAGACGGTATTTATGAGCGTGAATGGCTTACAAATAATGGTCCTTTAGTACAAGAGCTCACCAAGCGTTTAGAAGAATACCTTGGTGTTGAAAACTTACTACTAGTTTCTAACGGAACACTGGCATTACAAATTGCGTATCGCGCTCTT
Source organism: Idiomarina sp. Sol25 (assembly GCF_033052775.1). NCBI lineage: Bacteria > Pseudomonadati > Pseudomonadota > Gammaproteobacteria > Alteromonadales > Idiomarinaceae > Idiomarina > Idiomarina sp. Sol25. The sequence goes on from NZ_JAUPEW010000004.1 coordinate 194,552, forward strand.
GGGGTTAGCACCACAAACCGCGATGAGAAGCCTGAGGCTATAACTACTCCTTTTACCTTTATAGCAACAGCAAGCTCGCTTAAGTGGGAAGGCGTAGAACCGGTATTTGCCGACATTCACCCCGATACATGGTGTTTGGACCCTAAAAATATTGAAAAAGCAATAACGCCTCAAACTAAAGCTATTGTACCTGTGCACGTGTTTGGTAATGCGTGTGACGTAGAAGCCATTGATGAGATAGCGAAAGAGAACAATTTAAAAGTCATTTACGATGCGGCTCACGCCTTTGGAGTGAATTATAAAGGTGAAAGCCTATTGAAGTATGGCGATGCGTCCATTTTAAGTTTTCACGCAACTAAGCTGTTCCATACTATTGAGGGTGGGGCCATTGTTTTTAAGCGAAAAGAAGACTTAGAAACAGCGAAGAAAATGATCAATTTCGGTATAACCGGGCCAGATGCTATAGAAGAGCTTGGAATAAACGCAAAAATGAATGAGTTTCAAGCTGCTATGGGGCTCTGTGTTATGGATGAATTGAAGTCAAATCTTTCGGCTAGAAGTGAAGTCTGTAGGCGTTATAAAGAAGCGGTTATGGTTTCCTTAAGCTCTGAAGTTCAGTTGCAGAGTTATCATAATGAGACTTCAAATAATGCAGCTTACTTTCCAGTAGTCTTAAAAAGTGAACGTAAAGTCTTAGACGTCCTCAATGGAATGCAGAGAAAAAATACTCAGCTACGGCGATATTTTTATCCTAGTTTAGATACTGTTCCGGAATTTGAAAGCAGTGAAATGTGCAGCATATCCAACAGCATTTCAAAACGAGTGCTGTGTTTACCAGTATACGCATCGTTGACAGAAAAAGAGCAAGATAGAGTTATTTCAGAACTTATTGATTTGGCTAAGAGTTCCTAAGTAATAAGAATAGAGAAAGGTATTAGTTGAAAGCATGAAGCACAATAAGCATAACAGTTCATTCACTTTCGAGTATGAGCCACTAGAGTTTAATAAGTTTACAGAAAAGTCACTGTTACAGGTTTGTCTAGGGGCAACTCTATATATGCCCGCGACAAAAGAGATAACGAATAAGATTATTAATCTTGAAATACCACATATTAAATCTATGGTGATGTGCTTTGAAGATGCGATTGCGTACCATGATTTAGAAAGAGCAGAAGCTAATGCTATTCAACATTTAGAAGTTATCAGTACAAATTTGGATTCTAGTATCTCCGTTAACGATATACCGTTGATATTTTTTAGAGTCCGAAGTATTGAGCAGTTCGTAAGCTTTTCTAATCAACTGAGCAAAAAGCAACTCAGTGTACTAACAGGATTTGTTTTTCCAAAGCTTTGTTCTGAAAATGCTGATGCTTACTTTGATGTCTTACAAAATATAAATGAAAAGAATCGCGTTAATCTATATGGAATGCCGATATTAGAGAGTAGTGAAATTGCATATCGTGAGACTCGCTCTGAGGAATTGTTTAAACTAAAATGCTGCCTTGATAAATATCAAGATCTAGTTCTTAACATTAGGGTTGGTGGTACTGATTTTTCTTCGCTATTCGGAGTTCGTCGAGGGATAAACTCGTCAATCTATGACATTTTACCAGTTAGAGATACTATTTCGGATATTCTGAACGTATTCAATCGAGCTCAAGACGGTTATACGGTTTCAGGACCCGTCTGGGAATATTTCTTGGCGTCAAAAGAAGACAACATCCACGACTATCTTTATGAAAACATTCATCGCTCAATACTAACTAAAGAACCAATTCTCAATGACGCTGTTGACGGTCTACTTCGTGAGGTGGTTCAGGATAAGGCAAACGGAATGGTTGGAAAAACAGTTATTCACCCATCTCATTTAAAGTATGTGAATGCAATGCAGGCCGTTACTCTTGAAGAGTATGACGATGCTCTGCAAATCACTGGAGCTTCCGGTGGTGTAATAAAGAGTTCGAGTCAAAATAAAATGAATGAGATTGGCCCGCATCAAAGTTGGGCAAATAGAATTACTTTGAGAGCACAAGCATTTGGAGTAATTAAGAATGAGCAGCAATATATTCAACTTTTCCTAGAGTCATAGGACTTACGCAGGAATATTTTTGATAGAGGTTTTCATGAAAGATACGCGCGAATATTTGTCATCGATAGGTTTGCCGTCTGGTGATGCTTATGAATTAGAGTCATCGGGAAAGCGTTTTAGTGATGGTGGGCAATATCGCTTTGAAGTGCCAGGGATCCAAGGGCCAGCAGCTATGGAGTCGCTACTTGAAACCGTTTCAAACCTGGATATCAATATTCATCGTGTAACTCAAACGAAAGGTATTATGCTGTTAACTGACGCAGAGATATCGTCTATGGTTAAGATGGCTTTGGATGCGCAGGTTGAGTTGGTGCTCTCTATTGGTCCTCGGGCGACATATGATACTAGTGCATCTGTTTTAACGAACGAAGGACAGCGCATGGGATATAGGCTTCGAGGACAAGAACAGATTGTGAGAGCGGTGGAGGAAGTAAAACGAGCCAATGCACTGGGTTGTAATTCATTTTTACTTTACGATGAGGGCTTGCTTTGGTTGTTGAATCAGGCGCGAGATGCTGGATTTATTTCTCCTTCATCGAAGTTTAAAATTTCAGCACATTGCGGTCATGGTAATCCTTGCTCAGCTAGAATGCTTGAGTTGTCAGGCGCGGATTCGCTAAATCCAGTCCGCGATATTCAATTACAGATGCTAACAGCTCTTCGAATGACGATATCGATCCCGCTCGATGTTCATACCGAAAATCCTGCCTCGTCTGGTGGTTTTATCCGACATTATGAAGTACCGGAAATGATTAGAATAGCTTCACCTATCTATCTTAAGACTGGTGGCTCTGTAGCAAAAAGCCACAGTTGGGATACCTCTGTAGCTGATGCGAAAGCTCGGGCTAAGCAAGTAACTTTAGTTCAGCGAATGATAGATGCTTATTATCCTGAAGCAATAGCATCACCAAAGGGATCAATTTTATAAGTTATGCAGATTAAACAGCAGACAAATTTACCAAAACTAGTTTTAGGCACTATGACATTTGGTGAGCAGGTTGAGAAAAAGGAAGCAATTGAATTTCTGACATTAGCCAAATCAAATGGGATAGAGTTGCTTGATAGCGCTTACGTATATAATAACGGTCGAACTGAGTTGATGTTAGGAGAACTGCTGAGTGAAGCTGATTTCTCTGGTTTTTCGCTAGCCACCAAGGTACATCCAAGAATATTTGGAAACCTTAACTATGACTCGGTGATCAAACAGTTTGAAGAATCTCTTAATCGGTTGGCTGTTGCGTCAGTTGATATTTTGTACCTTCATTTACCGGAGCCAAATAGTCCTATTGAAGAGACATTGAAAGCATGTCATGAACTTTATAAGAAAGGATTATTCAAGCGACTTGGACTTAGTAATTATTCTGTAGAAGCTTTTTCAGCAATAAATAAAATTTGTGACCAGAATGGATGGATTAAGCCAACTGTTTATCAAGGTCTTTATAACGCTGTCAGTCGAGATGTTGAAACCGAATTGCTTCCATTTTTAGAAGACAACAATATTGAGTTCCAGGCATTTAACCCTCTTGCGGGAGGTTTGTTGGCTGGTAAATATAGTGATGTCAGGAAGACACCCGCTGCAGGACGTTTTTCATTGAGAGCAAGCTATAGAAAGCGATACTGGAGTGATGATTACTTCAAGGCAGTGGAAAGAGTGAAGTCTTTATCGGAAAGTCTTGGTCTTCCACTTGCTGAGGCAGCTATAAGATGGTTGATAAATCATTCGAAGATGACAACTTTATCAAGCTCCTCGGTGATTATTGGGGCCTCCAAAGTGTCTCAGTTGGAACAGAACATTAAAGCTGCTTCTGGTGGTAGCCTACCTGAAGATTTGATTGTTGCATTTGATGATGCTCACCGGATAGCTGAGCCAAACAGCCCAAGCTACTTTCAGAGTTACAAAGCTTAAGTTGATAGGATTAGGTTAGATTGAGTTATTCACTTAGTAAGCGATTTACAAGGGTAATATATGGGGTGATAGAGGGTGTCATAGAGCCCTCTTTGGTTGAGCAGGTTAAATTGTGCTTGCTAGATTATTTAGGTGCGACGAATGCAGGAACTCGTATTAGTAGAGAAAGAATTACTAAGTTTTTGAAGTACTGTCAGACAATCGAATCTGGTGTCAGCCCGATCGGTTTTAAGGAACGTTTATCCATTAGTTCCGCAGCATTTGTGAACGGTCTGTCTTCTCATTCTGCAGAAATGGACGATGGATATCGTTTTGGTATGTCTCATCCTGGAGCGCCAATTTTTTCCGCCTTGTTGCCAATTGTGCAGTCTAGACCTGCTGATATACAGTTATTCTATAAAGCTGTAATTGTAGGTTATGAAGTTGTAACTCGATTGTCTGCTGCTATGCAGCCTAGTCATTATGCAAAAGGATATCACCCAACGGCAACATGCGGTGCAGTTGGTGTGGCGGCGTCAGTTGCTACATATCTGGAAGCCTCTGAAGAAGAATTGCATAATGCTATTGTAGCCGCCGCAACTTGTTCCGGTGGCTCTTTGAAAGCGATAGAGGGTAAGTCGGATTTAAAACCTCATAATATCGCAAACGCAGTAAGTGTGGGGATTAATGCAGCATATTTGGCTATGTCAGGTTTTAAAGTACCTGAGGATGGTTTTAGTGGCGACACTGGATTTTTCTCTGTCATGTCGACAAAACCAAACTTAGACGAGTTAATGCGAGTTGAATCTAAACATTATGGAATTATGAATGTGTACTTCAAACCGTATGCTGCCTGCCGTCATGCTCATGCCTCTATTGAAGCTGCATTAGAAATTCGAACAAATCCTAGCTTTGATAGTTCACTAATTGAAAAAGTGGAAGTTAGAATATATGAATCAGTTATCGGAAAGCACGACGATACGAATATAGTCGGTGTTAACTCAGCAAAAATGAGTATCCCATTTTCTGTTGCGTTGGCATTGCTTCGGGGTTCGGCAAGTATTCGAGACTTTCAATCTGAATCAATTTGCAATCAGACCTTATTAAGGTTGTGCAAGATTGTAGAAGTGATTGGCGACAGTGACCTTTCAAAATTAGTTCCTGTGGTTCGTCCTGCAGTAGTCACAGTTATACAAAAAAATGGAATTCGGGTTGAGCAGCGAGTTGATCTTCCGAAGGGAGAGCCTGAGAGTGCTATGACACATCTCGAGGCCGAAAATAAGTTTACTGAACTTAGTACTTACTCAGGAATAGCCAATGAGAAAATTGAGAACTTCTTGAACGGCTATTGGGACCAGTGGAGTTCGGTAAACGCAAAATTAGAGCAGTTATTGTAATTACTAATTAGCGGAAATTAATCATGATTCAGCAGAAAACTTTTTTTAATAAGATGAGAGAATTAGGTATTAATTTCCTCACAGGAGTTCCAGATTCATTACTAAATGAATTTTGCCTATATGCTCAAACAAAATATTCTTCTCACGAGCATATCATTGCAGCAAATGAAGGTAACGCAGTTGCAATCGCGTCAGGCTACAATCTAGCGAGTGGTGAAATACCCTTGGTATACATGCAAAACTCCGGTATTGGGAATTCAATGAATCCGCTGCTTTCGCTAACTAATAAGGAGGTCTATTCAATACCAATGGTACTGCTTATTGGATGGCGAGGTAACCCCGATGAAGGTGATTGGGCACAGCATAAACAGCAAGGAATATTAACTCCTATTTTAATGGAGAATATGAATATTCCGCATAGAACTATTAGCTCTGCTAACGATGGTGTTGATGAATTAGACTGGGCTTATAAAACTGCGCAACGATTGAATTCGCCTGTTGCGATTTTTGCTAGTAAAGGACAATTCGAACAAGGGAAGAAGAACCGGATTGAAGAGTCAGATGTGTTAGAACTGAGTAGAGAGCAGGCTATTACTGCGGTTGTCCAGTCTATTCCATCAGATGCGATTGTTGTTGCCACTACTGGTCGTGCATCGCGTGAGTTGTATGAGGTTCGTGAAGCTTTAGGAGACTCTCATGAAAATGACTTTCTAAACGTTGGTGCCATGGGGCATACATCACAGATTGCTCTTGGGTTAGCTATAGCTTCACCAAAACGTAAGGTAATCTGCCTTGATGGTGATGCGGCATTGTTAATGCACATGGGTGGAATGGCGATTAGTGGAAATAGTGCTGTTTCGAATCTCATTCATATTGTGCTTAATAACGGAGTGCATGAATCTGTCGGAGGGCAACCATCAGTAGGATTTAAAGTCGATTTTACATCAATAGCAAACGCATCAGGCTTCAATACACAGCAGTCAAGTATTGTTTCAAAAGATGAAATTGAGCGGGTATTGAAAAGTATTTTGAATAATAACTCGCTAAGCGCTCCTAGTTTTATTGATATTCATATTAAAAAGGGGATGAGAGCAGATATGCCACCATTAAAGGTTGACCATAAAGAATTGAAAAATAAGTTAACTGAGAGTATTCGTCCCAAGAAAAATCATATTTAAGCGTCATTATTCATGAAAGATGTTGCAGTAGTACTGGGTGGCACACTCCCCCATGTAGCGCTTATTGATAAGTTAAAATACCGTGGATATTTCGTCGTACTAGTAGATTATTTGCTTACTCCGCCAGCTAAACCTTATGCTGATATGCATATACAAGCGAGCACTTTAGATCCTGAGGTTGTACTTAGAATTGCAGTTGAATATTCTGCTAAACTGGTAATTTCTTCTTGCGTGGATCAAGCAAATGTTACAGCTGCTTTGGTGTCGGAAAAACTAGGTCTTCCTCATGCCTATAGTTATGAGATAGCCCTGTCTGCTACTGATAAGTCACTGATGAAAAAAAAGTTTGTAGCTGGTGGAATTCCTTCCGCTAAGTATCAAATTTTAGATCTTGCCGATACAACTCAATCGATTGAAGTACCGTTCCCGAAGATTGTTAAACCCGCTGATAGTAATAGTTCCAAGGGCGTACGAAAAGTTCTTGATAATGAGGAATTAGAGAACGCAGCTTCAGCGGCGAGGGAGATCAGTAGGAATGGAAAAATTGTAGTTGAAGAGTTTATTGAAGGAACAGAGGTCGGTGCTGATTTTATTGTATTGGACGGTAAGGTTCACTATCTAACCAGTAAAGAGCGCTTGAAAATTGCGAGATCCGGAGTTGCCGTAGAGCAGATTTCTGGGTGTATTTGGCCTTCACCAAGTTTAGAAGGGGTAAAGGCGAAAGTAGTTGATGCTGCGCAACGCATTGCAGATGAGTTTGAATTATTGAATACGCCTCTCATGTTGCAAGGAATCATCCGAGATAATGACTTTTACGTCATAGAATTTGGTGCTCGTTTGGGCGGAGGTGAAAGCTTTAGATTAGTTAATCAGCTTAGTGGGGTTGATTATTTGGAACTATCAATAGCTACCTGGCTGGGTGAAAAGTGCGCTATTGAGATTTCTGAAAGCGATGCATACTACAGTGATACATTCCTCTATACTTCGGCTGGGGTTATCAGTGAAATTAACGGGTTGGAAGAAGCTAAGATTGATGGCCTATTAGAGTATTACAATCTGTACAAGGAAGGTAACACTTTAATGTCTGGGGGCTTATCCAGTAGCGATAGACTTGGCGTTTTTGTTTGTAAAAGTAAGTCGTTAAAAGAGCTTGCTGAATTAAGGAGACTTATCCTGAGCCGCATAGAGATTGTTGACTCCAATGCGGTCAATATACTTCGCCGAGATCTTTACAAGTTTAATTAAGGAAATAGAAGAAGATGTTAGAAACAAGCTTAACCGCTACGACTTTAAGCGATTCGTTTTACTACTCTGGCATGTTCTCGGATCAGAAAATGGCAGGGGTATTCTCTGAGAAATCTAGGTTAGAGTCTTGGCTGAAGACGGAAGTTGCACTAGCCGTTGCAGAGGCATCACTTGGAATTATCCCAGTTTCTGCAGCAGAAAATATTGAAGCATCAGCCAGACTTGAGAACCTTGATTTAGAAGCCATGAAGGAAGAATTCGATAAGGTTGGTTTCCCGATAATGCCCTTGGTACATCAGTTGGCCAAGGCTTGCGACCCTGAAGCCGCTCGGTTCGTGCATTGGGGCTCAACTACGCAAGACATTATTGATACGGGGTTGGTGTTGCAAATGCGCGAAGCGTTGAGATTGCTGGAGCACGACCTCGACGAGATTATTGATGCAATGGCAACGTTGGCTGGCGATCATAGAAATACGGTTATGGCAGGGCGAACGTTTCAACAGCAAGCTGCGCCTATTACCTTTGGCTATAAGGTTGCAGTTTGGCTAGATGAAATGTTACGACATAAGAAGCGTTTAGAAGAGCTGAAACCAAGGGTTTTGGTAGGTCAATGTGCAGGTGCTATTGGTACTCTTGCAACACTTGGAGAAAATGGGGTTGCCGTACAGCAAGCGATGATGAAAGAGCTCGGCTTAGGGTGTCCTGACGTTACTTGGCATACGGCTCGTGATGGTTGGGCTGAATTAGTTAACTGGTTAGTATTGGTAACCAGTACTCTTGGTAAAGTTGCAACCGAAATCGCTACACTGATGCGCACAGAAGTCAATGAAGTGCGTGAACCATACGAAAAAGGTCGCGGCGCGAGTAGTACACTTCCTCAGAAGCGGAATCCAATTGCCTGCCCACGAATCATTTCTATTGCGCATCGTATGCGAGAATTCTCAGGTTCACAGTTTTCAGCAATGATTCAGGAGCACGAGCGGGCAGTGGGTGCGATGCCAATTGAGTGGATGATTATTCCCGAAGCCTTTATGTTGGCCTCCGGCAGTATTTCGCAAAGCCTCTCAATTCTTAAAGAGCTAGATGTCGATGCAGATCAGATGCGCGCTAATCTCAACTTGAACGGTGGCCTATTGATGGCTGAAGCCGTCATGATGGGGATAGCTCCTATTATCGGTAGAAATCAAGCGCATGATGTTGTCTTTGGCGCAGCAGGACGAGCAAACGATGCCGGTATTGAATTTCGTGAAGAACTCTTGAAGGACAATCAGATTATGCAACACCTGTCCGTCGAGAAGCTGGATGAACTGCTCGATCCGGCGAACTATACTGGCTCGGCAACCGCAATGGTTGATGCGGTACTTGGTAAACTTAAGAATAATCGGAGTAAGTTATGAGTAAGCGTTGGCAGAATCGTCCTGAAGGCTCAAACTGGGGAGACTTCGGTGATGGTGATCAACAAGGACGCTTGAATCTTATAGATGAAGCCAAGGTTCTGCAAGGGGTGGCTGAAGTAAAGGTTGGTAAGACGTTTTGCCTTAGTTTGCCACTCGATTTACCTGGCGGGAATGTACTTAGCCCAGTCCGTTTTCCACCGCAGTTACGCCCTGTTATTCGAAACGACGAGCCGTATTATAACTATGAGTGGCGGAAAAAGGATCCGAGATTTACTGACATAGCTGCTGATGACACGGTGCTGCTACATACTCAGTATTCAACTCAATGGGATAGTTTGGCTCATCGAGGTTCACTTTTCGATGCGAATAACGATGGTGAACTTGAACCTTTATATTATAACGGCTTTCGCGCGGGCAGGGATGTCGTTATGGAAAATGGGCACACAGTTAGTGCCAAAAAGCTAGGTATTGAAAACATGGCTGAACATGGTGTTCAGGGCCGAGCTGTACTCGTAAACTTACACAAGCATTTTGGTAACTTCCCAAGAAAAGAAGTTGGTTACGATGACTTAATGAAAGTTTTTGAAGCTGACCAAATTGTTGTAGAGCCCGGAGACATACTCTGCTTATGGACAGGGCTTGATAAGTTAATTATTGAGATGAACGGTGAACCTGATCGTTCATTGCATAATGCTTGTGCCGTGCTCAATGGTCGGGATGAAAAACTCTTGGAGTGGATAGCCGCGAGTGGTGTAGCGGCTATAGCGTCCGATAACTTAGCTGTAGAAGCTGTTGGTAAAGAAACGCCGGATTGTAGTAACACTATCTTACCAATTCATGAGCTTTGCTTGTTTAAACTTGGTATTCATTTAGGTGAATTGTGGCACTTGTCTGAGCTAGCAGAGTGGCTTGAAGTACACAATCGTAAGCGCTTTCTACTAACAGCACCTCCTTTGCGTTTAACGGGTGCTGTAGGTTCGCCCACTACGCCAATAGGTACTGTTTAGTGATGAGCAATTATTCATTGAAGGATATTAATTTACTGACCCAAGATGAGTTAATTAATCAATGGGTTGGTAATAAAGATGAAATTAATCCTCTGGTAACAATCTCATGTACGGCGTTCAATCATGGAAAGTTTATTGAGGATACGATAAAAGGATTCTTAATACAGCAAACGAACTTTCCATTTGAGGTTATTATCCACGATGATGCCTCTGTTGATAATACTAGAGACATCATTGAAGAATATAGAGAAAGATATCCAAAGATTATAAAACCGATTTATCAAAAAAATAATGTATATTCAAAAGGTTTAAGGCCGGCAAACTTTATTAAGAAACAAGCAAAAGGAAAATATATTGCGGTATGTGAAGGCGATGACTTTTGGCTTGACTCCGAGAAATTACAAAAGCAGGTCTGTTTTTTAGAAAAAAAACCTGATTATGTCGTCTCATGCCATGATGCGATAGTTGTTGATTCTGACGGAAAGCTTTTGAAAAAGTCCAAGCTTCCAAATTCCGCAAAGAGAGATTTTTCTAAGTTCGAGTTACAGACGGCAGAAGGGTTACTACTCACTCTAACATTAGTATATAGAAATGTGCTTCCAGACGATCCTTTAGAAAGGAAGGGGGTCAGGAATGGCGACAGATTTACAGCTTCAATGCTTGGAGCATATGGAAAAGCTCACTACCAATCAGATATCTCGCCGGCAGTCTATCGAGTTCATTCAAATGGAGTATGGTCAGAGAAAAGTTACTTAGAGAAATCTGAGGAACACTTTAATACTTGGTTTAGTTTATACCGATATTATAAGAGAAAGAATAATAATGAAGCGGCATCGGTTTTTAGAAATAAGTATCAAAGAGATGTTTTAAAAGTAATTCCGGTCAAAGAGGTTTTCAGGGAGCTGACTATCAGGATTACATTCTTTAGAAAGCTAATAAGGTTTTTAAAGTAATGGTGAATATATGAATTTTATTAGAAGGGCGTTAAAAAGGGTTAAAAATGAAATAAAAATAAGACGTAATAGGGTTAGGTCTATTGGGAAAGTTAAATATTTTTGCATTGGTCGTAATAAAACAGGTACTACTTCAATAAAAAAAGCTTTCGAACAACTTGGTTACCCTGTTGGTTATCAAAGAAAAGCCGAAATTCTTCATGATAAATATTATTTTGAAGGTAACTTTGATCCTATAATAAAATACTGTAAATCAGCCCAAGTTTTTCAGGACTCACCGTTCAGTTGTCCAGATACTTTTAAGTATATTGATAAAGCGTTTCCTGGTAGTAAGTTTATTTTGACTGTTCGGGATAGCCCTGAGCAGTGGTATAATTCGATTACTAGATTTCATGCAAAAAAGTATGGGAAAAATGGTAGGATACCGACTGTTGACGATCTGCTTTCAGCTACTTACGTTAGAAAAGGTTCCCCATACAATACAGTTAAACTCCACGGCACTCCAGATAACGACCCCTATAATTTTGAAATAATGGTTAATCATTATAAAAGGCATAATGAAGCAGTTCTCGAGTATTTTAAAGATCGTCCAGATGACCTTTTGGTAATTAACTTATCAAAGCCGGGGGCGTATAAAAAGTTTACTGATTTCCTTGGAGTTAAATCCTCTTATAATGACTTTCCTTGGGAAAATAAAACTTGATGTTCGTCTTAAAAGATTAATTTGATTTATTAGAGTTACTTTTTAAAAATCGATTGCGACAGAGTATTAAAGATTGTCTCAGTTATTAGATGAATTTAGGACCGCTTTATAAATGAGCTCAATTGAAATTTAACGATATGCATCAGATGAACCGAAAAATTAGTGTGGGTGTACTTTGGAACTTAGCAAGCATGTTGTTAAGTCGGGGTTCGTCAACCATATTTACATTAATTTTAGCAAGGCTCCTCGCTCCTGAGAGCTTTGGCTTAATTGCAATGATGATGATAGTGCTGGAGTTGGCACATCATTTTGTTCAGTCTGGCCTAGGACAAGCATTAATTCGCAGTAAAGAGGTATCGGATGTAGACCTTTCCACAGTTTTCGTTACTAATTTGAGTATAAGTGTTTTAGCCTATTTTTTATTGTATATTGGGGCGCCTTGGTTGTCAGAATTTTATGAGCAGCCAGAATTAACCAATTTATTGAGAGTTATAGGGATTGTAATTTTCTTTAATGCGTTAAAAGTTGTTCCAATAGCAATACTAAGTAGACGCATGAATTTTCGTTCCCAGATGCTGGTTGAAACATTTGCGGTTCTCGTATCTGGGGTCATTGCCATTAGTTTAGCTTCTAACGATTTTGGCGTATGGAGTTTAGTTGGTCAGTCAATAACAACAGCCTGTATATCTGCCGGATTATTATTATATGTTACTTCCTGGAAGCCTAAACTATCGTTTTGCTTAGCCTCGTTTCAGCGACATTTTGCTTTTGGTATGAATTTACTAATTATCGGTACTATTCGTATATTGGTGCAAAACTCTTACGTTATGGTTATTGGTCGATTTTTCAGTGCTGAAGTTACAGGGCTGTACTTTTTAGCAAAAAAAGTAAGCCAGTTAATATCACAACAACTTAGTGGAGCAGTTCAGAAAGCAACATACCCGGCTATGGCGACCTTGCAAGATGATAATACTCTTCTACGGAAAAAATATCGTCAAATAATACAAGTAATGCTTTTCATAATTGCACCCATTATGCTGCTACTAGCGGCGCTATCTAAACCTTTGTTTTCACTCATCCTAGGTAGCGAGTGGATGGAAGCGGTGGTTTATCTTCAGCTACTTTGTATGGTAGCAATACTTTATCCTATACACGCTATGAATATTAATGTTTTGAAGGTTAAAGGTCGGTCAGATCTAGTGTTAAAAATTGGTTTGTTGAAGAATACCAGTAGCTTAATACTATTGTTTATTGCACTGCCATACGGTGTTTTTTGGATAGTAGTAAGTCAGCTAGTTAATTCGTTGATATCGCTGATTCCTAATACTTATTTTACAGTTCGTTTGATAGGCTATGGATTAAAAGAGCAAATGCTGGATATTTTTAAGCCTGTTGTTGCAGCTGGTGCGTCTAGTCTAATTGTTTTCTTTGTTGTTGAAACTGCGCCGTTATCAGATGTTTATTTGCTAATGAGCGGTGTACTTCTAGGCGGCTTTACTTTTCTTATAACTTCATTAGTTTTGAGGATTGAAGCATTAACGCTTATTCTAACAAAAGTTCGAGGATGACAAGGAAACTTGATGTGTTACAAAGAGCCTTGTTTTAGGCTGTTACTAGATTATTATAATGAAAAAAATACAAATGAATAAAAAATTTTCAGTCGTAATTCCTCTGTTTAATAAAAAAAATTCGATACTACGAGCTCTCGCTTCAATAGAGGAGCAGACTTTATTACCCAGCGAAGTTATAATAATTGATGATGGCTCGACTGACGGTAGCACGAAGGTTGTTGATGATTTTGTTAGTGAAACATTAGAGGTTTATTTAGAAAAGCAAAGTAATCGAGGTGTCTCCGTTGCCAGAAATAACGGTATCGAAAAGGCAAAAAATGATCTCGTTCTGCTACTAGATGCAGATGATTATTGGCTCCCTACCCATTGTGAAAATTTGGTAAACGCCGCAAGCAAACATCCTAATGTCGGCTTTTTTTTCGCTGATCACTTCAAAGGAAGAGTAGACGAGCAATTTTCTAAGCATAAAGAAGGACAAGTTGAACTTATAAATAAACCGTTTTTGGTAAATGAATACAGAAAAAATAGAAATTTGATTCATACTTCAGCTGTAATGTTCCGTAAGTCTGTGTTGACGACTGACTTAAACTTCGAAGTTGGGGAAAAAAGAAGTCAGGATATCTTGCTATGGTTATCTCTTGGCTTCAAGTATGAGGCTATTCGCTGCATTAATAAAACCTCTGTCAAAACTAAAGATTTTGAGGCATCACAGCGAAGAGCTAAAGAAATCCCGGCGCATATAAAACATTTACCAAGGAAGAAAGATATTATTCCAAAGCAATGTATACGAGATGTTCGATATATTCTTCTTCGGAGCTCATTACTCGAGTATTTTTCTAGCGCAAGATTCGGCGTAGACTTAGCACCGTCGTTAGCTGTTAAGTTGAAACCTATATCGAACGTCCACTATACATTATTCAGACTCTTCCAAACTCTGAGCTTATACCGAGTGATACAAGCTGTTTTTAAATGACTCTTTACTACGTAACTTTCTTTTTCTTGTTCATTAATGGCTTCTTTTATGAGCGGCTACAATTGACTAAGGACGCCAAAATTCTAGTAGTAATGTGCGTGTTTATTCTATTGCAGGTTATATATGGTTTTAGATACGAAGTAGGAGTTGATTGGTTTAGTTATATACGCGTTTTTGAGAGAGATGTAGCGAATGCATTTGTATTTACAACTCCCGAGTTTGGTTATAAATATTTAAACGTTCTATCGCATACTTTAGGATTCGGAATTCAAGGTGTCATATTTTGTTCTACGCTATTTTTACTGGCTTTTTCTTTAGCCGCTCCAATTAGGCTGGGCGTTAATCCGTTTTACTTCTTAGCTCTAATTGCTCCTTATCATCTAGTAGTATCAGGCGTAAACCTAACGAGTCAAGCAATCGCAATATCGATTTTTATCTTCGCAACTACGTATTTAGTACAAGGAAGAAAAGGTATTTATTCATTGCTAATTATTTTTGCGGCATTGTTCCATTTGTCGGTAATATTATTGCTTTCTTTTCTTTTTATAGACTTCAAAAAAAGGTTCATAATACCACCCGTTGTTATCATTTTTGTTCCTCTAATGGCCGCTGCTTTTCACTTTTATGGATATTATTTTGAGTCGGGAATGGAAAATGCTGGGGTAATTCTTAGAATCGGTTTCTTATTTCCAGTCGCCTTTCTTATTTTGGCACACAAGAAAAAGTGGCTGAAACTCGACAAAATTCGTTTTAGACTTTGCTTAGTGACAGTTTTAATTGGCCCAATGCTACTAGCCGCATCGTTATTGTCCTCCACATTAGCTGATAGATTTTCGTACTACTTCATACCGCTGGCAGCTTTGTTAGTTATGGAGCAGGTCACTCACGCTAAGCGAAGACCTTATGATCTGATGACCTACGCGTCGCCCATAATGTTTGTTACCTCGATAACAGCTTTTGTAGTTTGGCACATTGGAAGTTCTTACATCGATCACTATGAATTCAAAAGTTTGTTCTTTTCCTAGAGTAAAAAGAGTAAATGAAAAAAAAGCTACTTTTTATTGTTAACTGTCCCGATTTCTTCCTATCTCATCGAGCTCCGCTTGCTGAAGCAGCGAAGTTAAATGGGTACTCGGTTCATGTTGCGACAGGCAAAGGTAAAGGTGTAGAAAAAATAGTTAGAAATGGCTTCACACACCATGAAGTTCCCTTTAGTAGAAGCGGTCAAAACCCGGTAACCGAACTTAAGACTCTGTATCATTTATTCAGCTTATTAAGGAAAGTAAAGCCAAATTTAATTCATCTAGTCACTATAAAGCCCGTTCTATACGGTGGTTTGGTGAATCGCCTAAGTAATAACATCCCTCTTGTGGCTGCTGTATCTGGCTTAGGGACAGTATTTACATCTTCTTCCGTATTCGGTCGACTGAGACGCTTTCTAATTAAAAAGCTATATTCATTCGCCTTGGGCTGTCGCTCAGTAAAAGTAATTTTTCAGAACCCCGACGACAAGTCAGCTTTATTAAACAGTGGCGTAGTTAGCGAAGAAAATACATCTATGATACGCGGCTCTGGCGTTGATCTGGAGGAGTACGGCGCATTGCCGGAACCCGAAGGTAAGAGAGTCCAGGTTGTTATGGCTGCTCGATTACTTGTAGAAAAAGGAGTTTACGAGTTTTATAAAGCGGCTGAGCTATTAGAATCGCGTGATGTTTCAGTTGAAATGAAGCTTATTGGCACACCTGACCCTGGAAACCCTAAGAGCTTGTCTGAGCTTGAGTTTGAATCTTGGAAAGAAAAATCTTTTATAGAAATATTAGGTTTTCGTAGCGACATTGCAGAGCAGTATGCAAACGCTAATATAGTGTGTTTGCCTTCCTACTACGGAGAAGGACTGCCGAAATCCTTAATTGAAGCAGCTGCCTGTGGAAGAGCTATTATCACAACGGATTCCCCCGGCTGTAATTACGCTATTGAAAACGGCATAACAGGCGTTTTGATTCCTCCTAAAGATTATGTTGCGTTGGCTGATGTAATAGAGGAACTTGTGAAAAATACCGAGAAGCGACAACAGATGGGTAAAGCGGGTAGAGCTTTCGCTGAAAAACACTTTGATATTAACGTTGTTGTTAAACATCACTTAGACATATATCAAGAATTGCTAAATAATGACTAACCCCTCCCAAATACTCCTTACCGGTGCAAGTGGTTTTGTTGGAACTGAATTATTCAAGGAACTTAGTTGTCAAGGGCTTAGCGTTACAGGGACGGCAAGAAGCTCCTATCACGAGTCGATTGTTGCAATGCCTTTAGACTCACAAGACTGGGTCCCAGTTCTAAAAAATATCGACACAGTCATACATTGCGCTGCATTAGCCCATGTTCCAGAGTCAAAAGACGAATCTTTCAAAGCCCAGGTTCGTGCATTGAATGTAGAAGCGCCAGCAACCCTAGCCAGGCAAGCAAAAGAGCACGGCGTAAAGCGCTTTATATTTCTAAGCTCAGTAAAGGCTATGGGTGAGTCAACACCGCCCAATTCACCTTACAGAAACAACAGCGAATACTCACCAGAAGACTTATACGGCAAGTCAAAGCGTGATGCCGAACTTGCTTTAAAAAAAGAGCTGGATGGTTCAGATACCGAACTTGTTATTATTCGTCCTCCTTTAGTGTACGGGCCTGGCGTGAAAGGCAACTTTAAAGCATTAATGGGGCTGGCAAAAAAGAACCTGCCGCTTCCGTTTGGTTCAGTAGCAAATAAAAGAAGTTTGGTTTCGCTCGACAACCTTGTCAGCTTAATTGTGACTTGTGTTCAGCACCCCAAACCGTTAAATGACACCTTTCTGGTCAGTGACGAGCACGACGTTTCAACCAAAGAGCTTTTTGAAACTCTAACCCGGGCTTACGGTAAAGACCCCAAACTTTGGCCATTTCCAGTAAGTCTAATGAAGCTTGGCGCAAAAATGCTGGGTAAAAAAGCCATTGCTGACAGGCTGTTTGGTAATTTGCAGCTCGACATTAGTCATACTAAGAAAACATTAAGCTGGAAACCTCCTGTTTCCTTCAAAAAAGCAATACAAAACTGCGTTAACTCAGAAAACCAATAGTGGTAATTCATTCAATGCTTCGATGTCTTGATTTTATATTTTCATTGCTCGGCTTAGTTGTCGGGTTGCCCATACTCATTCTGTTAACCCTTATCGGCTTATTCGACACGGGCTCGCCCATATTCCGACAAGAGCGAGTCGGCAAAAACAAGAAGCCGTTTGTTTTAGTCAAATTCAGAACCATGAAAAAAGATACGGCCTCTGTAGCCAGCCATTTAGCGAGTAGCGCGTCTATTACTAAGTTCGGTCATTTTCTACGCCGCACCAAGCTGGATGAACTTCCGCAGCTTTGGAATGTTCTAAAGGGCGAAATGAGTCTAGTTGGCCCACGCCCGGGGCTTTTTAACCAGGAAGAGCTCACTCAGGCGCGCGAAGCTAAAGGCGTGTTTAAGGTTCGCCCGGGTATAACCGGGTTAGCGCAGGTAAATGAAATAGATATGTCCACACCCCAGTTACTGGCAGAAACTGACGCAAAAATGATTCAAACACTGAACATAAAAAGCTACTTTCAGTACATTCTTATGACCGTTACCGGCAAAGGCTCAGGGGACAGAGTAAAATGAAGATGTTAGTAACAGGTACCGCGGGCTTCATTGGTTTTTACACCGCCTTAAAACTGCTTAAACAAGGCCACCAGGTAGTCGGGCTGGACAGCATTAACGACTACTACGATGTAAACTTAAAATATGGCCGACTGAAAGAAAGCGGTATCGACAAAGACGACATTGAGTACGGGGCTGCAGTTCAATCGAAAAAGTACTCTGACTACCGTTTTATAAAGTTACAACTTGAGGATAAAGCTGCACTCAACGGCCTGTTTGAAAATGAGCAGTTCGACGCCGTCTGTAACCTGGCTGCCCAGGCCGGGGTGCGCTATTCGCTAGAAAACCCCGACGCCTACATAGACGCTAACATTGTCGGCTTTATGAATGTGCTTGAGGCCTGCCGTCATAACAAAGTGAAAAACTTGAGTTACGCGTCCAGTTCATCGGTGTACGGCTTGAATGAGGCGATGCCGTTTTCAACTTCGCACGGAGTGAACCACCCGGTTAGCTTATACGCAGCCACCAAAAAGTCGAATGAGTTAATGGCGCATACCTACGCACACTTGTACGGTATACAGTGTACAGGGCTGCGCTTTTTTACTGTTTATGGCCCCTGGGGCCGCCCCGACATGGCGCCTTTTATTTTTACCAAAGCGGCATTAAATGGCGACACCATTAAAGTCTTTAATAACGGTAAAATGAAGCGTGACTTCACCTACATTGACGACATTGTTGAAGGTGTGGTTCGCGTTATTGAAAACCCCTGCAAAGCCAACGCTGAATGGAGTGCTAAACAGCCGGACCCGTCCAGCTCTTCAGCGCCTTATAAAATTTACAATATAGGCAACAGCCAACCCATTGAGCTTCTAACCTTTATTGAAGCGGTGGAAAGTGCCGCAGGCGTTGAAATACCCAAAGACTTTCAGCCCATTCAGCCTGGCGATGTTGTCGCTACTTATGCTGACGTTTCTGAACTGGAGGCCGATATGGGGTACAAACCAGCGACGCCTGTTAAAGAAGGTATGAAGCGCACGGTTGACTGGTATCGCAGCTTCTACGGGCAGTAATAGTTTCTGTCTTTTCTCATTTGTAAATTTACTGTATCTTACCGTGTTATTCTGGCCGTATGACCAAAATTGAGGGTTTAGTTTTGCCAACCATGAAAAACGTTACTTTTATTCTCGTACTTGCTTGCTTGTCTATCTTATTTTCCGGACAGGTTAAGGCTCAGGCCATGCCAAGCCAACAGCAAATAGAGCAACTGAAGAGTTTGCCTAAAGCACAACAAGAGGCATTGGCTCGGCAGTTTGGCATAGACCCTTCAATGATAGATGAGTTTAACGCAGCCCAGCGTGACGGCGATGCCAGTGCAAGGCAAGAGATTGATCCGGTTGGCGATCGCTCCAGCAAGGAGCAAGCCGGTCAGTCAGGTTCGTCCTTCATGCCTGCTGACTTACAAAAAGAGTTCAGTCGTGGGCGTTCAGAACTGAAGCCTTTTGGTTACGATATTTTTGCTGGCGAACCGAATACTTTTGCACCAGTAGCACATGTACCTATTCCCGCTAACTACATAATTAGCGTGGGCGATGTGATTCACGTTGAAATGTTTGGCAAGCAGGACGAGAGCTTTAAGCTAACCGTAAACCGTGACGGCAGCATTGTTTTGCCCGACGTAGGCGAAATGAAAGTCGCCGGTATGACTTATTCCTTAGTTCAGGAAATGATTCACCACGAAGTGCAGGAACGCTTAATTGGTTATAAGGCTGCAGTGACCATGGGTGAACTGCGCTCTATTCAGGTGTTTATTGTGGGTGAGGCTTACAAGCCGGGTGCCTACACGGTAAGCTCGCTGGCTACCATAAGCCAGGCCTTGTATGTAGCGGGCGGCGTTTCTGATATTGCCTCATTGCGTTCGGTGCGTTTAATGCGTGGCGGTAAAGTCGCGTCCGAATTCGACTTGTACGACTTACTGTTACAAGGCGACGCGTCTGCCGACAAAATTCTAAAAAGTGGCGATGTGATTTTTATTCCGGCACGCGGCGACATGGTGGCGGTAAAAGGTGAAGTAAAGCGCCCGGCGCTGTATGAATTAAAAGGCGATGAGACATTAGAAGATGCCCTGGCGTTTGCCGGTGGCGCTACTGACTCTGCTTATTTAAGCTCTGTGGAGCTGCTCCGAATTGTAAAAGGTAAGCGCCTGGTCAGCACGGTAGATTTAACCACCGAACAAGACTTAAACCGTGAACTTAATGGTGGCGACGCAATAACGGTTCGTCAGGTGTCGGAGGAGCTGGACAACAGCTTAATGGTGGTTGGTGCGGTTACCCGACCGGGGTATTACGAATGGCAAAAAGGCCTGCGCATTAACGATGTATTACGTGACGTTCGCCATGACTTGTTAGAGCAGGCTGACTTAGGCTATGGCCTGGTTGTGCGTGAGGAAGGCCCACGCCGTGCCGTGAAAATTCTGCAGTTTGATGTGGCAGACGCTATTAACGGTGTTGAGGGCGAAAATTTGCGCCTGAACGAACGTGATCAGCTGGTGGTTTTCAGCCGCTTTGAAACCAAAGCGGAAGAGCGCGATAACTTGTCACGTTATACCTTGTCGGAGCAAGAGCGTGAATATCAGCAGCGTCAGCGCCAGTTAGATGCCTATCGCGACGCCTACTTAAATGACGTAGTTAATACAAAACTAGCTGGCTCATCAGAAAGCCCTGACGCCGAGAACGAAGATAAAATTGTGCCTTTGCGTGAGCTTTTCACTGAAAAGGAAGAAGATGAGCCCACAGTGAAAAATGAGCTGGCTATGTATTCACGCCAGAACTTACTTGAGCCCATTATGCAACGCCTACAGCGTCAGCGTACAACAACAGGTACTGCGCCTTTTGTTTCTGTAGCTGGCGAGGTTATGCACCCGGGCATTTACCCCCTGGTTGAAAACGCAACGGCTGAGAAGTTATTGGCCGCGGCGGGTGGCCTGAAAAATGGTGCTTACATGGACCAAGCCGAAATTACTCGCTGGACTATTGGTAAAGACGGCGCCAACACGGACTATTTAAAAATAGATTTAGCGGCTTTACTAAACGGTGAAGTCGATGTGCCGTTGCAGGGACGTGACCGTTTAAATGTACTGAGTATCCCGGAATGGCAAAACACCTATGAAGTGACTCTGAGGGGAGAAGTTCGCTTTCCGGGTACGTACGCTATTAAGCGTGGTGAAACCTTAACAGACGTTATTCAGCGCGCCGGCGGCTTTACCGACCATGCGTTTTTAGAAGGCGCGGTGTTTACCCGCGAGGAACTTCAGGAGCAGGAGAAAAAGCGCAAAGAAATGCTGGCACAGGAGCTGCAGCGTGAAATTGCCAGTAATATGATTACCGGCACGGGTGACGCTAACCAGTCTTACGACCAAATGCGCACCTTGCTGGCCGATTTAATGTCAACGCCGACGGTTGGCCGTTTAATTATGGATTTACCCAAAGTGTTGTCAATGAACGGCACACGTGACGTGCAATTGAAAGACGGCGACACATTGCATGTGCCTTCACGTAGTGATTCCATTAGCATTATGGGTGAGGTACAAATGGCCACCTCGTACCGGTTTGACCCAGAGCTAACGGTTGATGACTACATTAGCCGCAGTGGCGGGACAAAAGAGAAAGCCGATACTGACCGCATATACGTAGTCAAAGCCAATGGCGCGATAGAACCTTATAAAGGTGGCAGCAGCTGGTTTGGCTTTGGTGGCAGCACCGACTTAGGGCCGGGTGATGCCATTGTGGTACCTCTGGATACTACCTATAGTGAGAACTTAGAACTGTGGTCGCAAATTACCAATATTATTTATAATTCGGCGGTAGCAGTAGCGGCTATTACCAGTATTTAATGACATTCAGTAAAAGTTTGTTAAAGCTACAATTACTTGAAAAACGAGAGAAAACTAATTTGCAATTTGTTGCGTAGCAACATACTATGGAGTTTGCTGTTAGCTAAAATGAATTTAGTGGCAGTGATACATGTATCTATATCTCTGGAGTGAGGTTAACATTATGAAAACATTAGCATTATCAATTATTGCTGCGTTAGGTTTAGCGACCGCGCCAGCAATGGCACAACAAGGTGCGGCAGGCGAAGAAGCGTCTGGTAGCGGCATCGGTGGCATGTCTACCCAAGCAATGGTGTTTGCAGGCGTTGCAGCAGCAGCGGCTGTAGCAGTTGTTTCTGACAGCTCTTCAAACCCAGCTGTCGACGATGACGAGCCAGAAGATCCAGAAGGTCCTACTCACACTGTAACAGTGACTGGTACTGGCACTAACACATACACTATCACTGTTCCAGTACAGTAATAAGAGTATAAAGCAAGCTATTACGAAGCGCTTCGTAATAGCTTCTTAAATATCATGTGATAAAATACCGCCTTCTGGCGGTATTTTTTTATCAGCTCCCTGAATAATTTAAGAGATTTTCATGTATCGTTATTGGTTTGTTTTTTTCTTCGCTATTTTGCTTTCTGCCTGCACAGCGGTAACTGAAGAAGTTCGCGCCACAGTAGAATATGCTTTTAAGAGTGCCGAAGACGCTGAACTCCCCCCTGAAAAAATGGAAGATTTTCCCTATACATCCTTGTATGCACGTTGGCAAGGTAAAGCCAGGGCACTGATTATTCTGGGGTATGTTGATAAGCCCAATGACTGGCACTTCATTACAGCCGACAAAGAAACCTTGGTGCTAAGAAACGGTCGTGTTATTCGAACTCAAGGGTTGGAAGATAACTTGCGCAGTATTTCTAATCTGGGTAAGGACCCATTGCAATGCATCATAACATCACCAGAAAACTGTAATCGGGTGTGGCAGCGCTATTATGATTACGAAGTAAATGGCAAGACATTTAGCCGAAAAGTCCGGTCAACATTTTCTAAAGATAAAAGTGTAACCGTAGAAATGCCATTTGGTGCAGTAAAAGCAACCGTAGTGACCGAAGAAGGACGCTTTTCACTAACTGATGAGTCGTTCATAAATACGTACTGGATTGAAGACGACGGTCATGTTTTAAAAAGTGAGCAGAAAGTGCTTCCGCAAACCCCTAAATTAACTTTAACGCAAGTCACGTGGATTGGTCGTGACTACAGCGCCAAAGCTTCGGAAAAAAACGTTAAATGAGCCTGTTTATGAAAAATACGTTGTTATTGCCTGCTTTTCTTTCAGTTGCCACGGCAGTTGCATTGCCAGCTAATGCCCAAGAAAACAAAAACATTAAATTTGAAGGCCCTGTGCGTTTACAGCAAGCTTTGTCAGCTATGGAAGATCAAGGCTTACTGCAAAACACTTACTGGCCAACGGCGCGGCTGGTGAAGGTTGACGAGCAAGAAGCATTGCTTCAGAAAAAACGTCAAGTCATAGCGCAACTGAATGAGCTAGCAAACTACTGGAGCAGTCGCCGAAAAGACGACAAAGCCGAAGCCGCACAACAACTAAAAAGCCAAATAAAAACCTGGCAGCTCGGTAAGCAATATTGGGGGGAGCTAAGTCTAGAGCAGGCAAGACAGAAGTTAGCGAATAACCCATTGTTGCCGGCTGGTGAATACGAACTGGTCATTTCTGAGCGTCCAAATTTTGTGTATATCTATGGCTTGGTAAGTAAGCCGGGTAAGTACCAGTTTCACTCAGGGAAAACAGTCGCAAACTGGCTAAACAGCGTAGAAGATGAAGGCGGGTTACTGACCGCTTATGATAAAACAACGGCAACTCGAATTAACGTTGACGAAAGAGTAAAAGCAGACTGGGCATACTTTAAGCAAGACGACACAGAGTTGGTTGCGGGAGACATACTGTGGCTTGGTTTTGAAGACAATCAGTTGCCGTCTAAATATGAAAACTTGAACCGCGACATTCAGTCATTACTGAGTAACTTTGTTTCAGACGAGTCTGTTCAAACTGCTACCAATACACCGTTGTATGAAGTGTCGGCCGAGCCAACTTCAGACTGGCATTGGTCACGGCAAGACCTTTCGCCAAGTTATAATAACTTTGGCTCTGTTGGGTTAATGCAAAACCCCACTGCACGTATGGCGAAAGAAGGTGAAGTGGCGCTTTCTTACTCAGACATGCAGGAGTATTACCGCTACACGGTCAATATGCAGGTTTTACCCTGGTTAGAGGCAACCGCATTCTACAACCGCATGCCCAATAAAAAATACAGCGACGTACCAGACTTTAGCGGAGATACAATATACACCGATAAGGGCTTTGATATTAAGTTCCGCTTGTGGAAGGAAGGTTACTGGTTGCCAGAAGTTAGCGCCGGTTTCAGGGACTTTTCGGGTACCGGTTTTTTTGACTCCGAATTTGTCGTGGCAAACAAACGCTTTGGGCCTTTAGATGTGAGCCTGGGTTTGGGCTTTGGCCGGCTTGGAACATATGATGATGTCTCTAACCCTTTCTGTGAGGTTTCTGACGAGTTTTGCGAACGTAAAGGCGGTTATGGTGGCGAAGGTGGAACCGTTGACGCCGACCGTTGGTTCACCGGTGAAGCAGCGTTTTTCGGTGGTGTTGAGTACCAAACACCATGGGAGCCTCTGAGCTTAAAAGTCGAGTACGAAGGCAACGACTATAGTACCGATCGGCCTGGTGTAACTATCACACCAGAAAGCCGCTGGAACTTTGGTGCCAACTATCAGGTAACGGACTGGTTTGACATGCAAGTGAGTTATGAGCGCGGCAACACGCTTATGTTTAGTATCAACTTGCGGACTAACTTTAATACGCTGGACCAGATAAAAGTCAAAGAAGAAAAAACACCGCCTCAAAAACCGGCTAATGAGTCTTTTGCTGACGTTAACTGGCAAAGTATGAGCTCAAAAATGCGCCAGCAGGGAGCGTTTAGTGCGGCTCATTTCTATAAAAACAGTGACGAAGAAGTCACCTTGTTTGCACATCACCGTCGTTATCGCGACAGTGACGAAGCCAATGACAGAGCTGCACGTATTATGGCGGCTGAACTACCCGAGTCAGTTAAAACCTATAACTTGGTCGATATGACATTGTTTGACCCTAACGTTAATTCGCGGGTCGATGCCGACGCTTTTAAGCGGCGCATTAATAATGCTGACCCGGGTAAGTCGGTAGATGAAACAGCAGAGCTGTTTACTCGACTCGACTCTCCCGATATGCCATCAGACGCAGATGGTAAATGGATGCTAAACCCTGACTACAGTTTTGACACTGGGTATGGTTTAAAACCGTTTTTACAGCAGGACTTCGGTAGCCCTGAAAACTTTTATACCTACCAGCTTGGCGTTTATGCGTTTGGCCGCCGTTGGCTAACGGACAATCTGGAATTATTTGGCGAGGCCGGCTTTAACCTGGCAACCAACTACGACGAGTTTAACTTCCTGGACGGTGGTCCGGCGCAGTTGCCGGAGGTACGTACCAACATACGCCGTTATGTACGTAATGATGTTTGGCTGGAAAGAGCGCAGCTCACTTACTTCAAACGCCTGGGACAAGACTGGTTCTCTATGGCTTATGCGGGTTACCTGGAACGTATGTTTGGTGGTGCCGGTGCGGAAGTCTTGTATCGCCCAATAGACAGCCCATGGTCCTTTGGAATGAATGTGAACCGAGTTCGCCAAAGAAACTTTACCGGTGGCAGCGGCTTCTTAGACTATGAAGTTACAACTGGGTTTGCTAGCGTGTATTATCAAATGCCTTGGTTGTCCGATACAATGCTGCAGCTTGACGTAGGGCAGTTTTTGGCAGGTGACAAAGGTGTTAATGTGACCATGCAAAAACGTTTTGACAGCGGTGTTACTGTTGGTGCCTTCGCAGCCTTTACAGATGTCTCTTCAGAAGAATATGGTGAAGGTAGCTTTACGAAAGGCTTTTTCGTGAATATTCCGTTTGACCTAATGAGCGTGCGACCGTCACGTGAGCGTGTCGGTATTTCATGGACCCCGTTAATGCGAAACGGTGGGCAGCAGCTAAGAAGGCAGTCAACGTTGTATGGTATAACGGACGAAAGATCGCCGTTTTATAACCGCTAATAAGAATATAAGGATATATCGTTGAAACCGTTTAAAGTACTTATGCAATTGCCGCGTAACTTGAAGCGCGGCATTGGCCTGACAGTCGATATTTTCTCGATTGCCATTGCCATGGTGTCTGCGTATTTACTGAGTTTTGACGCCATTCTTCCACTGCAGGCATCAGAGTGGATCTTGCTAGCGGGAATCGTACTGTGTGTTACTTTGCTGGCCTATATCCGCTTGGGGCTTTATCGGGCGGTTGTGCGCTACGTTGGGTTTAAAATACTCAGTTTAGTCTTTATTACGGCGCTGCTAAGTGGTGTGTTGCTCTTTATTGGTGCTCTTTGGATGGGCATTGCGCTGCCCGTTGCAGCTATCGTTAATTATGTGCTTATTGCCTTTATGTTGACCGGGGGCAGTCGTTTAATTGTGCGCGAAGGGTATCAACGAGCCATTAGTCGCCGCAAAGATCGCGTCATGATTTATGGCGCCGGTTCGGCGGGTAGGCAGTTGGCGCAAGCACTGACAAACGGCGATGAATTTCATCCGGTCATGTTTGTTGATGACGATGCTAGCTTACATAATACGTCTTTATTGGGCTTAAAAGTAACTGGGCCGAATAACATAGCGAACTTAATTAGTGAATGTGACATTCAACGCATATTGTTGGCGCTGCCAAGCACGCCACGTTCTCGTCGTCGCCAAATTCTGGACAGCTTAGAAAGACTCCCTGTAAAGGTGCAAACCGTTCCGGGTATGTCGGATATGGTGAATGGCGAAATGGCCATTGATCAGTTGCAGGACGTACGTGTCGAAGACTTACTAGGCCGTGACCCGGTAACCCCTGCACCGCAGTTAATGGAAAAACACATTACTGGACAAACCGTTTTGGTGACCGGCGCCGGAGGCTCTATTGGCTCAGAACTTTGCCGGCAAATACTTGAGCAGCGCCCTCAGGCTCTGGTGCTTTACGAACTGTCCGAGTTTGCACTCTACGCTATTGAACGCGAGCTCATGCAAATTTGTCGGCATCAGGGCATTGGCGCCGAGATCATTCCTGTTATTGGTACCGTGCAGCGGCGTAACCGTATTGAAACAGTACTTAAGACGTTCTCGGTCGATACCGTTTACCACGCCGCCGCCTATAAGCACGTTCCATTAGTTGAATACAATATGGTTGAGGGCGTGCGCAACAACGTATTCGGCACCTGGCATACTGCGGAAGCAGCTATTGCGGCCGGTGTAAAACAATTTGTGCTTATTTCTACAGACAAAGCTGTGCGCCCAACGAATGTTATGGGGGCCACTAAGCGTTTGTCCGAGCTGGTTCTGCAGGCACTGGCGTTACGCCAGCATACAACGCGGTTTTCTATGGTGCGCTTTGGTAACGTGCTGGGCTCTTCGGGCTCGGTGGTACCGTTGTTTAAAGAACAAATTGAGCATGGTGGGCCGGTAACCGTAACTCACCCGGATATTACCCGGTTCTTTATGACCATTCCCGAAGCCGCCCAGCTGGTTATTCAGGCCGGTACTATGGGGCATTCCGGTTCGGTATTTGTATTAGACATGGGTGAATCGGTAAGAATTGTTGATCTAGCCCGTAAGATGATTCGCCTGTCAGGGCTTGAAGAACAAACTGAGAAGAATCCGCATGGCGACATTGCCATTGAGTTTACCGGTTTACGCCCAGGTGAAAAGTTGTACGAAGAGCTGCTCATTGGTGACAATGTTGAAGCCAGCGACCACCCACGTATTTTGCGTGCTAACGAAAATGCGTTGGCATGGGAAGAAATGGAAAAGTTGCTGACTAAACTGGACGACAGCTGCCAGCGCTTTGCAATCGATGAGTTACGCGAAGTTCTATTGAGTGCCCCCGCTGGTTACCAGCCAACGGACAATAGAATCTGCGATGTCATTTGGAACAAACATCGCACTTGTGAAGATAACGACACCGACGTAGCCTGATTTGATATAAAACGGAAATATAAATGATTAAAAACGGACCTTACTTAGCGCTGGACACCAGCTACCAAAAGTTAACAGCCAACGAACTTAGAAAACAGGCAAGCAAGCGCTTGCCTGAGTCATTTTATGACGTCCGCCAGCAACTTAGCCGCGGCGAATATAAAAACGTAAGTGAAGATCGTCCAGTTACTCACGTGCTAAGCCGTTCTATTCATGCAGTAGCAAAGCAGTCTAACCGAAAAACGCGGTTTGTGGATGTAGTACAAAAACTACGCTCGGGGCGTTGGCTAGGCTCTACCGGTAAACCCATTACGGACGTAGTCAACATTGGCGTTGGTGGTTCAGACTTGGGCCCTCAAATGGGCTCTTTCGCATTAAAAGAGTTTGCCGATGATGCAGCTTTGCACGACTTACAAGTGCATTTTGTCTCATCCATGGATGGTGGCCAGCTGTACGCGGTACTGCCCATTGTCGACCCGGAAACCACCTTATTCATTATTTCCTCTAAGTCATTTAGCACTATCGATACCTTTGCCAATGTCGATACGGTGCGACGCTGGATAGAACCTGCGTTAAGCCAGGAGCAGTGGTTGGACAAACACGTAATAGGTGTGTCGGCGAACGCCCAGGCTATGACCGACTACGGTATTCCACCTGCGCAGCAGTTTACTTTTGGTGAAGGAGTTGGCGGCCGCTTTTCGTTGTGGTCGGCTATTGGCTTGAGCATAGCGCTGACCACTGGTGTGCGACCATTTGAGCGAATGCTGGAAGGCGCCAAAGCTATGGACGAGCACTTTTTCACAGCGCCGGCCGAAGACAACTTGCCTATGTTGCTGGCGCTTTATGGTGTGTATAACCGTGAAGAGCTGGGCATTAATAACTTGGCGATTTTGCCGTACGACGGTCGCTTGCGTATGTTGCCCAACTACCTGCAACAGCTGGACATGGAAAGTAACGGTAAACAGTCAACGGCAGACAATAAAGCGATAGATTACCCAACTGGCCCTATTATTTGGGGCGGTTTTGGACCTAACGGACAACATGCGTTTTTCCAACATTTGCACCAGGGCTACGATCAATTTACCGCCGACTTTGTTACCGTATTGAAGCGCGAAGCACCAGGCTTTGAACCAGCCGTTCAGGAAGGCTTAGCAGAGCAACAACGTTTAGCCGTTGCGAACTGTCTGGCGCATCGCAGGCTACTGTGGGAAGGCAGTGAAAATACCGAATCACCACGCGACCACTACCCAGGTGGGCACCCGTCGAATTTGCTCATAATGGATGAGCTGACACCAGAAAGTTTCGGTGCCTTGTTAGCTGCGTACGAGCACAAGGTGTTTACGCAAGGCATTATCTGGGGCTTAAATAGCTTTGACCAACCGGGCGTCGAAAAAGGTAAGAAAATTGCCGTCGATGTATTGCGAGTATTAGACGGTGACAGTAAAGAATCATTTGACCAAAGTACCGATGCGGTTATAAAACGGATGACGGTGTAACCTCCACGTCAATTGACGTCGGGTGTAAAAGTTTTGTAAATATTTTGTAAAGGTTTTGTTGATCTTCTTTACGTTCTTTCCTAGTTTCTATTATTCGGGCCACTGCTTTTAGCGGTGGTGCGGGTAATAAAAATGGACAATAACTAGGAACAAGCCATGAAATACTCGTATTTATTATTATTCGGCGCAGCGCTTACGCTCGCTGCGTGCGGTAGTGACAGCGATAATGACACAGGCTCTGGTGGTGGCGACGGAGGCGGCGATACCAGCAACACCGCTCCGGAAGCAGTCAACGACGAAGTAACTGCAGAAACTGCAACAGAGCTAAGCATTGATGTTCTCGAAAACGACACCGACGCCGATGGTGACACATTGGAAATAACCGATGTTTCCACCCCTGATAACGGCACCGCAACAACCGACGGCTCCGTAATACTCTACACCTCAAATGACGACTACACAGGCTCAGACTCATTTACCTACACGATTAGTGACGGCGAAGACGAAGCCACGGCTGAAGTCAGCATCACGGTTCAACAAACCGTTAGCATCTCCGGTAAGGTTGTTGACTCACCCATTGCTAACGCAACAGTCACAGTCACTTTAGGCGGAGAAACATACACTGCCGAAGCCGACGAAGACGGCGTTTACTCATTAGACGTAACCTTTTCAGAAGGTGCTGAGCTGTTGACCATAATGGCACAAGGCTCAGCAGAGAATAATCAGGATCATGTCGAGCTTGTCAGTGCTCTTCAGTCAATGGCAACGCTTGCCCAGGCTGCGGGCGACGATGGTGTTCTAGAGCGCTCAGAAGCGTCAGGCACTAACGTCACTAACGTTACAACCGCGAGCTACACACTCATGAGAGAAGCCAATGGTGGTGAAGCACCAGCAGACGAAGAAGGCCTCAGTGTTGCTCAAGAAGCGGTCGACCCGAACGAACTGTTAGAAGTATCGGCAGTTATTAAGCTGATTGTTGACAACGAAAAATTCTCGTTGCCTGAGGGCACAGAAAGTGTGTTAGATCTGGTGCAAAATAAAGAGTCATACAACGCCTATGTTGAAGACGTTGAAGCAACAGACCCCGAAGCACTTGACGCTGTAGTTGACGAAATTATTAATGACCCAGAGCTTGTCGAGCAGGAAGAAAACCCAACGCCGCCGTCATTTTACATGGCAACATCGCCAACTCAGCCGGGTTTTGTCAGTCGTTCTTATGAAGTGCTGGTATTTGAGAGCGACGGCAGTGGCATGGTGGTTTCGCCCGTTTATTCCGATCAAAGCAACTCCGCATTTACCTGGGAGATTGATGAGGGCGGGTACTATGTCTTGACGTACGAAAACCCTGTTCAATATACGAGCTATTTGTCTGTCCATAATGTCACTGACGACCCGGATATTAGAGCAGCCTATGAAGCGGCGGACAGAGACCAGGTTCAAGCCACTTATACTGAAAACGGTAAGCGCTTTAAAGTTATTACCAAGGGTAACCGTCAAGACAGTATTCGCGAAGAGTACACCCAAACGGTTACGTATGAGCCTCTTGAGTGGGATGGTGAAACTTACCAAATTCCTCCTGGTGAAAATACATACACTCCTAGTACCGTTTATTTAAATGGCGATAGTTTAGAGCTTATTCCGGTAACACCGGAAGACGTAGTGGGCACATGGGCCGTTAACGTGCTGGGTGAGTTTGCGAGCGAAGACGGCTCCCTACAGTTCGCCTCCGACATGGTTGCTTTTAACGAAGATGGAACCTTCAGTGCTCTGTATACCGGTGTTGAGGGTACCTGGGAGCTCTCTGACGGCACCGTCGAAATGTTCTATGGTGACGTCGAACAAACCGTCGAGGTATTTAACCAAATTGGTGGTCTTTATGGGGCGCTAATGGCGGCCGAGACCTCTGATGGCAACATTGTCGCAAGCTATAATCGTGTCGTTAAACAAGATCCGGAAATAGCAGCGGTTGCGGACGATATTCTAACCGACGCAAATGAGCTGTGGTTTGGTCATATTAATAGTTGGCCAAAAGAAACCTGGGATCAGGAGTCGGGCAGGCCTTTACTGGACTACTACTTTGGATGGCAGTTTGAGCAAGGAACCACCGGTTACAACGTGAGCACTTGGTGCAACGAAGTCGATGACGAAGGCTGGTGTATCAACGACCCGGCTATATTGACAGCAACTTATACCGACACCAACTGGTACCTCTCTGACAATGGCCAGACTCTGGACATTGAAAGAGCTGCGCGATGTGTTTCTTGGGAACTGTCTG
This sequence comes from Idiomarina sp. Sol25, assembly GCF_033052775.1. NCBI lineage: Bacteria > Pseudomonadati > Pseudomonadota > Gammaproteobacteria > Alteromonadales > Idiomarinaceae > Idiomarina > Idiomarina sp. Sol25. Next base: position 226,362 of record NZ_JAUPEW010000004.1, read on the forward strand.
AAGACTGTATGGTACGTCGCTGGCACCTGCTGCATGAAACGGAAGACGGCTGGGTGTATGTTCTCGAGTTTGAATTCGAGGACCTCCAGCTGGGTAATGGCACGGTCGATGTGTCACGCACCTGGGTTAAGCCCCGCGTTAACATGATGGAGCTTCGCGATCTACCGGGCGACTTGAGCAACCCCAATATGGGTCAAGCCTCGGCTAGTAAAGCTGCTTCGGCACGTGCCGCTGGCGAAATTGAACGCATAGGCTTCTTGCCGCGTCTCAATAATAACCCGGCACCCAAACACTAACAGTAGTACCTAGTAACCGAAAACGCATCAGGCTACCGACCCGTAGCCTGATGCGCCCTACCATGTAGGTATCACCAAACAGCGCATTATTATGTAAATAATATGTAAAATTTTCATTGACTTTTTGTTGCCTAAAACGGGTTTTATATAGGAACTTTAAACCCATAGAAAAGGACATAACTATGAGACAAGCCCTGACGACCTTAGTCATTAATTAATACTTGGTTGTTGAAACTTTGGCCGCGCTAAGCAATTAGCGCGGCTTTTTTATGACTTTTCCTAGATAAGACTGTGTCTGCTAGGTAGAATGACGACAGGCTAAAAATAAAAGGACTTTATCTGCCTATTGGGAGCAGCATCTCAAGGGCGGTAGCGTGCCTAAACGCTGACAACTTACTGGCAGGCAAAACAAGTTATGAAAATAAAAACACTAAAATACGCAGTGGCGAGTGTACTGGTTCTACTCGGTGCGACAGCTTGTAGCACAAACCCTGGCAGTAACACTGGCTGGCATAGCACTGAAAACATTAACTATTTAACTCCGCAAAGCACAGAAAAAGTAAAATTTGCCGAAACGGGTGAAGTACTTAATGTTGTCGATACAAGCAGCCACGAATACGAACTGCAGGTAAAGGAGCGCTACTTCTCTGCAAGCGGCAAGGACTGCGTAAAAGCACAGACAACACAGAACGCTCTCATTATTTGCGAATACGGTAAAAAACGCTGGGGTATTAGCCGCAGCTTTAACCAGTTTGATAACCAGGGAGCGCTACAATGAAACAGTTACTGGCTACCGTAGCGTTACTAACATTCAGCTTCACAACAACAGCACAAAGTCTTTCTGACCTCTCTCCACAACAGCGCGAGCAGCTAGAGCAGCGCATGAGTCAACAAGGCTCGGCTGCCAACACGTCTGCAGCTAACCCTCAAGTGTTCAGTCAGGCAAACCAATCTCCCTTAGCCTCGGGTCAACAACTTCCAACACAAAGCCGCACCAATTGGCGCACCGGCACCTACGGCCCGGTTATGGAAGAAATGTTGTCAGAAGAAGATCGCCAGGCCATTCAACCCTTTGGTGCTGAGTTATTTACCGGTGGCTTTAGAGGTTTGCGCAGCGACGGCCTAAACCCAGGCTACAAAATCATGCCGGGTGATCAAATTACCCTAAAAGTCTGGGGTGCCACCGAAGTGGAAAGTGTACTGCCGGTAGACGCTCAAGGGTATGTTTTTATTCCGTCAGTGGGGCCAGTCAAAGTGCAAGGCACCACAGCCGGGCAATTAAAAAGCGTTATTGAAGGCGCTATTCGTTCGGTGTATTCCAGTGACGTAAAAGTGTACACCAACGTGCAGGGCATACAGCCGGTTGCCGTTATGGTTACGGGGTATGTCAATAAACCAGGGCGTTACGCAGGGGTTCCAAGCGACTCAGTTTTATATTTTCTGGACCAGGCCGCGGGCATAGATAACGAACTGGGTTCTTATCGCCAAATTGACCTGATAAGAGACGGCAAAGTCATTAAACAGTTCGACCTTTATAGCTTTTTGACAAAAGGCACCCTCAAGCAGCCGCAGCTTGAAGAGGGCGACACGCTATTAGTTCATGAGCGAGGTTCTAAAGTAACGGTTTATGGTGACGTCGGGCGCTCGTATCATTACGAACTGGAAGAAAAAGTAGCCACCGGTAAAGACATTGAAAACTTGTCTCAACTTAAAGCCGGCGTTTCACACGCGTTGTTAGTGGGTACTCGCAACAACGGCCCCGTGGCAGATTATGTCACTTTGTCTCAGTTTGAAAATGTACCGGTAAAAGACGGCGACGAAATTGCCTTTTTTGCTGACAAACGCCCCGAGCAAATTGTGGTGCAGCTGGAAGGTAAGTACCTCGGACAATCGTATTTTGTCTTACCGAAAAACGCTCGCTTAATGGAGTTTTTAAACACGGTTTCTATTGACCCTAAAGAAACCGACTACAAAAACATATCCATAAGACGTCAAAGCGTTGCCGAGCGTCAAAAGAAAGCCCTGGAAGAAAGCTTAGATCGTCTTGAGCAAACCTACTTAGGTGCGCCGTCGTCAACCGCGGAAGAGGCCAGTATACGAGCGCAGGAAGCGCAACTCATAAGCCAGTTTGTGGAAAAAGCGCGCGACGTAAAACCCTCAGGCCGCCTTGTGGTCAGTAATAACGACCAACTTGTCGACGTCCGCTTACAGCATGGCGACGTCATAACACTGCCAGCACGTACCGACTCGGTATTAGTCAGCGGTGAAGTCTATGTGCCTCAGTCAGCGGTGTATGTCGACAACAAAGACGTTTACCAGTACATAGAAGGCGCCGGCGGTTTCACTAACCGAGCCGACGATGACCGTATACTCATTGTTCGTCAAAATGGCGAAGTTGTGAATGCTGACAACGCTCAACTGCGCCCGGGCGATGAAATACTGGTTTTACCAGCGGTTAGCAGCAAAAACGTTCAGCTAGCGCAGTCTATTACACAAATTCTGTATCAAATTGCGGTAGCGACCAAAGTGGCGCTGGACTTATAAGCGGTAAGCGAGAGATAACGTGAGTATCCCCAAGGCAAAACCGCGCTCGCCGTGGCTTGTCACATGGCATGTTTACACCGCATTGTTTATGCGGGAGTTCATAGCGCGGTTAACGCAGGACCGTTTTGCGCCGGTTTGGCTGTTTTTAGAGCCGATACTGCATGTGGTCCTTCTTGTTGCGGTGCGTGACTTAATTGGCCGAGGCCGCATAGTACCAGGCGCAGAGTTTATTCCCTGGCTGGTTATTGGCCTACTCACTTATTTTTTATTCCGTTCACTTTGGAACCGCGGCATGACCGCCATTAACGGCAATAAAGCGCTGTTTTGTTACCGGCAAGTGCATCCAACCGATACTGTGATCATTCGCTGCGCCATGGAAGCCAAACTGCACAGCGTTGTCACATTAATTATGATAACCGTATTTGTGATGCTGGGCTTTGACATGGTGCCCGCCGACCCACTCGGTGCAATAGAAGTCTGGCTAGCCGTTATATTGTTGGGGCTGGGTATGGCTATGAGCTTTTCTGTATTGGTCACCTTTTTCCCGGAGGCGGCGAAAATTGTCGCGCTAGTGTCATTACCGCTGTACCTGCTGTCCGGTGTTATGATCCCCATACAGCTAATGCCGCACGGCATACAAGAATACTTGCTTTATAACCCCATGTTACACGCCATAGAGCTTATTCGCGGTAGCTTCTTCTCAACTTACCACATGGTGCGGGACGTAGAGCTCAGCTACGTCTACGAGTGGGGCGTGTGCACACTGTTACTTGGGCTGGCGTTACAGGTTCGCTATAAAATGCGAATGGTCTCAAGCTAATGTCGACAGAGCCAGTAATAGAAGCCCGCAACGTGTGGAAGCGTTACCACGGCCCCTTTGGCGGTGACTGGGTGTTAAAAGGGCTTAACTTTACCATACCCCGGGGCATATCGGTGGGTATTGTCGGCAAAAACGGCGCGGGTAAGTCTACACTACTGCGAATGATAGGCGGCATGGACGCGCCCGACAAAGGGGAAATTATTGAACGCTGCCGTATTTCCTGGCCAATAGGCTTAAGTGGCGGCTTTCAGCCATCTATGACAGGCCGTCAGAACGTCAAGTTTGTTAGCCGCATACAGGGTGGTAATAAATACGTCGACGACATTATTGAAGAAGTACAAGCCTTTGCTGAAATAGGCAAAGCCTTTGATAAACCCATAGCCACGTACTCTAGCGGTATGAAGGCACGCCTGGCGTTTGGGTTGTCTCTGGCCTTTGACTTTGACGTGTACTTGTCGGACGAAGCGACCGCCGTAGGCGATGTTACTTTTAAAAACAAGGCAACCCAGGCCTTTCAGGATCGCGTTGGCCGTTCCAGCCTTATTATGGTATCGCATCAGGTGAAAATTTTACGCGACTTATGTCAGTCGGGCATTTTTCTGCATGAAGGCAAAGCCATATGGTACGACAAACTCGATGACGCGCTCGACGCTTACTATGAAAGTATTGGTCAAACGCCCAATTATAATGAAAAACAGAAACCGGGCCGCTACGACCCAGAAAACCTAATTGATAATAAGAGGACATAGCTTTGAACTCGCCCTTAATACGGACAATAAAACGACAACCGCACTGGGCCATAGCATTGGTTTTAATTTTGGTGGCTGTTGTTTACTGGGGGCTTATTGCTACCGACCGCTACGTTTCCAAAGCGCACATTGTGCTCGAAAGCCCGGAAGTGAATATGTCCAGCATGAACATATCATCGCTGTTAAGCGGTACCCAGGGCTCGGGCGACTTGCTACTGCTGCGCGACCACTTATTGTCAGTGACGATGCTGAAAAAACTGCAGCGAGATCTCGACTTACGCAGTCACTATTCGCAGGACTTTATCGACCCCTGGTCCAGGCTCGACAGTGCCGATGTTCCCATTGAAAAGTTCCACGAGTACATTCGAAGTCATATGAGTATCGAGTTCGATGAGTACTCAGCAATACTAAAAATTCAAGTGCAAGCCTACGACAGAAAAATGTCGCAAACTATAGTTCAGGTCTTACTCGACGAGGGTGAGCAACATATGAACCGCATGGGGCAACGCTTGGCTGAAGAGCAAGTTGAGTTCATAGACCAGCAAGCTAAACAGGCAGAAGAGCGTTTGTTTGAAGCACGGGAGCGACTGTTAAAATTCCAAAATGAAAACGGATTGGTGTCACCCACACAAACGGTACAGGCCATATTCACGACGGTATCGCAGCTGCAGGCTCAAACCGCTGCATTAGAAGCGCGTAAAAAAGCATTGCTGAGCTACCAAAGCCAAACCTCACCGGAAGTGATGCGCTTAACGCGAGAAATTCGCTCGTTAGAAGAGCAAATTCAACTTGAGCAGAACAAAATGGCCAGCCAAAGCGGCACCGCGCTCAACGAAACTTCAGCGAAGTTTGAGACCTTACAGTTACGCGCGGAGTTTGCTCTACAGCTTTATACTACTACGCTTACGGCATTGGAAAGCACCCGTATAGAAGCAGCCAGAAAGTTAAAACAAGTGTCTATTTTAGAGTTCCCGACAATGCCGGAGTACTCCACCAAGCCGGACCGCATGTACAACTTTGTGGTGTTCCTTATTTTCACCGTATTTATTACGGCCATTTTGCACTTAGCGCGCGCCATAGTACGTGATCACAAACATTAAACTGCCGGTTTATATTGTCGGCGTAAAGCGCTACTGGAAGCCCAGCTGGCAGCAGTTTTTCGGCTATTTAAAGCCGCAGTTTGTTGCTAAACCCAGCCAGGTGCCAGCCGGTGCCAGTGCATTAATATGGGGCGTACAAACGCCAACAAGCGCCTTTAACGAAAACGTAACCCTGTATCGGGTAGAAGACGGCTTCTTGCGCTCAGTGGGATTAGGCGCTGAATTTACCCGTCCGTGCTCCTGGGTTGTCGACAGCCGTGGCATGTATTTTGACGCAACCCAGTCGTCAGACCTAGAGTACCTTTTACAAAACGGCAGCTTTACCGACAAAGACAAACACCGGGCTAAAGCGCTAATTCAGCAGCTGAACACCACGGGTGTGAATAAATACAACACCGGCAGCAACAGCTGGCAGCCACCGGTCACCCATAAGCGCATTATTTTAGTGCCCGGTCAGGTAGAAAGTGACGCCAGCATACAGCTGGGCTCGCCGGTTATAAAAACCAATATGGGTCTGTTGCAGCAAGTACGCGAACAAAACCCCGACGCCTTTATTATTTACAAACCGCACCCCGACGTTGTTGCCGGTGCCAGAGCAGCCGGACAGGGCGAAGAGCAAGCCCAACAGTTGTGCGACAGCTATGTAACTAACGCCAGTATTAACCCTATGTTTGACGCGGCAGACGAGGTACACACGCTAACCTCTTTAAGTGGTTTTGAAGCGCTGATACGTGGTAAACAAGTGCATTGCTACGGCCAGCCGTTTTACAGTGGCTGGGGTTTAACAACAGACTACAATCCGCAACCGCGACGCACACGAACATTAGAGCTAAGCGAACTGGTCGCTGCGGCCCTAATTCATTATCCTATGTATCGGCTGGCGCACAGTGGCAGCCAAAGTGTTACGCCAGAGCAAGTCATTGCATGTTTACAGAAACAACGCCAGCAACAAAGCACCCTTATTGCAAAGGCAGTAGCTCTACCAGGCACACTGCTGAAAAAGTCAGTACGCAAGCTGCTGAACGCCAAGCGGTAAACGGTATGAGTCAAGCGACACCACAGCACATCGCCTTTGTCGGCAAAGAAGTAAACGTTATGCTGGGCTTTCGCGGCGAGCTTATGCGCGAATTAGCCGCCAAAGGCCATAAGGTTTACGCCTTTGCCATTGACTACGACACGTCCAGCGAGCTAAAAATTCGTGAAATGGGCTTTATACCGGTGCGGTTTTCATTAAATGGGTACTCGGCTAACCCATTTTCAGATCTGCTGACCCTTTGGCAGCTTTACCGGGCCTTTAAAAAACACCGTATTAGCATGAGCTTTTGTTATTTTGCCAAGCCCGCCATATTTGGCACCTTAGCCGCCTGGGCGGCGCGCGTGCCACAGCGCATTGCCAAAATTGAAGGGCTAGGCCGCCCCTTCACCGAAGGCAAACACGGTTTAACCGTAAAAATGCGAGTGATAAAAAAAGTGCAGTGCTGGCTGTTTCGGCTGGCCCTGCCGCGCAGCACCGCCTTAATCGTGCTCAACCAAGACGACAAAAAAGACTTAAAAGAGCAGTGCAAAGTCGACATGCCCAATACCGTGGTGTTAGGCGGCATAGGCGTATGCTTAGAGCAGTTTAAGTGCTCGCCGGTGCCTGTAACACCGCTTACTTTTGTGTTTGTGGGGCGGCTATTGAACGAAAAAGGCATCCGTTATTTTTTAGACGTAGCCGAGCGGGTAAAAGCCAAACACCCCGAGGCGCTGTTTAAAGTGGTGGGCGGGGCAACCACAGCGCACGGCGTTTCACTGCCCGAGCTAAAGCAGTACGTAAAGCGAGGCGTTATTGATTACGTGGGGCACGTTGACAATGTGGTGCCCTATATCGAAAGCAGTAGTGTTTTTGTGTTGCCGTCGTATTATCGTGAGGGGCTGCCGCGTAGCACGCAGGAGGCACTGGCCATAGGCCGGCCGGTAATAACCACCGACGGCCCCGGCTGCAAAGACACCGTAGAGCATGGCGTTAACGGGTACCGGGTGCCACGACACGACACCAACGCCTTAGAAAACGCCGTACTGAACATGGTAAACCACCCTGACAAATTACAGAGCATGGGGTATGCTAGCCGTGCAATGGCAGAGCAACGGTTTAATGTGCGCGACGTTAATCGGCGCTTACTTAACGTATTAAATTTGTAAACGGAACAAACAGGACATGACCGACAACCTAACAACGATTAACAGCGTTCATGTATTTAATGAGCAACAAACCGCCGTTACCAAAGACCACATAACTCAGCAACTGAGCGAGCAAAGCGGCACAGTATATGTGTTTTACAGTGACCCCAGCGTTTACATTGCTAATAAGCTAAGCAATGGGGTAGACGCCCAAACTGCCTGTAATGACTGGTTAGCGCGCATTGACGACATACTGAATATACAACGTAAAAACCGGCGTCGTATTCGCCTTATATGCATTCAAAATGCCTTAGCGCAATCTGTTAACCTGGAAGAGCAGACCGGCATAGCTGCAAGTGCATTAGCCGACTTTAACGTTCAACCGGGTGACTTAACCCTTATGGCCGGACACCAAATAGTGCTGCAAAACCCTGATATTATATCGCGGTTAGACCGCCTTGAGGCATTAACTCTGCAATTAGAAGAGCAGCCGTACCAGGTAGAGGTTGACGCCGAGTCAGCATTAGCCGAAGCGGTAAAGGCCGACGCAAAAGCGAAAGAAGCTGAAGCAGAGGCAAAAGCGGCGCACGAAAAACTAAAAGAAATAGAAGAAGAAAACGAATTACTGCTACTGCAACTGCAGCAAGTACAAGAAGAGCTTGAAACCACCTTTATTAGTAAGCAGCAGCTTAGTAAAGACCATGAAGGCGAATTAAAACAGAAAGACGAGAAAGCGCAGGAGCTGGAGCGGCAACAAAGTGAACTTAAAAGTGAACTAGAGCAACTTAACGTTCAGAATAAACAGTTAACCACGCAAGTTGAAACTCTGAAAAAAGAAGCCGCCGAAGCTAAAACTGCTGTACCAGAGCAACCCGAAAAACTAAAAGAAGTCGAAGAAGAAAACGAATTACTGTTACTGCAACTGCAGCAAGTGCAAGAAGAGCTGGAAAACTACTTTATTAAGTATCAAGACGCGCAAAAACAGTGTGTGGAGCAACAGCACACCATTACGCAGCTGAAAAAAAGCACCGGCACGCCCAACGACAACGACATAGCGCTGGTCGCCGACAAAAGTGACGCTCCTCAAACCGTACAAAAGCCTAAACGCTCATTGTTTTATCGAATAAAACGGCGCCTTGGCTTGGTAAAAAAGAACAAAACCAATGGCCTTGCAAAGCAGCACCGCGACCTTATTGCTCAGTCGATATACTTTGACGCCAACTGGTACCTAGAAACTTATCCCGATGTTGCCAAAGAAAAAGTTGACCCCGCCGAGCATTATTTGCGATTTGGCGGTTTTGAGGGGCGCAACCCAAGCGAGAGTTTTAATAATGAGTTTTATCGTCAGGCGCACCCCGACGTAGCAGCCGAAGGCATAAACCCGCTGCTGCATTACGAGCTGTATGGCAAAGACGAAGGGCGCTTACCCAAGCCTTACTAAGCAACTGTGAATAAAAACTTTAAGTTAACCCGGAATAAACAGCATATGACGCACCCATTCAGTAACCTGGCATTTGACCATATTGTCTACATTGGCGCAGGGCAAGGCGATGAACTTAACCAGCTGGCCAAAAGCTTAACGGCAAAGCACTGGAACGTGGTCGATGCCAGCGAAAACAACGTTCAAAAGTTAAATGAAGTAAAAGAAAGCCTGCAAGAGCAAGGCGTGTCTATAGAGGTTCAGCAAAAAGTGGTGGCCAGCAGCGCAGAAAAAGCCACCTGGTACAACTACAACCTGGCCGAGTTTAATGGCTTGCATAAAGCGACGGAACTTAAGGCACTGTTCCCGGGGTTAAAGCTAATGAGTAGCGAGTCAGTAACCCCCACGCCGCTAGAAGAGCTGCTCGACAACTTGAATGTAACCGGCGACAATAACCTACTTGTTATTGACCTACCCGCACAAGGGTTAGAATTGGCAAAGGCCCTTTCAGAAACACCTTATAAGCGCGTGTTTAACTTTATGTGCGTGGGTTCTCAGGCCGAGACGTTATTTGAGAGCTCGAATACTGCCGCAGAGCTAAAAAGCTGGTTACTGGAAAATGGGTACCACACCCGCAATGAAGAAGTGGACGACCCCGACTTCCCTAAACTGCATTTTGTGTTAAGCCAGGCAGAGCGAAAATTAGCTAATGAATTAAAGCAAGCACAAGAGCAAATAGAGCAAGCCAATGCTGAGCGCGACCAGGCTAACGCGGAACTGGAGCATGCGAATGAAGCCATGCATAAGCGAACTGAGTGGGCTCAGAACTTACAGGCTAAGCTGGAAAAAAGCTCAGCAGAGAAGCGCAGTTTACTAGAACGGGCGAATAAAGCCGAAAAGCGTAGTAGTGAACTTGAAAAGCAACTGCAAAGCGACGCTGCACAAGCTAGAGAGCGCGCGGAAGCACTGCAAGCGCAAGTTGAAAAAGCTAATGTTGAGCTTAGTAACGCCAACGAAGAAAAACAAAAACAGGCCGAGTGGGCGCATAGCTTGCAGGCTAAGTTAGACCAAGCTTTAGCGGAGAAAGATAAATTAGCTGAGCGCGCAGAAACAGTCGAAGCACGTAATAGCGAACTACAAAAGAAACTCGAAGCAGCAGAAAAGTACAACGAGCAGCTCGCTAAGCTAAATGAGCGCATGGACTCTATGTTCGAACAGCAGCGTCTACAGTTAGAGCAGGCGACCAATGCGCTGGGTCGGCATATTACGCAAACATCAAGTCAGCAGGTTACGGAGCTTAAAGCTCGCCTTTCATTGGAGCGTACGTTCGGGAAAAGTTTAATCAACTTAAACGAAAATGACTCTAATCTCAGCGAGGTCACTGCGGTCACTTTGACCCAGCAGCTCGAAGATAATAGTTACGACTTAATTATCGAATTTGGGGCCGGTAAGTCGACCGAGTTTTTGGCTAATGCCATAATCAATAATCATAGTCCTAACCAGCAGTTAGAGAACAAATCAGGCTCTAACGACTTTGAGGCTAGCGACTTTGATTTGCCGCAGCACGTACTAAGTTTTGAGCACGACAAAAAACAATTTAATTCGGTAAAGCAGCGTATAGAGCAGCACAACCTGCAAAATTTGGTTGATTTGAAATATGCACCTTTAATACCAGTCTCGCAAAGTCAGGAATTATTCTATGACTGTGAGAGAGCTTTAACGAATGTCTCAAGTGTACTCGACGGGCGCGATGCCAAAGTACTTATTTTAATTAATTCTTCTGCGTCACAAAAACAACCGTCGTACCCGGCTTCTGTTCCAACACTTCTGAATAGTCTGTCCGCATTTAGCTTAGACGTGGTTATAAGTTATAAAACTTCCTCAGAAAAGACTATTGAAGATTGGCAACAGTTAATTTCCGAACGTGGCTTAGAATTCGAGAATAAAGGAAGCAGAGATATGTGCTTTTTGAGGATTAACTCATGAATTTAGAAAAACCACTTTCTCTAAACTTTGAGGGCCAAAGTTCTAAAACGAATTCAAGTAAGCTAGAAGCAGAGTCGAACGAATACGTTGCAGAAAAGAAGCTCTTTAAACAACAAATAAGTAACTTACAAAACAAGTTGGAAGACTCAGAAAAGCTAGCAAAAGAACTTGAAGAGAAGAATGAAAAACTAGGTGTAGAGAACCTTAACTTGCTAACTCAAAATAGTGAGTTGAAGAAGAAAAATGATGCCTTGGCTGATAGTGTTCGTCGTATCGAAATACAAATGGACCTGTTGAAAGAACTATTTCAGAGAGATTGATAGGAATTATATATGTTGAAAGATGCTTTAATTAGCAAGTTAAAAAGCCGCGATGCGGTTATTGGTATCGTTGGTCTTGGCTATGTCGGCGTACCATTAATGTTACGATACTCTGATATTGGCTATCGAGTTATCGGCATTGATATAGACGAGGCGAAGACAGAAGAGTTGAATAACGGGAAAAGTCAAATTGAGCACATTTCTCATGCTCGCATTCAGGAAGCCGTAGATAAGGGATTTGAAGCAACCGCCGACTTTTCAAAGGCTGCTGAATGTGATGCACTAATTATGTGTGTGCCAACGCCACTGAATAAATATCGCGAACCCGACATTAGCTTTGTAGTCAATACGATGGAGAGTTTGGCACCACATTTGCGAGACGGGCATGTAGTCTCACTAGAAAGTACAACGTATCCGGGAACAACTGAGGAAGAGTTGCTGCCACGAATGGAAGCACAAAATCTAATTGTAGGTGACAGCGCGTTTCTTGTTTATTCACCAGAGCGTGAAGATCCGGGTAATCCAAATTTCGAAACACGCACAATTCCTAAAGTGGTCGGCGGACAGACGCCAGCCTGTCTTGAAGTAGGTCAAGCACTCTATGAACAAGCGATTGATCAAGTTGTGCCTGTCACTTCAACAAAAGTCGCAGAGATGACTAAGCTGCTTGAAAACATCCACCGTGCAGTTAACATCGGTCTTGTTAACGAAATGAAAATAGTTGCAGATCGCATGGGCATAGATATCTTCGAAGTCGTTGATGCCGCTGCAACGAAGCCGTTTGGGTTCACGGCCTATTACCCAGGACCAGGTCTAGGTGGCCATTGTATTCCAATTGACCCTTTCTACCTTACTTGGAAAGCGCGCGAATATGGTTTACACACTCGCTTTATCGAGCTATCGGGTGAGGTAAACCAAGGTATGCCACGTTATGTTGTGGATAAAACTGCTGATGCACTGAATAAACATAGCAAACCTTTAAATGGAAGCAGAGTGCTTGTATTAGGCATTGCTTACAAGAAAAACGTTGACGATATGCGCGAATCTCCGTCAGTAGAGGTGATGGAAATATTAAGAGATAAAGGTGCAGCGGTTGAGTATTCTGACCCACATGTGCCTAAGTTTCCCAAAATGCGTTCTCATAAGTTTGACTTGTCGAGCAACCCCCTAACGGCAGAGACATTGGAAAGTTTTGACGCAGTAGTTTTAGCAACCAACCATGATAAGTTTGATTATAAACTTATTTTGGATAAAGCGAAGTTAATAGTCGATACGCGAGGCATCTTCCGCGAGCCAAACGAAAAAGTCATCAAAGCTTAAAATAATAAGAGTAAAGGACGTAGTAATGAAAAACTTTGCGTTGATTGGCGCTGCGGGTTATATAGCACCGCGTCATATGAGAGCGATAAAAGAAACTGACAATCAACTAGCTGTTGCTTATGATATTAACGATTCGGTCGGTATTATTGACAGTATATCGCCCGATAGTGAGTTTTTTACCGAATTTGAACGTTTTCAAGAGCATGCATGGTGCTTAAGGCGCAACCAACAGACACAGCTTGATTACGTTTCTGTGTGTACTCCCAATCACCTCCATCATGCACACATTGCCGCTGGATTACGTTTAGGGTGTGACGTAATATGCGAGAAGCCTTTAGTACCGACATTAGAAACACTTGACGAACTGCGGAAGGTCGAGCAAGAGACTGGCAAAAAAGTATACAACATACTTCAGCTTCGTTATCACCAGGCCATTTTAGATTTGAAAAAAGAAGTGGACGCTGCGCCTAAAGGACAGAAATTCGATGTTGATCTCACTTATATCACTTCAAGAGGGAAGTGGTACTTAGAGAGCTGGAAAGGTGACCCGCGTAAATCATTCGGTGTAGCGACTAATATCGGCGTTCACTTTTTCGATATGTTGCATTTTATCTTCGGCAGTCTAGAGAAGAATGAACTTCACTACAGTGATGATCTGAAAGCAGCAGGGTACTTAGAATATGAAAAGGCAAGAGTTCCTTGGTTTTTGTCAATTGATGCGAACGATTTGCCCGAGAGCGTACAGGGTAAACAAACAACCTATCGCTCTATTTCTGCTAACGGAAAACAAATTGAATTTTCTGCTGGCTTTACAGATCTGCATACCATCAGCTACGAAGAGATTCTTGCGGGGCGGGGTTATGGCATCGATGATGCTGAGCATTGCATTAAAACGGTCGAGCATATTCGGGATGGAAAGACGGTTCAAGCTAGTGAACACAATGCTCACCCATTCCTCGCAAAACTTCTGTAATTGAGAGGAAGGTAACATTATGGATTATACCGTTCACCCGTCAGCAATTGTTGATGACGGTGCAAAAATTGGTAAAGGCAGCCGCGTTTGGCATTTTGTTCATGTTTGCGGTGGTGCAAAGGTTGGGGAAAACGTTTCGCTAGGCCAGAATGTGTTCGTTGGTAACAAAGTCTCTATTGGTAATGGCTGCAAAGTTCAAAATAACGTTTCGGTATACGACAACGTATACCTTGAAGACAATGTATTTTGTGGTCCGAGCATGGTTTTTACTAACGTATATAACCCCCGTTCGCATGTCGAACGCAAAGACGAATATCTCGACACTTTGGTTAAAGAAGGTGCCACGCTAGGGGCTAATTGCACTATTGTATGTGGTGCAACTATTGGGAAATTTGCGTTTGTTGGCGCGGGGGCTGTCGTTAATAAAGACGTACCTGATTATGCTCTCGTTGTCGGTGTACCGGCAAAGCAAATAGGTTGGATGAGTGAGTTTGGTGAACAATTAGACCTGCCGGTGACCGGTGACGGAGAGAGCGTTTGCGAGCACACGGGGGCGAAGTACACATTGAAGAACGGTATATTATCTAAAAAGGACGAAACGTAATGCAGTTTATCGATTTAGCTGCGCAACAGCTCCGCATAAAAAGTGAAATTGAGCAAGGTATCGCGAAAGTACTTGAGCACGGTCAGTACATATTAGGGCCTGAAGTTTTTGAACTGGAAGAAGCTTTGGCTAACTATACGGGCGCAAAATACTGTATTACCTGTGCAAACGGGACAGACGCGCTACAAATTGCTCAAATGGCTCTGGGAATTGGGCCTGGCGATGAAGTTATTACACCTGGGTTTACCTATATAGCGACTGCTGAAACCGTTGCGCTATTGGGGGCGAAGCCGGTATATGTAGATGTTGATGAAGCAACCTATAATCTTGACCCTCAAAAACTTGAGGCTGCCATTACTGACAAGACAAAAGCAATAATACCGGTGTCATTGTATGGTCAATGTGCAGATTTCGACATTATTAATGAAATAGCTACTAAGCACGGTATTGCCGTAATTGAAGATGCAGCTCAAAGCTTCGGTGCGGAATATAAAGGCAAGAAGTCGTGTAACCTGAGTACTATTGCTTGTACAAGTTTTTTCCCCAGCAAACCCTTAGGCTGCTATGGCGATGGTGGCGCTATTTTTACTAATGACGAGGAACTTGCAAAGGTTATTAGACAAATAGCACGTCATGGGCAGGATCGCCGTTATCATCACGTTAGAGTTGGCGTAAACAGTCGCTTAGACACAATGCAAGCAGCCATTTTACTCCCGAAACTTGCCATTTTGGACAGTGAAATTGAAGCTCGAAATACAGTTGCTGATACATACAGAGAGCTCTTTGAGGCAAACAAAAACATTATTGCGCCACAAATAGTGGAACACAATACCAGTGCATGGGCGCAATACACTATAAGGGTTGAGTCGCGGGAAAAGGTACAGAACCACTTAAAAGAAAAAGGTATTCCCACTGCTGTTCATTATCCTATTCCCTTGAATAAGCAGCCAGCGGTTGCTGACAGCAAAGCCGCACTTCCTGTTGGGGACAAGGTGGCTGAACAGGTAATGTCTTTGCCAATGCACCCTTATATTACTAAAGAAGATCAGGAAGTCATCGTTTCTGCGGTTATAGAAGCAACTTTAGTCTAAGCGCATAAGATAAAAGTTAAAACGAGCATAATAATGAGCCAGTCCGGAAAGACCAATAACGATGAGTTTAAACTTGCTATTTTTTATTGGCTAGTTGAGGACTGGCAAGGTTGCAAGCAAGAACTTAAGCGTTTGACTAACAGTTCTACCCCACATAATGAGAGTTTAGCCCATATACTCGAGGGGCTCATTTTTTTGGAGAAAAACAATAAAATTCCCCAAGACCTTCAAGGTTTTTGCGAGCAAAGCTTTCAAGAGAAAGCCATGCTTCAGAAGTTCTTGTGGGCGAATATCGAGAAAAGTGTATTAAAAGCAAAACACCTACTGGGCGATGAAGTAAGCGATAGCCGAATCCGAAAGTTAATAAAAGCGCTTACCCAAACTACTCCTACCCCCAAATCTACGGAGTTGGTCAAGCGAACAATCATTAACCAAGAGAACTTAGAAAATCAGAGATCAATTGGAAACTCTGTCGATACATGGATTACGGCTTTACAAAAAAAAGCTATAAGCCTTGGTAGTGATAAGCTATTACAAGCCGAAGCTACACTTAACTCGCTAAACAGAGGCGAAAAAGACACGTTAAAACACAAAAGAGTATTAGCCGATCAACTGATGTCTCAGAACAAATTTCAGAACGCAAGCCGGCTGTATAACAATATTATATCTACCTCGGGAGCCACCGAATCATTGAGTGTAAAACTCTCACGGGCGCAACGAAATCTTGGCAACACAGCAGAGGCTATCAAAACATTAGAGTCGGGTATTAAATATGTGGGCCGCCAGGCTATACTGCTGCATATGCTCGCTTTGTATAACCGAGATCAGCAAGAGTTCAAAGTTGCAGTGCAGCTCGTCAAGGAGATAATTAACGAACACTATGAATATTCGCAAAAAATCGGATTCGCCACTTTTGCCGCTGATATGCTAAGAAAAAACGCTGAATATATAGCGGCGTATGAACATTTGAAAAAGGCTGCTCTTCTGCACCTACAACAGGGCAAAGAAGAGCCCCTTGCGGTTAAAGCTATACTTGAAGAACTTAGCTCGAATGTAGCAAGCGGTAAAGAAGCTTTTTTTGAAGTTAGTTCAAAGTTCTATGATTTTATATATTTAGAATCGAGTAAGTATGCAAGCGAATCAGAAGGCTCAGTCTATGTACCAGTTTGGAAGAAAGTCTGTGAAATAATAAATCAAAGTAACTTAAAAAAAGTTATAGATATAGGCTGTGGCCCTGGGCAGTTTGCTGAATATTTCGTGAATCATTGTCCGCACGTAAAATATTTAGGTCTAGATTTTAGTGAGGTAGCTGTTGACCTCGCTAAAGAGCGTTGTCCTAATATGAAATTTTCATGTGAGAATGTAAATGAATATACCGATATATTAGATTCAAAGGATGTCGCATATGTGTTACTCGAGGTTCTTGAACATATTGAACTAGATTTAGAGTTAATCAATCAGTTATCTACTGGTTCTTTAGTTATATTTTCAGTGCCAAACTTTGATTCTTTTGGACATGTTAGGTTTTTTTTAAATAAAACACAAATAATGGAAAGGTTCGCGCCTTATTTCAGTAATTTTGAAGTTGTAACAATTAGCTTGTCTAGGACTTCAAAGATCTATATTGGCAAAGGCTACAGGAGTTCATAAAGGTGTATTCGGTTTTAGAGGAAAAGGAAATTGATAGGCTTCTTATTAATAGGGATTATGAAACGGCTGAAGGTGTTCTACTTGCTAGTTTAAAAAAGAGGCCTGGCTCTATAGGTTTGCTACGCATGCTGTTACGTCTTCTGGAACTCAATTGCTCGGAAAGGTTACTAGATATTGCGGAAGGGGAAATTACAGCTGCTTTAGTTTCATGGTTCAAATCCGGGATATCAGATAACAGGTTACTATCAATACTTAGCACTTTTAATTCAAGGTTAATGAAAGTTGCTATAGAGAATGAACTTCATCCACTAGAAAATTTGAAACCACTGAAAGTTAGTAAAAGGCCTAAAATTGTAATACTAACATGTCTTTGGAAGAGGCTGGAGCTGACAAAAGAATTTTTAAGGTACTATGCCATTCTCAAGGAGGAACTTGAAAGATACTTAGAGCTTGATCTTGTAGCAGTGGGTTCAGAAGGTCTTTTAACTAGGGAACTAACAGAAGCTTATGGCTTTCATTACGTTGAAGCGCCAAATAAACCGCTAAGTGATAAATGGCAAAAGGGGCTTAGCTTTTCATCTAGAATTGAATTCGATGCTTTAGTGATACTCGGGTCAGATGATTTTCTTAATAAGAGTACTTTTTTTAACTACATAAGTATGCTGCGAAAAGGTGTCGTTTTCTACGGATTTTATGATGCGTACGTTTATGATTCGGTAGAGAAGGACTTAATGTATTGGCCTGGATACAGCGATGTAAAATCAAAAATGCCCCAACGTACTGGGGAGACTGTGGGAATGGGGCGAATGCTTCATAGAAACGTACTAGAATTATTGGATTTTGACTTGTGGAAAGGTATTCAAGTCAATTCTTCATTGGATGGATACGCTCAAAGAAAGCTTAAGAAGTCTCTAATGTTGCTGCCAGTTCACTCCGATAAAATAGCAACAGCGGCATCTATAAAAGGTAATAAGATAGCTCAGGTCGGTACAACTCTAAAAGCGCAAGATTTATTTGCAGTTGATATAAAAGGTAAGTCAAACGTTACTGATCCTAATGCATTGAGAAAAGTATCTCATATTAGCGATCCTGCTACGTCAAAGGGTCTCATGATAACTAACTTTGGTTTAGAGTTATCGGGTAAGTTCCATAGGCTTACGAATATAAAAGTTTCTATCATAATCTTAGCTCATAAAGAATCGGACTTTTTGAGTAAAGCGATTGAGTCAGCTTTATCACAAAAATTCGACTACGATTATGAAGTGATTTTAGCGTCTGACTCTGAACCAAAGCTAGAGAAAGTGGCAAAGCGCTATGGAGTGAAGTTTTCGTTATCAACGAAAGACGAAGATAATAGCTCATGCTCGAAAAACTTAAATGATGCAGTAAGTTGTGCTAGAGGAGACTTTGTAAAGCTTGCTGCCTATGATGACTTCTTACCAGAGGACTGTATACAGAACTTATACGAGATCGCAGTGAAGGAGAATTCATCATTAGTTTTTGCGAATGCTTTTGAGTATTACTCAGAGGGTAAGATAAAAAAATACCGTCCTTCGGAAAAAACAGTTACCATTGAAAGCCAAGCTAAAAAAAATATAATCCATGGCGGAACTATAATGTTTAATAGGAAAGATTTCCTGGTTGCTGGTGGACTGAATCAAAATATAATATACGCTGAAGAGTTTGATTTTTATTTTAAGCTTCTTGTGAAAAAACTTAATTTTTCTTATGTTGATAAATTTGTTTACTATTACAGACGACATGAAGGTCAAAAGGGAACGCTTAGTTTAGACCAAAAAAGTAAGGAAAGAAAAGCTAAATTGGTATCTTGTTTAGGTCAGCATTATTTAAATAAAGAAAATAATAATAGTTTAACGGAGAATTTAGACAACAAAAAAATAGTAACAATTGGGGGGACTCGGAAAAAGATAGTTGCAGGTCTTGCTACCATTGAAAGTAGAAAGAATGCACTAATAAAAGTCGTTGATAGTATTTACAAACAAGTAGATGAATTAAATATATATCAAAATGGTTATAAGGATACAAGCTTTATATGCGACCCTGATAATAAGGTTAATATAGTTTCTTCGATTGACACAAGTATAGACAAAGGTGATGCTGGTAAGTTTTATTTCGTTGATAACTCCAAAAATTGTCTTTATTTTTCTTTAGATGATGATCTTCTTTATCCCAAAGATTATGTTTCTCGCAGTATTGATTTCATGCAGCGCAATCCTGAATGTTCTGTATTCAGCTATCATGGTAAAATTTTTAAGCCAAATGCATCTGATTGGTTTAGAGAGATTTTAGTAAACGTTCGTTGCACGGATGAGTATTTAGAAACTCATGATGTTCAGTTCGGTGGAACCGGTGTAATGTTTTTTGATACCAGTGATTTCAATCTTAGCTTCAAAGACTTTGAGAAGGAAAACATGGCAGATGTTTTTGTGGGTTTGAAAGCACTTTCTTGCGGGAAGAGAATAGTAGCGCTGCCACATGAAAAAGATTGGGTTTCAATTGTTCCTGAAGCGTTAGCTCCCGCTATCAGAGATAACACAATTTATAGAAAAAGGAAGGTCCAATTTGAAAATACCTTGCAAAGCGATGAGTCTAGGTATTTGCGCAGGTTTTTCTCACAATTAAATCCATGTTATGAAAGTTAATAATTTACCTCTGGAATGAATAATTATGAAATTCAAAAAAGTAATAGTACTCGCCCCCCATACCGATGACGGTGAAATAGGTGCCGGTGGATACATAGCTAAGTTAATCGAAGAGGGTGCAGAAGTTCACTATCTCGCATTTTCAGCTGCGGAGGATTCGGTACCTAAAGACTTTGAACGTGACGTACTGCGTAAGGAAGTACTTGAAGCCACAAGCTGCTTAGGGATTAGTGAAAATCATGTGACGGTGCTCGATTATTCGGTGCGTAAACTCGAGTACAGAAGGCAAGATGTACTCGAGGATTTGATTAAGGTGAGAAAATCCAATAATTATGATTTGGTTCTAGTACCAAATTCGCAGGATATTCATCAAGATCATCGTACTGTTCATGAAGAGGCTTTAAGAGCTTTTAAAGGCACATCTGTATTTGGATATGAATTGCTCTGGAATAACTTTTCAGTTCAACATGATATTTTTGTCGGCTTATCAACAGAACATTTGGAAAAAAAAATTAATGCATTGAAGTGTTATCACTCTCAATTCGGTAGAAGCTATGTCAACGAAAAATTTGTTCGTTCACTCGCAACAGTTCGAGGCACGCAGGTAGGTTTTGAGTTAGCTGAATGTTTTGAGGCCATTCGATTAGTGATGAGGTAAATTGTGAAAGTACTTATTGTCGGTTCAGGGACCATGAGTCTTGGGATATCCCAGTTGTTTGTCATTAATGAAAGCGTTAGCTCAGTGACAATAAAGACAAGAGGCGTTGAAAAATTCGAAACATTTAAATCTTTGTTAACAGAAAAGTTGACTAAGTTTTACATAAAGCGCGGTATCGATGACGACGAACGAGTTTCTGTTGATAAAAAGCTCGCCAAGTTCACTGAAGAGACAACAGATAAATTCGATTTTATTATAGAAGCTGTCGCCGAAAGTTTATCGGTAAAGTCTGAATGTTTTGCACAACTACGAAATTTTGTTGGGGATTCGACCATTGTTGCGTCGAATACATCATCGTTATCTATAACAGAGCTGGCAAAGGACTCGGGTTATCCAGACCAATTTATTGGACTTCACTTTTTTAATCCCGCCCCGGCTATGGAACTAGTCGAGGTAGTAGTTGGTCATCATACATCACAGAATACGGTCGAGAAGTCACTTGAGTTTATTAAGATGCTAGGCAAAACCCCTGTGATAGTGAATGATAGTCCGGGTTTTATCGTTAACCGTATGCTGATACCAATGATAAATGAAGCGGTTAGTATAGTAGCAGAAAATACTGCAGAAATTTCAGATGTCGACGCGGCAATGAAGTTAGGAGCTCATCATCCAATGGGGCCGTTAGCGCTTGCCGATTTTATTGGGCTGGATGTTGTCGTCGACATTATGAATACACTTCATGAAGAAACCGGTGATCAGAAGTACCGTGTTCATCCTCTGCTAAAACGAATGGTGAGAGCGAATGAACTCGGCCGAAAGTCAGGGAAAGGTTTTTATTCCTATTAAGTATGCAGGGAGTCAATGAAATGAAATATGAGTTAAGAGAAAGTGTTAGGGTCTCAAAGTTATGCCAAGAGTTAGGTTTAGAGCTTTTAGGGAACGATACGTCGATAAGTGCTGTTGCTTCTTTAGATACGGTTTCAGCAAATACATTAACGTTTTCTAAAAGTAGTAGTGACTTAGCTTCTCTTGAAGGCATTTTTTGTGTTAACCCAACAGAAAACCTTGAACCTTCAGTAAAGCATAGCTTTATTCTTTGCGACAACCCTCGTATGACTTTCATAAAGGCTCTCGCATGGCTTGAGGATACTATTGGCTTCGATCAATATAATGAGGAAGCTGATATTTCGGACTCGGCAACTATTGGAGAGGGAGTTGTCATTGAAAAGGGGTCCAAGGTTGGAAAAAATGTTTTTATTGAGCCGAATGTGACTATTCATAGAGGAACAATAATTGGAGACAACTCTGTAATTCGTTCAAATTCATCAATTGGTAGTAGTGGATTCGGCTTTGAGCGTGACTTATCTGGTTTCCCCGTTCGTTTTCCTCATTTGGGTCGCGTAGTCATTGGTAATAATGTTGAAATTGGGTCGTGTACCACAATCGCCAAGGGGACTTTGGGGGATACAATTATTGAAGACAACGTAAAGCTCGACAATCTAGTACATATTGCGCACAATGCGGTAGTAAAAAATGGTGCTTTCGTGATCGCTGGGGCCGAAATTAGTGGTGGTGTGATTGTCGGTGAGAATAGCTGGATTGCCCCAAACGCTTGTACTCATCAAAAAATCCGAATCGGTAAAAACTCGATCGTTGGTCTTGGGGCGGTCGTCACAAAAGATGTTGGTGCAAATATAGTAGTCGCTGGAAACCCTGCAAAGAAATTAAAAAACCTGAAAGGTTAACAGTGGTATCGGGGCACCGTCAAAGGTATTTTGGTGAAAAGTTGGTAGAGCGTTTGCATAGACTTTAATAAGAGTACTATATTGTTAATGGAATCGAATTTTGAAACGTTCAAGGTGCTTGTTCGAAACAGGGGTTGGAATGAAGCTTATAACTTACTTTCAGACTTGAAAAAAACTGCTAGAGATGGCTCCGGTAAGTTTTTTGTCAATGCGTGGAAAGTTTGTCATGCTACGCATCGCTTTGAAGAAGCTGAACTTTGGCTAGATAGAGCTTTAGTGTCACCGAAAAATTCCGCAAATCCCTCACTTAGAAAAGTTAAGGGTGATTATTTATGTAAGCGTTTAGAGTTTGATGAGGCTCTTTTACATTACCGCTTCGCAGTTCAAAACCGTTCTGATACTCCTATTTTTCACGCCGCATTAGCGGACTGTCTGCAAAACCTTGGAGATTTGAATGGGTCAATAACATCCTACTATAAAGCTCTCGAACTTAAAATACATCCGAGCTGGGTATTGCGGCTTGCAGATCTTTTGATACGCAATGGTGACCAAGATAAAGCACTATCTTTATTGGGAAAGAGTGAATCACTATTAAGTCATCCTGTTATTCAGCGAAGGTACGAAGATTTACGTCGTACACTTATAAAGTCGTCTTTAATGGGACTTGATAACGCTCCCGATGAGCCTATTAATTATTCTTATATTCGAAAGGGGCTGAGCGCAACTCGTCCAGGTGTCGGTAACGAGACAGCTTTTGAAGAACCTGTAGAGCAAGCGATGGCATACGGCGCGCTAGCATGGGCTGCAGGATTGAGTGAAAAGCAAGATGACCTTTTAATCGCAACTAATTGGTTAATAAATAATTGCATCACATCGTCAGGCGTAGGTTGGGGCCTAGGTTGGTCATGGGCCGCGTTTGGTAAAAAAGAGAAAAATAGGGCTGATGCAATTTACGGAGTGACTGTTGCAATATGCGTTGAGGGTTTGATGTCTGCGTATAGGGCTGAACCGTCTGCAGAAATTCGTGATGTTATTATTAAATCTCTTAATTATTACGCAGGCTGTGTGAGTCAGAGTCGAGACGGCGTGTTCTTTTGGTATAGTGATGACATTAGCGATGCGAAACAGGTTTATAACGTTAGCGCGATGTTGGCTGGAGTTTATGCTCAAGCTTACGAGCTGTTCGGGGTTGAACTTTATGGACAACTAGCGAGAATTACAGCTTCAACAGTAGTCAAAGACATCGTCTATAGAAACGGCCACGTTGACTGGCATTACATGGATGCCCCAAAGAGTCGCTTCAATGATCTTGTTCATGCCTCGTTTATTGTGCATGGTTTACTGCAAGTTAAACAAATTTTAGGACTGAATGAAATTGCTGAGAATGAGTTGGAAAGTTATCTCCGCTCTTTTATCAATGGCAGTGGCGAGTTGCTTGAATATAGCTCCCCAGATGATCATTGGCTCGCGCCAATTATGCCGCCGAGAAGTTGGGGCATAGGTATGGCAGCTTTTGTATTTAAAGAACTTGGTTTAGAAAACGAATGTAACCGAGTTTTGCAGCAGTTGCCACTCTATGAATTTGCTCCTCACAAATTCTCATACCAGTTTGGCGATGAGTTACATGTGCCGCGTAGTGTCGCATTTTTGTTGTTAGGCGTTGTATAGAGCTTTTTCTAATAAAAGCTATAAGAAAATTATATTTGAAGTTTAACTCTGCTTAATTGGAACATTATGGATTTTTCAGAACTCAATAAAATTGAGAGTGAAATTATTAATAAAAATTATCATTTGGCTCTTAAATATATTGAGCAGTTTATAGTAAAAAGGCCTAACAGCTTGGTTGGGTTAATTTTAAAAATACGCGTCCTTAATAAGTTATCAGAGCATAGCTGTTTTCAGTCGATGCAGGAGAGTATTGATTCATTTATAAACTCTTGTAAAAAATCAGGTAAAAGGACTTTGGATTTTTGGCCGGCTTTAAGTGTTTGCTACCGGCATGTTATGGCAAGAGATAAAGAGAAGTTAGTTGAGTTTATAAGCTTTCTAGAGAAGAAAAAGAAAAAGGTTAAGAATAGGCCTAACATATTGATTTTAACGTGTGTTTGGAAGAGACATGAATTAACAGAATGCTTCTACCAGTACTACAGTCGAATTCAAAGAGAGCTAAAAGATACGATTGACCTACAGTTATTAGCGGTAGGCTCGGAGAAGTCGGTATCGCGTCTCTTATGCGAACAGTACGGGTTTGATTACGTAGAGTTTGATAATCAACCATTGACCCAAAAGTGGCAAGCCGGAATGGATGCATCTAAATCTAAAGACTTTGATGCAATGGTTATTCTCGGCTCCGACGACTTTGTAGAAAAAGATGTCTTCTTTTTGTACAAAAAAGCCCTCGATAGGAATGTTCACTTCTATGGCTTCAGAGACATGTATATTTATGATGTTCCTTCTAAGTGTTTCGGCCATTGGTTAGGGTATGGCTCAGCTCCTATTGATCAGTTACAGCCTCAAAGGGTTGGGGAAACGATTGGGCTTGGCCGGTTTTTGTCTCGTGCTTTATTGGAGTACCTGTCTTTTAATATATGGGAAACTGTTGAAGAAAATAGAGGTTTAGATCGTTTAATGAAAGAGTCTCTAATAGAAAAGACAGGGCTGTTCCCGGTTGCTTGTGGCGATGAATACGAAGTAAGTGTGAACGGAGAGCTACACCGGCTTGGGCTGGTTGCCGATACTTTCGAGGCTCAAAAACTTGTAGGAGTGGATGTAAAGCACGATACGAATGTTACTGACTTTCGAAAGTATAATATTTCGCCGGAATGCTTTATTGAAAAAAGTTTAGATGATATTGCGAGCCTAAGTTTTTCTCGAGAGCTTAAATCTTTTAATTCACGGATAAACCGCGTTTAAGTAATTAGTAGTTGCGGGTCAAACTTTCGAGCTAAGGTTATGTAAAAGGGTTAAATGGCATTTGAGTCGCAGTTACTTAACATTACCGTTAATAAAAAGAAGTTAGAAAATGAATATACTAGTCACAGGCAGCTCGGGCCAGGTAGGCTTTGAGCTGGTACGTAGCCTTAGTGTTTTTGGTGAAGTGCTGGCGCCCACGCGTAATGAGCTCGACCTAACTAACGCCAGTGTAGTTCAGAAGTATTTGGAGCACCACCAGCCACAGCTTATTGCGAACGCCGCGGCCTATACTGCGGTGGACAAAGCCGAGTCAGAGCCAGAACTGGCCGACAGGCTAAACCATTTACTGCCAAAACAACTGGCGGACTATTGCCTGAATAACCGTGTGGCACTTATTCATTTTTCGTCAGACTATGTGTACCCCGGTAATGGCGAACACGCTTATACTGAAAACGCGAAGGTAGCGCCCTTGTCGGAATACGGGCGTAGCAAGTGGGCCGGCGACCGTGCCATTATGGGTTCAAGCTGTAACCACCTTATTCTGCGCACCAGTTGGGTCTACAGTGCCCGCGGCAATAACTTCATGAAGACCATGCTGCGCTTAGCAAAACAGCGTGAGCAACTCAGTATTGTTAATGACCAAATAGGCACCCCAACCCCTGCACGTTTGCTTGCACAGGTGGCGGCGCTGGCAACCCGGCCATTATTGGCGCATGAACTGACGGGCGTATACCACGTAGCCACGCAGGGCGAAACGAACTGGCACCAGTTTGCTAACGCTATTTTTGAGCAGGCACAAGCAGCCGGGCACTCTTTGGCCATTAAAAAAGTCGACGCTATGAGTACCGCAGACTACCCGACAGCAGCCAAGCGACCACTGAACTCACGTTTAAACGTAGAAAAAATTGAGCAAGCCCTGAACATTACCCTGCCAAGCTGGCAGCAGGCTTTGCAGCACACCTTGGCGGAATATTTGACATCGCACCTTATGGAGAAGAAGCCACAACCATGAACTACCAACCGCAGAAAATACCTGATATTAAGCTGATAACCCCCACTGTTTTTGGTGATGAGCGCGGCTTTTTTATGGAGACGTTTAGGCTGAACGAGTTTCAGCAGCATTGTGGCGACTTTAACTTTGTGCAGGACAACCACAGCAAGTCTAAAAAAGGCATACTGCGTGGTCTGCACTATCAACTAAAACGCCCGCAGGGCAAGTTGGTGCGGGTAACTCAGGGGCGGGTGTTCGACGTAGTGGTCGATATGCGTGCTAAGCAACCAACCTTTGGTCAGTGGGTGGGTACCGAGTTAAGCGCTGAAAATAAGCATCAGCTATGGATACCGCCGGGGTTTGCGCACGGCTTTTATGTGCTGAGCGACACCGCCGAGTTTTGTTATAAGTGCACCGACTATTACGCCCCCGACGACGAACACAGTGTGCGCTGGGACGACCCCACGCTTGCCATTGACTGGCCACTTGACGGCGAGCCCGTGCTTTCGGACAAAGACACCAACGCCAAAATGTTCCAGCAGGCCCCGGCCGTAGCCTGATGTTCACATCAGGTGCGATGCTTTAATAAAACACGCTGACAAGCTACAATACGCGCAATTAAAAAGACAAGGCAGTTACAACGAATGAACGAAAAACGATTAACCCATTTAAAGGCTCTTGAGAACGAGTCGATTCAAATTTTCCGCGAGGTGGCGGCTGAATTTGATAACCCAGTTATGCTGTATTCGGTGGGTAAAGACTCTTCCGTGTTACTGCATTTAGCTCGTAAAGCCTTTTATCCGGGTAAAATTCCGTTCCCGCTGATGCACGTAAACACCACATGGAAGTTCCACGAAATGATAGAGTTTCGTGACCGCATGGCGGAAAAGTACGACTTTGAGCTTATTGAGTACATTAACGAGGAAGGCGTAGAGCAGGGCATTGGTCCATTCAGCCACGGCAGTGCCAAACATACCGACGTGATGAAAACTCAGGCGTTAAAACAAGCGCTGAATAAGTATAAGTTTGATGCGGCTTTTGGTGGTGCGCGCCGCGACGAAGAAAAGTCGCGCGCAAAAGAGCGTGTGTATTCGTTCCGTGACAAAAACCACCGCTGGGACCCGAAAAACCAGCGCCCTGAGCTGTGGAATATCTACAACGGTAAAGCCGACAAAGGCGAAAGCATTCGTGTGTTCCCTCTGTCGAACTGGACCGAGTTGGATATTTGGCAATACATCTATTTAGAGAACATCGACATTCCTCAGCTATACCTGGCGAAAGAACGCCCGGTGGTTGAGCGCGATGGCACCTTGATTATGGTTGACGACGACCGTATGCCGTTAGAAGACGGCGAAACGCCAGAAATGAAGATGGTGCGCTTCCGTACCCTGGGCTGTTACCCGTTAACCGGAGCAGTTGAGTCTGACGCGGCAACTTTGCCTGAAATTATTCAGGAAATGTTGCTGACCAAAACGTCAGAGCGTCAGGGCCGGGTTATCGACCACGATAGCGCGGGTTCTATGGAGAAGAAGAAAATGGAAGGGTATTTCTAAAATGAGCCACGCATCACCATTAATTGAAAAAGACATTCTGGCGTACTTAGAACAGCACGAAAACAAAGAGCTGCTGCGCTTTATTACCTGCGGCAGTGTGGATGACGGCAAAAGTACACTTATTGGTCGTTTACTGCACGACAGCAAAATGATTTTTGAAGATCAGCTGGCCGCTATTACTGAAGACTCGAAAAAGTCGGGTACTCAGGGCGACGAAGTGGATTTGGCGCTACTGGTTGACGGCTTACAGTCTGAGCGCGAGCAGGGCATTACCATTGACGTAGCATACCGTTACTTCTCGACCGACAAACGCAAGTTCATTATTGCGGACACGCCGGGACACGAGCAGTACACCCGTAACATGGCGACCGGTGCGTCAACCTGTGACTTAGCGGTGATTTTGATTGATGCCAGCCAGGGCGTGCAAACCCAGACCCGCCGTCATAGCTACATTTGCTCGCTACTGGGTATTAAGCATGTGGTGGTTGCCATTAACAAAATGGACCTGGTGGACTACTCACAAGACGTTTACAAGCAAATTCAGGACGACTACCTGAAGCTGGCCGGCTCGCTGGAAATTCCGGACATTCGTTTTGTGCCAATTTCAGCCCTGAAAGGCGACAACGTGGTTAACCGCAGTGAACAGCTGGACTGGTTCCGCGGCTCGACGTTAATGGAGTACTTAGAAAACGCCGAAATTGACCAGCCGCAGGACACCGAAGAGTTTCGTATGCCGGTGCAGTTGGTGTGCCGCCCTAACTCTGACTTCCGCGGTTTTCAGGGGACTATTACCTCGGGCTCTGTCAAAGTGGGTGACACGGTTCGCGCCTTACCTTCAGGTAAAATTTCCACCATTAAGTCTATTGTGACGTTTGACGGTGAATTAGAAGAAGCGCACGCACCAATGGCGGTAACCTTAACGCTGAATGACGAAATTGATATTAGCCGCGGCGACATGATTGTGCGCAAGGACAACTTACCGCACGTGTCGAACCGTATGCGCGCTAAAGTCGTGTGGATGCACGAAAAAGGGCTGGAGCCGCACCGTGAGTACTACATTAAGTTCAACTCTAAGTTCACCCGTGGCGAAATTACCGAGGTGCATCACCAAATTGATGTGAATACGTTGAAAGAAAAAGAGGCCGGTAAGCTTGAGCTTAATGAAATTGGTTTGGTCGACTTGCACGTGCACGATCCAGTCGTGTTTGATGCGTACCAAAGTCATAAGGAAACCGGCGCGTTTATTATTATCGACCGCATGACCAATGTAACCGTTGGTGCGGGCATGGTTGACGAAGCGCTCTCGTCTGACGACAACGGCGAAGAGAAAGGAGACTACAGCGAGTTCGAACTAGAGCTTAACGCCCTAATTCGCAAGCACTTCCCACATTGGGGCGCTAAAGACCTGCTGAAATAACTCGATGCCGGATATATTTGCTCTAACCGGATTACTGATTCTTATGGTTGTGCTGCTGATAAAATTTCAGCAGTACAGCGCGAGAATATTCGGCGGAGCGATGCTGGTTACCTTAGCTACTGGCTGGATCTCAGCCGATGAGCTGCTTGCTAATGCCGCAAACCAAGGCTTGGCAACACTCATAATGCTGATACTGATATCCTTCGCCCTTGAAAAAACCGGCTTGCTGCGCAAAGTGAGCCGGTTTTTATTTACCAACTCAGAGCCCGCTAGCGTTTGGCGCACCATGGGCTTAAGCGCACTGGCTTCGTCGGTGCTTAACAATACCGCGGTAGTAGCGGCTTTACTCAACTCCGTGCGTAACAACAAAAAGGTGCCCGCCTCACGGCTGCTCATTCCGTTGTCTTACGCCTCAATTATGGGCGGCACGTTAACCTTAATTGGTACCTCAACCAACCTTATCGTCAACTCCATGTTTACCGATACCGGTCATGCTGGTTTTAAGTTTTTTGACTTTACCTTAGTGGGGGCTATTGTATTAACCGGTGGGCTTATTACACTGTTTATTGTTAGCCGCTTTCTCCCGCACCACGAAAATGGCAGCAAAGAAACCACCGAGTACTACGTTGAAGCAGAGCTTAGTGATGACTCGCCTCTAGTCGGTAAACACGTCGACGAAGCGGGTCTGCGTCATTTAGAAGACTTATTCTTGGCTGAAATTGTCCGCAAAGGTGGGCATGAAGTGTTAAGGCCAGTAGCACGCTACGACGTTCTGCAAGCAGGAGACAAGCTTTTATTCAGTGGCGACATTAGCAAAGTAAAAACGTTGAACCAGTTCGACGGCTTAAAACTGTTCGCCGACGACAATGGTTTAGAAACGCACCAGCTAACCGAAGTAATAATAAAAGAAGAGTCGGTGTTAACCGGGCGTACGTTAAAATCCACTGGCTTTAGGGCGCGCTTTGACGCTGCTGTTGTTGCTATTCGTCGTGATGGCGGCAAAATTAGTGGCAAACTGGGGGAAGTAAAGCTGCAAGCTGGAGACTTCTTGCTATTAGCAACAGGCCCTGACTTTGCCTCGCGTACCAACTTGAGCAAAAACTTTTACGTATTAAGCGGTGTTGAGCCAGAAAATATGTTGAGTGGCTGGCGCGAAAAGCTAACTTTATACGGCTTTTTAGCCATGATTGCCGGCACCGTTGTTACTGGTGCGTCGCTTTTCTACGGCGTACTCTTTTTAATTGGCGCGCTTTTATTTACGGGTTGCCTGAACGTTAACGAAATAAAGCGCCGTTTTCCGGTTGAAATTTGGGTGATAGTGGCTAGCGCGCTATGTATTGCCGAAGCACTCACCAACACCGGTGCATCAGCTGCTATTGCCGACTTTGCGCGTTCAAGTCTGGCGGGTCATACGCCGTTTGTGTTACTCGCTGGTGTGTTCTTAATTACTTACATTCTCACGGAAGTTATCACTAACAATGCCGCTGCCGCATTGATGTTTCCGGTAGCTTACAGTTTGTCGCAAGGTATGGGTGTTGACCCGTTTCCCATTATTTTGGGCGTAGCCTTTGCGGCTTCGGCCAGTTTTATAACCCCGTACGGTTACCAAACCAACCTTATGGTGTTTAACGCCAGCAACTATCGACTGAAGCACTTCCTCTACAGTGGTGTGCCAATTGCTTTTGTTTATATCGTGTTGTCTTTATTAGCCATACCATGGGTTTTCCCATTATAGTAAAGCGGTCTGCCTCACTATGGCTATAAATGGCATGTTACGAGAGCATTTTAACGAAAGTTGGTACTTAGAAACCTACCCCGATGTTGCCCTCAGTGGTCAGGGCGCCTGGAGCCACTATAATGACTTTGGTCGTTATGAGGGCCGTTGGCCAGGGCCTATGCCTGCCTTAATACTGGAGCAGCGGCTTTGGCAGGGTAACGAGTCAGTCATTCCGGAGCTGCAGGCGCTGACTGAAAAAAATGACCCGGAAGCTGAAGTGGCCCGTTGGGTGTTGGCACGCTGGTATGCGTTTAATGGCGACTGGTCTGCTGTGGTTCGATACATAGGCCCACTTGAGCAATTTTCGTTGTTGCTACACTTAATGCCAACACCGGCGCCTTATTTATGCCTTTTTGAGGCCTACATTCAACTGTCTCATAGCGCTTGTGCAGAGCAACTGATCAATAGCCCCAACTGGCCAGCCAATAGTCAGCTTTACCAACATAACCGGGCGCTTGCTCAGTCTATGTTGCAAAGTGGCGAGGCGAAATTAACACCTTTGAACAGCATTTACCGTAGCAGTGGCTTGGCAGAGTTAGCGTTTAACCCGGGTGAGAGCCTTTTTGATGCGTTAACCGCACACGCGCCGCCGGCAAAAAAATGGTGGCAACGCCAGCCGCTAGTCACGGTTATTTTTCCCTGCTATAACTGCTCAAAAACGCTGCCCACCGCGGTACATAGCGTACTGAACCAAAGCTGGCGCAAGCTGCAGATTATTGTGGTTGACGATGCCAGCACCGATAATACGTGGCAAGTGATGCAGTCGCTTGCGGCAATCGATAGCCGTATTGAGTGTGTGCAACTAACCACTAATGAGGGCGCTTATGGGGCACGTAATGCGGGGCTGGAGCGTAGTAAAGGCCAGTTTATTACCACCCATGACGCCGACGACTGGTCGCATCCGCAGAAAATAGAGCGCCAGGTGAAGGCGTTAATAACGAACAAAAGTTTGATGGCCACACGCAGTGCCTGGGTGCGCACTGACGAACAGCTGAACTTTACGCACTGGCGGCCCGAAACCTCCTGGATTTACCCCAATGTTTCCTCGCTGATGTTTCGCCGCAGTGCTTTTAAGCGCTTAGGTTATTGGGACGCGGTCAGTGCCGATGGTGACACCGAGTTCTATTATCGCTTACAGACCGTGTTTGGCGGCTCGGCGATAAAAGATGTCAACCCGGACGTCCCCTTAGCCTTTGGGCGCATGAGCAAAGGGGCGTTAACTCAAGCGTCAGCGACGCACCTTAAAACCCAATTGGGTGGCGCTCGTGCCGACTATCAACGAGCGGCCGAGCAATGGCACCGTTCAGTAACGTATTTATCCCGCTACCCTCAGCGCAGGCCGTTCATTGCGCCGCTGCAACTTTGTCGTGGCACAGCGCAGGCGCAGCAGCAAAATGAAATTGATGTTATTAGTAACAGCTGTTATTTCAATGCCGACTACTATTTAGAGCGCTACCCCGATGTGGCAAAAGCAGGCATGGATGCGGCGCGTCATTACACCCTATTTGGTGGTGCTGAAGGGCGCGACCCCAGCTGCTTATTCAGCAGCAGCGCCTATAGTTTTATACGGAAGCTAGACGATGGAAAAAATCCTTTATCGGCATTTTTAACCGAAGAGCCGGGTGCTGAGCCTCTGAAGTTGTTAAAAAGTGACTTACAGGGACTTAACGGCACGACGCAAAAACCGTTGTTACTGGTTGTGGCACACAGCACCGTTGGCGATGCCTTTGGCGCGGAAAAAAGCTTGCTAGACGTACTGACCATGTTGCGTGACGACTATCGCTTGTGGCTGTTGTTGCCTTCAGCGCACAACACCGCTTATGTTGACAGTGTGACCGCACTGGCCGATGCCGTGAGCTTTATGCCATTACGTTGGTGGCAGGCCGATCGCAAGCTTGATCAGCCGCTTGTGGACGTTTTAGCAACCTGGTTACAGCAGCACAATGTGCAGGCGGTTTATGTGAATACCCTCACCCAATTAGAGCCGCAAAAGGCCGCTCGCATGGCCGGCGTCCCGGTTCTTTGTCATGTGCGGGAGCTACCGCAAGCGGACCCGGAGCTCTGTCATGTGCTGGGAGCAGATGCTGATACCATTAAAACAGCGGTACTGTCGTTAAATGACTGGTTGGTCGCAAATTCGCAGGCCGTTGCTGAGTATTTTCAGCAGCCAGAACGTGTGGCGGTAGTGCCAAATGTGGTTGATGTTCACCATTTTGACAACCAGACAATACGTGAGCCTTCTGTAGAACCGCTAACCGTAGGTATGCTAAGCAGTAATGTCGTAAAAAAAGGCGTTGAAGACTTCTTTCAAGTAGCCAGTGAACTGTATACTACCGGGCATTATGACTTTGTATTATATGGCCCGGAAACGGAGCTGGTGGAACAACTGAGCCAGCGGTTTGGCTCTTGTGTCACGCTTAAAGGGTATGTCGAAGACCCGGCAACGGTACTGAGAGAATTGGATGTGGTACTTAACTTATCGCATTTTCAGGAGTCGTTTGGACGCAGTGTTGTAGAGGCTATGGCGGCGCGGCGAACGGTTATTGCGTACAACTGGGGGGCGCTTCCGGAACTACTGGACGACCACTGTGGAATACTGGTGCGCTATAAAGACAAGCAGGCCGTTATTGACGCACTGCAACAGTTACGCCAACAGCCGCAACGTTTAAAAGAAATAGGACTTTCTGCCTGGACGCGGGCGCAACAGTTCGCGCCTGCTAAAGTAAAAAATAAGCTGGTTGCTGCGGTGAATAAAGCTAGGGAAACTCAATGAAGGTGGTATTGCATATTGGAGCGCCGAAAACAGGAACGTCGGCTATCCAGTTTTTTCTTAATGAAAACCGCAAGCGTTTACAAAAACACGGTTTTTATTATCCAGAGCACAATTTTGATTCAAACAATGTGTCGGGCGGTCATGCCGAGTTTGGTTCTATGCTGCAGGAAGGCCAGCTAGAAGAGGCGGCTCAAAAACTTGAGCAATGGTTACAGGAAGCGCAGGCTAGGGGCTGTCAGTTGCTGTTGTCGTCGGAAGCTATGTATCGCTATTTCGATTCGGTTATTTCATTATTTGAAGGCCACGAGTTGCAGGTACTGGCTTATTACAGACACCCGCTTGAGTCTTTAGTGTCGAACCATAACCAGTCTATTAAGCGTCATTATTCAACTATGACCCTGAGTGAATTTTTAACAAAACAGGGCATAGTGAATAACCCGGGTATTAACGGGCAGCGGTTTTTTGACTGGAAAAGGGCGCTGGGCGATAACCCCATTAGTATTCGACCGTATTTTCAGAACGCTTTTTATCAGGGCCGTATTGAATACGATTTTTTGCAACGTTTAGGCATTTCAGGTTGGTCTTTAAGACGTTTTAAACTGCACAAGAAGAAAATAAACACCAGTTATACCGCCGGGGCACTAGAGTTGAAGCGTTTGTTGAATGGCTTGCTGGATAAAGACAGAAGCTATGAAAACGTCACGATTGACCGGGCGTTACAAAAATACTCTGACGCTGAAAATAACCGCTCTTCTAACTCGTCAGTTCAGGTGGTTGGCTCAAGTGTGTACGACGCGATAACGCAGTTGCACGAAAAGCCCATGGCGCGCATGAAAAATGAGCTTTTGGAGTATTGCCCAAATGGCTTTTTAAAACCGCAAAGTGTTGTACCGCTGGAAAACGCTTCGCAGGGTGACTCACTGCAACAAGTACTGAAGGTTTATAAGTACTTATGCAACGAAACGCCTCAGTTAATAAAGACATTTAAAGCCAGGTTAGCAGCAGAGTTAAAAGACAACGATGAAGCTGAGCTACCTTACGCGCTTTTGAAATTAGCCGAAATAATGGGCTTGCCAATTTTAGAGCCTGAAGTGGTGAGCCTGCCAGGCCAGGGGCAAAAAGTGAAGGTGCCCATTCCACCGTCGGTTGTTGAGGTTTTTACGTCAAAACAGTCAAACCCGGTAGACTACCTGTCGGAAATGGCAAAGTGGCTGGCTGATAACAGAGAAGTGCCGCTGGCCTCTAAGTTATTGAAAGAGGCCGCTCGCCGGGCAAAAGACCCGGAAAGGAAAAAACAGCTCACTAATTTACTCGATGCTTACAAAAAGCGTTTAAAAAAACCTAAGGTTTAAGCGTAAAGTTTGGTTCAAGGTTAACCCCAAAGTCTTCCTGCAGCTTCGTTAAATTAGGGTTATAGGCTGGGTCGTGTTTTATCAGTTCGGCCCACTGCTTTTGCATATAGGTTACCTCGCCGCGCTCACGGGCTTTTTTCTCGGGCGTGTCTTCTTTGCCGCGTGTTTTTGACTCAAAATGATACAGCTCTGCGTATGGAGTCCACACCGTACGATACCCTGCTGCCAGCGCTTTTAAACACAAGTCCACGTCATTAAATGCTACCTTCAGCTCTTTTTCGTTGAAGCCACCTACCTTGTTGAAAACTGACGCTTTCATCATTAAACAAGCAGCAGTGACAGCACTGTAATTCTGTAAACTGGCCAGGCGTTGGCAGTAGCCCGGCGAATGGCGGATAAAGTTTTTATGGCCATGGCCAGCCAGCCCCCAAAGCCCGAGCACAACCCCTGCGTGTTGTACGGTATTGTCGGGGTAATACAGTTTAGCACCAACACACCCCATCCCAGAGCGCTGCGCCTGTTGCGCCATTTCCCCAAGCCAACTGCCATTAATAACTTCGGTGTCGTTATTTAAAAAGCAAAGCAGCTCGCCCTGGGCGTGAGTGACTGCAAAGTTATTGATGGCTGAGTAATTAAACGGCGCGTCGTAGCGAATGACCCGCACCTTAGGTTCTTTTTGAATGTCTTCAAACCATTTAAGCGTTTGTGGGCAGTCGCTTTGGTTGTCGACAATAATAATTTCAAAGCTATTGAATTCAGTTTTTTGCAGCACGCTGTTAATGCAATTTTGGGTTATGTCTAAGGCATTGCGTGTTGGCACAATAATACTAATAAGTGGTTTATCTGCCGGGCCCGGGGTAATGCCAAAGTTTATTTTTCGCACACCGCTTTCAACCGCTGATGCAAATGACTCAACCGTGTCACCTTGTTGTGTTAGCCAATGGGAAACCGCTTGCTGGCGGTTTGTTTCAATTGTAGCCATGGGGTCATCAATAGCCACTTGTGGGGTGTGATGCTCAAGAATAACCGGAATATGCAAAACCTTCGGTTGGCGTCCCAGCGACTTAACCGCTTCAACTAACCTGATATAGTGGTCGTTTGTGTTTGTTACCCTGTTATAAGCGTTCTTTAAACAGCGGCCTTTAATGGCGTAAGCCGGGCCAATATAGTCTTGCGCGGCCAATAAGTCTGGGCTCCAGTCGGGCTTAAAATGAGGCAGTACGCGCTCGTCTTGTTCATTTATATGGTCGTGATCCCAGTAGATAATGTCGGCATGTTTTTGATCCGCGACAACCGTGGCTGCATGCAGCAGTTGCTCGAACTGTTTCGTATAAATGACACCGTCCGCAGGGGTGTGATACCACTGGTCAGACTTAATGTCGCTGACATTCTCTGGTAGCGCTGCCGTTTTCTGGCTGTCCGTTGTCTTGTAATGAGCCAGTAAGGCTTCGCGAGTTTTTGGTTCGCTGTGCAAGCGCCAGTAATTAAATGGCTCGCAACTTATCAGTTGGTGCTGTAGAAGTGGTTGATACGCTTGTACCAGCTTGCGCAAGGAATGTGAGCGCCCACTACGCTTTTGTCGTGCACGTGTCAGTCGATAAATTTGTGACGCGCGGTTGCCACTGGCTTTGTCGCGTCGGGCTACGGCTTGCAGCATAAAAAACCAGGCTTTGGCGGCCGAAATAGGCTTAATACGAAGGGAGAACTTTGGCTCTCCGTCAATGTCGACGCCCGCAGGAAGCACCCAGTCCATGGTTAGGGTTTGTAGAGGGTTATGGCGGTAGAATACCAGTGAGGCTTTTTTTGGATCGTCGTAGTGCAGCGGCACACCCTGTAAATGATGGTTTTGCCGCGCCATAATCATGCCTTGGTGCGCTAAAAATTGCTCTGCTGCTTCATTTTTCGCAATAACGACAATGCGTTGCCAGCCTAACTTTGAGGTCGACTGGTTATGCAAAACATGCTGGTTTACGTGGCTTTTTAAAGACCAGTGTCGGCTTTTTACAAGCAGTTGAATTGTACTCATAAGCGATGTTGTCGCATCCATTCCGTCATTATTTTGCTCTCGGCGCTCCAGTTGTGACGACTGACCGCTTGGTGCCCTTTTATGGCGTGGTGGTAAGGAGAACCTTCTTGCACGCCAAACCCCGTAATACTTAACTGTTTTGTCGGCAGCTGTTTTAAAAATTGCACCACTAAAAAGCCAGCACTTGGTGGGGCGCTAAGCAATTCAACACAGTGTTTCCAATAGTCTAAGGGCACGCCAATAACCTTGCCGCTATGGCTTTGCAGGGTGTGCCAATTTTGTTGCCACCATAGCATATTGGGGCCTGTCACTATGACAAACTCAGCTTGCTCCGGCACGGGTCCTTGATACCCTGGCGCCATAACCCACACATCGAGCTTTGTGCCTGTATCTTCTTTTTTCGTGTGCTCACTGGCGTATTGATTAAAACGCACCACAATATCGTTAGTGTCTATTTGCGCGCCCTGAGCCTGGCCCGCTAAGTTAGGACTGTTGCCCACCACAAGCACATTAGCGTTACTGAGGCGTTGCTGTAACTGCTGCAAGTGCTGTGCTTCGTGCTGCCGCCAGGCCGCTACTTTCTGTTGAAACGGCTTTTTGACGGCGGGGTGAGCAGGGTTACCTTTTACTTCGTCTATTAAGTTTTTTAATTGTCGCGCCTTATGACCGTACAACTTGTGTTTAAAGCGTTGCAGCCAGTTTTGGCTACGCCATTGCTGTGCCAGTTGCAAATGAGCCGGGGAGAGCGGGTAACCCAGCTGGCGCTTGAATATCATATAGTCTAACCAGCGCTCAAAGCTTTGTTGTTGCTGCCAGTGGTAGCAAAAGCTGTGCAGTACACGGCTGTTGTACTGTCCCGACTGACTTGCTTGTTGTGCCTGGCTGACTGACTTAACGTTGAAGCTGTTCATAATGCTTAATAATGTCGGCAGCATGCTGCTGAGGTGCGTACTGAGTGAGTACTCGCTCTCTCAATGCATGGGTCTGTTCGGAACGTTGATAGTTGCTTTTTAACTCTTGATACCAGTCGTTTTCAGTTTCTGCAAGTTGAACACCGGGGCTGGCAAAACGTTGCATGTCAGGAATGGGGGAGGCAATAACCGGACGGTTAAAAAAGTTTGCTTCAATGGCTTTAAGGGCCGACTTGCAGCGATTAAAAGCCGTGTCTTGTAACGGAGCAAGGTGCAGGTTGCCGCGGTTAACCACTTGCCAGTAGTTGCTGTAGGGTTGCTTTTCCTGCCACAGTATTTGCTGGGTAAGCCCTTGTAAGCGATCAGAAAAGCGCGCTTTGTCGAGTACGCCGGTAATGTTCAGTCTTGCGTTTTGGTGCTCTGCAAGAAAGTCGGCCAGTGGCTCGGTTATTAGCGCAAAGTCCTTGTCATGACTGCGAGTGCCCGGCAAGTAGCAAATATCAAAAGTGCCTGAGTGGTCGGGGGCTGGCGCTTTGTCCTGCCACAGAAAGTGCGGCGAATTCGGCAGCCAAAAAATGTTGTTGCTATTAAACTGCTGTGCTGCGAACGTTTTTAAAGGCTGGGTAGAGACGGTGAGCGCGTCAAAATAGTTTAAGGTTTTTGCGTGTTGTGCAAAGTTCTTCTGGGTTTGTTGTAGTGACACGAAGCCATTAATAACACCCGGGCTAAACTCTGCAAAAGCCGGGTTAAAAACTAGGTCATCAAAGTCTGCCATTAAAACGGTGCCTTGTTTGCGGCGTTTTTTTAGCTCGGCAGACAGCAACCAGCGGGCCTTTAAGTCTCTAAAGCATGGGCGATGAAAAATAATCAGGTCGACAGGATTTTTTTGTTGGCTAAGATCTTTATAATGAATGCACTTAACGTCATGGCCTTTATCGCTAAGCGCTAACGCTGGGTTTTGACAGCGATAAATAAACGCGGGATCGGACAGAAACTTTGCTGAGTTTTTATTTCCCGCAACAAATAAAATACGTAGCTTAGTTACGCGTTCACGAGCCAAAAGCAGTCGTCCTTGTCGTTTTTAGAGTAATAGTCGCGTTGCTATTGTAGTTAACCGCCATGGTAAAAGGAAATGCCTCTTTGCGAAATAAAAATAATTATATTTCGGTGTCGCCAGCCCTAAGCAATATTAAGCATTTGGCGCCAATGCTGAGTGCTCAGGTTAACTTTGTTGGCCGCGTTCGACGTTACGTGGGCGCACCGGAGCAGGCAAGTGCCGTGCTGGCGTGGGGGCGAAAGCCTTCCTCAGACGTGGCGGCACGCTACGCTAAACGACATACACTTCCCTTAGTACGCATTGAAGATGCATTTTTGCGCTCGGTAGAGTTGGGTGCCCATTGCCCGCCACTGGGTATTGTGGTCGATGCGCAGGGTATTTACTACGATGCACGTTCGGCGTCAGAGTTAGAAGCACTTATTACCGAGCCATTAGACGAAGAGCAACAGCAGCGAGCTGACTCTATTAGGCAACGTTGGTGTGAATTAAAGTTGTCAAAGTACAACCTTCATAGAAGCCAGCAGGTAGATTATGGTCGGCCTTATGTATTGTTGGTGGATCAAACCGCGGGCGATGCGTCTATAAATTACGGGTTGGCCTCGGCGGAATCGTTTCAGGAAATGCTTTTGGTGGCGAAGCAACGTTTTCCGGAGCACTTACTTGTTGTCAAAACGCATCCGGATGTTATTGCCGGCTTAAAGCAAGGGCACTTTACTATCGACCAGCTTGAAAATGAGCCGAACGTGAAGCTCGAGGCCCGGCCCTTACATACTCCCGATATTATTGAAGGGGCAGACGCTGTTTTTTGTGTGACCTCTCAGGTGGGCTTTGAGGCGTTATTGTGGGGGAAGCCCGTTTATACTTTTGGCATGCCGTTTTACGCGGGCTGGGGGCTGACCGAAGACGCTCTGAAAGCGCCATCACGCCGGGAACAAGTGTCTTTGT
This sequence comes from Idiomarina sp. Sol25, assembly GCF_033052775.1. Taxonomy (NCBI): domain Bacteria; kingdom Pseudomonadati; phylum Pseudomonadota; class Gammaproteobacteria; order Alteromonadales; family Idiomarinaceae; genus Idiomarina; species Idiomarina sp. Sol25. The sequence goes on from NZ_JAUPEW010000004.1 coordinate 266,176, forward strand.
ATCAACTGCTTTATGCTGCGCTGGTGCGTTACGCCCGCTATTGGCATCCGGAAAAGCAGGCAGTATGCCAGATTGAAGAACTCATGGAGTGGATTGGGCAGCAAAGCGCCTGGCGTCAGCGTTTTCCTGAAAAGTTGCTTGCTGAGCGCTTCCCCCGTTGGAAACGAGAGCACTTAAAAACCTTTTTTTCGGGTACACAGCTGCAATTTTTACCGCGTGGTGAGGCATTACCGGAGAATGAGCCCTGTGTGGTTTGGGGGCGTCAAGATGTGCCCAACCGGCTGTGTGTCGAAGATGGTTTCATCCGTTCGGTAGGTTTGGGGGCTGACCTCACTGCGCCTAAGTCGTGGGTAATTGATGATATAGGGATGTATTACGATGCGACCCGACCGTCACGGCTGGAAGCTATTTTAAATGGCTATGACTTTTCTGAGAATGAACTGAACCGTGCTGAAAGGCTGGTAGAGCGCTTAGTGAAAGAGCAAGTGAGTAAGTATAACGTTGGAGACAACAGCTGGCAGCGGCCTGAAACGGCAAAAACAGTGATTTTGGTACCAGGTCAGGTAGAGTCAGATGCGTCTATTCAATATGGCTCACCACACTTAAAGAAGAATGTGGAACTGCTTGCCCAAGTGAGAAAACAGCACCCGGACGCTCACATTGTCTATAAACCGCATCCTGACGTTGTCGCTGGTTTACGTACCCCCGATTCAAATGAGTCGGAGCAGGTACAGTTTTGTGACGAAATTGTTATACGTGATAACATGGCTTCATTATTAGACAAGCTAAAATCTGGCGACGAAGTGCATACCATGACCTCGTTGACGGGGTTTGAGGCCTTGTTGAGAGGGATTAAGGTTTGCTGTTATGGGCAGCCTTTTTATTCGGGCTGGGGTCTGACTGATGACTTATATCCAAACTCGCGCCGACAGAAAACGCGCAGTTTGCATGAGTTAGTTGCTGCAACCTTGATTATTTACCCGCGCTATTTAAGTTCAAAAAGTGGTTGCTTGACGTCTGTTGAGCAGGCATTGGATGAAATTGCGGAAGAGCGGCTAGAGCAGCAGAGTGAAGCTTATACTGTGCGTTTAAGTCGACGCATAAAGCGCATGATTTTGCGATTAAAACGGTTTTAGAAGTGGAAGTGTAGATGACAGAATTTTCTTGGTTGGCCGTTCCTCTCAGCTTTTGCGTGAGCGCTGTGGCGCTCATTGTTTTTCGTAAAATGGCCCCGTCCTGGGGCTTGCTGGATCAACCTTCTGAGCGAAAACTGCATACCACGCATTCACCATTAATTGGTGGGCTAACGGTTGCCTGTGGCATAGCAATAAGTGCCAGTCTGTGGCTGCCAATGAATGCGTTAACGGGCTCGTTTTTGGTTGGCGCGGGTATCATTATTCTTATTGGGCTGCTGGATGATAGATACGACGTCAGTGTCGGTGCTCGTATTCTTGGCCAGTCACTGGCGGCCGGCATTGTCATGGTTTATGGCAGTGCGTATTTAGTGTCTTTAGGTAATTTGGCTGCTTTGGGGGATATTCAGCTTGGTGTCTTCGCCGTACCCTTTACGCTGGTTGCTTTTGTCGGTGTCATGAACGCCTTTAACATGATAGACGGTATTGATGGGCTGTTGGGTATGAGTTCCTTAATTGCTCTGGCGGGGTTTACGTTACTGAGCTATTTAGCAGGAAACTCGATGCTGGTGTGGATTGGCGGCGTCTGCATTGCTTCTCTCTTACCTTATTTACTGAGTAACATTCAGGCGGACACTCACCCGTTTAAGATATTTATGGGTGACGCAGGCTCATTATTGATGGGTTTTACGCTTACCTGGCTTTTTATTGTGGGGTCTCAACCGCACCTAGGCAGCAATACAGTCATTGATCCTGTCACTACGTTGTTTCTAATTGCTATTCCGTTAATGGATATTGTTACCGTATTAGCACGTCGCTTAAAACAAAAAAGAAGCCCCTGGCTAGCCGATCGACAGCATATTCATCATTTGTTTGAAAAAGCGGGTTATTCTCAACGGCAAACCCTTTTTTGGTTGACGCTAATAATGCTGGGAGTAGCAAGCCTTGGGGTTGTTCTTCAGTATGTTCAGCTGGCTGTGTGGCAGAGGTTCGCCATAATGCTATTGTTGGTGTTGGCATTTATTGTGCTGACTAAGTTGTTGAAAAATAAAATGACCAGGCTGCAGCACAGTCAAGCCAATGTAAATTAAGGACGATTATTGTGAATATTTTAGTGACAGGTGGTGCTGGATACATTGGCTCCCATACGGTGCTGGAGTTGTTAACCAGCGGACATAATGTGGTTGTGCTGGACAACTTGTGTAACGCCAGTGCCGAGAGCCTTAAGCGCGTTGAACAGTTAACCGGCAAGGCCGTCACTTTTTATAAAGCCGATATTCGTGACCGAGCGGCGCTTGATAAGGTGTTTAAGAGCCACCGTATTGATGCGGTGATTCATTTTGCCGGTTTAAAAGCCGTAGGCGAAAGTGTCGCGAAACCTTTGGACTACTATTCTGTCAATGTCGGCGGCAGTGTGGTTTTAGCGCAAGCCATGGCGCAGGCGGGGGTAACCAAACTCATATTTTCGTCCTCGGCGACCGTTTATGGTGAAGATGCACCGGTACCTTATAAAGAGACTATGCCACGCGGGAAAACGAGCAACCCTTATGGCACCTCAAAAGCCATGATTGAGCAGATACTGACAGATATTAGTATTGCTGACCCGCAGTGGTCAGTGGTGCTGTTGCGCTATTTCAACCCCGTTGGTGCGCACCCGTCAGGGCAAATAGGTGAAGACCCACAAGGTATTCCTAACAACTTAATGCCGTTTATAGCACAGGTAGCGGTAGGGCGACGCGAGTGTTTGTCCATTTTTGGTGATGACTATGACACTGAGGATGGGACATGTGAGAGAGACTATGTACACGTGGTCGATTTAGCAAAAGGCCACGTTAGTGCGCTTCAGGCAACTGAGCGGTCAGGGACCCATATCTACAATTTAGGTACGGGTACGGGCACGTCGGTTAAGCAAATGGTAGAGGCCTTTGAGCGGGTCACTGGTGTGACCATTCCTTATCAAATAGCGCCGCGCCGCGCCGGTGATTTACCAGCGTTTTGGGCTGACGCCAGTAAGGCGGGAAAAGAACTGGGCTGGTGCGCAGAGTTAGGCATTGAAGATATGATGCGTGATACTTGGCGTTGGCAGCAAAATAACCCTACAGGCTATTCGAGGTAAACTCAGAGGTCTGTTTTGACTTTAGTTGACGCTGGCTGTGGGGTTTGCACGCAAAATCTGTATAATTGTAAACATTCGTAAAGTTAAACGCAGTGACAGTTTCACTGTTTTTAAAGGAGATTTTTCACATCCAAACAGGGAGAACCCATGTTTAAGTATGATAAGTTGAGCTCCGCTATTTTTATAGCATTAGCTGCTTCTTCGTCAGCAGTTGCGCAAGATACGCAACAAGAAGAGGCAGAAACATCTAAGCAAATTGAAACCATTAACGTTACCGCTACCAAGCGAACAACCAATATCCAGCAAACCCCAACCGCCGTGCAAGCGTTAAGTTCTCGTGACTTAAAAGAACAAAATATCGGAAACTTTGACGACTACGCACAATATGTACCGAATGTTACCTCCAGTGGCCGTGGGCCCGGGCAGAACGATGTGTTTATTCGCGGTATGTCCATTCAGCCTATTACGGTAATGCTGTCAGGTGCACAGGGCACCATGCCAAACGTGGCTCTGTACGTTGACGAGCAGCCGGTGACTGCTCCCGGGCGTAACCTCGATGTTTACGCAACTGACTTGCAGCGCATAGAGGTGTTACCCGGACCGCAAGGCACACTATTTGGCGCAAGCTCGCAAGCAGGTACCATTCGCTACATTACGAAAAAGCCAGTTTTAGGCGCGTTCGAAGCAGGTTTCACCACCGGCTTTGAAACCATGGCTGAAGGGGAAATGAGCAGCTCCGCCGAGGGCTACATTAATATTCCGGTGACCGATGATTTAGCGGTACGCGGTGCGTTTTATAACGTCAACCGTGGTGGCTATATCGATAACGTGGCGGGCGAATTCTCTATCGACCCGAACAACCCGAATTACCGGCCTATGGATCCGTCCATGGAAGCCTTGGTTGATGACGGCACCGAATTCACCAGTGCGTTTAACACCCCTCTGGCGGAAGAAGACTTTAACGACAGTTACTACAAAGGCTTCCGCCTGAGTGCTAAGTACTTAATTAACAGCAATTGGGAATTGTTGCTGCAGCACCAGGCGCAGGACTTAGGTGCTGATGGTGTGTTTGACTACGACCCGGATGTGGGGGATTTAGACGTTGAACGCTATTACCCCGATGAACTGGAAGACAGCTTTGATTTGACCACCTGGACACTCGACGGGCGTTTAGGTGCATTGGAAGTGCTGTACACCGGTGGTTACTTAAACCGCGAGATTGAACAGTCAGTTGATTATACGGGTTACAACACTTCGGGTACCTTCATCGTTTACTACACTTGTAACTATGGCGATGATGGCATGGCAGAAAACTGTGTTGACCCAACCAAGGGCTTTAAAGGTTATCAGGAACACAATCGTTTTACGCAGGAAGCTCGTATCAACTATGACTTTACTGATAATGCACGAATCACCGCTGGTGTGTTCTACGATGACTTTGAAATCAACACTCAGGATGACTATCTTTATTTCTCAAACCCTGAAGAGTTAGGTTTTGTGCCTAACGCACCGATGGACGGTGTGTATGCCAACAACCCGAATACTCGTCCACCACGCGTTGGCTTCTTTAACGACATTACTCGTACCGAAGAACAGATTGCGGCCTTTGGTGAGTTCACCTACGATTTTACCGAACAGTGGGCGGCTACGGTCGGTCTGCGTTGGTACGAGATGGAATCTGACTTTTACGGTCAGTCCAGCTTTGCCTCAAAAGGCACCGACGGCGACGCCGGGCGTGACTATAACTCAACCGCTGGCCACACTGACCAGGCGCTTAAACAAGACGACGTGATTCCGAAGTTTACTTTAAGCTATCAGTACACACCGGAGACGTTGTTTTTCGCAACGTACTCAGAAGGTTTCCGTCCAGGCGGGTTCAACCGTGCGGGTGGCGCGACCAATGACGCAGGCGAATCGGTTAACACGGTTTACGAGTCAGACGAAGTGGTTAACTACGAGTTTGGTTGGAAGTCATTGATGCTGGACAACTCATTACGCTGGAATGGTAATGCGTACTTTGTCGAGTGGAACGATATGCAAATTACCCGTTTGGATACCGACATCTCGATACTGACCTTTGTGGATAACGCAGCGGACTCAGAAATTCGTGGTCTGGAAACCGACTTTACCTGGCGTATGACTGACAACTTCACTTTTAGTGGTGCGTTGTCCTATAACGACACCGAGTTGACTCGTACCGGTCAGGGCATTGTCCGTACCTTGCCTATTGGCTCGGAGCTGCCGCTGACACCTAAGGTGCAGGGTAACCTTCGGGGCCGTTATACCTGGACCCTTGAGAATAAGTGGGATGCGTTTGCTCAGGTTGGCTGGATTTACGCAGGAGATACTTACCCTTCACTGGTTGCCGCGGAAGTGGAACAGGCAGGCGGTAAGCAGGACTCGTATAACATTGGCAATGCCTCAATTGGTGTGATGAAAGATCAGTGGAGTGCTAAGCTTTACATCAAAAACATCACCGATGAGCGTGCTGAGTTGTATACCAATACGCAAGACGATATCTTGAGAACAACGACAAACCGTCCTCGTTCAATTGGCTTGTCAGTGTCTTACGATTTCTATTGATAAGATAACTTGAGTACAGGGGGGCCTTAATTGGCCCCTTTTTTCATTGTGAGGGAATAACGTCGTTATGGATCACATAAAAAAACTCTTGGCGCAGAGTCAATTTGAACAAGCGCTTAAGCTGTTGCAGCAAGAGCGGGATGGTTTGTCAGGCGATGCAGAAAAAGAGTCGCTGTATTATGAAGCCGTGGCTTATCGGTACTTAAACCGACTTGAGCAGGCCGCAACAACGCTGCAGACTTTATTGGCGCAGTGGCCGGAATACGGTCGCGCATTGCAGGAGCTGGCGCACACCCTGAAAACGCAGGAAAAAGATGAAGATGCGTTAAACCACTATTATCACGCTATTCGATTAAACCCGGCTTTATATGCCAGTTGGGCAGCGGCTGCAAAGTTGGAAGCTAAGAACGGTAATACCGAACAAGCCGAGCGTAACCAACAACAGGCGAATTTTCTGCTACGACAGCCGAAAGAGGTATTAGCGGCACTGAATCTTTACCACGAGGGTAAATACTATAAAGCGGAGAAAATTTGCCGCGCGTTTTTGCAGCGTAACCCACACCATATTGAAGCAATGCGAACCCTTGCAAATATCGGCGCTCAGCTGGACGTAATGAACGACGCCGAGTTTTTGTTAGAAAGCGTACTGGTGTTAGAGCCGGACTACGATTTAGCCAAGTTTGATTACATTAAAGTACTGCAGCGTCGGCAGAAGCACAGCGATGCCTATAAACACGCGAAAGAGCTGTTTGAAAAAGAACCAAGCAACCCGTTGTACAAAGCTCTCTTTGCGAACTTGTCGGCGGCATTAGATTACGACGAGCAAGCACTGCGGCTTTACGATGAACTGATTAACGAGCAAAAAAATGCGGATATTGCCGGGATCCATGTTGCTAAAGGCCATTTATTAAAAGCCATTGGTCGGCAACAGGATGCTGTAAAGACTTATCAGAGTGCGTACCGCGAGCGCCCGAACTTTGGCGATGCTTACTGGAGTTTGGCCAACCTGAAAACGTATGAATTTAGCGACAGCGAAGTTGAGTTGATGGAGCGTGAGGCAGAGGATTCTAAGACGCATTTAAATGACCGTATTCACTTGTTTTTTGCGCTGGGTAAAGCCTTTGAGCAGCGGAGCAATTATGCAAAGAGCTTTGATTTTTATAAGCAGGGCAATGACTTAAAACGCGATTCCAGTAATTTTAAACCCGACGTTTTGGCTCAGCGTATTGAGGCCCAGCGCGATTACTTTACCGAAGAAAAAGTGAAGCAGCTGCCAACGGTGTCACTTAAGGCAGAGGCGACGCCCATATTCATCGTCGGCTTGCCGCGTGCCGGCTCGACTTTGGTAGAACAAATACTGGCAGCGCATTCTAAAATTGAAGGTACGTTAGAGTTACCGAATATTCCGGCAATTGCACACGGTTTGAATGGTCGTCAGGTACAGACAGAAAAGCCGAAGTACCCTTACGTACTGGATGAGTTAACCGCGGAAAAGCTGGAGAAACTTGGGCAGCGCTACCTAAGTGAAACGGCGGTTTACAGAACCGGGGCACCATTCTTTACCGATAAAATGCCGAATAACTTCCGCCATGTTGGGCTGATTAAAACCTTGATTCCTGACGCGAAGATTATCGACGCCCGGCGTAATCCGATGGACTGCTGCTTTAGTGCGTATAAGCAGTTATTTGCCGAGGGGCAGGAGTTCAGTTATGGCCTGGATATGCTGGCGGATTACTATCGTGATTACGTAGAGCTTATGGCGCATTGGCAGCGTGTGTACTCCGGTGCTATTCATACCGTGGTTCATGAGAAGTTGGTGGATGACCCGGAAGCTGAAATTAAAGCGCTGTTTGATTACCTGGAGTTACCGTTGGAGCCTCAATGCCTGCAGTCGCATAAAGCTGAACGTCGGGTTAAAACGGCCAGTTCTGAGCAGGTGCGGCAACCTATTAATGCAAAAGGCATTGGCCAGTGGCGGAAGTTTGAAGAGCAGTTGAAGCCGCTGCAAGATGCGTTGGGGGATCTCACCTGATGTTTACGTAAGGCTACGCAATGTTGTCGGTTTACGGTACAATTTGGGCATCACTTTTTGAATGAAAATACCAATGGCCAATAACATTGTCTGGCATGACGCCGCTGTGTCGCATGAAGACCGTATAAAACAGAAAAAACACCAACCGGCTTTGCTTTGGTACACAGGCTTAAGTGGCTCGGGTAAGTCGACTATTGCTAACGCGGTAGACCGTAAACTGTTTGAAATGGGTTGTCATACCTACCCGCTGGACGGCGATAACGTTCGCCACGGCCTGAATAAAGATCTGGGCTTTAATGACACCGACAGAGTGGAAAACATTCGCCGCATTACCGAAGTCAGCCGTCTGTTCCTGGATGCCGGGTTGATTGTGGGTACGGCCTTTATTTCGCCATTTATTGCTGACCGTGCGCAGGCTCGCGAACTAGCTGGCGAAGGTTTCATTGAAGTGTATGTGGATACACCGCTGGAAATTTGCGAGCAGCGCGACCCTAAAGGCTTGTATAAAAAGGCACGTGCTGGTGATATTCCGCATTTTACCGGTATATCGTCGCCTTACGAGGCACCTGAACAGCCTGAAGTGCATTTAAAAACCGATGAAATGGACATTGAACAAGCCGCTGAGAAAGTGGTGCAGTATTTAAAGAATAACGGGATTATTTATGCTTAACGAATTGAAAGACATAGCCCGCAACGCTGGCGCAGCCATTATGGAGATTTACCAAAGCGACGACTTTGATGTGCAGCAAAAGGGCGACGACAGTCCACTGACCAAAGCCGACTTAGCCGCACACAATGTTATTTGTGATGGTTTAAGCGCACTTGAAACCCAATATCCGATCATTTCCGAAGAGTCGTCAGACATTAGCTGGGAGCAGCGTAAGCATTGGTGCCGTTATTGGTTGGTGGATCCGTTAGATGGCACCAAAGAGTTTATTAAGCGCAACGGTGAGTTTACGGTAAACATTGCCTTAATTGAAAAGGGCGTGCCTATTATGGGCGTGGTTTATGCGCCGGTACTGGATGCCATGTATACGGGCGAGCGTGACCGTGGGGCCTTTTTAAACGACAAAACCATTTCGGTAGCCACAAAAGAACCAGACACCTTGCGGGTTGTGGGCTCTCGCTCTCATCCTTCGCAGGAAACCATCGACTGGCTGGATGCTTTAGGCAAGCCTTATGAAATGGTGCCTATGGGCAGTTCACTGAAAATTTGCCTGGTGGCTGAAGGTAAAGCGGATATCTACCCGCGTTTAGGACCAACCTGCGAGTGGGATACCGCTGCAGCCCATGCGGTACTGAGTGCAGCGGGCGGACAAGTTACAACCGTTGCCGGTGCCCCGCTGCGGTATAACCAAAAAGAAGACTATTTAAACCCTCACTTCATTGCGCGGTCAGGCTACGTATACAAGAAATAAATCTGGGAAATAAGAAAAGGCCCCGCGGGGCCTTTTTTATGTCATTCACAAAGCAGTATTAATGCCTGCTTGTCGATGTTGCTGCCGCTTGAGGATTCACAATGGTGTTACCCAACGTGTTGTTGTTTTTCTTTACGAAACCTTAACAGTTTTTTTCGCCTCAAAAAACATTCAATTAACAAAATGATAAAGTTCTGGTACGTTGCTCGGGGTTTTACGCGATTTAAAAGTAACAATAAACAGGATGTATTATGAAGAAATTAAACCTTGTGTTGAGTATATTGGCAGCATTGTCTTTAACGGCTTGCGGTGGCAGCGATACCGAAAGTGTTGTTGATAATACTTCAGGCGGCGAGTCAGTTAGCGATGGCGGTGATTCTGGTAATGACGATAGCGGTGATTCGGATAATGACGACGGTGGAAGCAATACCGAGGATGGCGACACGACAGCCGCAGCAACGGTTTCGGGCAAAGTCATTGATGGTTACATTCAGGGCGCTACGGTGTTTTTGGATGTTAACGGCAATGGTAAACAAGAACCTCATGAACCGTCGGCTGAGTCTGGCGAAAACGGTGAGTATACGCTCGAGTTAGAAGACGCTGATAAAGCGTGTTTACCTCATGCGGCTTTAGTCGTTGATGTGCCTGTTGGTGCTATAGATGAGGATTTAGGTGAAGTAGGTCGCGCTTACGTTATGACCATCCCGCCGTTACAAGGTGAGCAGTTTGATGAGGTGAATATTACGCCTCTTACGACCATTTTGTGGAGCTCACTAAAAGACGAGCTGCTTGTTGAACGTGGTAATGGAAATCCGCAAATAGCATGTGAAGACTTTCAGGGAAATTCGGATTTAATTGCTAACCTGCAGTCTAAAATGGATTTTGCGATTTCTCAGGTGGTGAGCCACTACAACTTGTCTGAGCAGGATATCTTCGCGGATTACATCGAGTCTGGCGATGTTGAGAATTACGAATTGGCTCAGTTGATTGTTAAGGGTCTACAGAAAGGCCTGGAAGAAGCTCAGGCTATTGAAGAGGAAAACCCGGAAGTTTCAGCGAATGTTAGCTATCGTAAAACAGAAGCTGGCTGGGTTCGTATTGAATATGTATTCACACCACAAAGTGAAGGTGCAGCTGGCGAGTGGAGCTCGAGCGCTGAAACTCGCTCTGTGACGAATGCGGTAAGTTCAGACCTTGAACAAGTTGGCGAGCAGTTAGATTTTTATAACCGCAGCTCTTATTTCAAAACCATAGATACCGACCGTATTGAAGTGGCTAAATATGAAGAAAGCTGTAACGACGCTCAAACGTTTAACTACACGGTCGGTTTTCAGCAAACCGAAAATACAGAGTATGAAGTGCTTAATAAACTTGATACCTGTGGTGGTTTAAGTACCAAGTCTGTGTTTGTCATGAATTGGCTCAACAAAGATGAGGGGTTGGGTGAGGTCGCTCAATATATGGTTTCATATAATGAAGAGGCCAGCGAGTTTGACAAATTTAACTATATGAAAGACTTTGTTGAACGTCGAGATGAGCTGAATTTAGACTCTATACTGGCTGACTTGGGTGCGTTAGATGCATCTTACGACGACACGCTGGATGCAAGTTTACTGGCGAACGAGTACTTAGATGTGAGCTTAAAGAAAACCGTGATGGAAGGTGACCTAAAAGTTGAGTATCAACGTCAGTTTGATAATGAGGGTGGTTGGAATTATAAGAAAACCACGTATCAGGAAGACGGTACTTACACGGAAGAATGTAAAGGCTCCGCAGACGCCGAGTGGGGTGCTTGCGCATAATAACAATAGCCTGACGCGTTCGCGTCAGGCTACGTGTTGAAGTCAGGTTATTCGTCTTCGCTTTCTACTTCAGCTTCTTTTACCTCAATGTAAGTTTCTTCAATCCAGATACCTTCAACTTCAATAACCGTGCCGACTTCAAGGGCTGCGATAAATGTTGCGACGTCGACTTTTCCATCGTTGAATTCAAGCTCTGCGTCTTCAGCAAAGCGAAGTTCTTTGCCATTAACAAAAACGGAGTCACCTTCAATAGATTCTACGGCGCCCTCAAATTCTGCTTTGCCTGTATTGTCAGGACGTTCATCGTCACTATCGTCATCGTCATCCTCTCCGCTAACGTTTTCAATCTCAACTTCAGTGGCCAGTAGCGAGCCGTTAACGTATTCACCTTCGGCTTCCACAATAACCGCGTTACGGCTGTCGACTAATGCAATAAAGTCATCAATAGAAATTGTGCCCTCATCATTTTCAAACTCTGTGTTTGTGTCAAAAGTGATGCTTGTGTTTGCGACACGCATACCGTCGGTCGTAACATCCGTCACGCGGCCTTTCACTTCGCCGTCGCGGTCATCTTCGTCAATGCGTTTTACTTTCAGTGCAACTGCATCGCCGTCCTGGTTCTGACGCGAGACGACTTTCAGCCAGTCGTTAGCTGCAATGTTTTCAAATGTGAAGCGGCGCTCTTCTAAGTCCGATTCATCCTCATACTGGGTCTCTGGTGTGATACTAAAGGTTGTCCCATTAAGCACAAACGTCATAGCTTCACTGTCAATGTCTGTTACTTGACCTTCGACTTTACTGCGCGCGTTCCGGGCCTTAAACTCTATCTCATCGGCAACCAACTGCTCACCGTCAAACTCGGCTTCGACTTTTACGATAATACCGTTGGCTAAGGTATCGGCAGTGCCGTCTTCAAACTCAGTGCTTTCACCCAAGACGAAGTCGTATTGATTTACTGAGAACGTTCCGGCATCGGCGTCATAGTTTTTAACGATGCCGGCAATGGTGATTTCATCGGTGTCTTCGTCGAGGCCATTCTGCTCTTTGTTCTCGACCTCGTCTGCTGTGAGGGTCATGGACTCATTATCGTAAGCTTCGCCTTCGACTTTCACGAACAGTCCGTCAGCAAGGTCGTCGGCGTTCATATCGTCAAATTCTGCTGCGGAATAGTCGATGGTTAAATCACCCAGCGTAAAGGTTTGAGCATCTGTGTTTAAATTCGCGACATTGCCTTTGAGCTTAATTTCCGTTTCATCGTTTTCCAGCTCAACCAGGGTAGCGTAAAACGCACCGTCTTCATTGACGTAGCCGCTTATTTCGACAAAATCGCCAATGGTTAAAGTGTTAATATCGGCTTCTTCAAACTCAGTTAACTCATCATAAATAACCGTTTGACCCAGTACCTCAATTTGCTCTGCTTCTCTGTCAATGAAGGCAACCGGGCCTTGCAGGCTTTCTTCATAAGTGATTTGCTCTGCCTCCGGGTCGTTGCCGTCATCGGATGCAGAAGCGGCGACAGTGACTACCATGCCCACTCTTAGTTGCGCTTCATCGGCTGCTGGCGAGTTACCGACCGCGATAGTGGCATTGTCAGAGCCGTATCGCTGGCCATTGACATACACACTGCCAAAGCCAGTGATCACACCTTCGCTGACAACGGTCGTTGTTGTGGTTGATGTGTCGCCGTTGTTGTTTTCGCCGCTTGTATTGTCGTTGGTAGAGTCGCTTGAGCTTCCGCCACACGCCGTGAGCGCGCCGGATATTGCTAAGACTAAAAGGGACTGTTTAAAACGCATGGTACTACCTCTTATTGTTGCTAAAACACTTTTTATAAAAGTGTATGTACCTTCACTTTAGCTCATGATTCTGGGGCCTGCCAGCAACTCGATTGTGTTTTTTGAATGCTTGTTACGTTAGGTTTTTGTTATAAGATTTAGCTTGTGTAGATACAAGGCATACCATCTCCTTTTATTCACCGAATAAAGTGACTATATGTCGTTTTTAGTGTTTTTCAATATAAATTAATCGGTATCGGGTATTAATTGGTTTTTGGTGTAATTGAAATTATAAATTACTTAGTATCGGTGATTTTATGTTTCTGTCGTTGATGTAATATCTCATGACTAAATACGCTTTCGTCGGGTGATTTAGTAATGACGTTTTAATACCATTTAAGTTTAATTTTTATTCATAAATGGTATATATTTAATGTTGGTTTTCGAGTTTGATGGAGCAAAGATTTTATCAAACATGCAAAAGCATGGAATTGATTTTTACTCTGCTCAATCTCTTTGGAATGACTTGTCAGACGCTCTAGGCATAGCGAGGTGAAGCTTTATGAAAGCGAGTGAATTTGACAAAAAGTTTGATTCAGATGAAGACGTTATGGATGAGCTTGAGCTGGAAAAGGCGAAAAGACCCATGCGCAAACAAAAGCGAGTGAATGTGGATTTTCCTGAATGGATGCTAGACTCTTTAGATGAAGAGGCTGCCCGCATTGGAGTAACAAGACAATCTATTATTAAAGTCTGGTTAGCTGAGCGGCTTGAGCAAATTGAAAGGAACCTATAGGTGAAACACATGAAACTACTTTTAGCTTTTGCAACAGCCGCGCTATTGGCGGGTTGCAGTACAGCCCAGTCGGCAACAGATACTCCGGTTACTATGGCCGATATTAAAGAACTTATTGGTAAGCCGGAAGCGCAAAGTATAGATAGCTGTAAGGTACTGCCGGTGGGCAAAAGAGCCTGCGGTGGCCCGGAAGGTTATGTGGTTTACAGTAGCGAAACTATTACCGATGAGAGTGAGTTGCTGAATGCTGTGAACCGTTATAACGAGAAAGCCGAGAAAGATGCTCAAACAGGCTATTCTACCTGCCAGTTTATTCCCGAGCCTGAACCTGAGTTAAAAGCCGGCGTTTGCTGGATACCGTAACTAAAAAACTGGACCTGGGTACAATAGGATTTAGTTGAAAACTTGTTAACGTTAGCCTCGATAGTTCCCCAATTTAATCGAGGCATATAATGATAGCTACAATTGTTCGTATTGAAGGCAATGTTCAAGTTCAGCGCGCAGACGGATCCATAGAAAACCTGGCCGTTGGTGACCAGCTTTTTGAAGGCGACGTAGTTCTGACGGAAAGCAACAGCAATGTTGTACTGGAATACCCCAATGACGAACAAGTTCTGATTCAAGGCGGTGCGAGTTTTGCAATTACTCGTGAGCAATTGCCGGATGACGACTCAGTTGATGATTTAGAGTTTATCGCTGATGAGAGTAGCGCAGATGATATTCTTAATGTTCTGGATGAAACAGATGGGGATCTGTTAGAGCAATTTCAGGCTCCTGCCGCTGGTAATGCCGCAGCGGGTGGAGACACGGGCAGTAACTTTGTTCGCCTTGCGCGTGTTTTAGAAACGGTTTATGACACACCGATTGGTTTGACGCCTGTAGAAATTGCAGGCGGTGATATTACAGCGGCGGCGGTAGAGCAGCCTGACCCCGGTGCTGTCTCTTCCGGCACTATTAACTTAACTGCAGAGTATGATCAGGGGGGCTCAGGCCTGACTCTGAGCGGAACAACGACCAACTTGCCTCCTGCAAGCACAGTTTCCCTACTATTAACCGACTCGCAAGGGAATCAGTTTACTCTTACAACAACCACTAATGCCGATGGAAGCTATTCTGTTTCGGGTGTTGATCTTACCTCTCTGAACGACGGCAATATAACAATTCAAGCCTCCGCTGTTGATGCAACTGGTGAAACCATTACTGACAGTGATGCCGTGGTAGTGGATGAAACCGCAGGGAACCTGACGGTTACGAGTGACGTGACCGATGGCAACATCACGGTCTCCGGTACTTCCACCGATATGGCGGAAGGCACGGAAGTCGCTATTACCATTACGGATGCGAACGGTGACACGGTTACGGCCACAGCGACCATCGCAGCCGATGGCACGTATACAGTGGATGCGGACATCTCCGGCCTGGTGGACGGCCAGCTGACCATTAATGCGAAGGCTAACGATAACAACGGCACCGAACAGAGCGCTTCGACCAACGATGAATTAGACACCACGGCACCGGGCGACGGTGAGAATGACGGTAACAGCATTGCGTTCGGCGATGCCGATGACCTGATCAACAGTGATGAACAAAGCGACATCGGCTTTACCGGTCAGGTGGAAGACGGTGCGACGGTTGACAGTATTGTCATTACCGACGGAACGACGGAAATCGTCGTAGCAGACAGCGATATCAGTGTGGATGACAATGGTAACGTCACGGTCAATGGCCAGGATCTGAGCGACCTGGCGGATGGTGAATTAACCGTGACCATGACGGTAACGGATGAAGCCGGAAACCAGGGCAGCGTCACCGACACCGCGACCTTAGACACCAGTGCCGAGGCCGGCACAGTGAGCGTGAACAACATCACCAGCGACGATGTGCTCAACGCGCAAGAAAGTAATGAGACCATCACGGTGAGCGGCAGCGCGAGCGGGGGCGACATCGCCGAAGGCGATAGCGTTGCGATGACCATCAACGGTGAAGACTACACCACCACCGTGGATGAAAACGGCGAGTGGAGCGTGGACGTGGCGGGCAGCGACCTGGCTGCAGATACTGAATTTGATGTGGTTGTTAGCTCGTCGGATGACGCGGGCAATACGGTCGACAGCACCGCGACCTCCACGCACACGGTTGATACCAGCGCCCCGGGTGACGGCAACAACAGCATCGCGTTCGGCGATGATCTGATCAACAGTGATGAACAAAGCAACATCGGCTTCACCGGTCAGGTGGAAGACGGTGCGACGGTTGAGGGTATTGTTATCAGCGACGGAACGACGGAAATCGTCGTTGCAGACAGCGATATCAGTGTGGATGACAATGGTAATGTCACGGTCACAGGCCAGGATCTGAGCACGCTTACCGACGGCGAATTAACCGTGACCATGACGGTCACCGATGCTGCGGGTAATGAAGGCAGCGTCACCGACACCGCAACCTTAGACACCAGCGCCGAGGCCGGCACGGTCAGCGTGAACAACATCACCGACGATGACGTTATCAACGCGCAAGAAAGTAATGAGACCATCACAGTGAGCGGCAGCGCGAGCGGCGGCGATATCGCTGAAGGCGATAGCGTTGCGATGACCATCAACGGTACCGAATACACCACCACCGTGGATGAAAACGGCGAGTGGAGCGTGGACGTGGCGGGCAGCGACCTGGCGGCGGACACCGAGTTCGAGGTGGTCGTGAGCTCGTCGGATGACGCGGGCAATACGGTAGACAGCACCGCGACCTCCACGCACACGGTCGACACCCAGGCGGGTGACGACAACAGCGCGCCGACGGTCACCATCACCGAAGACGCCAACGATGATGGCGTTATC